>CAJYHL010000066.1 GCA_913774625.1 uncultured Acidovorax sp.
TGGTCGAGGGGATCAACAACACCATCAAGGTCATCAAACGCAGAGCCTACGGCTACCGCGACGAGGACTACTTCTTCCTCAAGATCCGCGCCGCATTCCCCGGAAATCCTCGATGAACCAAAAAAAAGGAGCGGCCAGGCCGCTCCCTTCGCTGTCGCTTGCGGGCGTTCCGCCCGCTGCGCCTCAGGCCGGAGCCGAGGTGCGGATCAGGTGGTCGAACGCCCCCAGCGCCGCTTTCGCGCCCTCGCCCGCCGCGATGATGATCTGCTTGTACGGCACCGTGGTGCAGTCGCCGGCAGCGAACACGCCGGGCACGCTGGTGCGGCCATGCGAATCGACCACGATCTCGCCGAAGCGCGACAGCTCCACCGTGCCCTTGAGCCAGTCGGTGTTGGGCAGGAGGCCGATCTGCACGAAGATGCCTTCCAGCGCCAGCACGTGGTGCTCCTCGTTCGTGCGGTCCTTGTAGCTCAGGCCGGTCACGCGGTTGCCGTCGCCCTTCACCTCGGTGGTCTGGGCGTTGAGGATCACGTCCACGTTGGGCAGGCTGCGCAGCTTGCGCTGCAGCACGGCATCGGCCTTCAGTTCGCCGGCGAACTCCAGCACCGTGACATGCGCCACCACGCCGGCCAGGTCGATGGCCGCTTCCACGCCGGAATTGCCGCCGCCGATCACCGCCACGCGCTTGCCCTTGAAGAGCGGGCCGTCGCAGTGCGGGCAATACGTGACGCCCTTGGTGCGGTACTGCTCTTCGCCCGGCACGTTCATGTTGCGCCACCGCGCGCCGGTGGAAATGATGACGGAGCGGGATTTCAGCGTGCCGCCGTTCTCCAGTTCGACCTCGATCAGGCCGCCTTCGGTGGCGGCGGGCTTGAGCGACTTGGCGCGCTGCAGGTTCATCAGGTCCACCTCGTAGTCGCGCACATGCTGCTCCAGCGCGGCGGCGAACTTGGGGCCGTCGGTCTTGCTGACCGAGATGTAGTTCTCGATGTCCAGCGTGTCGTTGACCTGGCCGCCGAAGCGCTCGGCCGCGACGCCGGTACGGATGCCCTTGCGGGCGGCATAGACGGCCGCTGCCGCGCCGGCCGGGCCGCCGCCGACGATCAGCACGTCGAACACATCCTTGGCCGAGAGCTTGGCAGCCTCGCGCTTCGCGGCGCCGGTATCGAGCTTGCCGACGATCTCCTCGATGGTCATGCGGCCGGAGCCGAACACCTGGCCGTTGAGGAAGACCATGGGCACGGCCATGATCTCGCGGTCGGTCACTTCCTGCTGGAAGGCGCCGCCCTCGATCACGGTGGTGCGGATCTTGGGGTTGAGGATGGCCATGAGCGACAGGGCCTGCACCACGTCCGGGCAGTTGTGGCAGGTCAGGCTCATATAGACCTCGAAGCCGAAGTCGCCGTCGAGCGCCTGGACCTGCTCGATCACGTCCTGCTCCACCTTGGGCGGATGGCCGCCGGTCCACAGCAGCGCGAGGACCAGCGAGGTGAATTCATGGCCCAGGGGCAGGCCGGCGAAGCGCAGGCTGGTCTGCGTGCCGGCGCGCTGCAGCGTGAAGGACGGCTTGCGGGCGTCGTCGCCATCGGTGCGCAGGGCGATCTTGTCGCTGCGCAGGGACTGGATGGTTTCCAGCAGCTCGCGCATCTGGGCGGAGGTGTCGCTGCCATCCAGCGAAGCCACGATCTCGAACGACTGCGTCACGCGCTCCAGATAGGCGGAAAGTTGGGATTTGAGTTGGTCGTCGAGCATGGCGGATGTCCTTCGGATTTCGAGTTATGGGCCTGGATGGCCGAAAAAGGGCGAAAAAAAGCCGGACGGCATGGCGCGCAGGGGCGCCATGCGGGGGTCCGGCCGGGGAAGCGCCGCAGAGCGGCGCCTCCTGGATCGCGGGAAGTTTCTCGCGGAGGGCTAGGCCTTAGATCTTGCCGACCAGGTCCAGCGAAGGCGTCAGGGTCTTGGCGCCTTCCTTCCACTTGGCGGGGCAGACCTGGCCGGGGTTGGCGGCGGTGAACTGGGCGGCCTTGAGCTTACGCAGGGTTTCCGACACGTCGCGGGCGATTTCGTTGGAGTGGATTTCCATCGTCTTGATCACGCCGTCGGGGTTGATCACGAAGGTGCCGCGCAGTGCCAGGCCTTCTTCGGGGATGTGCACGCCGAAGGCGTTGGTCAGCTGGTGCGTCGGGTCGCCGACCAGGGGGAACTTGGCCTTGCCGACGGCGTCGGAGGTTTCGTGCCACACCTTGTGCGAGAAGTGCGTGTCGGTCGTGACGATGTACACCTCGGCGCCGGCCTTCTGGAATTCGGCGTAGTTGTCGGCGGCGTCTTCGATTTCGGTGGGGCAGTTGAACGTGAAGGCGGCCGGCATGAAGATCAGCACGGACCACTTGCCCTTCAGGTTTTCTTCGGTCACGGTAATGAACTCACCCTTGCCATTGCGGTTCACGAACGCTTCGGTCTTGAAAGGCTGGACTTGGGTATTGATCAGGGACATTGCTGTTTCCTTAAAGAGTTGGAACGGACGGGGAATGAAGACAGGACTGAAGTCTAGGGGCAAACCCGCGATCTAACCAATCAATTAAACACATTGGTTCAATTGCAAATTGCTATCAAAAGCCCTTACAAGCTTTCATTCCGGCGCGGTATGCGTCACCCGTCCAAATGAGAACACGATTCAGCCTCACACGCACGCAGAACGGGCCGTCGGGGGCTTGGCCTTGTGCCGTTTGATGCGTGTCACGACAATGCCCGGATTCGAGCCACCACACGCAAAGAGGAGAGCCCCATGAAAGGCGACGATCAGGTCATCGCGCATCTGCAAGCGCAGCTGAAGAACGAACTCACGGCCATCAACCAGTACTTCCTGCATTACCGCATGCTCAAGCACTGGGGTTTCGACCGCCTAGCCAAGAAGGAATACGAGGAGTCGATCGGCGAGATGAAGCACGCCGACAAGCTGATGGACCGCATCTTCATGCTGGACGGCCTGCCCAACCTGCAGGACCTGGCCAAGCTGCAGGTCGGCGAGGACGTGCCCGAGATCCTGGAATGCGACCTGCGTTCCGAGCAGGGCGCGCAAGCCACGATCAAGGCCGGCATCGCCCACTGCGAAACCGTGCGCGACTACGTCTCGCGCGACCTGCTGCAGGAAATCCTGGACGACACGGAAGAGCACATCGACTTCCTGGAAACCCAGATCGACCTGGTCTCCAAGGTCGGCCTGCAGAACTACCTGCAATCGCAGATGGGCGAAGACGACTGAAGCCTCGTCCAGTCCTGCTGCCGCGCGGCGGGCACGGGCAGGCACACCAGCAAAAAAAACGGGCTTCGGCCCGTTTTTTCGTTTCCGGACCGCTCGATCCGGAAAGCGCGCGGGACAGGCGCAGCGCGCTAGCATTTTCAGAGCACCCGGCATGCCGCGATAAGACGGCATTCCACCGGGCTTGCCGGCGCTTCGCCGCCGGGCGGATATGTAACAGTCGGACGGCGTTTTGACAGCTTGCGGAAAGCTCGTGCAAGCGCTGCAGCAGGGAGGGTTCAGCGCGCCGACTCCGCCGCTCCAGGGGAAAGCCCACCGGAGCGAAGGAACAGGGCCTGCGGGCCGGACAGGCACGTAAGGGAACTTCCTACAAGCCCGTCTCGCCGACCAGACGCCACGCGCAGCCACCCCCCGACTTAATTTCCTTTTGGGGCGAATTCACAATCCATTTCAACGGATCAAGCGATGCATGCAGACCGCAAGCCAAGCGATCCGGGTACTGGAAAAAAGGACTGACCATGACCTCCGAACAACTGCTCGCCGAAATCCGTGAAGCCAACCTCACCTACCTGATGTTGGCCCAGACGCTGATTCGCCACGACAAGGCGGAGGCGGTGTTCCGTCTGGGCATGAGCGAGGATGCGGCCGACCTGCTGGCCTCGCTGTCCTCGGCGCAGGTGCTCAAGCTGGCATCGCGCAACACGCTGCTGTGCAGCTTCCGGGTGGACGACAACATGGTGTGGAGCCTGCTCACCAACCACAACACGCCCAAGAAGGTCGGCAACGAGGCCACCAACGCGCTGCACGCCAACATCCTGATGGCCAGCCGCGTGTCCGAAGTGCTCTGATCGCATTCCGGCAGCCTCCCCGTCCCTTCCGCACCCCCCACCGAAAGCCCGCCATGTCCGCAGCACCCGTCAAGAGCGTTCTGAACGAATCCAAGCAGATCGAGCGCGCCGCGCTGCTGATCCAGATGGGCGCACGCATGCAGGTGCTCGAATCGGAAACCACGCTGTCCTACGAGCGGCTCATCCGCCTCTACAAGGAAATCGCTGGCAAGTCGCCGTCCAAGGGCCAGCTGCCCTTCTCGACCGACTGGTTCCTGACCTGGCAGGAAAACATCCACTCGTCGCTGTTCCTGAACATCTATCAGTACCTGTCCAAGGGCGTGGACCTGGACGCGGTGGAACTGCTGACCAAGGCTTACCGCCTCTACAACGAACAGGTGACGATGGCCGGCATCGAGCCACTGCTGTCCTTCACCCGCGCCTGGCGCCTGATCAAGTTCGTGGATGCCGGCATGCTCACGCGCACGCAATGCTCGCAGTGCGGCGGCCAGTTCGTCACCGAGCTGTACGAAAACCGCGGCTACACCTGCGGCCTGTGCAACCCGCCCGCCCGCGCCGGCAAGAGCCGCAGCGCCGGCGCGCTGATGCTGCACTGATCGCGGCGCCCATTCCCGGGCGCTGGCCGGCCGCAGCGGCGCGTCGCCCAGGGCCTGCCGCTACATTTCCAATAGCAACCTGCCCCGCTATTGCGCCTGCAGCAGCCCGCGCACGGTGGCGTCCATGGGCAGTGCATAGTCGTATGCCGCCAGCACCACGTTGCCCGCCGGGTGGACCAGCTTCAGGCTGATGAACACCGCGCGCGGCGATACCGCGTAGGTCCCAACCAGCACGGCCTGGGCGGCCTGCGACTTCACCACGTCGCGCGCCTCGCCCGACAGCAGCAGCTGGCCCTGGCCCGCGCGCATGGCCAGGGTTTCGCGCAGCTTCAGCTCGGTCACCCGCAGGCCGCGCTGCACCAGGCGGCCCGCCAGCTGCTCGGACACTAGCCGGCCCAGGCGCGAGGACTCGGAGAGCCGGTCGATCTGCACGATGGTGGCGACCATCACCGGCAGCGCGGGGTTGAGCGGCGGGCTTTGCAGCAGCAGCACATCGACGGCGGCATAGTCGGCCTCGACCAGATCGACCGGAGCCGCCCCTGCGGCGCTGCCGTAGTAGAAGCTCGCGCAGCCCGGCAGGGCGGATGCGCAAAGGCTGGCGGCTGCAAGCGCTGCGATGCCACCGAGGCTGCGGCGCCGGCCCGCGTCGGGCACGGCAGCTCCGGGGACCGCCGGGCGCTGCCGGAGCGTCTTCTTCATGGAACGACCTTCCAGGTATGCAGGGTGGCGGCCGGCGCGGCGGCGGCGGGCGCAGGCAAGGGCGTCTGGTAGAGCAGCGCATCGTCCTGCGCGATGGAATAGACGTCGGAGCTGCGCACCAGCACACGCTGCTCGCGCTCCAGCGAAGTGGTCACCAGGATCTCGGTACGCATCGGGCCGGGCTGGCTCTCGGGACTGGCCACGGTGGGGCCGTAGCCCGAAGTGACGCCCCGCTCCACCTGCACGCCGTCGGCCAGCCAGGCGCCGCTGCTGGAGAGCGGCGCGCCCGCATGGTGCTGCACCAGCTGGGTGGACAGGCGCAGCTCCAGCGGCACGGGCTCGGTGCTCACCGCCAGACCTCGCTCGACCAGCCGGGTGGTCAGCAGCTGCCGCAGGCCGCGGCCGAAGCCGGACGGCTCGGGCGAGGGAACGATGTAGATCGGGTGCTCGCCGCGCGGCCAGTCGCGCAGGCTGTCGGCCAGATGGGCCGCGATGTCGGAGGCCATCACATCCCAATGGTGGACGGCGCGCGATGTCAGCTGGGTGGACGGCGCATGGGCGACGGGCGTGGGCACGTCCTGCCGAACGGCGCATCCGGCCAGTCCGGCCGCCAGCAGCAGCGCTGCGGCAGCGGTGGCGAGGCATGGAGCGCCCGGGGCGCAGGGTTCGAAGGGCATGCCCGAATGCTAAGCGGCCGCCCGCCTGCGAAACGGCGGAACAGCGCGGGCTTTCGGGCACTGCTCGCCGGCTGGACGGAGACCGGGCCGGTATTGCTACGCTTTTGATGGCAGCGCGCCAAGGCGGAAAGCGCGCTGCAGGCCGCCCAGGCATGCGGACGAGGCCTGCGGCAACGGCGGCTGACAGGGCCCGTGGCACCGCGGTGGCGACCTACGCCCGGCGCCGGCCGCGCCGAAGCACAATCAGGGACATGCCAGAAATCCCGTCAGACCCTCCGCTGCCCCCGCAGGCGGACACCGCCGCTGCCGTACCTGCCCCTGCAGCCCCCGCCGCCGACCCGGCTCCCGAACCTACCTCCGAACCGCCCACGCTGCAGTCCCCCGACGTGCCGCGCGTGCTGCTCCACATGCCGGTGGACGTGCGCAGCGTCTCGCTGGCGCTGATCGCGCTCTTTCTCGGCATCGGCATGCTGCACTGGGCCAGCGCGGTGTTCATTCCACTCATGCTCAGCGTGCTGCTCACCATCTCGCTGCAGCCAGCGGTGCAGTGGCTGCACCGCTGGCGCGTGCCGCGCGCCCTGGCGGCGGGCCTGCTGCTCATGGCCATCATCGGCGGGCTGGGCGGCACGGCCTGGTCGCTGAGCGAAGGCGCTTCGCAGCTGGTCGATTCGCTGCCCGTGGCCGCGCGCAAGGTGCGGGATGCCGTGCGGATGCGCGTGCCCGGCGTGAGCCCGCTGGACACCATGCAGAAGGCCGCCACCCAGCTGGAGCAGGCAGCATCCGAGAGCGTTCCGCCCCAGACACGGCGCGGCGTGCAGCGCGTGGTGATCGAACGCCCGCCCTTCAACATCCGCGACTATGTCTGGAGCGGCACCATGGGCCTGGCCTCGGCCGTGGGACAGATGACGGTGGTGGTGTTCCTCACCTTCTTCTCGCTGGCTTCTGGCAGCCTGTTCCGGCGCAAGCTGATGCGCATCGCCGGCACCAGCCTGGAGCGGCGCAAGATCACGATGGAGGTGCTCGACGACATCACCGGCCAGATCCAGCGCTATCTGCTGGTGCAGGTCTTCACCAGCGTGCTGGTGGGCCTGGCGACCTGGGCGGCCTACGCGGCCCTGGGCCTGCAGAACGCCGCCGTCTGGGGCGTGGTGGCGGCGGCGCTCAACCTGGCGCCCTACGTGGGCTCGCTGCTGGTGACGGGCTCGTCGGCCCTGGTGGCCTTCCTGCAGTTCGGCACGCTGGACATGGCGCTGGCCATCGGCGGCGCCTCGCTCATCATCCACACGCTGATCGGCAACCTGGTCACGCCCTGGCTCACCAGCCGCACCAGCCGCATGAGCCCGGTAGCGGTGTTCGTCAGCGTGCTGGCCTGGGGGTGGCTGTGGGGCCTGTGGGGCCTGCTGCTGGGCATTCCGGTGATGATGGTGGTCAAGGCCGTCTGCGACCGGGTGGACGACCTGCGGCCGGTGGGCGAACTGCTGGGCGACTGAGCCGGCCGGGGCCCGCGCCGGGTCCTGCCGCCCGCCCGCACGCACGGGCCGGACCGTCAGGCGGCCTGGCCGGCCGGGCTCGCAGCCGTCTCGCCCGCCTGCGGCCCAGCCACCAGCTGCCCCGCCATCGCGCCCAGCGGCGCGATCTGCCGGCAGACCATCGCCAGCTGGGTGAGCACCAGACGCAGCGGCTCGCCGGCGGCATCGGCCTGGCGGTCCAGCGCGTCGGCCAGGGCAGCGGCGGTGCCGTCGTCCGGTTCGGGGGCGCGGCGCTCCAGCAGCGCCTGGGCGATGCGGTCGATCTGCGCGGCGGCATGGTCGGCCGCCTGGTTGACCAGGGGCTCGTCCTTTTCCTGCGCGCCCAACTCGCCCCGGTGCGCGCCCAGGGCCGAGAGGAAGTTCAGCAGCGTGTGCGAGAGCACCAGCATCTGCATGCCCAGGCGCGCATGGCGGCGCACCGAGCGCGGCTCCTGCAGCATCTGCGCGAGCGCCGTGGACAGCGCCGCATCGGCGTTGTGCGCGGTGCGGCGGGCCAGGCGGTAGTCCAGGTCGTCCACCTTGCCGGTGGCGTACTGCGACATGATCTCGCGCAGGTAGAGCCCGTTGGAGCGCACGGCCTGCGCCACCACCGCGGCCAGGCGCCGGCCCTGCCAGTCGGGCAGCACCAGCAGCATGGCCGCCGTCGCGATGGCGGCGCCCACCAGCGTGTCCACCAGGCGCGGCCAGATCAGCGCATAGGCATTGCCGGAACTCTGGTTGAAGCACATCAGCACCAGCAGCGTGATGGCCGCCGTGGCCACCAGGTAGCGCTGGGTACGGGTGACGAAGAAGAGCACGCCCGAGGCGACCGCGATCAGCGCCTGCACGTGCGGGCCGGGGAAGAGCCGCAGCAGCGCCCAGCCTGCGACCAGTCCCAGCGCCGTGCCCAGCACGCGCTGCGTGACCTTGGAGAGCGTGGCGCCGTAGGTGGGCTGGCAAACGAAGAGCGTGACCAGCGGAATCCAGAAGCCGTGGACCGGGTCGGTGAATTGCATGGCCGCGCAGCCGGCGGCCAGCGCCAGCGACAGGCGCACCGCATGGCGCGCCAGCGGCGAGCCCGCATGCAGCTGGGCCCGCACGCGGGCCCAGGCATCGGCCAGCGAACGCGGCGTGCGGTCGAACAGGCTGCTGTCGCCCGGGCGTTCGCCGCCTTCGGGATGGGCCGCCGCGCCCAGCTGCGCGTCCAGCGTGCTCAGGTTGCGCGCCAGCGCGCGCAGGGAGCGCAGCGGGCGCTGCCAGGCCGGCTGCTGCTGGCGCTCCAGGTAGGCGATGGAATCGTGCAGGTCGGCCAGGGCGCGTTCGGCCTCGCCGTCGCGCACGAAGGGCTGGTGCAGCTGCAGGGCCTCGGCCACCTGCGAGCAATCGACGCCCTGCAGCTTGAGCACGCGCTGGCAGCGGTAGAGCACGTCGCTGTGGAACAGCACGTCGGCCCATTCGTTGTAGTGGTAGTGCGACGAGCTGGCGCGCTCGTGGATGTCCTGCGCGACGAAGTAGAGGTTCAGGTGGCGCAGCAGGCGCCCGGTGGGCGGCTGGCGGCCCAGCCGGGAAAAAAGGCTTTCCTTGGTGGTGTTGAGCGCGGCCACCACCCGGCCGTTGGTCTGCGCCAGCGCCAGGCGGCGGCGCTCCACATCGACCGCGCGCACCGGCTCGAACACGCTGGCCTTCAGCCGCAGGTAGGCGCCCAGTTCGCGGTAGAGCCGAGCCAGGTTCTGGCGTACCGGCTGGTGGGGAAACAGGGCGCACCAGGCCAGCGACAGCACGCCGTACCAGGCGGCGCCGGCCAGCAGCAGCACCGGCACCAGCCAGCGCGGCGTACCGGCGGCATGGCCTGGCGCCACGCTGATCGCGGTGTAGAGCGCCAGGATGACGGTCGCCGAGGCGATGGCCCGGTAGCGCTCGCCCAGGGCTCCCAGCATGGTGAAGCCGAAGGCCGAGCAGGCCAGCCCCAGCACGAAGGCCAGCGGCCAGTCCAGCAAGGCCTGCACCGAGAACGCCACCAGCGCGAAGCAGCCCAGCGTGACCACGATGGCGCGCAGCCGGCCGCGCCAGCTGTCGTCGGTTTCGGCCAGCGCCATGGCGATGATGCCCAGGAACAGGGAAATGACGTGCGGCACCTGCCCCAGCGTCCAGCACAGGGCCATCACGCTGCTGAGCGCGACGAACACCCTGAGGCTATAGACGAACGCATCCCTGGCCCAAAGCCTGCGAAACACCCCTGACCATCCGTTTTCCACGCTCACTCCTGCCTCACCGAACGAAAACAGGCCCGCGAAGGGCCTGCCGACAACATACCGCCATGCAAGTTCCAGGCCGCATGCAGGCCACGCGCCGCGTCAGCCCGTGTTGCGCAAACCTGCCGCGATGCCGTTGATGGAGATGTGGATACCCGTCTGCACCCGTTCGTTCCCCTGCCCGCTCCGCCAGCGGCGCACCAGTTCGACCTGCAGATGGTGCAGCGGATCGATGTACGGGAAGCGGTGGCGGATGGAGCGCGCCAGCGCGGTGTTGCCGGCCAGGCGCTGCTTCTCGCCGGAGATGCGGGTGAGCGCCTCGGCCGTGCGCTGCCATTCGGCCTCGATGGCGCCGAACACCTTGCGGCGCAGGCGGGCATCGGTCACCAGCTCGCTGTAGCGCGAGGCCAGCGCCAGGTCGCTCTTGGCCATGACCATGTCCATGTTGGACAGCAGGGTGCGGAAGAAGGGCCACTGGCGGTACATCCTCTGCAGCAGGGCCAGGCGCGCCTTGGGGTCTTCGCCCGGCGCCTTGACGAAGGCGTCCACCGCCGAGCCGAAGCCGTACCAGCCCGGCAGCGTGAGCCGGCACTGGCCCCAGCTGAAGCCCCAGGGAATGGCGCGCAGGTCCTCGATCTTCTGGCTGGGCTTGCGCGACGCGGGGCGCGAGCCGATGTTGAGCTCGGCGATCTCGCGGATCGGTGTGGAGTTGAAGAAGTAGTCGGTGAAGCCGGGCGTTTCATAGACCAGCGCGCGGTAGGCGCCCATGCTGGACTGCGACAGCTGCGCGGCGGCTTCCAGGAAGGCCTTGGTCGCCGGCTTGGTGGGCTGCAGCAGCGTGGCTTCCAGCGTGGCGGCGACCAGGGTTTCGAGGTTGCGCCGGCCGATCTCCGGGTTGGCGTACTTGGAGGCGATGACCTCGCCCTGCTCGGTCAGGCGGATCTGGCCGCGCACCGTGCCGGGCGGCTGCGCCAGGATGGCCTGGTAGCTCGGGCCGCCCCCGCGCCCCACCGTGCCGCCCCGGCCGTGGAACATGCGCAGCTGGATGGGCGCGGCCGGCTGGGCGGCCACGTTCATCTCGTCGAACAGGGACACCAGCGCGATCTCTGCGCGGTAGAGCTCCCAGTTGCTGGTGAAGATGCCGCCGTCCTTGTTGCTGTCGCTGTAGCCGAGCATGATGTCCTGCTCGGCGCCGCTGGCCCGCACCAGCGCGGCAAAGCCGGGCAGCGCATACAGCTCGCGCATGATGGGCGCCGCATTGCGCAGATCCTCGATGGTCTCGAAGAGCGGCACCACGATCAGGTCGGCGCGGGCCTGCGCGGCAGCATCCAGCGTTCCGTGCATCAGGCCCACTTCCTTTTGCAGCAGCAGCACCTCCAGCAGGTCGCTCACGGTCTCGGTGTGGCTGATGATGTAGTGGCGGATGGCCTGGGCGCCGAAGCGCTCGCGCATCAGACGGGCGGTCTCGAAGATGGCGATCTCGCCGGCCGTGTGCTCGGAATAGGCCGCGCCCACCACGCGCAGCGGGCGCGCGTCGCACAGCAGGCCCAGCAGCAGCGTGCGGCGGCGGTCTTCGTCCAGCGAAGAATAGTCGGCCTCGATGCGGGCCGTGGCCAGCAGTTCGGCCACCACGCGCTCGTGCTGGTCGGAGCTCTGGCGCAGGTCCACCGTCGCGAGGTGGAAGCCGAACACCTCCACCGCGCGCACCAGCGGGTGCAGGCGCTCGGCCGCCATGCCCGCGCCGCCATGGGCGCGTAGCGATGCCTCGATCACGCGCAGATCGGCCAGGAACTCTTCGGCCTGGGCATAGGGGTTCTGGGGCACGACGGCGTGGCGGGCCGCGTCGCCGCCGGTCAGCCGCTTGAGCGTGGCAGCTAGCCGGGCGTAGATGCCGGTCAGCGCACGGCGGTAGGGCTCGTCCTGGCGGTGCTCGCTGGTATCGGGCGAGCGCTCGGCCAGCGCCTGCATCTCGGGCGACACGCGCACCAGCCGGGCCGACATGGACAGCTCGCCGCCCAGGTAATGCACTTCGGTCAGGTAGTGGCGCAGCGCCACCTCGGCCTGGCTGCGCAGCGCCAGGTCCAGCGTGGCAGCGGTCACGTTGGGATTGCCGTCGCGGTCGCCGCCGATCCACTGGCCCATGCGCAGGAAGCTGGCCACGGGCTGGCCGTCCAGCTCGCGCTCCAGGTCGGCGTAGAGCTTGGGAATCTCGGACAGAAAGGTCGATTCGTAGTAGGAGAGCGCGTTCTCGATCTCGTCGGCCACCGTGAGCTTGGAATAGCGCAAGAGGCGCGTCTGCCAGAGCTGGGCCACGCGGGCACGGATGCAGGCCTCGTTGGCGGCCATCTCGCGCGGGGCGATGGTGTCCTTGGCGCTGTTGTAGAGCTGGGCTCGGGCGGCGATCTCATCGCGCTCGGCCAGCAGGCGGGCGATGTCGCGCTCGGCGTCCAGGATGCTCTTGCGCTGCACTTCGGTGGGGTGGGCAGTGAGCACAGGCGCCACGTAGCTGGTGGCCAGCGTCTGTGCCACCGTGCGCGGCGCGATGCCGGCCCAGCGCAGCCGCGCCAGCGCCACTTCGATGCTGCCTTCCTGGGCGCTGCCGGCACGCTCGTACACGGCGCGGCGGCGGATGCGGTGGCGGTCTTCGGCCAGGTTGGCCAGGTGGCTGAAGTAGGTGAAGGCGCGGATCACGCTCACCGTCTGGTCGCCCGTCAGGCCCTTGAGCAGCTTCTTGAGCGCCTTGTCGGCCTCCTGGTCGGCATCGCGGCGGAATGCCACCGACAGCTTGCGCACCTGCTCGACCAGGTCATACGCGGCCACGCCCTCCTGCTCGCGGATCACGTCGCCCAGGATACGGCCCAGCAGACGGATGTCCTGGATCAGCGGCAGATCCTTGTCGGTCTTGCGAGGGGCTGCAGGCGCGCGTTCGGGCGCGGCAGCGGCGTCGGTCTTGCGGGGTGTCGCGTTCATGCAGGTATCTCTCCAGGCGCCGGGCGCGCGCGTGACGTGTTGTTGTGGATAGGTATGACTTGCGTCAACAAGGCTGCTGCAGCGCAGCATGCTAGCATCCCCCGCAACCTGCCAGACCCGGTTTTCGCGCCCGCGCGCACTCCCCGCGCACTCCCTTTTGCAGCCCCGGCAGCGCCAGTTCCAGCACGCGAATGACATCCTCTCCCGCCCCCCGACTCTCCATCACCATCGCCACCCGCGAGAGCCGCCTGGCACTCTGGCAGGCCGAGCATGTGCAGGCCCTGCTGCGCGAACGCGGCCATGCCGTGGACCTGCTGGGCATGACCACCAAGGGCGACCAGATCCTGGACCGCTCGCTCAGCAAGGTGGGCGGCAAGGGCCTTTTCGTGAAGGAGCTGGAAGTGGCGCTCGAAGAAGGCCGCGCCCACATCGCCGTGCATTCGCTGAAAGACGTGCCCATGGAGCTGCCCGAAGGCTTCGTGCTGGCCTGCGTGATGGAGCGCGAGGACCCGCGCGACGCCTTCGTGTCGCCGCGCTACGCCACGCTGGACGATCTGCCCGAAGGCGCGGTGGTGGGCACCTCCAGCCTGCGCCGGCAGGTGCTGATCCAGGCCCTGCGCCCCGACCTGCGCATCGAGCCGCTGCGCGGCAACCTCGACACGCGCCTGCGCAAGCTGGACGAAGGCCAGTACGACGCCATTGTGCTGGCCGCCGCCGGCCTCAAGCGCCTGGGCCTGGTGGACCGCATCCGCGCCGTCTTCGAGCCTACCGAGATGCTGCCCGCCGCCGGCCAAGGCGCCCTGGGCATCGAGGTGCTAGGCCGGCGCGCCGACCTGGTCGCCGCGCTCGCCCCCCTGATGCACCTGCCCACGGCCCTGGCCGTGACGGCCGAGCGCGCCGTGAGCCGTGCGCTGGGCGGCAGCTGCTCCATGCCCCTGGCAGCGCATGCGCAGTGGCAGGCCGACGGCACGCTGCGCCTGGATGCCGCCTGGGGCGACCCGGAAGGCCGCAACCCGCTGGTGCGCGCCAGCGCCGCCGCGCCCGTGGCCCGGGCCGACGACGCCGAGGCGCTGGGCGCCGACGTCTCCGCGCAGCTGCGCGCAGGCGGCGCCGCCGCCTGAGCCGCGCCGTCCCGATGCCTGCCATCGCCCTGCCCCGCAGCCGCCGCGCCATCGTCACCCGCCCCGCGCGCGATGCCGCGCAGTGGGTGAACGACCTGCAAGCGCGCGGCGTGGCGGCGGTGGCCCTGCCGCTCATCGCCATCGGCCCGGCCACGCAGCCAGCGCTGCAGGCCGCGCTGGCCGAGGCGCGCGCAGATCCGGCCCGCTGGCGCGCGCTGATGTTCGTGAGCGGCAATGCCGTGCATTACTTCTTCGCACCCGATGCAGGGGGAGCGCCGGGCCCCTCAGCATCCGCGCTGGTGGCTGGCCGGACGACCAGGGCCTGGGCGCCCGGCCCCGGCACCCGGCAGGCGCTGCTGGACGCAGGCATCGCCGCTGGAGCCATCGACAGCCCCGCGCCCGACGCCGCGCAGTTCGATTCCGAAGCGCTGTGGCAGCAGGTGCAGCACCAGATACGTGCTGGCGACCGCGTGCTGATCGTGCGCGGCACCACGCCCGAGGCGGCCGCAGGCCCGGCCGCCGCGGCCGGCCGGGGCCGCGACTGGCTGGCCCGGCAGATCGAAGCGGCGGGCGGCCAAGTGGATTTCGTCGCGGTCTATGAACGCGGCGCGCCGCGCCTTGATGCACAGCAGCTGGCGCTGGCCCGGCAGGCGGCGGGCGACGGCTCGATCTGGCTGCTGAGCAGCTCCGAAGCCATCGCCCATCTGTCGGCCGCCGTGCCCGGGCAGGACTGGCGGCATGCCTGCGCGCTCTGCACCCATCCCCGCATCGCGCAGGCCGCGCGGGCCCTGGGTTTCGGGGCGGTGAACGAATGCCGCCCCGCCTTTGGCGACGTGGTCGCCTCGATAGAATCCTTGCATGAGCTCTGAGCCCACCTCCGGCCTGCCGCCGCCCGCAACCCCTGCCCCCTCTTCAGCTGCCCCGCTGTCGGGCAGCGCCCGCCTGGTCCTCACCGCGCTGGGCATCGTCGCGCTGGCCGCCCTGGTCGCCAGCGTGCTGCTGTGGCAGCGCCTCTCCGGCATCCAGGAACAGCTGGCGCGCCAGTCGGCAGACTCCGGCGCCCAGGCCATCGAGGCCCGCACCATGGCCCGCCAGGCGCAGGACCTGTCGCGCGAAACCGCCTCCCGCCTCGCCGTGGCCGAGGCACGGGTGAACGACATGGCCCTGCAGCGCCGCCAGCTCGAAGAGCTGATCCAGAACCTGTCGCGCAGCCGCGACGAGAACCTGGCCGTGGACATCGAATCGGGCCTGCGGCTGGCCCAGCAGCAGGCCCAGCTGACCGGCAACCTGGAACCGCTAGTGGCCGCCCTGCGCAGCGCGCAGCAGCGCATCGAACGCTCGGCCCAGCCCCGGCTCGCCCCCGTGCAGCAGGCCATCACCCACGACCTCGACCGGCTCGGCCGGGCCTCGGTCACCGACACCGCCGGCCTGCTGGGCCGCCTCGACGACCTGGTGCGCCAAGTGGACGACCTGCCCCTGCTCAACGCCGTGGCCCATGCCTCGGCCATGCGCCGCATGGCGGCCGCGCAGGGCGCGGGCGATGCGCCGGCCGCCGCGCAGCCCTCCACCGCCGACCTGCCGCGCTGGCAGGCCGTGCTGCTCGCGGCCTGGGAAGTGGTGCGCGACGAGACCCGCGGCCTGCTGCGCGTCAGCCGCATCGACCGCCCCGAAGCCGTGCTGCTGTCGCCCGAGCAGGCCTTCTTCCTGCGCGAGAACCTCAAGCTCATGCTGCTCAACGCACGCCTGGGCGTGCTGGCGCGCCAGCCCGACGCGGCCCGCGCCGACCTGGCCTCGGCCAGCAACGCGCTGAACAAGTATTTCGACCCGGCATCGCGCCGCACCCAGGCCGCAGCCACCACGCTGCAGCAGGCGCAGGCCCATCTCAAGACCGCCCAGCTGCCGGGCATAGACGACACCCTCGCCGCGCTGGCCACCGCGGCCGCCGGCCGCTGACGCCGGGGAGCGACCACGCATGCGCGCAGCACTCTGGCTTCTCGGGCTCTTCGGCGTCGCCGTCGCGGTGGCGCTCTTCGCGGGCAACAACCAGGGCTCGGTCACGCTGTTCTGGCCGCCCTACCGCATCGACCTCTCGCTCAACCTGGTGCTGGTGCTGGCCTTCGGCGGCTTCGGCCTGCTGTATGGCGCGCTGCGCGGGCTGGCAGCGCTGCTGGCCCTGCCTCGGCAGGCCCGCCGCTGGCGCGTGCAGCAGAAGGAACGTGCCATGCACGGCGCGCTGATGGACGCGCTGTCGCAGCTGCTGGCGGGCCGCTTCCTGCGCTCGCGCAAGGCCGCCGTCGCCGCGCTGGCGCAGGAACGCGCGCTCGATGGCGCCGGCGCGCCCGTGCCGCACGGCACCCAGCTGCGCACCCTGGCCCACCTGATCGCGGCCGAGGCATCGCACGCACTGCAGGACCGCGCCACGCGCGCATCGCACCTGGACCACGCGCTACGCAACATTCCCGACCGCGCGCCCTTGAGCGAACTGGAGCTGCGCGAGGGCGTGCAACTGCGCGCCGCCCGCTGGTCGCTGGACGAGCGCGACGCTCCTGCCGCGCTCGAATGGCTGGCCGCCCTGCCCCAGGGCGCGGCCCGGCGCACGCTGGCGCTGCGCGCCCGCCTGAAGGCCGACCGCCTGTCGCACCACACGCAGGACGCGCTGGACACCGCCCGCCTGCTGGCCAAGCACCGGGCCTTCTCGCCCGCCGCGGCGCAAAGCATGGTGCGCGGGCTGGCCGCGGAGCTGATCGACGGAGCGCACGACACGGCCCAGCTGCAGCGCATCTGGCAAGACCTGGAGCCCGCCGAACGCGCCATGCCCGAACTGGCCGTGCATGCGGCCCAGCGTCTGGCGCAGCTGGGCGGCGACGCGGCCCAGGCCCGCGCCTGGCTGATGCCCGCCTGGGAACGGCTGGCAGACCCGGCAGCGGACCTGCCCGACGCGCTGGCGGTGAAACTGGTGCGCGCGCTGGAAAGCAACCTGGACGGCCTGGACGCCGGCTGGCTGGCGCGCATCGAAGCCGCGCAGCAGAACAACCCGCGCAATGCCGGCCTGCTCTACCTGTCGGCAGCGGCCTGCCTGCGCCGGCAGCTCTGGGGCAAGGCCCAGCAGCGCTTCACCCAGGCCACGCAGCAGCTGGGCGACCCAGCCCTGCGCTGCCGCGCCTGGCGCCATCTGGCCGAACTGGCCGAGGAGCGCGGCGACGCCGAGGCCGCCGCCACGGCCTGGAAGAACGCAGCGCTGGCGCACTGACGCGCACCCCGGCTTCGGACCGGACCACAGCCTACCCCTCAAACGCCCTGGCCGGCGGTGCCCAGCACCTCGTCCGGCCGCGCATCCAGATCCCAGCGGCCTTCGCTCCAGGCCCAGACCACCTGCGGCCGGAGCGCGGCCAGCAGGCGCAGGTCGTGCGAGGCCACCATCAGCGCGCCGCCATAGCCGGCCAGCGCCTCTTCCAGCACCTGGACGGAGCGCAGGTCCAGGTGATTGGTGGGCTCATCCAATAGCAGCAACTGGGCCGGCTCTCCGCCCCAGAGCGCGCAGGCCAGCGCGGCCTTGAGGCGCTGGCCGCCGCTCAGCTCGCCCGATGCGCGCTGCACGCAGGCGGCATCCAGCCCCCATTGCGCCAGCCGCGTGCGCAAGGCGGCCGGCGGCAGGGGCGAGCCCAGCTGCTCCAGCCGCTGCAGCAGGCTGCGATCCGGAGGCAGCAGCTCCGTGCAGTGCTGGTCCAGCCAGGCGGCGCGCACGCGGGTGTGCCAGCTGCCCGCAGCCGGCTGCAGCGCACCGGCGGCCAGACGCAGCAGGGTGCTCTTGCCGCAGCCGTTGGGCCCGGTGACGGCGATGCGCACCGGCCCGCACCACACCCCGTCCAGCGGCGGCTGCCCTGCAGGCGCATGGGGCGGCATGGCCTGCGCCAGCTCCAGCACGGGCTTGCCCGGCGGCACCGCGCTGGCCGGTAGCGCCAGGGCCAGGGGCGCGGCGGCGGGCAGGCGGGCGGCGGCATCGCGCACGGCATCGTCCAGGCGCTCTTTCGCATGCTCCTGGCGCTGGCGCTCCCGACCGGCGAAGGCCTCGGCATTGCCCTTCTTGCGGTCCAGCAGCATGGGCGACTGGTTGGCGTCGCGGCCAGCGGTGCGGCCTCGGGCGGCCCGCTGCAGCTGCGCGTCATGGGCCTGCTGCAAGGCGCGCCGGCCGGCATCGCGCTCCGCGCGGGCATGCTGCAGCGCCGCCTGCGCGGCCTGGGCCTCGGCGGCGCGCTGCGCCTGGAAGAGCGGCCAGCCGCCGCCGTAGTGGCGCAGCCCCTGGGGCGTGACCTCCACGATGCGGTCCACCCGCTCCAGCAATTCGCGGTCGTGGCTGGCCAGCAGCACGGCGCCGCGCCATTGCGCCAGCTGGCCCAGCAGCCAACGGCGGCCGGCACGGTCCAGATGGTTGCTGGGTTCGTCGAGCAGCAGTCCGTCGGCGCCGGAAAGCCAGGCGCCGGCCAGCGCCAGGCGGCTGCGCTGCCCGCCGCTCAGGCCCGCCGCATCGTCGTCCGGCTGCAGGAAATCCAGGCCCGCAGCCTGCATGGCCTGCCGCCAGCGCTGTGCCAGGTCCCAGTGGCCATCCGCCACCGCCAGATCGGCGGCATCGCCCAGGCCCTGCGCCAGCCGCTGCAGCGCCTGCCAGGGCGCTGCCACACCGGCCAGGACTGCGGCGGCCGTGCCCGGCGCCGGATCGGCCGCCTGCTGGCCGACAGCATGCCACCGGCCCCGACGCTGAACGCTGCCGGCACGGGGCTGCAAGCGGCCCTCGGCCAGCTGCAGCAGCAGGCTCTTGCCCACGCCGTTGTCGCCCACCAGGGCGGTGATGCCGCCAGACACCTCCAGATGCAGCGGCTGCGCCCACAGGGTGGCGCCCTCTGCGGACTGCCAGGTGACGGCCTGCAACTGCAGCGAGACCGATGCTGAGGAAGAAGAGAAAGAAGAAGAAAGGACGGCGGCGCGCCCTGCGCCGCCCGCCCGCTGCGTAGCCCTTGCCATGCCAAGCTCCCGAGAAAGACCGAATGCACCGCAACGCTTGCCAGCGCGCGGGACGAACGAACGAAGGGGGCTCAGAAGCGCATGGGCAGGGTACCTCCTGGAAAGGAAAAGAGACGGACAGCGGGAGCAATGAAGGCTGCGAATTTAGCTCCTGGACGGAGACCTCGGCGCCTGCATCGTTATTTCATCAGAGTAAATTCATTACGGATAGTAGAATTTCACCACAAATCCGCAGGAGACACGCATGAACGCCGTCATGACCCCCGCCGCCTTCGCCGCGCTTCCCCAGCCGGCTCCCGTCCAGCAGCTGCATCACTACGCCTACAAGGCGCGCGACGCGGAGGAAACGCGCCACTTCTACGAGGACATCCTGGGCCTGCCGCTCTACCACATCATCCAGAGCGACTACGTGCCCAGCACGGGCGAATACTGCCCTTACACGCATTTTTTCTTCCGGCTGCGCGACGGCTCCTTCATCGCCTTCTTCGACCTGGGCGACGACGTGAAGGCCGAGCCTTCGCCCAACACGCCGGCCTGGGTCAACCACATCGCCTTCCGCGTCGATACCGTGGAGGAGCTGGCACGCACCAAGGCCCGGCTGGAAGCCCACGGCGTCGAGGTGCTGGGCATCACCGACCATCACATCTTCAAGAGCATCTACTTCTTCGACCCCAACGGTATCCGGCTGGAACTGGCCGCCCAGCTGGCGAGCGACGAAGAGATGGAAAAGGACAGCACCATCGCCCATCAGCGCCTGCGCGAATGGACGGCGCGCAAGCAGGAGTGGCGCCGCCAGCGCGCCGCAGGCCAGGCGGCAGAGCCGCTCAAGCCGCAGGCCAACGACCGCCCCGAATACGGCAGCGCCGGCCGCTGAAAGCTACTGAAACCATAGCATCCAGCGTTTGATGGACGCGCGCAGCAGGCCGGTTTCGGCCTGAATGCGGTGGGCAGGCTCCCGCCGGGCCGCAGCGCGCGGGCCATGCCAGGGCGCGCCGGTAAAATCGCCGCCAACGTCCATCGCCAACCCCACGGCATCTTGTGCGCAAGATGCCGTTTTTCCTTCCATTTGCCCGCCATGAGTGACACCCCTTCGCAGCCCGGCCTTGAGAGCCTGTCCAAATCGTTCGAGCCCGCCGCCCTGGAAGCCCACTGGGGCCCCGAATGGGAACGCCGGGGCTACGGCGTGGCAGGCCACCGCGGCACGCAGCAGCCCGATGCGAACGCGCCCGCCTTCGCCATCCAGCTGCCGCCGCCCAACGTGACGGGCACGCTGCACATGGGGCATGCGTTCAACCAGACCATCATGGACAGCCTCACTCGCTACCACCGCATGCTGGGCCACAACACGCTGTGGGTGCCGGGCACGGACCATGCCGGCATCGCCACGCAGATCGTGGTGGAGCGCCAGCTGCAGGAGCAGGGCGTGAGCCGCCACGACCTGGGCCGCGAGAACTTCGTGAAGAAGGTCTGGGAGTGGAAGGAAAAGAGCGGCAACACCATCACCACGCAGATGCGCCGCATGGGCGACAGCGTGGACTGGAGCCGCGAGTACTTCACCATGGACGACAAGCTCTCCAAGGTGGTGACCGACACCTTCGTGAAGCTCTACCAGCAGGGCCTGATCTACCGCGGCAAGCGCCTGGTCAACTGGGACCCGAAGCTGCAGTCCGCCGTGTCGGACCTGGAAGTGGAAAGCGAAGAGAAGGACGGCTCGCTCTGGCACATCGCCTATCCGCTCACCGATGGCAGCGGCACGCTGACGGTGGCCACCACCCGGCCCGAGACCATGCTGGGCGACGTGGCGCTGATGGTCCACCCCGAGGACGAGCGCTACGCCGCCCTGGTCGGCAAGACGGTGACACTGCCGCTGGTGGGCCGCGAGATTCCGATCATCGCCGACGCCTATGTCGATAAGGAATTCGGCACCGGCGTGGTCAAGGTCACGCCCGCGCACGACCCCAACGACTACCAGGTGGGCCAGCGCCACGGCCTGCCCATGATCGTGGTGCTGACCTTGCAGGCCACCATCAACGAGAACGCGCCCGAGAAGTACCGCGGCATGGACCGCTTCGTGGCCCGCAAGGCCATCGTGGCGGACCTGGAAGCGGCAGGCGCCCTGGTCGAGACCAAGAAGCACAAGCTGATGGTGCCCATCTGCGTGCGTACCGGCCAGGTGGTCGAGCCCATGCTGACCGACCAGTGGTTCGTCGCCATGAGCGAGGTCGGCAAGGGCGACCCCACGGGCAAGTCCATCGCCCAGAAGGCCATCGACGCCGTGGCCTCGGGCCAGGTGCAGTTCGTGCCCGAGAACTGGGTCAACACCTACAACCAGTGGATGAACAACATCCAGGACTGGTGCATCAGCCGCCAGCTCTGGTGGGGCCACCAGATCCCGGCCTGGTACGACGAGGCCGGCAACGTGTATGTGGCCCGCAACGAGGCCGAAGCGCAGGCCCAGGCCGGCGCGGGCGCCAAGCTCACACGCGACGCCGACGTGCTGGACACCTGGTATTCGTCGGCCCTGGTGCCCTTCTCTTCGCTCGGCTGGCCCGAGGCGCTGGATGACGCATCGCCCACCAAGGACTACGACCTCTACCTGCCCTCTTCCGTGCTGGTCACGGGCTACGACATCATCTTCTTCTGGGTCGCCCGGATGATCATGATGACCACGCACTTCACCGGCCGCGTGCCGTTCAAGCACGTGTACATGCACGGCCTGGTGCGCGACGCCCAGGGCAAGAAGATGAGCAAGTCCGAGGGCAACGTGCTCGACCCGGTCGATCTGATCGACGGCATCGCGCTCGAGCCCCTGCTGGACAAGCGCACCACCGGTCTGCGCCGCCCCGAGACCGCGCCCACGGTGCGCAAGAACACGCAGAAGGAATTCCCCGAGGGCATTCCCGCCTACGGCGCCGATGCGCTGCGCTTCACCTTCGCGGCGCTCGCCAGCCTGGGCCGCAGCATCAACTTCGACAGCAAGCGCTGCGAGGGCTACCGCAACTTCTGCAACAAGCTCTGGAACGCCAGCCGCTTCGTGCTGATGAACTGCGAGGGCCGCGACTGCGGCTTGGCCGAGCACACGGCGGCCGACTGCGCCGGCGGCGGCTATCTGCAGTTCAGCCAGGCCGACCGCTGGATCGTCTCGCTGCTGCAGCAGGTCGAGGCCGAGGTCGCCAAGGGCTTCGCCGAGTTCCGCCTGGACAACGTGGCCAACACGGTCTACGACTTCGTCTGGAACGAGTTCTGCGACTGGTACCTGGAAATCGCCAAGGTGCAGATCCAGACCGGCAGCGAGGCCCAGCAGCGCGCCACGCGCCGCACGCTGATCCGCACGCTGGAGACCATCCTGCGCCTGGCCCACCCCATCATCCCCTTCATCACCGAAGGCCTCTGGCAGCAGGTGGCACCGGTGGCGGGCCGCGCCGGCCCGTCGGTCAGCATCGCCGCCTATCCGCTGCCGCAGCCCGAGCGCATCGATCCGGCCGCCATCGCCCATGTGGCGCGCCTGAAGTCGCTGGTGGATGCCTGCCGCACGCTGCGCGGCGAGATGAACGTCTCGCCCGCCACCCGCCTGCCGCTCTATGTGGTGGGCGACACCGAATTCATGCGCGGCGCAGCGCCCGTGCTGCAGGCGCTGGCCAAGCTCAGCGAGGTGAAGGTATTCGACGACGAAGCCGCCTGGGCCGCCGCCGCGCAGGCCGCGCCCGTGGCCGTGGTGGGCGATGCGCGCATGTGCCTGCACATGGAGATCGACGTGGCGGCCGAGAAGGCGCGCCTGTCGAAGGAAGTGGCCCGCATCGAGGGCGAGATCGCCAAGGCCGGCGCCAAGCTGTCCAACGAGGCCTTCGTCGCCAAGGCGCCGCCCGCCGTGATCGAGCAGGAGAAGAAGCGCGTGGCCGACTTCGGCGCCACGCTGTCGCGGCTGAAGGACCAGCTGGCACGGCTGGGTTGAATTCTGCAGGGCGGTACGCCCTGCGGTTTTCTTGCCTTACCTTCCTCCTGTCGCGTGCGTGAAACAGGGGGCTCAAGGCTTGCCTTTAGGCGCAATCGACTACCCCGAGTTACCAGGCCGCCCCGTATGATGCGGACCGCTTTTCATCACCTCGAACGCATTGCATGAACAAATCCATTCCAACGATTCGCAAGGCCGTCTTTCCCGTGGCGGGCCTTGGCACCCGCTTCCTGCCCGCCACCAAGGCACAGCCCAAGGAAATGCTGCCGGTGGTGGACAAGCCGCTGATCCAGTACGCCGTCGAGGAAGCCTATGCCGCCGGCATCCGCCAGATGATCTTCATCAACGGCCGGAACAAGCGCGCCATTCCCGATCATTTCGACACGGCGTACGAGCTGGAATCCGAACTCGAAGCCAAGGGCAAGGACGACTTGCTGGCGCTGGCACGCTCCATCGTGCCAGACGACATGGAATGCATCTACATCCGCCAGCCCAAGGCCCTGGGCCTGGGCCATGCCGTGTATTGCGCGCATAGCGTGGTAGGCAACGACCCCTTCGCCGTGCTGCTGGCAGATGACCTGATGGTCGGCAAGCCGCCCGTGCTCAAGCAGATGGTGGAGCAGTTCGCCGAATGGCAGGCCACCATCCTGGCCGTGCAGGAAGTGCCCGACGAGCACACCCGCCGCTACGGCATCGTGGCCGGCAAGCCGGTCAACGACCGTCTGCTGGAGCTGTCGCACATGGTCGAGAAGCCGGCCCCGGAAGACGCGCCCTCCCGGCTGGGCGTTGCCGGCCGCTACATCCTCACGCCCGGTGTGCTGCGCGAGATCGCGGCCCTGCCGCGCGGCGTGGGCGGCGAGATCCAGCTCACCGACGGCATCGCAGCGCTGATGCGCCGCGAGAAGGTCTTCGCCTACCGCTACGACGGCAAGCGCTACGACTGCGGCAGCAAGGAAGGCTTCCTGGAAGCCAACGTCGAACTCGCGCTGAGCCACCCCCAGCTCGGCGCCGACTTCCGCACCTACCTCAAGAATCTGGCGCTCTGACGCCCACTGCCTGCTTGCATCCCTGCCGCTGCGTCACAGGCAGTCAAGCTGGCTGATGAGCGGAAGGCATACCAATGACAAGGCCCGCAAGCAGCGGGCCTTTTTTCTTGATGGGCAGCGGGTATGCCATCGCCAGGGATGGACTGGCGCAAGGGGCGACCGGCCGCAGTGAGACAGCGGCTCTCCCTGAGCCTGTTCAAGGTCTTTTCGAGGTCGCGCCTTACCTTGCCTTGCCGCGATGGGAGGGGATCAGATCAGCGCCGGCGCAGCACGTGGATGAACTCCTCGCCCACCGTCTGCTGCTCGACCAGCTCGTTGCCGGTCTGCTTGGCGAAAGCCTGGAAATCGCGCAGCGAGCCGCCATCGGTCGCCAGAACCTTGAGCAACTGGCCGCTGACCATGCCGGCCAGCGCCTTCTTGGCCTTCAAGATGGGCAGCGGGCAATTCAGGCCGCGGGTATCGATTTCCTGGTGGATTTGCATCGGTGATTCCTGGAGGTTGTCCGGTATTTTAGGCTGCGCCTGCCCGCAAGCGAAGCCGGCAGGGGCCAGGGCGTCAAGCCGGGTCCTCCGCGCTGCGCGGTGCCTGGAAGTCGGCGAAGCGCGGCTCGATTCCGAGCGTGCGCAGCCAGTCGGCCAGGGCATGGCCCGTGCCCGCCGGCCAGCAGATGACGGAGGACGGCGCGATCAGCCGGTATTCCACCAGCTCGGGCGACAGGCGGATCTCTCCCCGGGCCAAGGCGTGGTAGGCGATGATGACCTGGTTCATGCGCTGGAAGTCGTAGACGCCGATGAGCCGCAGGCCGCCCGCCTGTACATCGACATCGAGATGCGTCTCTTCCTTGATCTCGCGCGCAATGCCTTCCTGCGGCGTCTCACCCGCCTCCATGAACCCGGTGATGAGCCCGAACGCCCTGCCGGGCCAGGCCGCATTGCGCGCCAGCAGCACCCGCCCCTCGTACTCGACGATGGCCGCCAGCACCGGCGTGGGATTGTTCCAGTGCGTCCAGCCGCAGGCCGGGCAGCGCAGGCGCTCGGTCGGCCCGCTGTCCTCCATCAGCGTGATGGGTTGCAGCGCCGTCGCGCAATGGGTGCAAAAACGGGTCTCGTACACCATCGCCTCACTTCACTCCACCGCAGCGCCAGGCCGACTCAGGCGGGAAACACCCCGGTGGACAGATAGCGGTCGCCCCGGTCGCACACGATGAAGACGATGGTCGCATCGCGCTCGCGCTGAGCGATCTGCTGCGCAGCCCAGCAGGCGCCCGCCGCGGAGATACCGCCGAAGATGCCCTCCTCGCGCGCCAATCGCCGGCACATGTCTTCGGCATCGTCCTGGCCCACGCTCAAGGTCTCATCGACGGCCCGCGGGTCGTAGATCTTCGGCATGTATTCCTCGGGCCACTTGCGGATGCCCGGAATGCGCGAGCCTTCCTTGGGCTGCGCGCCGATGATGCGAATCGCCGGGTTCTTCTCCTTCAGGAAGCGCGATACGCCGGTGATGGTGCCGGTCGTTCCCATGGCGCTCACGAAGTGGGTGATACGCCCCTCCGTCTGCTCCCACAGCTCGGGGCCGGTGGTTTCATAGTGGACGCGCGGATTGTCGGCATTGGCGAACTGGTCCAGCACCCGGCCCTTGCCCTGGGCGACCATGGTGTCGGCCAGATCGCGCGCGTACTCCATGCCGCCGCTCTTGGGCGTCAGGATCAGTTCGGCACCGAAGGCCTTCATGGTCTGCGCCCGCTCGATCGACAGGTCTTCGGGCATCACCAGCACCATGCGGTAGCCCTTGATGGCTGCCGCCATCGCCAGGGCGATACCGGTGTTGCCGGAGGTCGCCTCGATCAAGGTGTCGCCCGGCTTGATCTCGCCGCGCTCCTCGGCCCGCCGGATCATCGATAGCGCCGGCCGATCCTTCACCGAGCCGGCCGGATTGTTGCCCTCCAGCTTGCCCAGCACCACGTTACCGCGCGCCTGGTTGTCCTGTGCGCCGATGCGCTGCAACGCCACCAGCGGCGTGCGGCCGACGGCGTCCTCGATGGTCGGGTAGGTCTTCATATGGCGCTACTGTGCCATAATTCGCCCTTCGCTTCTTCGCGCCGCCCGGGTGGTGAAATTGGTAGACGCAGGGGACTCAAAATCCCCCGCCGCAAGGCGTGCCGGTTCGATTCCGGCCCCGGGCACCATGGCTTTCTTGCTATGGTTTTTGAATGGTGTTCCGCATCCCATTCCGCGTCTGTTCCGCAAGACGCACCTAGTCAAGAGCTTCGCCCCTTCAAGCTGGCTGGTTGCGGACCACTGACTTTTAACCGTCTTGCTAATGCGGCAGCTCCGAGGCTCATCCAGCGACTGACGATCGGCGTCCTCTGACTGCTGTTGCCGCCTTGCACAGGCGGCTTTGCGGCGGCTCACGAGTTAGGGCTCTCGCTTCACCTAATAACGGTTCGGCTCCATCCTCTACCAACTGTCGCGCTGCACCAACCAGGGCATGGGCCGCGATAAGTTTTCACATTCAACTTAAGTGAAAGCGTGTATGCGCCTTGTAAGCGGTGAAATTTAAACTTCACCAATAAGGAGGCTAAAGGTGAAACCCGTTGATATCTATGTCTACGCAGGAGCCATCAGCGTGGATGGCTACGAAAAAGTTTGTGAGCTTCTGCGCGAAGGTAAGAAAGCTGACGCAGCGCTGCTCGTGCTTGCCACACCCGGCGGCGATCCGCATGCCGGCTTCCGTATCGCGAGGGCCATTCAGCATGTCTACGAGGGCTTCGACCTCCTAGTGCCTCGCTACTGCAAGAGCGCCGGGACGCTGGTTGCACTTGGTGCCAAGACTCTCTTTTTAGATGACATGAGCGAACTGGGTCCACTGGACATCCAAGTAAAAAAGAATGATGAGGTTGTAGGCCGAAACTCTGGGCTTGACATCATCCAAGCGGTTAACTATCTGCAAAACCAGACTTTGATCGCCTTTCAAGCATATTTGGTTGGCTTGACTCAGGATGTTGGACTGTCGACCAAGGTCGCATCTGACATCTCTTCGCGGTTAACAACAGGCCTGTTCGAACCTATCACGGCGCAAATTGATCCTGTCCGGCTTGCGGAGATGCAGCGAGCGACAGAGGTGGCATACGAGTACGGGTCCAGGTTGGCTGAGCATGGCAAAAACGTCAGGTCCGATGGGTTGCAAAAGCTCGTCAATGGCTATCCTTCCCATGGGTTCGTAATCGATAGAAAAGAAGCCAAAACACTGTTCTTACATGTGAAAAAACCAATTGGCTTCTTGGCAGAATTCAGTCAAGCTGTACGTGATTCCACAGAAAACCATATCAATGCGCGTCAACCTGCTGTTCAACGCCTCACACTCTCGCTCGATCTAGAAGGAGATGCTCATGAGCCACAGACCACATCAGATGCCAGTCCAGGTCCAGGAAGCATTGCGCCAAGCGAGCCTGCGGTCGACGGAGATAGCCAGGCAACTCCGAGCGACCAACCACATGCAGAGCAAAGCGGCGAGCCAGCGGCAACTCCCCCCCCGACTTCCGCAACTGATCAGCATCAATCTATTCCCTAACTTGGAACGAATTCGCTAGCAGCGAACCAGCCCGTCTAGAGCGGGCTTTTTTTATGGTTCTTCGGATATTTCCGTGGACTTGGAGAAGGTCCCCTATGCTGGCACCCTTGTCATGAAAGTTGCCGGGAGGGGAGATGCTGGATCGGACGACGCTTCAGTCACTGGGGTGCTGGAAGGGCTACCAACTCGACTGTGTGCAGTGGCCTCAGACTGATGGCCGGACGCTGTCGCTGTATCTCAGGCCAGTGGGCAAGGTCATGCATTGCGAGCAATGCGGTGCGCTCTGCCGGCAGGTTTGACCTGCAACCCGCCACCCGTACCACGGCAATAGAGAAGAATCCGCGCAACCGAGAGGAAGCGCGATGCGCAAGAGCAGATTTACAGACGAGCAAGTCATCGGGTTCATCAAGCAAGCTGACGCCGGCATGAGCGT
>CAJYHL010000067.1 GCA_913774625.1 uncultured Acidovorax sp.
GCGACGCCGGCCATCGCCCAGCTGGCGCGCAGCGAGCACATCTACAAGGACGTGAAGTTCTCGGACCACGCGCCGATCACGGTGGAATACGACTTCCATCTCTGACCCCAGGACACGGCATCGACGCAGCCGCCCTCCGGCAGGCTGGGCGAGGCGGGGTTCGCGATGGAAACACGCGTCGGCGATGCGCTAGAGTCGCGGTGGGCGCGGGCCGGCGGCCGTTAAAGTGTTCATGCTCCCCCAGGAGCCGCGCAGCGGCGCGATGACTAGGCCGCGCTGCCGCAGGCGCGCAGGCTGTGCAGCAGCTGCCGCGCGATGCCAGCCAGCGCAGCGCCCGGCGGTGCCGCGTGGAAGAGCCACACCTCGTACAGCGGCAGCGTCTCGCGCAGATTCAAAGGTGCGATCAGCGGTCCCGGCTCACCGCTCGCCAGCGCCGGATGCGGCACGACGGCGAGCAGGTCGGTGTGGGCGACGAGGTTGAGCATGCTGGGATAGTCGGGGCAGCTCACCGCCACGCGAGGCGGTTCCATGTCGCGCACCGAAAAGGCTTCGGTCAGCACGTTCACCGGACCGCGGACGCTGGGGCCGACGATGGCCCAGTGCGCGTGCTGCAGGTCCGCCAGGCTGTGTGCCGCCGCGAGCGCATGGCCGCGCCGGGCGCAGACCCTGGGCTGCAGCCGATACAGCGGCTCGCAAGCGACCTGCCCCTCCCGGTAGCCGCGCGGGCGGGGCGCAATGACGAAGTCCACCTCGCGCCTCGACAGGCCCGCGAGCAGCCGGCCCTCGTCGGCGGTGTGCAGCTGCAAGCGGCGCCCCGCCATGCCGCCGCACCAAACGGCGTAGAGCGCCGGCCCGCAGACCAGCGCGGCGGACGGCGTGAGCCCGATGCGCAGCAGCCCCTCGTCGGCCACGCGGGATCCGGTCCCTGCCAATGCCTCGACCCGGTCCGCCAGCAAGGCGGACTCGCTGGCAATCCGCAGCGCGAATTCGGTCGGCACCCGCCGGCGCCCGGCCCGGCTGAACAGCGGGTGGCCGAAGCGCGCCTGCAACTGCTGCATGCCATGGCTGATGGCCGGCTGCGTCACGCCAGCGGCCTGCGCGGCGGCGGCGAACGAGCCGTGCGCGATCACGAGCCGAAGATAGTCCAGGTGGCGAAGATACATAAACGGCATTGATGGATTCACCGGCATTGTGGCTTGCCTACCCGGCCGGGATTGCCAAAACTGCAGCCATGACCTCATCACCTACCGACACCGTCCGCACCTACCTGCGGCATCTGCACGCCAGCGACACCGCAGGCCTGATCGCCACCTTCGCACCAGACGGCCTGGTGCATTCACCCTTTCTCGGCACCATGGTGGCCAGCGACTTCTTCGGCAGGCTCGCGCAGGCGTCCAGCAAGAGCGTGATCACGCTCATCGACCTGTTCACTTCGGTCCAGCCCGATACGGACGTCGTTCGCGTGGCGGCCTATTTCCACTACGACTGGACGCTGAGCGACGGCCGGCTGGTGGACTTCACCTGCGTGGATGTCTTCAGCTTCAAGCCGGGCAGCCTGCTGATCCAGGACATGCAGATCGTGTACGACACCCATCCCTTGCGGGAACAAGTGGGCGACAAGTACGCGCCCGATCCGGCAGGGGCCTGAGCCCAGCGGATTCAGCGCAGCAGCGCCCCGATCCCCGCGTTGATGGCGAAGCCGCCGCACACCAGCCACGCGAAGAGCACGGCCGCCAGCGCCAGCGGCCTCATGCCGGCCCGGCGGATCGCAGAAACGTGCGTCGTCAGGCCCAGGCCGGCCATGGCCATCGCCAGCAGCACGGTGTCGATGTCGATCGCCTGCGCAACCACCGCCTGGGGCAGCAACGCCAGGGAGTTGAGCCCGGCGACGGCCACGAAGCCCAGGGCGAACCAGGGAATCGCGATGGCGCCGGCACCCTGGGCCGCTTCCTCGCCTGCGCCTTCGGCAGCGCGGCGCTCATGGCTGCGGGCCGCCGCATCGCGTGACAGCCAGGCCGAGAGGATGACCAGGAAGGGCGCCAGCATCATCACGCGGACCATCTTGGCGATCACGGCCGTGTTCGCGGCCTCCTCGCCCACGGCGCGGCCCGCGGCCACCACCTGGGCGACCTCGTGGATGGTCGAGCCCGCGAAGACGCCGTAGGCCTGGGCCGAGAGGTCGATGAGATGGTGCTGCGCGTTGAACTGGTAGAGCAGCGGATAGAGAAAGATCGACACAGTGCCGAACACCACCACCGTGGCGACCGCGACCGTCACCTGTTCGGCCCGCCCGCGCACCACGGGCTCGGCCGCCATCACGGCCGCAGCGCCGCAGATGGAGCTGCCGGCGCCGATCAGCATCGCCGTCTTGCGGTCCAGCCCGAACACCCGCGTGCCCAGCAGGCAGGCGAGTCCGAAGGTGCTGCCCAGCACGGCGGCGTCGATGGCCACGCCGGCCCAGCCGACGTGGCCGATGTCCTGGAAGGTCAGGCGCAGCCCGTAGAGCACGATGCCCAGGCGCAGCAGGCGGACCTTGGAAAGGTTCACGCCGGCACCGGCTGCCGCGCCCATGCGGGCATAGACGGTGTTGCCCACCAGCATGCCCAGCACGATGGCCAGGGTCAGCGCACTGATGCCGTGGGATGCGAACCAGCCCAGCTGGCCGAGGTGGATGGACGCGAAGGCCAGCGTGCCCGTGAGCGCGAGGCCCGGCAGGGCCTGGCGCAAGGGATGCAGGGCAGCGCCGGCCCGGCGGATGGCCTGGGCGGCCTGGGTGGCCAGGGCGGATGCGTGGGGGACGCGGTTGGTGGAAGACGGGGCCGAGGGGATGGCGGATGGGGTGGCGTGCATGGTTTTCTTCTCCATCGCGCCGCCGTGCAGGCGCGATGGAGGCACTGTGAACCGGCGCAACCTATCTGACAAACAGATAATTCATCTATAACCAACCCGAAATTTAGGTAAACCAAGGCCGCCGATGCGTCTCACCCTGCGTCAACTGCTGATCTTCACGGCCGTGGCCGACACCGGCAGCACCACCGCGGCCGGCGAGCGCGTCGCGCTCTCGCAGTCGGCCACCAGCGCCGCGCTCAGCGAACTGGAATCCCTGCTGCAGGCGCAGCTCTTCGACCGCATCGGCAAGCGCCTGCTGCTCAACGACTGCGGCCGGGCCCTGCTGCCCCAGGCCCGCGCCCTGCTCGATGCCGCGCAGGCCATCGAAAGCCAGTTCGGCCTGGGCAGCACCCGTGCGCCGCTGGCCACGCGGCTGCGCATCGGCGCCAGCACCACCATCGGCAACTACGTGCTGCCGGCCCTGGTGGCGGGCTATCTCAGGGCCTGGCCGGGCACGGCGGTGGACGTGGTCATCGGCAACACGCGGGACGTGGCCGAAGCGGTAGAACGGCTGGAGGTGGACCTGGGCCTGATCGAAGGCCCCTGCCCCGAACCCGCGCTGCAGGTCATGCCCTGGCTGGAGGACGAGCTGGTGGTGGTGGCCGCGCCCACGCACCCGCTGGCGCCGCAGGCCGGCGGCAGCGCGCAGGTTCCGCTGGAGGCGCTGCGCGAGGCGCGCTGGCTGCTGCGCGAGCCCGGCTCGGGCACGCGCGAGGCGGTGGAACGCGCCCTGCTGCCCCACCTGCACCACCTGCAGGGCGACATGCAGCCCGGCAGCACCGAAGCCATCAAGCAGGCGGCGGCCGAAGGCCTGGGGCTGGCCTGCCTGTCGCGCTGCGCGGTGCAGGATCTGGTGACGCTGGGCCGGCTGGCAGTGCTGCCGACCGCGCTGCCGCGCCTGACGCGCCGCTTCTACCGGGTCCACCACCGCCAGAAGCGCCTGTCGGAGCCGCTGCAGCGCTTCGTGGCGCACTGCGAGGGGCCAACAAGCCCTGCTACAGCACGTCGAGCGGGATCTTGAGGTAGCGCGTGCCGTTCGCCTCGGGCGGCGGCAGCTCGCCCGCGCGGATGTTGACCTGGATGGACGGCAGGATCAGCACCGGCATCTCCAGCGTGGCGTCGCGCCGCTCGCGCAGGGCGACGAAGGCGGCCTCGTCCACGCCGTCGTGCAGGTGGATGTTGCGCGCGCGCTGCTCGGCCACGGTGGTTTCCCATTGGGGGGCACGGCCCCCGGGCGGATAGTCGTGGCACATGAAGAGCCGGGCCGCGCCGGGCAGGTCCAGCAGGCGGCGCACCGACGCGTAGAGCGTGCGCGCATCGCCGCCGGGAAAGTCGCAGCGCGCGCTGCCCACGTCGGGCATGAAGAGCGTGTCGCCCACGAAGGCCATCTGCGCCGTGCCCGAGGCGTCTTCCACCACATAGGCCATGTCGGCCGGCGTGTGGCCGGGCACGTGCATGGCCCGCAGGCGCAGGGCGCCGACCTGGAACGGCTCGCCGGGCGCGAACAAGTGGCCGAACTGCGTGCCGTCCGCGCGGAACCCCGGCTCCGCCAGATGGAAGAGCCGGCCGAACACGCCCTGCACGGTGCGGATGGCTTCGCCGATGGCGATGGTGCCGCCCAGCCGCTCGCGCAGGTAGTGCGCGGCGGAGAGGTGGTCGGCATGGGCATGCGTTTCCAGCAGCCACTGCACCGTCAGCCCGTGCGCCTGCACGAAGGCGATCACCCGGTCGGCCGATGCGGTGGCGGTGCGGCCCGACTTCGGGTCGTAGTCCAGCACCGGATCGATCACGGCGCAGGCGCCCCCGTCCCGCTCGAAGAGCACATAGGTGATGGTCGAGGTCGCGGGGTCGAAAAAAGGCTGCACCTGGGCGGCGGGTGCTTCGCTCTCGGGGGATGGCAGGGTGGGGTGGTGGTTCATGCAGGCTCTCCAGCGACGGGACGGATCCGTGAATCGACTAACGATATGCAAACATTGAATATATGTTTTTGTATAATGATTGCATGAAAATCACCGACACGCCACCCCCCGCCGGCGGCGCCCCTGCCGAGGCGCTGGAGCAGCTGCGCGCCTCGGCCGGCCGCGCCTGCGCGCTGCTCAAGGCCATGGCCAACGAAGACCGGCTGCTGCTGCTGTGCCAGCTGGCCGACGGCCCCGGCACCGAACGCAACGTGGGCGAGCTGCAGGAGCGCACCGGCATCCTGCAGCCCACGCTGTCGCAGCAGCTGGGCGTGCTGCGCGACGAGGGCCTGGCCGCCACGCGGCGCGAGGGCAAGTTCGTCTATTACCGGCTGGCCAGGCCCGAGGTGCTGGCCGTCATGCAGGCCTTGTACGCCGCCTTCTGCGGCCCGGACCGCACCGAACCCGGCGACGCCGCCGCGCCTTTCCCGACCCCGACCGAGGAGGCCCACCCATGACCATCGACTGGATGCACTTCACCCCCTGGCGCTCGCTGGCCGGCGGCGCGCTGATCGGCCTGGCGGCCGTGCTCTTCATGGCCCTCAACGGCCGCATCGCCGGCATCAGCGGCGTGCTGGGCGGGCTGCTGGGCCGCAGCGCGGCGGGCGACCGGCTCTGGCGCCTGCTGTTCGTGGCCGGGCTGCTGCTGGCGGTGCCGCTCTGGCGGCTGGCGGGCGCCCTGCCGCCCGCCACCATCGCGGCCGGCACGCCGCTGCTCGTCGTGGCCGGACTGCTGGTGGGCCTGGGCACGCGCTATGCGGCCGGCTGCACCAGCGGCCACGGCGTATGCGGCCTCTCGCGCGGCTCGCCGCGTTCGCTGGCGGCCACCGCCGCCTTCATGGCCGCGGGCTTTCTCACGGTGTACGCCCTGCGGCACCTGATGCCTGCCGCGTTCAACGGCTGGGGAGGCTGAACCATGGCGAAGACGACAAGCACGGCGGCGGCGGCCTTCCTGCGCCTCGGCTGCGCCCTGCTGGCCGGGCTGGTATTCGGGCTGGGTTTGATCCTCTCGGGCATGACGGATCCGGCCAAGGTGCTGGGCTTTCTCGACCTGGCCGGCGCCTGGGACCCTTCGCTGGCCCTGGTCATGGGCGGCGCCATCGCCGTCACGGCACCGGCCTTCGCCTGGCTGCGCAGGCGCCAGCGCAGCCTGCTGGGCGCGCCCCTGCAATGGCCCACGCGCACCACCATCGACCGCCGCCTGGTGCTGGGCAGCCTGGCTTTCGGCGCGGGCTGGGGCCTGGCGGGCTTTTGCCCCGGCCCGGCCCTGGTGAGCGCTGCAGCCGGCCATCACGAAGCCTGGTGGTTCGTGGCGGCCATGGCGGCGGGCATGGCGGTGTTCTCGCTGATCGAGCAGCGGCAGCAGGCATAGCCAGCCACCGCCATGCGCCGCGCAGCCCCACAGTCCCGAGACCGGCGCCTGCACGCGACAATCCGCGCATGCTCCACTACCACACCATTCCCGTCACCGCCTTCCAGCAGAACTGCTCGCTGCTGTGGTGCGACGCCACCCGCGAGGCCGCGTTGATCGACCCGGGCGGCGACCTGGACCGCCTGCTGGCCGCCGTGGCCGAGCGCGGCCTGAACCTCGCGCAGATCTGGCTCACGCACGCCCACATCGACCATGCGGGCGGCGCGGGCGAGCTGGCCGAGACGCGCGACCTGCCCATCACCGGACCGCACCCGGGCGACCAGTTCTGGATCGACGGCCTGCCGCAGCAGAGCGCGATGTTCGGCTTTCCGCCCGCGCGCGCCTTCAAGCCCACGCGCTGGCTGGACGACGGCGACACGGTGCAGATCGGCAACGAGACGCTGCAGGTGCGCCACTGCCCCGGCCACACGCCCGGCCACGTGGTGTTCCACGCGCCGCAGATCCAGCGCTGCTTCGTGGGCGACGTGCTGTTCGCCGGCAGCATCGGCCGCACGGACTTTCCCCAGGGCAACCACCAGCAGCTGATCGACAGCATCGTGCAGCGCCTCTGGCCCATGGGCGACGAGACGGTGTTCATTCCCGGCCACGGGCCCGAAAGCAGCTTCGGGCGCGAGCGGCGCAGCAACCCCTACGTGGGCGGAACCTGAAGCCGGGCCGGAGCCAAGAGGCCGGCGCGGCCTGCAGCGCGCCATCGAAGCGCCCTTGATGGCGATCAACCCGTGGCGGCGTCGGCCCGGGCATTCTTCATGCCCATCCCGGCAGCTGTCGCAATCCGTGGTTTCCCGAATGGGCGACGAAGGGCGGTTGCCGGGTTCCACCCGTGAAAGAACCACCCGCCTTCGCCATGACGACCCCGACCGTTCCCTCGTCTTCGCCCCTGCCCTCGCCCGCCCCGGCCGCGCCCATCGCCTCGCAGCCGGAACCCGATTCGCGCCGCAAGCTGGGCTACCTGCTGCTGGCCCTGGGCCTCTACGCCCTGGTGCTGGCCCTGCCCACGCCGGCGGGCCTCTCCGCCTCCGGCCAGGTCGCGCTGGGGCTGCTGGTGCTGGTGGTCACGCTGTGGATCAGCGAATGCGTTTCACCCGCCAACAGCGCGGTGCTGCTGACCGGCATGGCGGTGGTGGGGCTGATGGGCAAGCCGCTCACGCCGGGCGCCAAGCCCATGGGATCGGCCGATGCGCTCACCGTGATGCTGGGCGGCTTCTCGTCCACGGCCGTGCTGCTGGTGGCCGCCGCGCTGTTCCTGGCCGTGGCGCTCAAGCACACGGGGCTGGACCGCCGGGTCGCCCTGCTGGTGATGAGCCGGGTGGGCATCTCGCCCGCACGGCTCACGCTGGGCGCGATGCTGGTGGGCTTCGTGCTGGCGCTGTTCATCCCTTCCGCCACGGCGCGCGTGGGCGCGGTGATCCCGATCATGGTGGGCATCACGGCCGCGCTGGGCCTGCCGGTGGGCAGCACCCTGGGCGCCACGCTGATGATCGTGACCGCACAGGCCTGCTCGATCTTCAACATCGCGGTGAAGACCGGCGCGGCGCAGAACCTCATCAGCCTGAACTTCATGCAGGGCGCCTTCGGCCACGGCGTGACCTGGGGCCAGTGGTTCCTGGCCGCCCTGCCCTTCACCGCCGGCATGTCGATAGTGCTGTTCTTCGTGTCGCTCTGGCTGCTGCGCCCGCAGGTGCCCGACGCCCAAGGCGCCGCAGGCAATCTGCGCGAGCAGCTGCGCGCGCTGGGACCCGTCACCGGGCCGGAGAAGCGCCTGATCGCCGTGGCGCTGCTGCTGCTCGTGCTCTGGTCCACCGAAGGCACGCTGCACCCCTTCGACACGACCACGACCACGCAGCTGGGCATCGCCCTGCTGCTCATGCCGCGCATCGGCGTGATGCACTGGGCCCAGGCCGAAAAGCTCGTGCCCTGGGGCACGGTGGTGCTGTTCGCCGCATCCATCTCCCTGGGAACGCTGCTGCAGCGCACCGGCGCGGCGGGCTGGCTGGCCCAGCAGACGCTGGGGCAGCTGGGCCTGGCGGGCATGCCGGTGGTGGCGGTGATCGGCGCGCTGTCGGTGTTCAGCATCGTGCTGCACCTGGGCTTCGCTTCCGCCACCGGGCTGGCGAGCACGCTGATTCCGATCTTCATCGCCTTCGCCCAGACGCTGCCGGTGTCGAAGGAAACCGCCTTCGGCATCGTGCTGGTGCAGAGCTTCGTGGTGTCGTTCGGCTTCATCCTGCCGACCAACGCGCCGCAGAACATGCTGTGCTACGGCACGGGCGCCTTCGGCACGCTGCAGTTCGCCAAGGTGGGGCTGGTGGTGACGCTGGCCGGGCTGGCGCTGATCCTGCTGCTGTCGGCCACGCTGTGGCCCTGGATGGGCGTGCTCTGACGCCGCTGCGGCACCACGCGCCAGGTCAACCGCGCCGCGCGGCCTGGTAGAGGCCTTCGACGCGCGGCACGTTGGCCTCCAGCTGGCGGATGCGGTCGGGGCCGCTGGGATGGGTGGAGAGGAAGGCCAGCCCGCCCTGGTTCTTGGTGGCCTCGCCCATCTTGCGCCAGAGGCTCACCGATGCGTCGGGGTTGAAGCCGCCGCGCGCGGCCAGCTCCAGGCCCACCAGGTCGGCCTCGGTCTCGTCGCTGCGGCTGAACTTGAGCGTGAGCAGCTGCGTGCCCAGATTGGCCGCCGCGTTGCCCAGTTCGCCCAGGCCCAGCAGCTGCGCGCCCAGCGACAGGCCCATGCTGGTGGCCTGCGTCTTGGCCAGGCGCGCACGGGCATGCTCGCGCAGGGCGTGAGCCATCTCGTGGCCCATGACCATGGCGGCCTCGTCGTCGGTCAGCTTGAGCTGATCGAGGATGCCGGTGTAGAAGGCGATCTTGCCGCCCGGCATGCAGAAGGCGTTGATCTGCCTGCTGCCGATCAGGTTGACCTCCCAGCGCCATTCGCCGGCGCGGCGGTTCCACTGCGGGCTGAAGGGAATCAGCCGCTGCGAGATGCCGCGCAGCTTCTGCAGCTGCGGATGCCCGTCGGGCGCCAGCGCGCGCTGGGCGCGGGCCTGCGCCAGCAGCTGGCCGTACTGCTGCGTGGCGGCCTGCTCCAGCCCTTCGGCCGGTACCAGCTGGCGCATGGCCGAGGCCGAACCCACGTCCACCTGCGCCAGCGCCGGCCCTGCCAGGGCCGCGCCTGCCGCCGCCAGCAGGAAGCCGCGCCGCGCATTCCAGACGCCATGGCCCTGGCGCAGGGCGCACAGCCGGCAGCCGTTCGACGGGATCGATTCGGAGGAGGAGCGGGGGGAGTGGTCTTGCATGGCGCGGGAGTTTAGAAGGGACTCGGCCGGCACAATGTAAGCAACTTTGCCCATCAGGACTTGGCGTCGTCAGGCAGCACGCTCCGCGCGCAGCTCGGCCCACACCACCAGCAGCAGGCCCGACAGCACCGCCACCAGCCCGACCACCGACAGCAGCGTGGGCGTTTCGCCCACCACGGCCACGGCCAGCACGAAGGCGGTGACGGGCTCGGCCAGGGCCAGGGTGACGCCGGTGGCGCCCGAGATATGGCGCAGCGCGCTGGTGAAGAGCAGGTAGGCGATGCCCGTGGCCACCAGCCCCAGGTAGGCGACGGTGGCCCAGCTGCCGGCCGTGAGCGTGGGAACGCCTGCCACCCAGCCCGCCACAGGCAGCGACAGCAGCGCCGCCGAGCCGAACACCGCCAGGTTGACCTTGGCGGCGGATGCCTGCTGCACCAGCGGCTTGTTCAGCAGGGTGTAGGCCGCATAGCTCAGCCCGGACAGCAGGCACAGCGCGATGCCCGCCGCCGAGGCGCCGCCGCTGCCACCCGCGCCGGCATCCAGCGCCATGGCCACGCCGCCGGCCACGCCCAGCAGCGTGCCGGCCCACCACACGGGCGCCGGCAGGCGGCGCAGCAGCGCGGTCTGCAGCAAGCCTGCCCATATGGGCCCGCTGCCGAGGGCCAGCGCCGTGCCCAGCGCCACGCCACAGGCCTTCAGGCCTGCGAAGAAGCTCAGGTTGTAGACGGCCACGCAGGCGCCGGCCAGCAGCACCCGGCGCCCGTCCAGCCAGCCGCCCGGCGCGCCCCGCCGCGCCAGCACCGCCAACAGCGCGGCGAAGAAGACGGTGGCCACGGCCAGCCGCAGCGCGCCCACCCAGTAGGGCGACAGGCCCGCCGGCGCCAGGCTTTGCGCCGTGCCGGTGGTGCCCCAGAGCAGGGCCGCCAGCAGCACCATGCAGACGCCTCGCGCGCCGTGACGGGCCGCAGCAGCCGTGGCGGCGGCGGAGGAGGAAGACGCGGAGGCCGAGGAGGAAGGAGAAGCAGTGGTGTCAGACATGGCGCACGAGCGTGCCACGCCGGCGGGCGCCGCACTATCGCGCAACGATCAAGGTGCGCGGCCGGTCCCGCGCAGCTCGCGCGCGCTGGTGCCGCGCTCGCGGCGCAGGGCCGCCGCCAGGGCCGGGCCGGTGGCGTAGCCGCAGGCCAGGGCCACGCGCTCCAGCGGCTGGCCGGCCGCCAGCTGCCGCATGGCGGCATCCAGCCGCACGCCGCGCAGCCAGGCTTGCGGGGTGGCGCCGCAGAGTTCCGTCCAGCGGGTGTGAAAGCGCGGCACGCTCATGTGGCAGAGCGCCGCCATGCGGGCCGTGGGCCAGGCTTCATGCAGGGCGCGGAGCACGGCCGCTTCCAGCCGCGCGGGCGCCAGGTCGCGCCGGGCCAGCATGCGCGGCGCATGCAGCAGGCCGGTCAGCTGCGGGGGCAGGCTGGCGGAGTCCTGGCCCGCGCCCTCCGCGGGCCAGGCCTGCACCACGCCAGCCGGCCAGGCCGGGCCCTCGGCGGCGGTCCGGGCCCCGCCGATGCCGCCGGCCCAGCCGGCTGCGGCCGCGTCGATCCAGCGGCGCGCCGGAGCGGGCACGGCGAAGCGCCGGACCCGTTCGGTGGCCGCGCTGGCTTGCAAGTCGATCACGCAGAAGCGCGCTCCCGGCGGCGCGAAGAAGCCGTGCCGCACGCCCGCCGGCACGACGATGCCGCTGGCCCGGTCCACCCAGAGGGCGCGGCCCGCCACCTCCAGCTCCATGCGGCCGGCCAGGGCATAGACGACCTGGGCATGCGCGTGGGCATGCACGGCGTATTCGCCGCTGTAGGCGCGCACGGAGCAGGCCGCTAGTCTGGCGGGCGGGAAAGTCATGGTGGGCGCCATGGTAGCCAAGAACGCTCCCGCCGCCGGACATGCCCCGAACCGGACCGTTCGGCGGCGGGCTCTGGCGGGAGCCCGGCCATCTCGGGCACAATGGAATGTCAAGTTTTGTAACGGGCCGCCTGATCGCCCCTCTCCATGGAAAGCCCCCTCATCACGGCCTACCTGATTTCGGTAGGAGTTCTTCTCATGGGTGCCGGGTATTCCGCCGTGCTGGCCTGGCACAGCCGGGCTTCCCGGCCGCTCTGGGCCTATGCCGGGCTGTGCCTGTGCTTCGCGCTGTTCCAGATGAGCAACGCGCTGCAATATGGCGCCGACGGCGTGGCCGCCGCCGTGCGCGCTCACCGCTGGCTCAACCTGTGGTCGCTGCTGGCCGTGCCGCTGGGCACGCTGTTCTTCGAGTCGCTGGGCTCGCCCCGGCCCCGGCTGCGCCTGACCGCTGCCGTCAGCGCCCTCACGCTGGTGATCGTGGTGGACAACTTCGCATCGCCGTTCGGCTATCGCTTCTCCCAGCTCGACGGCAACCTGCCGGTGCAACTGCCCTGGGGCGAGTCCGTCCACCTGCTCTCGGGCACCACCGACGGCACCTTCCAGCTGCTGCGCCTCGCCTGCCTGCTGCTGATGGCCGCCAGCCTGCCCGGGCTGCGCAATGCGGAGGGCCAGCGGCGCCTGTGGCGCGGGGCCTCGCGGCTGGGCGCCGCGCTGCTGGCAGCCGGCGCCTTGCTGGCGGTGCTGGCCGACAACGGCCTGCTGCGCCTGCCCTATTCGGGCGGCTTCTTCTTTCTGCTGGTGAGCGGCCTGGTCATCGGTGCGCGGATGCGCGATCTGCGCCGCCAGGGCCTGCGCGCCCGCCCCCACGGTTCTGGCCTGCGCTACGGCCCGCCCACCGCGCCTGCGCCGCTGATGGCCGCTCAGGCAAGCGCCCCCAGCGTCGCCGCGCCCACCGGGCCGGCCGAGGACACGCGCTTCACCGGCCTGCCGGACCGCGTCCAGCTGCTGAGCCGGCTCGGCCCGCTGCTGGACGAGCACCGGCGCCGGGCCGAATCGCTGACGGTGTTCGTCTTAGACATCGACCGTTTCGACCTGCTCAGCGCCACCCAGGGGCATGCGGCCGGCCACGCCATCCTGGCCCAGCTGGCGGGCCGCCTGCAGAACGCGCTGGCGCCCGGCGAACTGCTTGCCCGCGGCCATGGCGCCAGCTTCGCGGTGGTCTGCCGGGGCCTGGCGCCCCATGCCGTGGCACAGCGCCACGCCCAGCTCGACCATGCCTTCGCCCTGCCCATCGCCTTCGCCGGCAAGGTGATGAACGTGCGCGCCAGCGCGGGCGTGGCACGCTTTCCGGACGACGGCATGACGGCCGAAGCGGTCATGGATGCCGCCGAACTGGCCCTGCACCAGTCCAAGAACACCGACCGCATCGGCGGGCCGCTCAAGACCTTCACCCCCGCCCTGAAGGACCAGGTGCAGGAGCAGCTGGAGCTGGAGGAAGAGCTGCGCACCGCGCTGGCGCGCGGCGAATTCATCCTGCACTACCAGCCGCAGATCCATGGCGACACCGGCCAGCCTGTGGGCATGGAGGCCCTGGTCCGCTGGCAGCATCCCGCGCGGGGCATGGTGCCGCCGGACCGCTTCATTCCGGTGGCCGAATCGACCGGCCTCATCCACACCCTGGGCCAATGGGTGCTGGACAGCGCCTGTGCCCAGCTGGCGCGCTGGCAGGCCCAGGGCCATGCCGGCCTGCGCATGGCCGTGAACCTCTCGGCGCACCAGCTGGAGGACGATGGGCTCGAAGGCATCGTGGCCCAGGCGCTCGCGCGCCACGGCATCCGCCCGGGCGATCTGGAGCTGGAGATCACCGAGTCCGTGCTGATGAACCAGCTGGACCTGGTCATCGCCCGGCTGGGCGCGCTGCGCGCGCTGGGCGTGCGCCTGTCCATCGACGACTTCGGCACGGGCTATTCGTCGCTCAGCTACCTGCGTCGGCTGCCGGTGCATGCGTTCAAGCTGGACCGCTCCTTCATCCGCGACATGGACCTGAGCAGCCGCGGCCAGGCGGTGTGCGGCACGGCCATCGGCCTGGCCTTCGATCTGCAGCTCGAGATCGTGGCCGAAGGGGTCGAGACCCTGCAGCAGGCGCAGATGCTCAAGCAATGGGGCTGCCATCTGCTGCAGGGCTTCCTGTTCGCGCCGGCCCTGCCGGCCGACGCGGCGACGGAGTTCCTGAACAGCGCGGCCGGCCCCGTCGGGGAACCTGAGCCAGCGCAGGTGCCAATGCAGATGGCGGCGGCGGTGCTGCAGGCCGCGCGGACCTGAGAACGTCCCGCAAGAGAACGTGAACACGCGCCGGGAAGGCAGGCCGGCCGATAATCGCTGGCAACTTCCGCGCGGCCAGGGCGCGGCCGCCCGGCCAGCCGCCGGGGCGGCATGCATCGGCCGCGCCCCGCGCCTTCTCTCCTGCCCATGACGACACCCGCGCCCTCTTTCCCACCCGTCCCCGAATCGGCCGCAGCGCCCGCGCCCGTGCCTGAACCGGCCCCCGCCCCCTCCATGCCGCCCGCCCCGCGCCGCAGCTGGGGCCAGGCCCTGCGGGTCTATGGCGAGCCGGCCAGCCTGCGCATGCTGGCGCTGGGCTTTTCGGCCGGGCTGCCGCTCTTGCTGGTGCTGGGCACGCTCTCCTTCTGGCTGCGCGAGGCCGGCATCGACCGCACCACCATCGGCTACCTGAGCTGGGTGGGCCTGGCCTACGCCTTCAAATGGGTCTGGGCGCCGCTGGTGGACCGCCTGCCCCTGCCCGGGCTCACCCGCGCGCTGGGCCGGCGGCGCAGCTGGCTGCTGCTGTCGCAGCTGCTGGTGATGGGCGGGCTGGCCGGCATGGCCTTCAACGACCCGCGCGTGGCGCTGGCGCCCATGGTGTGGTGCGCGCTCTTCGTCGCCTTCGGCTCGGCCACGCAGGACATCGCTCTGGACGCCTTCCGCATCGAGTCGGCAGACGCCGACCGGCAGGCGGCTCTCTCCGCCACCTACCAGACGGGCTACCGCCTGGCCATGATCTGGGCCGGCGCGGGCGTGCTGTGGGTGGCCGCGCGCGCCGAATCGCCGGACGCCGCCGGCGCCTACCAGCACGGCGCCTGGCAGGTGGCCTATCTGGTCATGGCGGCCTCGATGCTGGTCGGCACGGTCACCGTGCTGCTCTCGCGCGAGCCCGCGCCGCGCCCGCTGCCGCCCGCGCGCAATGCCGCCGAATGGCTGGAGGGCGCGCTCATCGAGCCCTTCGCCGACTTCATCCGCCGCTACCGCTGGCAGGCCGCGCTGCTGCTCTCGCTGATCGCGCTCTACCGCATCAGCGACGTGGTGATGGGCATCATGGCCAACCCGTTCTACGTGGACATGGGCTACACCAAGGACGAGGTGGCCGCCGTCAGCAAGGTGTTCGGCGTGGTCGCCACGCTGGCCGGCGCCTTCGTGGGCGGCGTGCTGTCCATGCGCCTGGGCGTGATGCGCGTGCTGATGCTGGGCGCGGTGCTCAGTGCGCTCAGCAACCTGCTCTTCGCCTGGCTGGGCCTGCAGGGCCACAGCGTGCCGCTGCTGATGGCGGTGGTGACGGCCGACAACCTCTCGGGCGGCATCGCCTCGGCCGCGTTCATCGCCTACCTCTCCAGCCTGACCAACGTGCAGTATTCGGCCACGCAGTACGCCCTGTTCAGCTCCATGATGCTGCTGGCGCCCAAGTGGATCGCCGGCTTCTCGGGCCGCTTCGTCGATGCCTACGGCTACACCGACTTCTTCGTCGGCACCGCGCTGCTGGGGCTGCCGGTGCTGGGACTGGTGGCGCTGGCGTCCCGGGTCAAGGCGGTCCCGCGCCGCCGGCCGCTGGAGCTATGAAGCCATGAAGCGCTCGTTTACCTAACTTTACGGAGACTTCAACCCGGCGAGATGCCCCGGCGTCACCATGAAGCCTCCCGCTGCCTCCTTTCCTTCGCCCTCCTCCACGCCAGCCCCCGCCCGCCTGCCATGAGTTCCCAACTGCTGATGATCGAAGACGACTCCCGCCTGGCCGAGATGGTGGGCGAGTACCTGGGCCAGTCCGGCCTGCAGGTCACCCACAAGGCGGACGGCGGCAGCGGGCTGGCGCACCTGCAGGGCGACGGCGGCTGGGCGCTGCCCGACCTGGTGATCCTTGACCTGATGCTGCCCGACATGGACGGCCTGGAAGTCTGCCGCCGCATCCGCGCCCTGCCCGGCGCCGCCGCCCAGGTGCCGGTGCTGATGCTCACCGCCAAGGGCGACCCCATGGACCGCATCATCGGCCTGGAGCTGGGCGCCGACGACTACCTGCCCAAGCCCTTCGAGCCGCGCGAGCTGCTGGCGCGCATCCGCGCCATCCTGCGCCGGCGCGAAAGCGGCGCCCAGCCCGCGCCGCAGCTCATGCGCTTCGGCACGCTGGAGATCGACCGCGACGCGCGCAGCGTCACCGTGGGCGGCCAGCCGGCGGACCTCACCTCCTACCAGTTCGACCTGCTGGTGGCGCTGGCCGAGCGCGCCGGCCGCGTGCTCACGCGCGACCAGATCATGGAAGCCGTGCGCGGCCGCGAACTGGAGGCCTTCGACCGCTCCATCGACGTCCACATGGGCCGCATCCGCGCCGCCATCGAGCAGGACGCCAAGAACCCGCGCCGCATCCTCACCGTGCGCGGCGTGGGCTACGTCTTCGCAAAACAACAAGACTAGATGTCCCTGGTCAGCCCCTTCTCCCGGCGCCTCTACCTGCGCATCTGGCTCGCCGTGGTGGGCGGAGTGGCGGTGTTCGCGCTGCTGGTGGGCTTCGCCTGGCGCATCGCGGCCGAGCACAACGCGCAGCAGGCCCTGGTGCAGCCGCCGGGGCGCGAATTCGTGCTGCGCGACGCCCAGGGCCATCCCCGGCTCAAGGGCCAGGCCGTGCGCCGGCCCACCGAGCCCGGCGAGGGCCTGGAGTTCGTGCTCGAAGGGCTGGACGGCGCCGCCTACACGCTGGAGATGTCGCCGCGCCAGCGCCCGCCCGGCCCCGGCCGGCACGACGCGGCCTTCTGGCTGCGCCCGCCCTTCGGCTTCCTGTGGATGCTGGCGCTGGTGGGCATCGCCGTCACCGTGGGCGTGTTTCCCATCATCCGCAAGCTGCTGCAGCGGCTGGAAACCCTGCAGCGCGGCGTGCAGCGCTTCGGCGAGGGCGACCTGTCGGTGCGCGTGGCCGAACGCGGGCAGGACGAGGTGGCCGATCTGGCGCGCCAGTTCAACGCGGCGGCCGAGCGCATCGAGACGCTGGTCCAGTCCCACAAGTCGCTGCTGGCCAATGCCTCGCACGAGCTGCGCTCGCCGCTCACGCGCATCCGCATGGGGCTGGAGCTGATGCAGGGCAGCGCGCCCTCGCCCAGCTTCCGCGCCGAGATCCTGCGCAACATCGCCGAGCTGGACCAGCTGGTGGACGAGATCCTGCTCGCCAGCCGTCTCGATGCCCGCGAAGCCGACGTGGGCACCGTCGAGGCGGTGGACCTGATGGGCCTGGCCGCAGAGGAATGCGTGCGCGTGGATGCCGAACTGCAGGTCGCCGAAGGCACGGCCGCCGACGCGCTGGAAGTGCGCGGCATCGCCAAGCTGCTGCGCCGCGCGCTGCGCAACCTGCTGGAAAACGCCCGCCGCTACAGCCAGGGCGACATCACCGTCACCCTGCGCAGCACCGGCACCCATGTGGAAGCCATGGTGTGCGACCACGGCCCGGGCGTGCCGGCCGAGCAGCGCGAACGCATCTTCGAGCCCTTCTACCGCCTGCCCGGCGCCAGCGAACGCTCCGGCGGCGTGGGCCTGGGCCTGGCGCTGGTGCGCTCCATCGCCGAACGCCACGACGGCCGCGTGTTCTGCACCGACCGGCCCGACGGCGCGGCCGGCGCCTGCTTCGTGCTGCAGCTGCCGCGCGCGGACTGACTGACCACCGCTCAGCGCTCGCGAGGCGCAGGCAGGGGCACCGGCTCGGGAACAGGCCAGCGCCGCGCCATGCCGCCCAGCACCGCCGCCCCCAGCACGAGCGCGCCGGCCGCCATGGCGAGCCCCTCGGCGAAGCCCTGCTGCGGCGTGGCCGCGTGGCGCAGCGCCCCGGCCACCAGGGGCGGCCCGGCGATTTGCCCCAGACCGTAGGCACCCGTCAGCAGGCCCGCGAAGCTGTCGCCCGCCGCAGGCCAGATCCGCCGCGCCTCCTGCAGCGCATAGAAGGTGATGGCGGTGAACGGCAGCCCCAGCAGCAGGCTGCCCAGCGCGAAGCCCGCCACGCCCGGCCACGCCAGGCCCAGCACGATGCCCAGCGCCTGCACCACGTGGCAGCCGGCCAGCAGCCAGCGCCGGTCCCAGGCCGGCGGCGTGCGGGTGGACAGGGCCGCGCCCAGCGCCACGCCCGCGCCGAACACCGGCCAGAACAGGTCGGGCCAGGGCGAGCCGGCCGGCAGCACGCCGCGCGCGATCACCGGCAGGAAGGTGGCGGTGACGATGTAGCCCAGCCCCGCCAGCCCATAGGCCAGCGTGAGCAGCGCCCGGGCGGCCGGGCCGCCCGGGGGCGCGGGGCCGGCGCCTCCCGCCGCCGCACCGTCAGCCCCGGCCGCCCGCTGCGCCGCGCCGCGCACCACCGGCCACACCAGTGCGCACAGCACCGCGCACAGCAGCCCGAAGACAGCCCAGCCCGCGGCGGCCCGCCAGTGGGCCGACACCATGGCGCTGGCCGACAGCCCCGTGAGCACGATGCCCAGCCCCGGCCCGCAGAAGATCAGCCCGCCCACCGCCGGCCGGCCCAGCGCCGCGAGCCGCGCCATGCACCAGCCCGAGACGTTCAGGAACACCACGGCGCTGGCCACGCCGGCCGCCGCGCGCAGCGGCGCCCAGGCGCCGGGCAGGGGGAGGGCCATACCGCAAGTCAGCAGCACCGTGGCCGCCAGCCCCCAGCGGGCGAGCCGCGCGCCCTGCCACGCCCGCGACATGCGCGGGAACAGCCACGGCAGGGCCATGCAGGCCAGGGCCCCGGCCAGATAGCCCATGTAGTTGACGGTGGCCAGCCAGCTGCCGGCCGCCAGGCTCAGCACGCCGTCCCGCAGCATCATGGGCAGCAGCGGCGTGAAGGCGAAGCGGCCTATGCCCATGGCGGCGGCCAGCGCGGCCATGCCGGCCAGGGCGATGGCCAGCGGGCGGTCCGCAAGGGCGGGCCGGGCGGGCCCGGGGTTGGAAACGGATGCCATGCTGGCTCCCATGGGAAAAATCTCTTTTTCAGATTAACATTCAATCAATCCATCTCTCAAGAAGAATTTCATGGATCTCTCCGCCCTGGAAATCTTTCGTGCCGTGGCGGCCGAAGGCAGCGTGACACGCGCGGCCGAGCGGCTGGGCCGGGTGCAGTCCAACGTGACCACCCGCGTGCAGCAGCTGGAGGAACAGCTGGGCGCCACCCTGTTCCTGCGCGAAGGCCGGCGCATGGCGCTGACACCGGCCGGCACCTCGCTGGTGGCCTATGCCGACCGGCTGCTGGCGCTGGCCGAAGAGGCGCGCCAGGCCCTGCACCCCGGCACGCCCGGCGGCCGGCTGCGCCTGGGCGCCATGGAAAGCACCGCCGCCACCCGCCTGCCCGCCCCGCTGGCGCGCCTGCATGCACAGTGGCCCGGCCTGCAGCTGGAGCTGCGCACCGGCCCGTCGCGCGACCTGGTGGACCAAGTGCTGGCCCACGCCGCCGACTGCGCCCTGGTCGCCTGGCCGCCGCCGGGCGTGGACCCGGAGGCGCCGGTGGAGATCACGCCCGTCTTCACCGAATCGATCTGCATCGCCCTGCCCGCCGGCCACCCGCCGGTAGAACGCCCAGGCGACCTGCAGGTGGACACGCTGGCCGCCTTCGCCCCCGGCTGCACCTACCGCCGCATGGGCGAGGACTGGATGCGCGCGCAGCGGCACGGCGCCGCGCCCCAGGTGCTGGAGCTGGCCTCCTACCACGCCATCCTGGCCTGCGTGGCCGCCGGGCGCTGCGCCGGGGTGGTGCCGCAGTCCGTCATCGACCTGATGCGCGAGCCGCCCGCGCTGCGCTGGGTGCCGCTGGCCGAGCGTGACACCGTGCTGGTGCGCCGGCGCGGCTGGCAGACGCCGGCGCTGGACGCGCTGCTGCAGGTTCTGCGGGACTGCGCCACCGCCTGACCGCCCCCCATTCGACCGACCGACAGGAGACCCGCCCATGCACACCCGCCCCGCCCCGCTCTTCGCCCGCCTGGGCGTCGCCCTGCCCATCGTGCAGGGGCCCATGACCGGATCGGACACGCCGGCCCTGGCCGCCGCCGTGTCCGAAGCCGGCGGCCTGGGCATGCTGGGCTGCGGCATGCGCTCGCCCGCCGCCATGGCCGAAGCCGCCGCCGAAGTGCGCCGCCGCACAGCCCAACCCTTCGGCATGAACCTCTTCGTGCAGGCCACGCCTGCGCCCGATGCGGACACGGTGCGCGAGGCGCTGGACCGGCTGGCGCCGCTCTGCGCCGAATTCGGCCTGCAGCCCGCCGTGCCCGCGCAGTGGTGCGAAGACTTCGCGGCGCAGTTCGAGGCCCTGGTCGAGGCCCGCCCGGCCGTCGCCAGCTTCACCTTCGGCATCCTCGATGCGCGCCAGGTGGAACGCCTGCAGGCGGCGGGCTGCACCGTGATCGGCACCGCCACCACCGTGGCGGAAGCCCGTGCCTGGGCCGATGTGGGCGCCGATGCGGTCTGCGCCAGCGGGCTGGAGGCCGGCGGACACCGGGGCACCTTCCTGGCCGGCTTCGAGGCCAGCCTGGTGGGCACGCTGGCCCTGGTGCCGCAGTGCGTGGATGCGCTCGCCGGCCTGCCGGTGATCGCGGCCGGCGGCATCATGGACGGGCGCGGCATCGCCGCCGCCCAGGCCCTGGGCGCCCAGGGCGTGCAGATGGGCACGGCCTTCCTGACCTGCCCGGAATCCGCCATCGGGCCGGCCTACCGCGCCGCGCTGGCGGCCGCGGGCGAGACGGACACGCGCATCACCCGCGTGTTCTCGGGCCGGCCGGCGCGCGGCATCGTCAACGCCACCATGGAGCGGCTCGCCGCCTTCGAGGCCGCCGTGCCGGCCTACCCGGTGCAGAACGCGCTGATGGGGCCTGTGCGCAAGGCCGCCGCCGCCCAGGGCCAGGCCGATGCGCTGGCGCTCTGGGCCGGGCAGGGCGTGGCGGCGGCGCGGCCGATGCCGGCTGGGGAGCTGGTGGCGGTGCTGGAGCGGGAATGGCGCGCGGCCGTGGCCGGCATGGCGGCCCGCAGCGATTAAGGCCCCACCCGCCTGAAGCCCAGGCAGATCAAGCGCAATCAGCTATATTTTCAATAGCAAACAGCGAGATCAGCGAGGCTTGGCGGAATCCATGGCATCCGCCATCAGCTGCTGCCCCGCGATGCTTTCAGGCAGATAGAGCCCGCGCGCCAGATAGTCGTCCAGCTTGCGGCGGTCCGGCGCGCGCAGCTTGATGAGCGGCGGCAGCGCGCCCGTGGGCCGCGAGAAGAGCAGCCGCAGCTTGAGCGGCGTGCGGCCCCAGCGGCCCAGCAGGTGGTAGTAGAACGGCCCGTCCTCGGCGCGGGCCAGCGCCAGCCGGTAGCCGCCGCGCGTGCGCAGGATGAACTGCAGCGCCAAGTGCATGCTCAGGTAGTCGGGCGCATCGATGTGCTGGCGCACATCCTCGTAGACGCCCAGCGACTGCAGGTGGGCGATGTATTCATGCCCCGTGCGGTGGATGACCTGGGTGGTGAATTCGTGCTGCAGGTCGGCGATGAAGCGGCTGCCCGGGGGCGCGGCCATGAACCAGTTTTCCACCACCGGGTAGGCCGCATCGCGCGTGTGGCGCTCCAGGTAGAAGCCCACGAAGTCGGCCGGCGTGCGCGCCTGCTGCTCCGCCACCCAGTCCAGCGGCGCGGTGAGGATGCTGCTGGCGTCCACCCAGATGCCGCCATGCAGGCGCAGCAGCTCCAGCCGGATCCAGTCGGCGCGCTTGGCGGGTGAGACCTGGTCGAGCACGGCCGGGATCTCCGGCAGCCAGGCGCGGGCGGAAACGTCGTCCAGCAGGCGGATCTCGTAGCCCGGGCTGCTGCGCCGCCAGTTGGCGAAGCAGCGCTGGATCAGCAGCGGCGGCGCCGCGCCCTTCCAGTAAGCCCAGATGACGCGCGGGATGGGCCTGGGTGCGGCTCCGTCCACGGCAGGCACGGGCGCGCCGGGCGCCGGTGCGATGGCATGCAGCGCGAAGGCCGGCGGCGGGCAGGCTTCGAGCCGGCGCGGCCACAGGCCGTAGAAGCGGCGCAGGCCGCGCGCCAGCCAGAGTTCGCCGCGCGTCTTGAACGAGGGGAGGGACGGTGCGGCAGCAGAAGTCATCGTTGTCGGAGCGCGTGGGCGCGCAGGAATTTCAGGCGCCGCAGCCACCAGCCGCGCAGCAGATAGGCGCGTGCCAGCGCGTCGGCGGGCAGCGGCGAGGCGGCGGCGAAGTCGGCGCGGATGCGGCCGGCCGCGGCGTCCAGCGCCGCCGCATCGGCGCCGGGCTGGGCGGCGGCGCGGGCCACCACGCGCATGGCACCCATCAGGCTGCGCGCGCACTGGTGGGCCAGGGCGAAGCGCAGCGCGGCGTCCTCGGCTTCGGGCCGGCCGCGCAGCGCCTCGCTGAAGGCGCGCAGGGCGGCGGACTGGTCCATGGCCTTGGGCAGCGTCATGGTGGACAGGATGCTGCCGCCGCGCTGGCGGTAGGCCACCCAGGGCCGGGGCGCATGCCAGTAGCTGCGCGCGCCCAGCAGGGCCAGGGGCATGGTCGCCATGTCCTCGAAATAGCGGCCGGGCGGAAAGCGCACCGCGTCCGGCCAGAGCGCACGGCGCGTGATCTTGGACCAGGCATGCAGCTGCCCCGTCGCCAGCAGGCCGGCCAGCAGTTCGGCCCCGCCAGGGCGCAGCGCGGCATGCGGGCCGGCGAAGGTGTTGCGGTGGCCTTCGCCGCGCAGCCGGTGCTTCAGGCGCGGCCGCTCGCGCCAGACGGCGAAGTCGCACAGCACGGCGTCGGGCGCGTGCAGGCGCACCACCTCGCGCAGGCCCGCGATGGCGCCGGGCAGCAGCTTGTCGTCGGAATCGAGGAACCAGAGATAGTCGCCGCGCGCCGCGCCGATCATGGTGTTGCGCGCGGCGCTCAGCCCGCCGTTGCGCTCGTGGCGCAGCAGCCGCAGGCGGCCGGGCCAGCGCGCATCCAGCGCGGCGATGACGTCGGCGGAACCATCGGTGGAGCAATCGTCCAGCAGCAGCACTTCGACGCCCGCGTCGGCCGGTGCCTGGGCCAGCACGGATTCGATGCATTCGGCCAGGTAGTCGCGCACGTTGTAGACCGGCACCAGCACGCTGAGCCAGGGCGAGGCGGGGGCAGCCTGGGGAGACGGATTCATGGCGCAGCGGGCTCCACCGGCAGCAGGCCGTGCAGCAGCGCCTCGTAGCGCGCCGTCATGGTGGGCAGGCCGTAGCGGGCCACGGCGTCCTCGCGGGCGGCGGCGGCCATGCGGGCGGCGGCATCGGCATCGGTCAGCAGCAGCGCCAGCGCGTCGGCCAGCGATGCCGCATCGCCGGGCTCGGCCAGCAGGCCGTTGCGGCCGGGCGCGATCACCTCCTGCACGCCCACCACGCGGCTGCCCACCACGGCGCAGCCCGCGGCCATGCCTTCGATGAGCGAGAGCGGCATGCCCTCGTAATGCGTGGAGAGCACGCAGATCCGCTGGCCCATCAGCAGCCCCGGCACGTCGGCGCAATGGCCGATGAACTGCACCTGGGGCAGCAGGTCCAGCTCCTGCGCCAGCCGCTCGGCCGCGTGCCGGGCGCTGGCCTTGCCGCCGCCGGCCAGGCGCACGGGCGGGGTCAGGCCGCGATCGCGCAGCAGCGCCACGGCGCGCAGCAGCGTGGCATGGTCCTTCTGGCGGGCGAAGCGGGCGGCCATCACGATGCCGGGCGCGCGCTGCTGGAAAGGCTGGGCTGCGGCCTGGGCGAAGGGTTCGAGCCGCACGCCGTTGGGAATGGCGTGGATGCGGTCGGCCGGGAATCCGCGCTCCAGCAGGGTGCTGCGCACGCCTTCGGAAACGCCCACGATCGCCGCCGTGCGCCGCGCCAGCCAGCGCGCCTGGGCCAGCCGCCAGGCGGTATAGCGCTCGCGCGAGTTGTGCTCCACATGCACCAGCCGGGGCACGCCCGCCAGCAGGCCGGCATAGCGGCCCCAGAGGTGTTCGCTGAAGCCGTGCGCGACCAGGATGTCGGGCTGCCAGCGCCGGCACAGCGCCGCCAGCTGCCACACGGTGGCGGCGTGCGCCCAGCCGGGCACCACTTCGACGCCCAGGCCCTCGGCGCGCAGCGCGGCCACCCGCTCGGGCGTGGTGGTGCGCCGCTTGGCGCGCAATGCCAGCAGGGCCTCGAAGCGGCCCGACGCGGCATGCGCGCGCACCAGATCGACGGCCACCTGCGTGGCGCCGGAAAAGCCGCCGGTCACGAAGTGCAGCACGCGCGGCCGGCGCACGGCGGAGGGCGGTTGCGCGCTCGTCGTCACGGGGCGGGCCTCACGGTCGCCGCGGTCAGGCGCGGGCAGCAGCGCCGGCCACGGCAGCCGCGCGCGCGGCCGGGTCCACGCCCTTGAGCGCGGCCCAGACGATCATGTTGGAGAACAGGTAGAACATGATCCCGCTGTTGTGCGCGAAGAAGACCTGCGTGAGCCCGAAGCCCACGTAGAGCACCGGAATGCAGACGCCCGTGAGCCGCAGCCCGATCACCTGCGCCCGCTCGGCCTCGGGCAGGCCGTCCAGCGCCGCCAGCCGGCGCCGGCTGGGCCAGAAAAGGAAGAACGGCACGCCGTAGAAGCACAGCAGCAGGGCCACGCCGCCGATGCCGGTCTTGACGAAGACGTCCAGCGGCTCGTTGTGGACGTAGATGTATTCGGTGATGGACTTCTGGTAGAGGCCGGCGGCGACGCGCTTTTCCTTCTCGCGCATGTAGCCGGCCAGGCCCCAGCCGGTCAGCGGCTTCTCGCGGCCCAGGTCCCAGGCGAAGCGCCAGTGCTCCAGCCGCTGGCCCACGGAGCTTTCGGCACCGGCGCGGGCGTTGTCGTCGTACTGCGTCACCTCCTGGTGCATCAGTTCCCAGCGCTGCTCGATCAGGCGCCAGTTCATGGCCGTCAGCACCGCCAGCGCGGCCAGCAGCGCCGCCGCGATGCGCAGCACGCGACCGGGATGCAGGCGATGGAAGAGATAGATGCCGATCGGCAGCGCCAGCAGCAGTGCCAGCCAGCCGCCGCGCGACTGCGACAGCACCGAGGCATTGAGCGCCATCAGCGCCGCGGCCACGCCCACCCAGGGCACGGCGCGGGGCAGCTGGCGCCAGAGGGCCACCAGCTGCATCGCCAGCATGGCGCCCAGCAGCAGCGCCAGATTGCCCCACTGGATGGCATTGGTGTGGTTGGACGGAAAGCCCGAGGCGCGCGGCGCACCTTCGACGCGCACCTGCCAGAGCGCCACGCAGCCCGCGCCGATACAGCCCAGCAGCAGGCCGCAGAACAGCGCCCGGGGGCGCGGCGGAAACGCGGCGATGAACAGCAGGCACACCGTGCCCAGCATGAACTTGGTGGTGCGGTCCCATTGCGCCACACCTTCGCGGGCGTCGGACATCACGCACCACAGCAGGCCCATGGCGAAATAGATGGCGGCCAGCGCCAGGGTGCCGCGGTCGGGCCGCTGGCGCACCCAGCGCGGCAGGCTGGCGACGGCGCCCAGCAGCAGCATCACGGCACCGTAGGAGTAGCCCGAGGCGGCGGTCAGCGACAGCGCCAGCACGAGGAAGGCCGCCGCGGTGTTCCACTGGCGCTGCCAGGGCGAGGGGCCCAGATAAGACGAGATTTGCATCGAAAAAGGAATTCGTAGGGGATCCAGGCGCCGCACACCGGACCGGAGCGCGGCAGCCGCCATCGTTTCAATCGAACGATTGGCGCGGATCGTAACCTGCGGGCCAGCGTGCAGAATGCCGCCGTCGCGTATCCGCGCCCCTTCGTGCATCTCGGTGCTTCTCTGACTCCATGACACATTCGCTCCCAGCTTCCGCCTTCCGTGCCGCCTACACCCTGCTGGCCAGGCTACGGCCCCGCATTGCGGTGGCCTATCAGGCGCCCACCCCGGCGCCGGCGGCCATGGCCGGAAATGAGGCAGCCACCGCCATCCCGCGCCGCATCTGGAGCTACTGGCACACGGTGCAGCCCGACGCCTTCGTCGAGCGCTGCATCGCCAACTGGCGCGCGCAGTGCCCGGGCTTCGAGGTGCAGGTGCTCAACCAGCAGACGGTGCGCGAGCATGTGCCGGCGGCCGACTGGCCGGCCGGCTTCGAACAGCTGGACCCGGTCAAGCAGTCGGACTGGATACGGCTCTATCTGGTGAGCCGCTACGGCGGCTACTGGCTGGACGCGACCGTGCTGCTGACCCGGCCGATCGACTGGCTGGAGGCGCTGCGCGGCGCGGAGGGCGCCGACTTCGCGGGCTTCTACCTGCAGGGCTATACGCAGGACGCGCAGTTCCCGGTGGTCGAGAACTGGGCCTTCGGCGCGCCGGCCGGCGGCGCCTTCGTCACCGCCTGGCAGCGCGAGTTCCACCATGCGCTCTTCGAGGCAGGCACCGGGGCGTATCTGGCCGCCCGGCAGGCCGAGCCCGGCTGGGCGCAGCTGCTGCAGGGCATTCCCGATCCGGTCTATCTGCTGGGCCACGTCACCGCCCAGCGGGTGCTGCGCCAGGGCGGCGCAGCGCACCGCCTGGCGCTGGCCAGGGCGGAAGACACGGCCTTCTTCTATCAGAAGGCCGTGGGCTGGAAGTGGTATTTGCTCTATCCGCGCCTGTGCCTCGTGCCGGCCGACGCGCGGGTGCCGCCGCTGGTCAAGCTGCGCGGCGGCGAGCGGCGGCACTTCGCGCAGCTCTTCGCGCGGCATGGCGAGCCCCGGCCGGACAGCCTCTGGGGCCGCGCCTGCAGCGGGCATCGCTGAGGCGGGGAATGAACAGGCCAGGCCGGCAGTCCTGCCGGGCTGCGGAGATCAGTGGCCCGCGTGAACCACTTCGCCCGCCTTCAGGCGGTACACCGTGCCGCAATAGGGGCACTTGGCTTCGCCCGTGTGGGCCACGTCCAGATACACCTTGGGGTGGGTGTTCCAGATCTTCATGTCGGCCTTGGGGCTGGGGCAGAAGACGCCGCCCTGGGGATTCAGATCCTTGGCGAGCAATTCGATGACGGCTTGGGACATGGCGTTCAGACCTTGGTGAGCCAGTGGGCGTATTGGGGGTTGCGGCCGTTGACGATGTCGAAGAAGGCCTTCTGGATCTTTTCGGTGACCGGGCCGCGGCTGCCCGCGCCGATGGCGATGCGGTCGAGTTCGCGGATGGGCGTGACTTCGGCGGCGGTGCCGGTGAAGAAGGCCTCGTCGGCGATGTACACCTCGTCGCGCGTGATGCGCTTTTGCACCAGCTCGATGCCCAGATCCTTGCAGATGTGGAAGATGGTGTTGCGGGTGATGCCGTTGAGCGCGCCGGCCGACAGGTCGGGCGTATAGACCACGCCGTTCTTGACCACGAAGATGTTCTCGCCCGCACCTTCGGAGACGAAGCCCGACGCGTCCAGCAGCAGCGCCTCGTCGTAGCCGTCGTCCAGGGCTTCCATGTTGGCCAGGATGGAGTTGCTGTAGTTGCTGACCGCCTTGGCCTGCGTCATGGTGATGTTGACGTGGTGGCGCGTGTAGCTGCTGGTCTTCACGCGGATGCCGCGCTGCATGCCTTCCTCGCCCAGGTAGGCGCCCCAGGCCCAGGCCGCGACCATCAGGTGGATCTGGTTGCCCTTGGGCGAGACGCCCAGCTTCTGCGAGCCGATCCAGGTCAGCGGGCGCAGGTAGCAGGATTCGAGCTGGTTCTCGCGCACCACGGCCTTCTGGGCCTCGTTCACCTCGTCCTTGCTGAAGGGGATCGCCATGCGCAGGATCTTGGCGCTGTTGAACAGGCGCTCGGTGTGCTCCTGCAGGCGGAAGATGGCCGTGCCCTGCTCGGTCTTGTAGGCACGCACGCCTTCGAAGGCGCCGCAGCCGTAGTGCAGCGTGTGGGTCAGCACGTGGATCTTGGCGTCGCGCCAATCCACCATCTGGCCGTCCATCCAGATCTTGCCGTCACGGTCGGCCATCGAGGGAACTACGGGGCTCATCGTCATCCTTGTGTGGTTGCGGGAAGTCGCAAAACCCGGGATTTTACGTTTCGGCGGGCGCCTCGGCGGCGGCCTGCGGGCGCACCAGCTCCCAGCGCACCAGCCGGCCGCCGCGGAACTCGCAGGTGACGTGCGACTGCGTGCCGTCGGTCCAGCGGTAGACCTCGGGCTCCTCGCCTTGCGGCGACTGCGGCTGGCCCAGCGAGCGGGTCATGGCCACCACGTGCATCAGGTTCACGCCCTCGCGCAGCCGGGCGTTCAGCATCACGGCGCTGCCCACATGGCCGATGGGGCGCTGGGCCGCCTTGTTCATCACGTTCATGAGGCGCGTGAAGTGCAGCAGCGCCCACATCACCAGGCCGCCGCCCACGGCGAAGACGCCCGGCCAGCCGTAGCTGCGCCAGGCCACGCCGACCAGCACCAGGATGCCGGCCGGGACGAGGTATTTGCGGAAATTCATGGCGCGCATTGTCCTATGGCGATTCCGCCGCGCCGGTGTGGATGCTGCGTAGGCGAAGACCCTAGAGCCCGCGCACCACCTCCATGGCCTGCTCCACCCGCTCCACCGCGTGGATGGTGAGCCCATCGATGGGCTTCTTGGGCGCATTGGCCTTGGGCACCACGGCCACGGTGAAGCCCAGCTTGGCGGCCTCCTTCAGCCGTTCCTGGCCGCGCGGCGCGGGGCGCACCTCGCCCGCCAGCCCCACTTCGCCGAAGGCGAGAAAGCCCTTGGGCAGCGGCTTGCCGCGCAGGCTGCTGGTGATGGCCAGCATCACTGCCAGGTCGGCCGCGGGTTCGCTGATGCGCACGCCGCCCACAGCGTTGACGAACACGTCCTGGTCCATGCAGGCCACGCCCGCGTGCCGGTGCAGCACGGCCAGCAGCATGGCGAGGCGGTCGCGGTCCAGGCCCACCGACAGGCGGCGCGGGCTGGGGCCGCCCTCGTCCACCAGCGCCTGGATCTCCACCAGCATGGGCCGCGTGCCTTCCAGCGTGACCAGCACGCAGCTGCCGGGCACGGGCTCGCTGTGCTGGCTCAGGAAGATGGCGCTGGGGTTGGTCACGCCCTTCAGGCCCTTCTCGGTCATGGCGAACACACCGATCTCGTTCACCGCGCCGAAGCGGTTCTTGATGGCGCGCACCAGCCGGAACTGGCTGTGCGTGTCGCCTTCGAAGTACAGCACCGTGTCCACCATGTGCTCCAGCACACGCGGGCCGGCCAGCGCGCCTTCCTTGGTCACATGGCCCACGAGGATGATGGACACGCCCGAGGTCTTGGCCGCCCGCGTGAGGTGGGCCGCGCATTCGCGCACCTGGGCCACCGAGCCCGGCGCGCTGGTGAGCTGGTCGGAATACACGGTCTGGATGGAGTCGATCACGGCTACCGCGGGCTGCGTGCCGTCGATGGTGGCGAGGATCTTCTCCAGCTGGATCTCCGCCAGCACGTTGACCTGGCTGTGGTCGAGCCCCAGCCGGCGCGAGCGCAGCGCCACCTGCGCGCCGCTTTCCTCGCCCGTCACGTAGAGCGTGGGCAGGCCCAGGCGCTGCAGCGCGTCCAGCGCCTGCAGCAGCAGCGTGGACTTGCCGATGCCCGGGTCGCCGCCGATCAGCACCACGCCGCCTTCCACGATGCCGCCGCCCAGCACGCGGTCCAGCTCGTCAATGCCGCTGGGCGTGCGCGCCACGTCGGTGGCCTCGATGGCGGCCAGCGGCGTCACCGCCTGCGCCTGCGCCAGGCCCGCGTAGGCTGGCGCGCTCAGGCGGTTCTTGCCCGGCCCGGCCTCCGCCACCGTCTCGACCAGCGTGTTCCAGGCCCCGCAGGAGGGGCACTTGCCCAGCCAGCGCGGGCTGGTGCCGCCGCAGGCGGTACAGGTGTAGAGGGTCTTTTCTTTGGCCATGGAAACGCTGTTCGGGAAACGGTCGGCGCGGCCCGCCGCAAGCTGGCCGCGCACAAAGGCGGCATTGTCGGGGATGCGGCCCGTAGAACGTGTTCACGATCTCCCAGGAGTCGCGCGGGGCTCGGAATCTGCTGACGATCTCAGGGCGTTCCAGCAGGTCAGCGACGTAAGCCAATGCAATGTCAGCCCGCTCCTACCCGACCGCATCGCGGCTACCCGGAGCATGACGGCTCCAGCGGCGGTCCGCCGCGACACGTTCACACAAGGAGCCTTCCATGACCTCTTCCCGACAGCCCCGCACTTCCAACCCCGCTTCGCGCTGGTGGGTGGCAGCGCCCCTGGTCGTCGCATCGGCCCTGGCCCTGAGCGCCTGCGACCGCACCAAGCCCGGCGAGCCGGCCAACAGCTCCGCCCCCATGACGCCTTCGCCGTCGGCACCTGCCGTGCCGGTGCCGCAGGCCGGCTCGGGCGCAGCCAACACCACCGGCGGCAGCAACAGCAACAGCATGGGAACGAACGACTCCGGCACGGGCAGCAGCATGCCGCCGGCCTCCGCCGCATCGGACGCGGCGAGCATGCCGCGTTCGACGAACTGACCGGGCGAGCCCGGCGGGCGCATGGGCCTGCGCGCGTGCAGGGCCGGGGTTAGCATGGGCCCCTCCCGGGCCTTCAACGCCCCTGGCTCATCTACCCCACCCTGCCCATGCCCCCTGAAGAACTCACCCTCTACTACGCCCCCGGCACCTGCGCGCAGGCCGTGCGCATCGCACTGGAAGAAGCCGGGGCGCCCTACCGCCTGGAGCGGCTCGATTTCTCCGCCCGCCAGCAGCTGTCGCCCGACTACCTGGCCGTCAACCCCAAGGGCCGCGTGCCGGCGCTGGCGACTCCGCAAGGCGTGCTGACGGAAACCCCGGCGCTGCTGGCCTATGTGGCGCAGCGCTTTCCCGAGGCGCGGCTGGCCCCCGCCGATGCCTTCGGCTTCGCGCGCATGCAGGAGGTCCACAGCTACCTGGCCTCCACGGTCCACGTGGCCCATGCCCACCGCCCGCGCGGCAGCCGCTGGGCCGACGAGCCCGAGGCCATCGCCGCCATGCAGCGCAAGGTGCCGCAGAACATGGCGGAATGCTTCGAGCTGATCGAGCGGCACTACCTGCAGGGGCCCTGGGTGCTGGGCGATGCCTATTCGGTGGCCGACGGATATCTGTTCACCATCGCCGGGTGGCTGAAGAGCGACGGCGTGGACATCGCGCGCTTCCCGAAGGTGCAGGCGCATTCCGTGCGCGTGGGCGCGCGCGGGGCGGTGCAGCGGGCGCTGGCCGGCTGAGCCGGGCCGGGCCGCTGGGCGGCCCGCTCCTCAATCCACCTTGAGCAGGCGCCAGTCGATGCGGTTGTCGGCACGGTGGGTGATCTCCACCTTCCTGGACGCGGCCCACGGAATGATCTGGTTGTAGAGCGGGATGTGCGAGATCAGCTCGTGGTCCTTGACCAGCGCCTGCTCGATCAGGCCGTTGCGGGTGGCCGGATCGGTTTCCTTCTTGATGCGCTCGATCAGCGCGTCCTGCTGCGGGTTGCTGAAGCGGCCCAGGTTGAAGTTGCCGTCGCCGCCCGCGCCGGGCGAACGCACCAGCGACTGCAGCGTGTAGAACGCATCGAAGGTGGGCACGCCCCAGCCCAGCAGGTAGATGCTGGCCTCGTTGCGCTGGATCATCGGGAAGTAAGTGGCGAAGGGCAGCGTGCGCAGCTTGGCCTTCACGCCCACCTTGGCCCATTGGGCGGTGATGGCCTGGCAGAGCTGCTCGTCGTTGATGTAGCGGCCCGCGCTGCAGGCGAAATCCACCTCGAAGCCCTGCGGGTAGCCGGCCTCGGCCAGCAGCTTCTGCGCCGCGGCGGCGTCGTAGGGCCAGCGCACGTCGGCTTTGGGCGTCCAGCCGTTGACCTGGCGCGCGATCAGCGTGCCGGTGGGCTGGGCCAGGCCGCGCAGCACCACGCGCTGGATGGCGTTGATGTCGATGGCCTGGTAGAGCGCGCGGCGCACGCGCACGTCCTTGAGCGGGTTCTTGCCCTTCACGCTCGAACCCTGCAGCTCGTCGCGGAACTGGTCCATGCCCAGCAGGATGGTGCGGTTCTCGGCGCCGTCCAGCACCTTCAGGCCGGGCTGCTGGCGGATGCGCGGCACGTCCTGCAGGCTGGGGTCGATGACGAAGTCCACCTGGCCCGAGAGCAGCGCTGCCGTGCGCGTGGCGTCGGACTTGATGGGGGTGTAGATCACCTCGGTCACGTTGCCCGGGAACTTGCCTTTGCCCCACCACAGCGGGTTGGCCTCCAGCACCACGCGCTGGTCGGGCGCCCAGGACTTGAGCACGAAGGGGCCGGTGCCCAGCGCGTTGCGGTGGGCGTAGTTTTCCTCGCTGACCTTGATGTCCTTGGGCAGCGTGGCGTTGTGCTTCTCGGCCCAGGGGCGGCTCATGATGCGCAGCTCGGTCAGCTGGTTGACCAGCACGGGGTTGGGCAGGTCCGAGAAGATGTCGATGGTCTGCGGGTCCGCCACCACCACGCGGTCGATGCCCAGGGTATAGACGGCGTAGTTCGAAGTCTTGGCCTTGGCCCGCTCCAGCGAGAACTTGACGTCTTCCGCCGTGAGCGGCGAGCCGTCGCTGAACTTCACGCCCTGGCGCAGGCTGATGCGCAGCTGCGTGGGGCTGACCTGCTTCCAGCCGGTGGCCAGCTGAGGCTCGGGCTTGAAGGTCTTGCTGTTGTATTCGACCAGGGTTTCATAGACGGCCGAATGCAGGGCGTTGTTGGTGCCCACGTTCTGCGCGTGGATGTCCCACGAGGTCAGGTCGGCCGAGCGGGCGTAGCGGAAGGTGGCGGCCTCGGCCGACAGCGGAAGCAGGGCGGCCGAAACGGCGAACGTGGCTGCGGCGGCCGTGGAAAGCAACGTCTTGGGCAGGGGGTGCGAAGAGCGCATGTCGGGCAGTGGCTTTCTGGGAGTTGGCGTGGAAAAGTGAAGGCGCCACTATGCCGCTCCGGCCCAGCGGACGGAACCATTTTCTCGTTGTAACCATATGCGGCGACGGGCGAACGGCGCCGGTCCAGCCAGTGCCTGCCGAGCACTGCCTGCCGAGCACTACTACCGGCCCCGCAACAAGCGAACGGCCTCGGGCAGCGAATGCGCGTGCGGCATGAAATGGTCGAGCGCTGCGCCCAGCGCCACCGCGCACAGCAGCGCGCCCAGCAACGGCTTCCAGGTCAGCCGCACGGCAGCACCCAGCCAGCCGGCGCGCTCGGCGCCCATCGCAGCGCGCGCAGTAGCCACCGAGAAAGCCAGCTCCACCGCCACGGCAAGCAGCACCTCCCAGCCGAAATAAAGCCACGCCAGCGCGCCCACACCGAAGGCGATGGCTAGGCCGATGAGGAAAATGGCCACCACCGGCACGACCACCACGGCACCTTCGTCAGCGCCGGTCGCGACCTCCAGGGCATTGCCTGCCAGGTTGCCGAAGCCTTCGCCCAGACCGTCGTCGATGCCCTGGCCGGCCTGCGCCAGCGGCCCGTCGAAATCTCCGCTGGCGCCCGCGCCGGCGAAATCGCCGCCCCCGCCGGACTCGGGCGGGCCGCCGCCCCCAGCGCGCCCGGCAGGCTGCGCGCCGGGCCGCTCGGGCGCCAGCTCCACACCGGGATCGCCGCCATCGCCGCGCCGGTGCGGCCGCACCAGCCAGGCAGCCCACGCGCGCAACACCAGCAGATAGGCGGCATAGCCCACGCCCAGCGTCACCAGATAGCGCACGGCCAGCGAATCGACGCCCCACATCATCTGCAGGTGCGACGTCGCCCACATCAGCGCCAGCGTGAAGCTGCCGATGCACCAGCCGTGTACGCGCAGGCGGTGACGGCTGTGCAGTTGCTCGGCCAGCGCACGGCGCGGGGCCAGCACGTGGTGCCAGTTCGACGCGGGGCGGTGGGCTGGCGGCCTGGGGGCCATGTCAGTCGACGGCGAAAGGCACGCGCTGCGCTACCGCGCACATCAGCTCGTAGCCGATGGTTCCGCCCGCGCGCGCCACCTCGTCGATGGGCTGCACCGCGCCGCCCGACGAACGCCCCCAGAGCGTGACCTCGCTGCCCACGCCCGCGCCGGGAACGCCGGTCAGGTCCACGTTCAGCATGTCCATGCTGACGCGGCCCACCAGGCGCGTGCGCGTGCCGTTCACCAGCACCGGCGTGCCGGTGCCGCAGTGGCGCGGGTAGCCGTCGGCATAGCCGCAGGCCACGATGCCGATGGTCATGGCGCGGTCGGCCGTGAAGCTGGAGCCGTAGCCCACCGTGTCGCCGGGCTGCAGGTGCTGCACGCCGATGATGCGGGCGGCGAGCGTCATGGCGGGCTGCAGGTTCCAGTCGGCGGCGGTGCGCTCGGGATGGTCGGGCGCGCTGCCGTAGAGCACGATGCCGGCGCGCACCCAGTCACCGCGCACGGCGGCGTCCGTGCCCTGGCGCAGCGTGGCGGCGCTGTTGCACACGCTGCGCTCGCCCGGCAGGTCCTGCGTGGCCTCACGGAACACGGCCATCTGGTGGGCCGTGCCGCGCGGGCCGTCGGCGTCGCTGAAGTGGGTCATGAACGAGATCTCATCGACCTGCGTGAGCGCGTTCAGGCGCGCCCAGGCGGCACGGAAACGCCCGGGCGTGAAGCCCAGCCGGTTCATGCCCGAATTCATCTTGAGGAACACGCGGTGCGGCGCCTGCGTCTTGTGGGCGGCCAGCCAGTCGATCTGCTCGTCGCAGTGCACGGCATGCCAGAGCGACAGGCGCGAGCACAGCTCCAGGTCGCGCGGCTCGAACACGCCTTCGAGCAGCAGGATGGGGCCGCGCCAGCCCAGGGCGCGCACGCGCTCGGCCTCGGCCAGGTCCAGCAGCGCGAAGCCGTCGGCGGCGCGCAGGGCGTCGAACGCGCGCTCGATGCCGTGGCCGTAGGCATTGGCCTTGACGACGGCCCAGACCAGCGCATCGGGGGCGGCCTGGCGGGCGCGGGCCAGGTTGTGCTGCAGCGCAGCGGGATGGATGGTGGCCTGGATGGGACGCGGCATGGGGGAATTTCCTCGGGGAACAAGCCTGGAATTCTGGCACTGCCCCCCCGGGGGTGCGTGATATAACCGCCGGTCCTTGCAGCGGTTCTGCAAGATTTAACAGGACATCAGCCCAACTGATGCACGACGCCCCAGCCATTCGATGAAGCGCGGTTTCTACACCATCATGTCGGCGCAGTTCTTCAGCTCGCTGGCCGACAACGCGCTGTTCGTCGCCGCCGTCGAGCTGCTGCGCACCAGCGGCGCCCCCGAGTGGCAGCGCGCCGCCCTGGTGCCCATGTTCGCGCTGTTCTACGTGGTGCTGGCGCCCTTCGTGGGCGCCTTCGCCGACGCCCTGCCCAAGGGCCGGGTGATGTTCATCAGCAATGCCATCAAGGTGGTGGGCTGCCTGATGATGCTGTTCGGCTCGCACCCGCTCATCGCCTATGCGGTGGTGGGCCTGGGCGCTGCGGCCTATTCGCCGGCCAAGTACGGCATCCTCACCGAACTGCTGCCGGCCTCGCAGCTGGTCAAGGCCAACGGCTGGATCGAGGGGCTGACCATCGCCTCCATCATCCTGGGCGTGCTGCTGGGCGGCCAGCTCATCGGGCCGGTGGTGTCCAGCCGGCTGCTGGCCTTCGACATGCCGCTGATCGACACCGGCGTCGATACCGCGGCCGAGGCGGCCATCGCAGCGATGATCCTGCTCTACCTGATCGCCGCCTGGTTCAACACGCGCATTCCCGATACCGGCGTCGAGATGCGCCCCATGCCGCGCAACCCGCTGGCCATGCTGCCGGACTTCTGGACCTGCAACAGCCGGCTGTGGCGCGACAAGCTGGGCCAGATCTCGCTGTCCACCACCACCCTGTTCTGGGGCGCGGGCGGCAACCTGAAGTTCATCGTGCTGGCCTGGGCCGCGGCGGCGCTGCACTACAACACCACGCAGGCCTCGGCCCTGACGGGGGTGGTGGCCATCGGCACGGCCGTGGGCGCCGTGGTGGCCTCCATGCGCATGCGGCTTGACGCGGCCACCAAGGTCATTCCGCTGGGCATCGCCATGGGCCTGCTGCTGATCTGCATGGTGTTCATCCATTCCATCTGGATCGCCGTGCCCTTCCTGATCCTGCTGGGCGGGCTGGGCGGCTACCTGGTCGTGCCCATGAACGCGCTGCTGCAGCACCGGGGCCACAACCTGATGGGCGCGGGCCGCTCCATCGCCGTGCAGAACTTCAACGAGCAGGCAGCCATCCTGGGCCTGGGCGCGTTCTACAGCCTGTCGCTCAAGTGGGGGCTGTCGGTGTTCGGCGCGATCACGGCCTTCGGGCTGGTGGTGGCGGGCGTGATGTGGATCATCCAGCGCTGGCACCGCCACAACTGCAAGGCCTATCCGGACGAGGTGGAGCACCTGCTGCATCTGGCCCGGCACGACCAGCACCACTGAGAACGTGTTTACGATCTCGCAGGGGATCGCGTTGGAGCGCAATCGGGATGAGTGGATGCTTCGGATGCGCCGCATGGACTCATGTCCATGCAAGCAGCCGGGGCGTCCAATCGCCCGATTTCG
>CAJYHL010000068.1 GCA_913774625.1 uncultured Acidovorax sp.
GCCCTGGCTTGGGGAGCGCTCAGCGCAGCGCGAAGCGCGCGCGTGCCGGGCCGAGCGAAGCAATGGCCCGTGTGCGGACTCCACCCCTGCTGGCTGCGCCTGCGGCGGGGGGCTTGCGGGGTGCGCATGCGCGTCGGAGCGCGCATGCCTCGTGCTCTGACTCGCCGCGGCTGTCCGAACGGAGCGCGCAGCGCGCAGTGAGTTCTGCGGCGGCACCCCGCAAGCGCCCCGACGCAGGTCTGCCCCGTAGCGACAGCGTAGGGGTCGCAGACTGGGGGTCGCCTTTTCTTTGCTTACTTTCTTTTGGCGAAGCAAAAGAAAGTGAGTGCGCTGTCGGGCGCACATCCCGATCCCCGGGAAACAACCACCCAGCAAGCGCCAGCACAGCAACCGCCAGCACGAATCAATAAATAGCCCCATGCCCCGCCACCTCCTCCACCTTCTGACTGCCTTCCTCGTCCTGGCAGCAACATCCCTGCCCACCCACGCCCTGGAAATCACCGACGCCCGCGGCCGCACCCAATCCTTCCCCCATCCCCCCGAACGCATCGTCAGCCTCCTCCCCTCCCTCACCGAAAGCATCTGCGCCCTGGACCAGTGCCAGCGCCTGGTCGGCGTGGACCGCTATTCCAACTGGCCCGCCGCCGTGCGGCGCCTGCCGCAGGTGGGCGGCGGCATCGATCCGAATATCGAGGCCATCGTCGCCCTGAAGCCCGACGTGGTGCTGCTGGCCACCAGCTCGCGCGCCAGCGACCGGCTGGAGGCGCTGGGCATCAAGGTCGTGGCGCTGGAGCCCAAGACCCATGCCGACGTGCGGCGCGTGCTGGGCACGCTGGGGCAGTTGCTGGGCGTGCCGCCGGAGCAGGGCGCCGAGCGGCTCTGGCGCGTGATCGATGCCGGGGTGCAGGCGGCGGCGCAGTCGCTGCCGCCGCGCGCGCGCGGCGTGCGCGTGTATTTCGAGGTGAGCCGCGGGCCCTATGCGGCGGGCGAGACCTCCTTCATCGGCGAGACGCTGCAGCGCCTGGGCGCGCGCAACGTGGTGCCCGCGGCGCTGGGGCCGTTTCCGCTGCTCAACCCCGAATTCGTCGTGCGGGCGCGGCCCGACGTGATCATGATCGGCAACCGCAGCATGCAGGCCATGACGCCGTACCCGGGCTGGGACAGCCTGCCCGCCGTGCGCGACCACCGCATCTGCGCCTTCGGCCCGGACGATGCCGACGTGCTGGTGCGCCCCGGCCCGCGCATGGCCGATGCGGCGCGCCTCATGGCCCGCTGCCTGGCGGAGAAGGCGCCGTGAAGCCCGCAGCGTCCTCGGCCACCACCATCGCCGCTGCGGCCACCTCCAGCGCACGGCGCGCGGGGCTGCTGGCCTGCGCGCTGCTGGCCGCCAGCCTGGCCCTGGCGCTGCTGGGTGCCAGCGTGGGCGCCACCGGTTTCGACAGCGTGCTGCGCCTGCGTGACGCCGACCCGGTGGCGTGGCAGATCGTGGCGCAGATCCGCCTGCCGCGCACGCTGGGCGCCTGGCTGGCCGGCGCGCTGCTGGGGCTGGCGGGCGCCATCGCGCAGGGGCTCTTTCGCAATCCGCTGGCCGATCCGTATCTGCTGGGCAGCGCCTCGGGCGCGGCGCTGGGCGGGGCGCTGGCCATGGTGCTGATGGGCGGCGCTTCCGCCGCAGCGGGCGGCGCTTGGCTGGCGCGCCTGGGCGTGACCGGCATGGCCTTCGTCGGCGCGGCGGGAGCCGTGCTGCTCACGCTGGCGCTGGCGCGCGGCGTGCAGCACACGCTGCGGCTGCTGCTGGCCGGCGTGATCGTGGGCGTGGTGCTGGGCGCCGTGCGCGACCTGGTGCAACTGGCCTCGCCCGACATCCTGCAGGCCATGCAGGCCTTCACGCTGGGCAGCACCAGCTTCGTCGGCTGGACCGGCTGTGCCCTGATGGCCGCCGCCCTGGCCGTGTGCGCCCTGGCCGCCTGGGCGCTGGCGCGCGCGCTCGACGGGCTGACGCTGGGCGAGGCCACCGCCGCCAGCCTGGGCCTGCCGCTCGCGCCGCTGCGCGCGGGGCTCATCGCCGCGCTGGCGCTGGCCACCGGCGCGGCCGTGGCGCAGACCGGGCTGATCGCCTTCGTGGGGCTGGCCGCGCCGCACCTGGTGCGCTCCATGGTGCGTGTGGCGCATCGGGGCCATGTGCTGCTCTCGGCGCTGATGGGCGCGGTGCTGCTGCTGGCCGCCGACATCCTGGCGCGCTGGCTGCTGGCGCCGCAGGAACTGCCGGTGGGCGTGCTCACCGCCACGCTGGGCGGCAGCTACCTGCTGTGGCTCATGCACCGGGGCCGCGCGGCGGCTGGGGGCGGCGCGCTATGACGGCGAATGGGATGGCCCTCAGCGCCCGCGGCATCGGCGTGCGCATCGGGAAGCAGCCGGTGCTGCAGGGCATCGACCTGGACCTGCCCGCCGGCCGCTGGACCGCCGTGGTCGGCCCCAACGGCGCGGGCAAGTCCACCCTGCTCAAGGTGCTGGCCGGCGTGCTCCGCAGCAGCAACGGCGGCGGCGTGCAGGTCGATGGCCAGGTGCTGCTGGCCGGCCGGCCCCTCGCCGGCATGCCAGCGCGCGAGCGCGCCCGCCGGCTGGCCTGGCTGGGCCAGAACGAAGAGGCCGCCGCCGATGGCCTGCCTGCCTACGACATCGCCCTGCTGGGCCGCCTGCCGCACCAGGGCTGGCTGGCGCCGCCTTCGGCTGCCGACCATGCCGCCACCGAATGGGCGCTGCGAGCCACCCAGGCCTGGGACTGGCGCCACCGGCCGCTGGCTCAGCTGTCGGGCGGCGAACGCCAGCGCGTGCTGCTGGCGCGGGCGCTGGCCGTGCAGGCGCCGCTGCTGCTGATGGACGAGCCCCTGGCCCATCTGGACCCGCCGCACCAGGCCGACTGGCTGCGCACCGTGCGCGGGCTGGCCGCTGGCGGCACCACCGTGGTCAGCGTGCTGCACGAGCTGACCATGGCGCTGCAGGCCGATGCCCTGGCCATCGTCGCGGACGGCCGGCTGCTGCACCACGGCGGCAGCGCCGACCCTGCGACCCATGCCGCGCTGGAGCGCGTCTTCGGCCACCGCATCCGCGTGCGGCAGGTGGAGGGGCAGTGGATCGCGCTGCCCTGCATCTGAACCGCTTTCCTCCTTTCCATTCCAAGAACTTCCGGACCCACCCCATGGACATCGAAACCCCACCCGCCGAGAAACGATCCGCCAAACCCGAGGGCGAACGCCGCGGCCTGGTGCTGGTCAACACCGGCGACGGCAAGGGCAAGAGCACCTCGGCCTTCGGCCTGGCGCTGCGTGCGCACGGGCGCGGCAAGGCCGTGAAGATCTTCCAGTTCATGAAGGTGCCCACCGCGCGCTTCGGCGAACACCGCATGTTCGAGCAGATCGGCATTCCCATCGAAGGCCTGGGCGACGGCTTCACCTGGAAGAGCCGCGACCTGGACCATTCCGCAGACCTCGCCCGCGCCGGCTGGCAGCGCGCGCGCGAAGCCATCCTGGGCGGGGACTTCTTCCTCGTGGTGCTCGACGAGGTGACCTATCCGCTCATCTACGGCTGGGTGCCGCTCGAAGAGGTGCTGCAGACGCTGCGCAGCCGCCCGGCGCATGTCCACGTCATGCTCACCGGCCGGCGCTGCCCGCCGGAAGTGATCGAGCTGGCCGACACCGTGACCGAGATGGCCCTGGTCAAGCACGCCTACCAGGCCGGCGTGCCCGCGCAGCGCGGCATCGAGGACTGAGGGATGGTGCAGCCGGCCACGCCCCTGCCTGAACCCGCCGGCACGGCCTACGGCGCCGCCGACCGTGCCGCGGTCTACCGCGCCATCCGCGAGCGGCGCGACATGCGCCATTTCTCGGGCGGGCAGGTCGCGCCCGCAGTGCTGTCGCGCCTGCTGGCGGCCGCGCACCATGCGCCCAGCGTGGGCTTCATGCAGCCCTGGCGCTTCATCCGCGTGGCCGACGCGGCGCTGCGCCGGCGCCTGCAGGCCGCCGTGGAGGCCGAGCGCCAGCGCACGGCCGACGCCCTGGGCCAGCGCCGCGATGCCTTCATGCGCCTGAAGGTCGAAGGCCTGTGCGACGCGGCCGAGCTGCTGGCCGTGGCGCTGGCCGACGGGCGCGAGGCCCATGTCTTCGGCCGGCGCACGCTGCCGCAGATGGATCTGGCCTCGGTCGCATGCGCCATCCAGAACCTGTGGCTGGCCGCCCGCGCCGAAGGGCTGGGCATGGGCTGGGTTTCCATGTTCGACCCTGCCGAGGTCGGAGCTCTGCTGGGCCTGCCGCCCGGCGCGCAGGCCGTGGCGCTGATCTCGCTGGGGCCGGTGCACGATTTCTACGAAGAGCCCATGCTGCAGCGCGAACGCTGGGCGCGCCGCGCGCCGCTGGCCTCGGTGGTGTTCGAGGGCGCCTGGGGCACGCCTGCGCCCTGGCTGCAGGACCCGCCCGAAGCCGGCAGCGGGGCGGGGGAGGGCGCCGGCCGTGGCTGATGCCTTACATGCCGCCTGGGCCCTGGCCTCCGCCGTGCCCGTGGCCCTGCTGGTCGACCGCCTGCTGGGCGAGCCGCCCGCGCGCTGCCACCCTGTCGTCTGGATGGGCCAGACGCTGCAGTGGGCCGGCGACCGCGTGGCGCCTGCCGTGGCCGACGCGCCGCAGGGCCGGGATCTGCGGGCCTTCGGGCTGGCGGCCCTGGCCTGGTGCGGGCTGGCTGCTATCGTGGCCGCAGCGGCCTGGGCGCTGCAGTGGGCGGTGCTGCGCCATGTGCCCGCCTGGGGTGCGGCGCTGCCGCTGGGCCTCTTGCTCAAGCCGCTGCTGGCCTGGCGCATGCTGCGCAGCGAGGTACTGGCTGTGGAGGCGGCGCTCGCGCAATCGCTCGATGCGGGCCGCGAGCGCCTGTCGCGCCTGGTCAGCCGCGACGTGGCGGTGCTGGACGCGGTGCAGGTGCGCGAATCCGCCATCGAATCGCTGGCCGAGAACCTCAACGACTCGGTCGTCGCGCCGCTCTTCTGGTTCGCGCTGCTGGGCCTGCCCGGCGCCGCGCTCTACCGTTTCGCCAACACCGCCGATGCCATGTGGGGCTACCCCGGCCAGCGCGGCGGGCGCTGGTGGCAATGGGCCGGCAAATGGGCGGCGCGCGCCGACGACCTGCTCTCCTGGCTGCCTGCACGCCTGACCGCCGCGCTGCTGTGGGTGCTGGCGCGCAGCCGCCTGCGCCCACGCGCCGGCTGGCGCCTGCTGGCCGCCGAGGCCCGCCGCACGCCGTCGCCCAACAGCGGCTGGCCCATGGCCGCCATGGCGCTGGCCCTGGGCGTGCGGCTGGGCAAGCCCGGCACCTATGTGCTGAACGCCGCAGGCCGCGCCGCTGCGCCCCACGATACCCACCAGGCCGCGCACTGGGCATCGAAGGCGGTCGCAGCCCTCGTTCCGCTTGCGCTTGTCGCTATTTTTTCGATAGCCAATTTGCGATGAGGCCGCATGCCGTACCCGCCGAGCACGGCGGCCCCGACGCCCTGGGCGTTCCGCTGCACGACTTTTCCACCAACGCCAACGCCTGTGGCCCCAGTCCGCAGGCCCTGGCCGCGCTGCAGGCGGCCGATGCCGTGCGCTACCCCGACCCGGCCTACACCGCGCTGCGCGGGCGCCTGGGCGCCTTCCATGGCGTGGCGCCCGGGCGCATCGTGATCGCGGCCAGCGCCAGCGAATTCATCCATCGCATCACCGCCCTGGCCTCGCAGCGCGGCCTGCGCGCGGCGCTGCTGCCCGCGCACAGCTACGGCGACTACGCCCGCGCCGCCCAGGCCTGGGGGCTGCGTGTGCTGCGGCCGGGCGAGGCAGTGCAGGGCGGCGCGGCCCTGCACTGGGCCTGCGAGCCCGCCAGCCCGCTGGGCTGCGCCGACCCCGCGCTGGACACTGGCCGCGCCGTTCCATCCGGTGCCCTGCAGGTGATCGACTGCGCCTACCGGCCCCTGCAGCTGCATGCCGCGCCGCGCGCCTGCCCCGAGTCCGCCTGGCAGCTCTGGACGCCCAACAAGGCCCTGGGCCTCACGGGCGTGCGCGCCGCCTACGCCATCGCGCCTCTGGACGATGCGGCCGAGGTGGACGCCGTTGCGCTGGATCGGCTCGCACCCTCCTGGCCGCTGGGGGCCCACGGCGTCGCGCTGCTGGAAAGCTGGACCGAGCCCGCCACCCAGCAGTGGCTGGACGCCACCCGCCGCACGCTGGCGGACTGGAAGGCCGCCCAGGCCGCGCTGTGCGCCGGCCTGGGCTGGACCGTGCTGCCCGGCAGCCTGGCCAACTACTTCACCGCCCGTTTGCCGGAGGGCCGCGCGCCCGAGCTGCCGGCGCTGCCGGCGCTGCTGGCCGCGCTGCGCGGCCGGGGCGTCAAGCTGCGCGACTGCGCATCCTTCGGCCTGCCCGGCTGCGTTCGGCTGGGCGTTCTGCCGCCGGCATCGCAGGCGGCGCTGCGGGACGCGTGGAGCGGCTGTGTGGAGAATGGAATGGCATGCATTGCAGCAAAAACAACAGAGACGAGGGGTGAGAACCATGTTGATCAAGAGCGCCGATGACCGCAGCGAAGATTTGCAAACGCTGCAGCAACTGCTGGAGCAGCCGGGCATCGCTCCGCAGCAGGCTGAGCGTATCGACCGGGAAATCCGCAAGATACGTGCCGGTGTCAAGGCGGAGTCCGAGGCCGCCTATGACATCGACTTTCATTACAAGGACTCGAATAACTGGGCGCTGATCCATGATCTGCGCATCGAATTCCAGGGCCGCGTGGCCCAGATCGACCACCTGCTGATCAACCGGCGTATGGACTTCTGGGTCTGCGAATCCAAGAGCTTCAGTCAGGGAGTTTCGATGAATGCCGCCGGGGAGTTCACTTCGTTCTACGCGGGCCGGCCTCAGGGCATCCCTTCTCCGGTGGAACAGAACCGGCGGCACATCGCCGTGCTGCAGGCGGTGCTGGCCAGCAGCCTGGTGGCCTTGCCCACGCGGCTGGGCATCACCTTGGGGCCGCGCTTCCACAGTCTTGTGCTGATCAGCCAGAACGCCCGCATCACCCGGCCTGTCCAGCCTTTCGATGGAATGGACACGGTGATCAAGAGCGACAACCTGCGGTCCACCATCGAAAGCCGCATGGACAAGGCCTCTGGGCTGGACACGCTGCTGAGCGCTACGCGCCTCATCGGTAGCGACACCTTGCGGGATGTGGCCCGGCAGGTCTGCCGGCTGCACCGACCACTGCGCTTCCAGTGGGCTGCGAAGTTCGGCGTGACTGAGCCTGCGGCCGACGAAACGCTGGCTGCCTCTGCAGTCCATGAACCGCAGGCCGTGTATGCGACCGCCGTTTCTGTCCCGATGCCCATGCCTGCGCCGGCCCTGACACCGGAGCCTCCGATCCCCGCCGCAGAGCCGCCTGTTCTGCAGGAGCCTGCCGTCGTGGCCAAGGCGCCGGCAGTGCCGCCTCCTGCCCCAGTTCCAGCGCCGGTGGCTGAAGGCGTGGAGAAGCTCACCACCTCTCGGCTGGGCGCGCGCTGGGGCCTTCGCAATGCGGCCGAGACGCTGGCATGCCTGGAGGCTGCCGGATACCTGGCCCCGATGCCCGCAGGCGGCCACCAGTTGACCGGCAAAGCCCAGGCTTGCGGAGCGGCATTCGTCGAAAAAAGCCGCCACGGCCCCTATTTCCTGTGGCCGGCGGACTTGCCAAAGCCGTAGCTTGGGCCAGGCCTGCAGCCTGGTCCGCCTAGGCGTTCAGAACCGGTGCAGCACGCCGAACTGCACCCCGTTGATGGTGCGGCCGTTGACGTCGTTCGGCGTGCCGAAGTTGGTCTTCAGGCCGGCCGAGCCCGAGGGGCGGAAGCCGGCGTTGGGATCGTTGCGCAGCGTGTCCACCAGCGCGATCAGCGTGGTGCGCTTGGAGAGGTCGTAGTAGGCGCCGATGGCGCCGCCGTTGGCGTTGCGGCCGCTGCCGGAGGTGTCTTCGATGCGGCCCCAGAGCGCGCCCACGCGCAGCTTGGCGGTGACCTGGTAGTCGGCCGACAGCTGCCAGATGCGGTAGAAGCGGTTCACGTCGGGGTTGGTGCCGGCGACCAGCCCGCCCACGTTGCCCAGGATGCTGCCGGCGTTGTTGCTGACGGCCGTGCCGGTGCTGTTGTTGGTGCGCACATAGGTCAGATAGACCGTGCCCTTGCCGTACATCCAGTTGGCGAACAGGTTGTCATAGACCACGTCGCGCTGGAAGGGCGCATTGGCGGGCGCGCTGCCGCGCAGGCCGATGTAGCCCAGGCGCATGTAGTCGTTGATGTAGTCCACGGCACCCTGGATCACCGACTGGCGCGCCACGCTGCCCGGCACTTCGGGCAGCGCGAAATGGAATTCGCCGGCCACGCCGCCGATGCGCGGCGACAGGTAGGCGATGTCGTTGTCGTAGCGAGAGGGCACGCCGAAGTTGTTGACCATGGAGCCCAGCGTACGCGTGGTGAAGTCGATATAGCCGCCGCGCGTGAGGATGGGGCCGTTCTGGCGGCCCAGGCGGAATTCGCCCACAGGGGTGGCCAGGCCCACCCACGATTGCCGGTCGAAGAAGCGGCTGCTGTCGGCGCTGGTGCCGTTGTCGGCGTTCAGGCCGCCTTCCAGGTTGAATTTGGCCGCATAGCCGCCGCCCAGATCTTCGCTGCCGCGCACGCCGATGCGGCTGCGCAGCAGGGCGCCGTCCTCCAGGCTCTTGACGGTGGCGCCGGAGCTGCTGTGCATGTAGTTCAGGTACTGGTCGACGCTGCCGTAGAGCGTGAGGCTGGAGGTGGCGGACTGCTGGGCCTGGACGCTGCAGGCGGCGCCCAGCGCGGCCAGGGCGAGGCAGGACAGGCGGCTCGCGGGCCGGCGGGAAACGGGGGACATTCGTTGCTCCTTGCGTTGTGATTTCTTGATGGATGTCGGCAGGGCGGGCAGCCCTGTCCGTCCGGGTCGGGAAGCTAACAGCCGGATACACCTGTCCACAATCCAGGACGCGGCCCCTGCGAACGATGATCGCGCGCGGTCGTTCGCTGATCGAATGCTTTCAGGGTATGCGCGAGGGCGCCGGCGAAGGTGCGCAGCGCTGGGCCGGCTCTGCGCACGCACGCCGCCATGGCGCGCAGGCTGACAGCCCGAGGGGGAACTGTCGGCCGCAGGGCGGGGGGCGCGTCGCAGAGGATGAAGAGTCCCTGCCTGCCGGGACATCGCCCTGGCCGGCATCCATCCTCCCTCTTTCTCTTCTTCGACAGGAACCGCCCCATGAGCTCTGCATCCACCTCGTCCACCCACGCCGCCGATTTCCCGTCCGCTGCACTGCTGTCCGCCCAGCGTTTCGCCGGCAAGGTCGTCATCGTGACCGGTGCGGGCTCGGGCATCGGCGCGGCCACGGCGCGCCGCTTCTCGCAGGAAGGCGCCATGGTCGCCATCGCCGACCTGAGCGCCGAGAAGCTCGCCGCCACCCGCGCCGATCTGCCGGAGGACCGCACGCTGGTCCACCCGGCCGACGTGTCGCAATGGGAGGCCGTGCAGGCGCTGGTCGAGGCCACCGTCAAGCGTTTCGGCCGGCTCGACGTGATGGTGAGCAATGCCGGCATCGCCGTGCAGGGCAAGGCCACCGAGGCGAGCCTGGACGACTGGCACCGCGTGCTGGCGACCAATGTCTCCGGCGTGTTCCACGGCGCCCGCGCGGCGCTGCCGCACCTGATCCGCAGCCAGGGCTGCATCGTCAACACCTCGTCGGTGTCGGGCCTGGGCGGCGACTGGGACATGAGCTTCTACAACACCTCCAAGGGCGCGGTCTCCAACCTGACGCGGGCGCTGGCGCTGGACCACGGCAAGGACGGCGTGCGCGTGAACGCCGTGGCGCCCAGCCTCACCTTCACCGGCATGACGCAGGACATCAAGGGCAACCCCGAACTGCTGGCCAAGTTCGCCGAGCGCATCCCGCTGGGCCGGGGCGCCGAACCGGAAGAGATCGCCGCCGTCATCGCCTTCCTGGCGAGCGAGGATGCGCGCTTCGTCACCGGCGTGGTGCTGCCGGTGGACGGCGGCGTGTCGGCCTCGAACGGCCAGCCGCCGCAGGGCTGATCGGCAAGCCCCTGGCCTGCCGGCCGGCGCGGCGGCGCGGCGGCGCTGCATGAAAAGGCTTCGATGGCGCTTGAAGAGGATTTGATGCGGCCCGCCCGCAGCGGGCGCCGGAGCGGAGACAATCGCGGGCTATGCCTTGCGCTCCCCGCCCATCGCCCGTAAACGCGCGCCCGCTCGCCGCCGCGCCTTCGCCTTCTTTCTTCCGCATCCGGGCCGCGCGCCCCGGCACCCGCTGACATGGCGGCGCGTTGCGTGATGGTGCTGGGCACCTCCAGCGGTGCCGGCAAGAGCTGGCTGGCCACGGCCCTCTGCCGCTGGTATGCCAACCAGGGCCTGAAGGTCGCGCCCTTCAAGGCGCAGAACATGAGCAACAACGCCCGCGTGGTGGCGGCGCCGGACGGCGGCGCGGCCGGCGGCGGCGGGGGCAACTGGGGCGAGATCGGCAGCGCCCAGTATTTCCAGGCGCTGGCCGCGCGCACTGCGCCCGAGGTGCGCATGAACCCGCTGCTGCTCAAGCCCGAGGCCGACACGCGCAGCCAGGTCGTGCTGCTGGGCCAGGTCAGCGCCGAGCTGTCGGCCCTGCCGTGGCGCGGCCGCAGCGCCCGCGTGTGGCCGCAGATCGCCGCCGCGCTGGACGCGCTGCGCGCCGAGAACGACGTGGTGGTGATCGAAGGCGCCGGCTCGCCCGCCGAGATCAACCTGCATGCCAGCGACGTGGTCAACATGCGCGTCGCCCGCCATGCGCAGGCCCGCTGCCTGCTGGTGGCCGACATCGACCGGGGCGGGGCCTTCGCCCACCTCTACGGCACCTGGGCGCTGCTGCCGCCCGAAGAGCAGTCGCTGATCCACGGCTTCGTGCTCAACAAGTTCCGGGGCGACGCAGCCCTGCTGGCGCCCGCGCCCGAGATGCTGCAGGGCCGCACCGGCGTGCCGGTGGTGGCCACCGTGCCGATGCAATGGGCCCACGGCCTGCCCGAGGAAGACGGCGTGTTCGACGATGCCGCCCGCCACACGCCGGCCGCAGGCGCCCGGGGCGCGCTGCACACCACGGTGGCGGTGCTGGCCTATCCGCGCATCAGCAATCTCGACGAATTCCAGCCGCTCAAGAGCGTGCCCGGCGTGCGCCTGCTGTGGGCGCGCGCGCCGGCCGATCTGGCCGGCGCCGACTGGATCGTGCTGCCCGGCTCCAAGGCCACGGCGGCCGACCTGGCCTGGCTGCGCGCCCAGGGCCTGGATGCCGCCATCGCCGCCCACGCGGCGCGCGGCGGCCGCGTGCTGGGCGTGTGCGGCGGCCTGCAGATGCTGGGCGAGGCGCTGATCGACACCCACGGCGTGGACGGCAATGCCGCCGGCCTGGGCCTCTTGCCCCTGGTCACGGCCTTCGCTGCGGACAAGACCGTGCGCCGCACGCACGCCGCCTTCGGCGAGGTGCGGGGCGTCTGGCATCTGCTTTCCGGCGTGGCGGTGGCGGGCTACGAGATCCACCACGGCCAGACCGCGCAGCACCCGGCCATGGCGGCTGCGGGCGACCTGGCGCGCGAGGTCATTCCGGGCCTGGCCTGGCAGAACGCGGCCGGCAACGTGCTGGGCCTCTATCTGCATGGCCTCTTCGAAGACCCGCAGGCCCTGCGCGCCCTGTTCGGCGGCGCCGCGCCCACCCTGGACACGGTGTTCGACCGGCTGGCCGCCGGGCTGGACGCCTGGTTCGCGCCGGGCGTGCTGGCCGGCCTCGCGGCGCCCGGCCAGGAGGAGAGCCGCAGCGCCTGATGCGTCTGGGCCTTCTGCCATGGATCCAGGAGCGTGGGCCGTCGCCTGCGCAGCCGCTTTCCTGTTTTCCCTCTCTTTCTCCCCGCAACATCTCTCTCTTCCTGAAAAGACATGCGTTCCAACGACACCATCGCAGACATCGGCGACGCGGCCTTGACCGCCCGCCTGCAGCACCGCATCGACCAGAAAACCAAGCCGCTGGGCTCGCTGGGCCGGCTGGAGGCGCTGGCCCTGCGCATCGGCCTCATCCTGGGCACCGAGACGCCGGTGCTCGACCAGCCGCAGATGCTGGTCTGCGCGGCCGACCATGGCCTGGCGGCGCGCGGTGTGTCGGCCTACCCCAGCGACGTGACCTGGCAGATGGTGGCCAACTTTCTCTCCGGCGGCGCCGCGGTGAGCGTGCTGGCCCGCCAGCACGGCCTGGCGCTGACGGTGGCCGACTGCGGCGTGGCACGCGAATTCCCCCCGCGCCGCAACGTGCCGGGCGAACCGCGCCTCGTGTCCTGCCGCGTGGCGCCGGGCACGGCCGACGCGTCGGCCGGCCCCGCCATGACGGCTGCTCAATGCGCCCAGGCCATCGCCAACGGCCGTGCCGTGGTGCGCTCGCTGCCCGGCAATGCTCTGCTGCTTGGCGAGATGGGCATAGGCAACACCTCGGCCGCATCGCTGCTGCTGGCGCGGCTGTGCGGCGTCGATCTGGATGAATGCACCGGCGCCGGCACCGGCCTGGACGACGCCGGCATCGCCCGCAAGCGCGCCGTGCTGCAGCAGGCCCTGGCCGCCAATGCCGGGGCCGTCGAGCCCCTGGAGGCGCTCGCCGCGCTGGGCGGGCTGGAGATCGCCACGCTGGCCGGCGCCGTGCTGGAAGCCGCCGCCCAGCGCCGCGTGATCGTGGTGGACGGCTTCATCACCAGCGCCGCCGTGCTGGTCGCCAGCCGCGTGCAGCCGCATGTGCTGCAGCGCTGCGTGTTCTCGCACCGCTCGGGCGAGCGCGGCCATGCGCTGATGCTGCAGCACCTGCAGGCCGATCCCCTGCTGGACCTGGGCTTGCGCCTGGGCGAAGGCTCGGGCGCCGCCCTGGCTTGGCCGCTGCTGGAATCGGCCTGCGCCGTGCTGCGCGAGATGGCGAGCTTCGAATCCGCAGGGGTGGACGGCCCGGTTTGAGGGCAGACCACCCGTAGCGCTCATGCGATGCGCGCATGCAGCTATCAAATAAATAGCGGATCGCCGCCGTTCGCCGTTCGCCCGCCGCTTTGCGGAATCTGTCCGACGCCCGCCGCGCCGCTGTCTGAAGACACTGGCGGCATGAGCTTCCTGCATCGCCCTCTTTCGCTTCGCACAGCGGCCACCGCTGCCGCGGCCCTGGGCTTGGCCGCCATGGCCTGCAGCGCCTTGGCGGGCGGCCCGCCGCAGCCCCGCGCCAACCCGCTCGAGGCCGAGCGCTGGAAGACGCGCCCGGTGATCGTCGTCGTGCCGCAGGAGGGCGACCCGCTGCTGGCCCGGCTGCGCGGTGCGCTGGAC
>CAJYHL010000069.1 GCA_913774625.1 uncultured Acidovorax sp.
CTTCGGGTTGGAGCGAAATCGGGCGATTGGACGCCCCGGCTGCTTGCATGGACATGAGTCCATGCGGCGCATCCGAAGCATCCACTCATCCCGATTGCGCTCCAACGCGATCCCCTGCGAGATCGTAAACACGTTCTTGGATGCTCATGTTTCCTTTGCGGCTTCATGCTTCGGGGTACTTTGAATTGAACAGGCTCTTGGCGGGGGCCGTCACGGAGCGTTCGGCGGGAGATCCTGCGGCGGCAGCCGGTCGGCCAGGCGCTGGGCTTCATGGGTCGGCACCACCCGCAGCGCCATGCAGAAAGGCTGCACGCAGGCCGCCCTGCCCGCATAGGGGCAGCCGGGCGTGTCGCACGGCGTGCCCTGGCCACCCCGGGCGTCTTCGTCCTCGTCGGGCGGGCGCCAGCCGGCTGCCTGCAGTGCGGCCATCTGCAGCCAGGGGTCGTTGCCGGTGCCGCGCGGGTCGCGTCCGTACACGGTGGCGGCCTGGGCGGCCAGCCAGGGCGGGAAGTCGATGGCCAGCAGCGCGCTGGTGCGGGCGCCCTCCGGCCCTGGCGACTGCAGCACCAGTGCGAACAGGCCCGAGGCCAGCGCCTGCGGCCGGCCGGCGAAGGCGGCGGCCAGCGGGCCTGCGGCGGCATTGGCGCCTGCGGCAGGTGGCGGCTGGCTCTGCAGCCAGGCGGCGGGCACGCGCAGCGCCACGGCGACGGGGCGAGCGCCCTCGCCTGTCTGCACCTCGCCCTGCCCTACCAGCCAGGTGCGCAGCGGCGGCAGGGCCGTGTCTTCGTGGGCGGCCAGCTGCGCCTCCAGCGCGGCGGACCAGGGCTGGGCGGCGACCACGCGCTGCGGCGCCTGGCCGGGCGCGGTCAGCTGGCGCACCAGCGCGTCGAGCACCTGGCGCAGCGGCGCAGCCACGCCGCCTGCGGGCCAGGGGGCGGGGCGCAGCGGTGCGGCAGCCTCGGCGCCGGCGCTGCCTGCCAGTGCGCGCGGCGTGCCGGCAGCCAGGGGCGCCTGGCCGGGCTGGCCCGGGGCGCCACCCGCTGCGCTGCCGGCGCGGCCCGTCCCATCACCCGCGCCCGCGCCCGCATCCTGCAGGCTTTCGCGCGCCTGGGGCGACAGGCTCACGCGGTCGGGCGTGGCCGGCAGGGGCAGCGGGGGCGGTGCGATGACGGGTGGCTGCAGCCCGGCGCCAGGCTGCAGCGCAGCGGGGAACGTGGCATCGCCCGGCGCGGCGGCGGGTGCCCTGCCGCCGGGGCCCAGCAGCATGTTCTGCCGCTGCAGCGCGGCTTCGGCCAGCACGCGGCTGACCGGGGCCTGCGGTGTGCGGGGCGGATCGATGGGAGAGGAGGCCATGCCGGTGTGCCCAGGAAGGTCGCATGGAAGATGCGGGCACAGTGTGGCAGAGATGCGCCGGCTGCGGCGCATGGCCCGCAGCAGCCGGCAGGGGCGGCGGGCGCGGTGGCTGCGCTCAGTGCTGCCCGGGCAGCATGCGCCGGAGCACGTCGTCGCGCCGCACGCGGTGGTGGTAGAGCGCGGCGGCCACGTGCAGCAGCACCATCGCCCAGGCCACGTACTTGCCGATGAAGTGGTGCACCACGTCGATGGGCGCCTCGAAGGCCTCCCAGCTCAGGCCCCAGGTGTGGCTGATCCAGCCGAACAGCGCGGTCTCGTTGAAGCCGGGAATGGTGAAGAGGCCGAAGTGCGTCGGCGCGCCCGTGCCGATGTAGCCGGTGAAGGGCATCACGATCATCAGCGCGTAGAGGCCCCAGTGCGCGGCGTGGGCCAGCGCGTGTTCCAGCGGGGTGCCGGGCGGGTCTTCGGGCTGCACGCTGGCCAGGCGCCAGAACAGCCGGGGCAGCACCATGAAGCCCACGATCAGGCCCAGCACCCAGTGGATGTTGAGCACCGGCAGGGACTCGTCGGAGGTGTCGTCCATGAACCAGATCACGTAATAGACGATGACATAGGCGCCGATGAAGGCGGCGGCGCTGGTCCAGTGGAAGAACTTGGCGAGGGCGCCGAAACGGGTGGGGGTATTGGTCCACTGCATGGCTGAAGCTCCCGGGGGATGGGTGGGGGGGGGGGGAAGGTCTATGGGCGGCGAAGAAGCAGAAAGACGAGGAAGAAGACGCCGTCAGGGCCGGGCGGCGAGCAGCCCGCCCAGCAGCCGGTCGAGCGCATCGCTGGCCTGGGCCAGGCGCTCGGCCGGTTCGCCGTCGGGTTCGGCGATCCAGAAGGAGGCTTCGGTGACCACGCCGTAGAGCATGCGGGCCATGGCGCCGGCATGCAGTGGAACCACCGTGCCCTGGCCGATCAGGCCCTGCAGCGCGGCTTCGAGCGCGGCGATGCCGACCGATTGCGCGGGCTGCGGCACGTCGCCGAAGACGGCGCGGGCGTCCTGCAGGATGATGCGGCGGATCTCGGGGTCCAGCGCCAGTTCCAGATAGGTGCGGCAGCGGCGGCGCAGGCCCTCCCAGGGCGTGGGCGCGGCGTCGGACACGGCCCGCAGGCGCTCGCCGACCTCGGCCTCGATCTGCCCGATGACGGCGGCCAGCAGCCCCTGCTTGCTGCCGAAGTGGTGGTAGAGCGCCCCGCGCGTCAGCCCGGCCTGGGCCGTGAACTCGTCCATCGCGGTCTGGGCATAGCCCTGGGTGGCGAAGGCGTGCCGCGCCGCCGCCAGCAGGCGGTTGCGGGTGGCTTCCATGGCCTCGGCGCGCCGGGGCCGGGGCGGGGCGGGCGGCGCTGCGGCGGTGGTATCGGGGGCGACTGGCATACGCGGCGTATGTTAAACCGCTTCCGCCATTTCACATACGCTGCGTAGGTGAAAAATCCACGGCCCACCACGCGGGCAGCAGCCGGCGCACCTCGGCGCGGTCGAAGCGGTCGTCGATGAGGTGGACCGTGCCCTCGTCCTGGGGCGTGCGGATCACCCGCCCGGCGGCCTGCACCACTTTCTGCAGGCCGGGGAAGAGATAGGCGTAGTCGTAGCCGTAGCCCGCGCCGAACAGCCGCTCCATGCGGGCGCGGATCTGCTCGTTCACCGGGTTGATCTGCGGCAGGCCCAGGGTGGAGAGAAAAGCGCCGATCAGCCGACGCCCCGGCAGGTCGATGCCCTCGGCGAAGGCGCCGCCCAGCACGGCGAAGCCGATGCCCTGGCTTTCTTCTGTGAAGCGATCCAGAAAGGCGCGCTGCTCGGCCTCCTGCATGCGGCGCGACTGGCACCAGTGCGGCAGCCGCGGGTGGCGGCGCGCGAAGGCCTCGGCCACCTGCGCCAGGTAGTCGTAGCTGCTGAAGAAGGCCAGGTAGTTGCCGGGCCGCTCGCCGAACTGCCGCGCCATCAGGTCGGCGATGGGCTCGGCCGACGCGGCGCGGTGCGCCCAGCGCGTGGAGATGTGGCGCGCCACCTGCACCTGCAGCTGCCGGGCGGCGAAGGGCGATGCCACGTCGATGGCCGCATGGTTCGCGGGCAGGCCCAGCAGGTCGGCGTGGTAATGCGTGGGCGACAGCGTGGCCGAGCACAGCGTGGCGGTATGCGCCGCCGCCCAGCGCGGCGCGAGGAAGGGCGCGGGCACGATGTTGCGCACGCAGACGGTGGAACCGCCCGGCGCCGCGCCTGCCGGGCGCTGCACGTCCACCAGCGAATGCGCGTCCAGCAGCTCGGCCATGCGCAGCGTGTGCAGCGCCTCCAGGTAGAAGGCCTGCAGCGCGGCGTCGGCCTGCTCCGGGTGTTCGGCGAAGTGCTCGCCCAGAGATCCGCAGCCCTGCTGCAGCGCGGCCAGCAGCTTGGGCGGAAAGCCGTCCTCCTGCACCGCGTAGCCGGCGCCCTGAGGCGGGGGCGCTGCCTCGATGGCCTTGTCCAGCGCCACCCAGGCGCGGCGGATGCGGTCCAGCGCCTTTTTCACGGCCGGCACGCTGCGCGCGGTGGGCGACTGGCGCGCGTCGTACAGCACGCCGGGCGCGAGCGCGGCGGTGTACATGCCCCGGCCGCGCTCGACCAGGTTGTGCGCCTCGTCCACCAGCAGCGCCACGCGCCAGCCGGCGGCCTGCGTCAGCCCGTGCAGCAGCGCGCCCAGGTCGAAGAAGTAGTGGTAGTCGCCCACCACCACGTCGGCCCAGCGGGCCAGCTCCTGCGACAGGTAGTAGGGGCAGATGCCGTGGTCCAGCGCGGCGGCGCGCACGCGGGGCTGGTCCAGCATCAGCGGGCCGGGGGCGGGCTCCGGCGGCTGTGCAAGCAGCGCCGCAGCGCGCGCGGCGGGCAGGCGGTCGTAGAAGCCGCGTGCCAGCGGGCAGGCGTCGCCGTGGCAGGCCTGGCCGGGGTATTCGCAGGCCTTGTCGCGGGCCACCAGCTCCAGTACGCGCAGGGGCAGTGCGCTGCCCTGCGGGGCCGATCCCTGCATGCGGGCCAGCGCGTGCAGTGCCACCTGCCGTCCCGAGGTCTTGGCGGCCAGGAAGAACAGCTTGTCCAGCCGCTGCCCCGGCAGGGCCTTGAGCTGCGGGAACAGCGTGCCCGCCGTCTTGCCGATGCCGGTGGGCGCCTGGGCCAGCAGGCAGCGGCCGGCGGTGGCGGCGCGATAGACGGCCTCGGCCAGCGGGCGCTGGCCGGTGCGGAAGCTCCCGAACGGGAACGCCAGCGCCGCCAGGGCGGCATCGCGGGCGGCGCGGTGGGCGGACTCCTGCGCGGCCCAGGTGGCGAAGCGGCGGCATTGCAGGTCGAAATGGGCGCGCAGATCGGCCGCGCTGCAGCGCTCGGTGAACACCGTTTCCTGTTCGGTGGCGATGTCGAAATAGACCAGGGCCACGTCCAGCGCGTCCAGCTGCCGCGCCTGGCACAGCAGCCAGCCATAGACCTTGGCCTGCGCCCAGTGCAGCGCGCGGTGCGATGCGGGCTGGCGGTCCAGCCGGCCCTTGAAGGTCTTGACCTCCTCCAGCCGGCCGGCGGCGGCATCGAAGCCGTCGGCCCGGCCGCGCACGTGCAGATGAAGGGGCCGGTGCAGCCCGCCGTCTTCGTCCTGCCAGCCGCCGGCAAGCGGCAGTTCGCGTTCGTAGCCCGGGCCGCGCCGCGCGGCCACGGCCGCATGGCCGGCGATGCCTTCGAGCGCGGTGGGCGCGGGCGTGAAGCGCAGATCCAGGTCGCCGGCCTTGGCGGTGAATTCGCACAGCTCGCGCACCGCGACGGTGTAGGTCACGCGGCAAGCCCGTCCGGAGTGCCTGGGGCGCCCGTGCCGTCGCCTGGCACATCGCCCAGCAGCGCCTGCGCGGGCTCGTCGGGCCGGCGCAGCGGCGTGGCCTTGCCCAGCGCCATCCATACCGCGAAGGGCAGCGTGCAGCGGACGTGGCGCGCGGGGCGCAGCAGTTCGAAGCGGCTCTCGCCCGTGCCGCCTCTGTCCAGCGTGCCGTGCATCACCCAGACGCCGAACTGCTCGGGGATCTCCTCCGGCGCGGCGATACCGGCGGGAAAGACGTAGTAGCACTCCTCGCACAGCCACTGGTAGGCCTGGCGCTTGTCGGCGTGGCGCAGGTCGGAGAGCAGATCGGCGCGGCTGGCCTTGACCTCGTGCACCATGGGCTGCAGGTAGGCCGGCACGCTGGTGTTGCGCACCGAAAACAGATCGGGCCGCGCCATGCGCCAGACCTGCGCGGCAGGGGGCGCGGCGGCGGCATCACCCGCTTCCTCCTCGGCCCAGAGCGTGGGCCCGCCCGGCAGCTCAGGCTGGGCGCCCGCCGGGGCGGCCGGGGCCTCCAGCGCGGCGCGCAGGGCCAGTTCGCGCCACACGATGCGCCCTCCCGCCAGCAGGTGCTGGGCGAAGCGCTCCGCCAGCCGGTCGTGGGCCGACAGGGCCCGCAGCCCGCGCTGGCGCGCTTGGGCCAGCAAGGCGATGCCGGCCTCGGTGAGCCGCAGCTGCTCGTGGCCTGCGGGCGTGCAGTGCTGGGCGACCAGGCCGGCGGCCAGCAGGTCGATCTCCAGCGCGTCCTTGCAGGGCCAGCCGGCGGAGCGCCAGATCTGCATCAGGCGCGTGCGGTGGGGTCGGGTGGGTTGGAAGTCCGGCATGAACTACTGATGATAAAACCAGTGGGTCATTCCTGCCCATGGCGGCTCTGAACGAGGCATCCCCGATGTGGCGCGGGCGAGCGGTTCGTTCGCAACGCCCCATGCGCTGCCGTCCGACAGGTTCGCCGCATGCGGCGCTACGCGGCGCTCGGACGGCGGGCGCTACGGTCGTGTTTCCGCCTTCGACGACCTGCCCGCGCCGCCCTGCCCATGCCTTTGTCCTTGCCGCCGCTGCCGCACTTTTCCGCGCTGTCCGCGCTGCGCCCCGCCCTCGCGGCCCTGGCCCTGTCCGCCCTGCCCGGCCTGCCTGTGCAGGCGCAGGACGTGCGGCCGGCCACCGTTCAGGCCGTGCCGGCTGCTGCAGACACCGCGCCCTGGGTTCCGGCGCTGCAGCGGGCGCTGGAGCGCGCCGCCCTGGCCCCCGGCGCCACGCCCTTCGGCGTCTATGTGCGCGACCTGGACACGGGCGAGACGCTGTCCTTCCACGGCGGCGAGCGCTGGTATCTGGCCTCTTCCGTCAAGGTGCCGGTGGCCATCGCCGTGCTGCGCGGCGTGGAGCGCGGCGACTTCACGCTGGACACGCCCCTGACCCTGCGCGAGGCCGACTACGTGGACGGCGCCGGCCCGACCAAGCGCCAGCCGGTGGGCACGCCGCTCACCGTGCGCTGGCTGCTGGAGCAGATGATCGTCTTCAGCGACAACACCGCCAGCGACATGCTGATCGGGCTGGTCGGCCTGCCCGCCGTGAATGCGGTGGCGCAGGAGGCCGCTCCCGGCGGGCTGGACCGCATCACCACGCTGGCCGACGTGCGCCGCCATGCCTATGCGCAGATCACGCCGCAGGCCCTGCACCTGTCGGGCCGCGACTTCCTGGAACTCAAGGCCCAGCGCGGCGACCGCGAGGTGCGCGACACGCTGGCGCGCCTGCTGCATGTGGCGCCCGCCAGCCTGCGCCCCATCGGCGTGGGCGAGGCCTTCGAGGCCTACTACGCCACCGGCCTCAATTCCGGCCGGCTCGACGCCTACGGCGAGCTGCTGGCGCAGCTGGCGCAGGGCCGGCTGCTGGACCCCGCCCACACGCGCTACCTGCTGGGCGTGATGGAGCGCGTGCAGACCGGCACGCAGCGCATCAAGGCCGGCCTGCCCGCAGGCGTGATCTTCGCCCACAAGACCGGCACGCAGCGCGCCCGCACCTGCGATTCGGGCCTGCTCACCCGGCCGGCCGATGCGCTGCACCCGCAGGCGCTGCGCGCCGTCGTGGTCGCCTGCACGCGGGGCGAGCCCTCCACCACCCGATCGGACCGCACGCTGCGGCAGGTCGGCATCGCGATCTGCCAGTCCGGCCTGCTGTCCACCCGAGGGAAGCCCCATGAACCACCCTGCCCTGCCGCCAACGCGTCCACCATCGTCCACCCGCGCGCGGCTGCTGCCCGCGCTGGCGCTGTGGACGGCGATCTGCACGGCGGCGACGAGCCCTGAAGCCGCGCCGGCCCAGCCTGCGACGGCGACTGCAACGGCGGCTGCGCCCTCCGCCGCCTGGGGCGCCGAACTGGGCCGGCAGGTCGATCGCATCGAGAAGGCCACGCCCGGGCAACTGGGCGTCTATGTGAAGCGCCTGGACACGGGCGAGGTCTTCGCCCACCAGGCCGACCGGCCCTGGTACCTGGCCTCGTCCGCCAAGCTGCCCATCGCCATCGCCGTGCTGCAGGAGGTGGAGGCCGGCCGCCTGCGCGAGGACCAGGAACTGGCGGTGCAGGACGGCGACAAGGTGGACGGATCGGGCGGCGTGGTGTGGCAAGACAACGGCACGCGGCACGACGTGCAGGGCCTGCTGCGCCGCATGCTGATGGAAAGCGACAACACCGCCGCCAACATGCTGCTTCGCTCGGCCGGGCCGGACGTGGTGGCCCGCCGCGCGCGCAGCCTGCTGGGCCCGCGCGCCGGCCGCATCACCGACTTCGCCGAGGTGCGCTACGGCGTCTATGCCGAATTCCACCCCGACGCGCGCAAGCTCTCGCACACCGACCTGGTGCGCATCGCCGGCGCCCCGCAGGGCCCGCGCCGCGTGCAGGCCCTGGCCCGCGCGCTGGACATGCCGCAGGCCGAACTGCAGGTGAAGACCATGGACGAGGCCTATGCCCGCTTCTACCGCCGCGGCGACAACACCGCGCCGCTGGCGGACTACGGCGCCCTGCTGGAGCGCCTGGTGCGCGGCCAGCTGGTGAACGCGGCGCACCAGCAGCAGCTCTACAAGGACCTGAAGTTCGACACCTACGACGCCTACCGGCTCGAAGCCGGCCTGCCGCGCACGGTGCGCTTCATCCACAAGACCGGCACGCAGTTCCAGCGTGCCTGCCACATGGGCGTGATCGATCCGCAGGACGGAGGCCGCCGCGCCATCGTCGTGGCGACCTGCGCCGAGGGCCTGGACGAGCAGAAGCAGGCCGGCCGCGCCTTCGAGGCCCTGGGCCGCGCCATCACGCAGACGGCGATCAAGGCGCGGGGCTGAGCGGGCGGTGCTGCGTGCCGTCCTGCCCCGCGGAAGCCTGCTTTCAGACGTTCACGACCTTGCTGTAGGCGTAGAAGACTTCATCCCGCTGCCAGCCCAGCGATTCGTACGCGGCCTGGGCGGCCGTGTTTGTCTTGGCCGTCGTCAGATCCATTCTGGCCTTGCCGTGCGCACGCGCCAACTGCTCCGCCGCTTGCAGCAGCAGCTTGCCGGTGCCGGAGCGCCGTGCCGCAGGGCTGACGAATAGGTCATAGAGCGAGTAGATCGGCTGCGCCTCGACCGAACAGAACGTGGGGTAGAGCTGGCAAAAGCCGATAGCCTGACCGGTCTCCCCGATGGCCAGAACGATGACCGACTCGGCGTTCTGCAGCCGGTCGCGGAGGAAGCGCTTGGCCAGCGCCGGATCGGGCGCCTGATCGTAGAACTGCCGGTAGGCATCGAACAGCGGGGCGACGGCATCCAGATCCGCCAGCGTGGCGAGCCGGGTGGTGGTACTCATGGTGCCCGTACCTTTGTCGGTCCGTGCGATCAGTGATGGTGGCCGTGGCCGCCGTGCACATGGCGGTGGGCGATCTCGTCCTGCGTGGCGGCGCGCACCTCGGTCACCTTGGCGGAAAAACGCAGTGCGCGGCCGGCCAGCGGGTGGTTGCCGTCCAGGTGCACTTCAGGGCCCTTGATCTTGACCACGTTGAAGATGGCGGGCTGGCCGTCGTCGCCCACGCCGCGCAGCTGGCCGCCGACCTTCACGCCGGGCGGGAATTCGCTCTTGGGAATGGTGCGCACCAGGCTCTCGTCGCGCTCGCCGAAGGCATCTGCCACCGCCAGGTCCACCGTCACCGTCTGGCCGGCGGACTGGCCTTCCAGCGCGGCCTCGACCTTGGCGAACAGGTTGTCGTAGCCGCCGTGCAGATAGGCCACGTCGCCCGAATCCAGCGGCTTGCCGGTGGCGGGGTCGGTGATCTTGTAGTGGAGGGTGACGGCGGTGTCCTTGGCGATCTGCATGGGTGGCGGTCCTGGGGTGTCTGGAAGGGAAAAAGAAGAGCCCGCCATTGTCTGCCATGCGACAGGACGCGGGCGGGCGTGGGGCCGGACGCGGCCGGCCTTTCCGGCTGGCGGGTCAGGCGGCGGCGCCGGCCTCGGCGGGCAGCTCGTCCGCCTCGGCGCCCGGGCGGCGCGCGAAGCGCCGGGGCTCGGGGCCGTGCACCGGGGCCGCATCGCCCCAGGGCCAGCCGCCGAACTCGGTGCGGCGGTAGTCCTGCAGCGCCTGCATGATCTCCTGCTGCGTGTTCATCACGAAGGGGCCGTACTGCACCACCGGTTCGCCCAGCGGCCGTCCCTGCAGCAGCAGGAATTCGGCGTCTTCGGCGCTGCCGTTGAAGAGTTCCACGGCGGCATCGGCGCGCAGCTCCAGCGCGGCATGGCCGCTGGCCTCTCCCGCCACGGTGACGCCGCTGCCCGCGAAGTGGTAGAGCATGCGGCGCGTGCCCTGGCCGGCGGCGGCCGGCAGCGTCCAGCGCGCGCCGGGCTCCAGGCGCAGCGTCCAGATGGCCACGTCCGCATCCGGCTGCGCGGCCCAGGAGCCGGGCGGCGGCGCCAGCGGCGCGGCGCCCTCCAGCCGGCCGGCGATCACGGCGACGTGGGTGGCCGGGCCTTCCGAGGCGCCGCCTGCGCGCAGCGTGAGGCGCGGGATGCGTTCGGACCAGAGCATGGTGAAGTGCGGGTCCACCATCTTCTGGCGGGCGGGCAGGTTCAGCCAGATCTGGAACAGCTCCAGCGGGTTGGGGCCGGCGGCATCGAGCAGCGGGAACATCTCGGCATGCACCACGCCGCGGCCGGCGGTGAGCCACTGCACGTCGCCCTGGCCGAAGCGGGCCGAGGCACCCAGCGAGTCGCTGTGGTCGATCAGGCCTTCGCGCACGATGGTCACGGTCTCGAAGCCGCGGTGCGGGTGCGGCGGAAAGCCGGGCACCACGTCGCCGTGGTACATGCTCCAGCCGTCCTTGCCGGAGAAGTCCTGGCCGATCTGCCGGCCGGCCAGCGACGCGGCCGGGCCCAGCTCGGGCGTGCCGGCGGGATAGGCGTCGTCGTGGTGGGCGCAGAAGAGGAACGGGTCCAGCGTGGGCCAGAGGCCGCCGCCCAGCGGCTGGCGGCCGAGGATGGGCGATTGGGCGGAAACGGAGGCAGAAGCGGTCATGGCGGGGTCTCCCTGGTAAGCATGAAAGCGTGGGGGCCCGCGCGCGGCGGGCCATGGCTGAGCATATGGGGCCGTCCGGGCGATGCGCCAGACCCCGCCGGCGCAACGCTGCGGTGCAGCCATGGAACGGTGCCCGGCCATGAGGGGCCGATAAGGCCGCAGGCGTTCGTTCAGGGCTGGCTATCAGCTATGGTTTCGATAGTGACATGCCGCGCCCGGCCGGCCGGCCGGGCGTACTGTCCCCACGCGGGCGCAGCCGCCCTGCCCCGGGGATAATCCCGCCCCATGAACAGCAAGCATCGGGTGGTAGTCGGGTTGTCGGGCGGGGTCGATTCCGCGGTCACCGCGCACCTGCTCAAGAAGCAGGGGCACGAGGTGGTCGGCATCTTCATGAAGAACTGGGAAGACGACGACGACAGCGAATACTGCTCGTCCAACATCGACTTCGTCGATGCCGCCGCCGTGGCCGACGTGATCGGCATCGAGATCGAGCACGTCAACTTCGCCGCCGACTATCGTGACCGCGTGTTCGCCGAATTCCTGCGCGAATACCAAGCCGGCCGCACGCCCAACCCCGACGTGCTGTGCAACGCCGAGATCAAGTTCAAGGCCTTCCTGGACCACGCCATGCGCCTGGGCGCGGAAAAGATCGCCACCGGACATTACGCGAGGGTGCGGCAGAACGCGGCCACGGGCCTGTTCGAGCTGCTCAAGGGCCTGGACCCGTCCAAGGACCAGAGCTACTTCCTGCACCGGCTGAACCAGGCGCAGCTGTCCAAGACGCTGTTCCCCGTGGGCGAGCTGCACAAGACCGAGGTGCGCCGCATCGCGCAAGAGATCGGCCTGCCCAACGCCAGGAAGAAGGATTCGACCGGCATCTGCTTCATCGGCGAGCGGCCGTTCCGCGAATTCCTCAACCGCTACATCCAGAAGGAGCCCGGCCCCATCAAGGACGAGCGCGGCCGCGTGCTGGGCCGCCACCAGGGGCTGTCCTTCTACACGCTGGGCCAGCGCCAGGGCCTGGGGATCGGCGGCGTGAAGGAAAAGGGCGCCCAGCGCGGCGCGGGCGAGCACGCCCCCTGGTTCGTGGCCCGCAAGGAGCTGGACACCAACACCCTGCGCGTGGTGCAGGGCCACGACCACCCCTGGCTGCTCTCGCACACGCTGCAGGCGGCCGATGCGAGCTGGGTGGCCGGCCACCCACCCGCAGCCTCCTCGCTGGCAGCCAAGACGCGCTACCGTCAGCAGGACGCCGCCTGCACCCTGGCCGACGCGGATGCCGAAGGCCGCTTCGCCCTGCGCTTCGCCGATGCGCAATGGGCCGTCACGCCCGGCCAGAGCGCGGTGCTCTACGACGGCGAGGTCTGCCTGGGCGGCGGCGTGATCGATTCCTGCGCTTGACGCGGCAGCGTCCGTCTCCTCCCATTCCCCGCTCCGGCCGCGGTGCCGGCCAGTGAACCCGGGCGTCCCGGGCACGCCTGTCCCTTGTCGAAGAGACGAAGGGCCTGTGCGCGCGCGCCCTGGCTTCGACAGGCTCAGCCCCGCCGCGGGCGCATGGATGCGCTTGCCAGCGGGCCGCCGCGCCCAGGCTTACGCCCCGCTGACGCCTTTGAAATAGGCTCAACCTTCGCGGACGGGATTTCACGCACGCCGTGAATCTTTGTTCATACAGTCGGGCGCTTCCTTTCAGGCGAACATCGGGCACGCACCGGCCCGGCCGCAAGAGACAGGCACGCATTCATAAATCGGCGAAGCACCGCAGGAGACAACACCATGCTTTGGCAGCAAATCTACGACCCGTTCGGCAACATGTTCATCTCCACCGCGCTGGCCGCGATTCCGGTGGTGGTGATGCTCGGCGCACTCGGCTTCTTCCACATCAAGGCGCACATCGCCGCCGGCATGGGCCTGATCGCGGCCCTGCTGGTGGCCGTGTTCGCGTACGGCATGCCGGCGGAGATGGCCGGGCGCGCGGCCATGCTGGGCGGCTTCACCGGCCTCCTGCCCATCGGCTGGATCGTGCTGAACATCATCTTCCTGCACCAGCTCACCGAGCAGAACGGCAGCTTCAAGGTGCTGCAGGACTCGCTCTCGGGTATCACGGAGGACCGGCGCATCCAGCTGCTGCTGATCGCCTTCTGCTTCGGCGCCTTCTTCGAGGGTGCGGCCGGCTTCGGCACGCCGGTGGCCGTCACGGCCGCCATCCTGATCGGCCTGGGCTTCTCGCCGCTGGCCGCCTCGGGGCTTTCGCTGATCGCCAACACGGCGCCGGTGGCCTTCGGCGCCCTGGGCACGCCCGTCATCACGCTGGCGCAGGTGCACGGCTACGACCTGCACGCCGTCACGGCCATGATCGGCCGCCAGCTGCCCTTCTTCTCGCTGCTGGTGCCCTTCTGGCTGATCTGGGCCTTCGCGGGCTTCAAGGGCATGAAGGAAATCTGGCCGGCCATCCTGGTCACGGGCCTGTCCTTCGCGATCCCGCAGTTCCTGGTGTCCAACTTCATGGGGCCGGAGCTGGTGGACATCATCGCCGCCATCGTCTCCATGGTCTCGCTGGTGCTGTTCCTGCGCGTGTGGCAGCCCAAGAAGGTCTGGACTTCGCCGGCCATGCGCGGCAAGGACATCAGCGCCTCCGAAGCCAAGCCGCCGCAGCCGGTGGTGCGCCACAGCAGGGAAGCGCTGGTCGCGGCCTGGACGCCCTGGCTGATCCTGTCGGTGTTCGTCTTCGTCTGGGGCCTGCCGCCGGTCAAGGCCTGGCTCAACGGCCTGTTCGCGCCCAAGTTCCCGATCGAAGGCCTGCACAACATGATCATGAAGATGCCGCCGGTGGTGACCACGCCGCACCCCGAAGGCGCCATCTACACGCTGAACCTCCTGTCGGCCACGGGCAGCGGCATCCTGCTGGCCGCCGTCGTCTCGGCCCTGGTGATGAAGTACAACCCCGTCGCCATCGTGAGCACCTTCTTCAAGACGCTCTGGATGGTGCGCTACTCGCTGCTGACCATCGTGCTGATGCTGGCGCTGGGCACCCTGACGCGTTTCTCCGGCACCGACACCACCCTGGGCCTGGCCTTCGCCAACACCGGCGTGCTCTACCCCTTCTTCGGCACGCTGATGGGCTGGATCGGCGTGGCGCTGACGGGCTCGGACACGGCCTCCAACGTGCTCTTCGGCGGCATGCAGAAGGTCGCCGCCGACCAGCTGGGCCTGTCGCCCAACCTGATGGGCGCGGCCAACAGCTCCGGCGGCGTGATGGGCAAGATGATCGATGCGCAGTCCATCGTCGTCGCCTCCACCGCCACCCGCTGGTTCAACCACGAAGGCGACATCCTGCGCTACGTGTTCTTCCACTCCATCGCCCTGGCCTGCCTGGTGGGCGTGTTCGTGACCATGCAGGCCTACGTCTGGCCGTTCACGCAGATGGTGGTGCGCTGAGCATCGCGCCGCGCCGGCCCTTCACAGCCCGCGCGGCAGCAGTTCCTTCAGTGATTCGCGGATGGTGCGGGCCACCAGCTGCTGGCGCTCGCGCGGCATGCGGTCCAGGGTCGATGCCACGCTGATCGCCGCCACGGGCTCGCCTGCCGCATCGCGCACGGCCACGCCGGCGGCCAGCACGCCGCGCGTGGCGTGGTTGCCGATGACGGACCAGCCGCGTTCCCGCGTGGCGCGCACCAGCAGATGCATGCGCTCTGGCGTCATGCCGCCGTAGGCGCCCAGCTGCGGCGCGTTCGCATCGACGATGGCCCGCACCTGCGCATCCGGCAGCGCCGCCAGCAGCGCCAGGCCTGCCGCGCCCACGCCCAGCGGCTGGCGCGTGCCGACCTGGATCACCAGCACCTGCACCGGATGCGTGCCCACCTGCCGCGCGATGCAGCGCGACTGGCCGCCCTCGCGCACGATGGCGAAGGCGGCATCGCCGCAGGCCGCGCTGACGCGCTCCAGCACCGGCTGCAGCCGCACGGCCATGTTGGACAGGGCGCTCGCCGGGGCCACGGCACCCAGGCGCGGCCCCGGCACGAAGCGGAAGCGCTCGTGCTGCACCACGTAGCCCGTATCCACCAGCGTGGCCAGCAGGCGGTGGACCGTGGCGCGCTCCAGCCCGGCCGCGCGGCACAGGTCCACCACGCGCACCCCTTCCCGCCCGCCGGCCTGCACCGCGTCCAGCAGCTGCAGGCCCCGGCGCAGCGTGCGGCTGCCGCCGTCGTCGGCCGGGGGGCCTGCGGGCGCGGCGGGTGCAGGGGACGCTTTCGCCCGGGGCCTGCGCGCGGGCGGGGCGGGTGGCGGAGCTGGCGATGAATCGTCCGCTGGGTGGACGTTCGGGTTGGATGGGCGCGTGGCCATGGCGAAGAATTTGGGCGTCAACGAAGTCTTCGCGCAGTGTGCCGCAGGGCATGCGCCCGCCCCGCAAGGCAGGGCACGCGACGAAGGCCGTGACCGCATCTTTTTGCACCACAGGAGACAAGCCATGGCCCATGCCCACCCTCTCGCCATCCCCCCCGCTACCACCAACATGGCGTCCTCGCCGCGCCGGCGCTGGCTGGCGCTCGCTGCAGGCCTGGCCTGCGCCCTCGCCCTGCCGGCGGCGCAGGCTCAGCCGAACGCCGCCTGGCCCGCCAAGCCCGTGAAGCTCGTCGTGGGCTATGCGGCGGGCGGCGCGACCGACGTCATCGCGCGGCTGGTCGCCGTGAAGCTGGGCGAACAGCTGGGCCAGCCGGTGGTGGTGGACAACCGCGCCGGCGCCAACAGCAACGTGGGCGCCGAGGTGGTGGCCAAGTCGCCGCCGGACGGCTACACGCTCTATGTCTTCACCATCGCCAACACCATCAACGCCACGCTGTACGCCCGGCTGGGCTACGACCCGCAGAAGGACTTCGAGCCCATCGGCCTGATCGCCAAGATCCCCAACCTGCTGGTGGTCAACAACAGCCTGCCGATCAGGAGCGTGGCCGACTACCAGCGCTTCGCGAAGGAGTCCAGGGACGGCATCACCTTCGCCTCGTCGGGCAACGGCTCCTCCATCCACCTGTCGGGCGAGATCTTCAAGATGCAGACCCATCTGAACATGCTGCACGTGCCCTACCGCGGCAGCGCGCCCGCGATGACCGACCTGCTGGGCGGGCAGGTGCAGTCCATGTTCGACAACGCGCCGTCCGCCCTGCCCCACGTGCAGGCCGGGCGCCTGCGCGCGATCGCCATCACCAGCGCCCAGCGCTCGCCCCTGCTGCCTAACGTGCCCACGGTGGCCGAGTCGGGCCTGCCGGGCTTCGACGTGCAGTCGTGGTTCGGCCTGGCGGCGCCGGCCGGCACGCCCAGGCAGATCGTCGAGCGTCTCAACGCCGAGCTGAACAAGGTGCTGAACGCGCCCGACGTGCGCCAGCGCCTGCAGGAAATGGCCGCCACGCCCGTGCCCGGAACGCCGGAGCAGATGCGCAGCTTCGCCCTGAGCGAGACCCAGCGCTGGCGCGATGTGGTCAAGGCCTCGGGTGCCAAGGCCGAGTGAGCGGCGCAGAGCGCCCTCCTGCTCCCATCCACACTTTCCGACCACCACGACCCGTAGTACCGCTGCCTCCGCAGGAGTGATCCGACCCATGTACCCCATCGACTTCTTCTGGCGCGCCGCCACGCGCTGGCCCGACCGCATCGCCATCGACGCGCCGGAGGGCGCCATCCGCTACGGCGAGCTCGCCGCGCGCGTGGCCGCCCTGGCGGCTGCCCTGGTGGCACGCGACCCGGCGCCGCAGAGCCGCGTCGGCATCTGCGCGCACAACAGCGCCGACCACATCGCCGCGCTGCTGGCGGTGCTGGCCTGCGGCAAGGTCTGGGTGCCGCTCAACCCCAAGAGCACGGCGCCGGAGATCCGCCGCATCACCGACGCCACCACGCCCGGCATCCTGGTGCTCGATGCCGACTGCGCGCCGCTGCTGGAGGGCGTGCCGGGCGCGCGCATCCATGCCCACGGGCCGGACAGCGAGGCCGTGCCCAGCGTGGCCGCGCTCGCGCTGCGGCATGCCGGCGCGCTGCGCCCCGCGTTCGACCTGCCGGACTGCGCCACCCAGGCCATCAAGTTCACCGGCGGCACCACGGGCGCGCCCAAGGGCGTGATGCAGCCCTATCGCGCCTGGATGGCCAACATCGCCAACCAGATCCATGCCTGGGGCTTCGATGAGCACGAGCGCTACATCGTCGCCGCGCCCATCACGCACGGCACGTCCACCTACCTGCTGCCCATCCTGGCGCAGGGCGGCTGCCACGTGGTGCTGCAGGGCGCGGGCGCCGAGGCCGTGCGCACGGCCTTCCGCGAGCGCGGCGGCACCGTGTGCTTCATGCCGCCCACGCTGGTGTACATGCTGATGGCGCTGCCGGGCGCGAGCCGCGCGGACTTCCCGCGCCTGCGCCGGCTGATCTACGGCGGCGCCCCCATGCCGCCCGAGAAGATCCGCGAGGTGCGGGCCTTCTTCGGTCCCGTGCTGGGCACCACCTACGGCCAGACCGAGGCGCCGCAGATCCTCACCGTGATGCGGCCGGAGGACTTCGAGGACGAGCGCAACTGGGCCGCCGTGGGCCGCACCACCTGGTTCAGCGACGTGGCCGTCATGGCGCCCGACGGCCGCCTGCTGCCCCCGGGCGAGGTGGGCGAGGTGGTGGCGCGCGGCGACCTGCTCATGACCGGCTACTGGCGCCTGCCGGAGAAAACCGCCGAAACCCTGGTGGACGGCTGGCTGCACACAGGCGACCGTGGCCTGATCGACGAGCGCGGCTACCTCTACCTCAAGGACCGCCTCAAGGACCTGGTCATCACCGGCGGCTTCAACGTCTATCCGGTGGACGTGGAGAACGCCCTGGGCCAGCACCCGGCGGTCCACGAATGCGCCGTGTTCGGCCTCCCCGACGACAAGTGGGGCGAGGCGGTGCAGGCCGCCGTGCAGCTGCGCGCGGGCCATGCCGCCACCGAGGCGGAGCTGATCGCCTTCGTGCGCGAGCGCCTGGGCCCGGTGCAGACGCCCAAGCGCATCCACTTACTCGCCAGCCTGCCCCGCTCGCCCGTCGGCAAGGTGCTCAAGAACGCCGTGCGCGAACAGGCGCTCGCCACCCCCTGAACCGGAGAACCCATTCCATGACATCCGTCCGCAACGACGCCCCCGTCACCCGCCTGTGCACGCACACCCTCACCAGCCTGCACTACCGCGACGCCGATCTGGTCGAGGACCTGATGGGCCAGAAGACCTTCACCGAGGTGATGCTGATGCAGATCCTGGGCCGCATGCCGCGCCCGGTGGACCTGCGCATCACCGACGTGGTGCTCATCGTGCTCATGGAGCACGGCCTCACGCCCAGCGCCATCGCCACGCGGCTCATCTACATGAGCGCGCCGGAGAACCTGCAGGGCGCCGTCAGCGCCGGCCTGCTGGCCGTGGGCAGCTCCTTCGTGGGCACCATGGAGAACTGCTCGCGCCTGCTCGACCGCATCATGGCCGCGGAAGATCCCGATGCCGAAGCGCAGGCCATCGCGCGCGACTGCAAGGCGAGCAGGAGCGCCGTGCCCGGCTTCGGCCACCACCTGCACAAGCCGGTCGATCCGCGCGCCTACAAGCTGCTGGAACTGGCGCGCGCCGAGCCCGACCTCGCCGGGCGGCACGTCCGGGCCCTGGAGACGCTGTCGAAGGCCGTGGATGCGGTCGCCGGCCGGCCCATCACCATCAACGCCACGGGCGCCGTCGCCGCGCTGCTGGGCGAGATCGGCGTGCCCACGGGAGTGATGCGCGGCTTCGCCGTCATCTCCCGCGCGGCGGGGCTGGTGGCGCACATCGTGGAGGAGCAGCAGAGTCCCTCGGGCCGCTTCATCTGGGACACCGTGGAGCACGCCATCCCCTACGTGGGCGAGGGCGGCAAGCCTTCGGACGGCGGGGCGCCTGCATGAGCGACACCGACCCTGGTGCCCGCCCCCCGCCCGCCCTGCCGCTGGACCTGTCCGGCCGCGTGGTCTTCGTCGCCGGCGGAGGCTCGGCCGGCCCCGGCTGGAGCATCGGCCGCGCCGCCTGCCTGACCTATGCCCGCCTGGGCGCCGCCGTCTGCGTGGCCGACCGCGATGCGGCATCCGCCGAGGAGACCACCGCGCTCATCCGGGCCGAGGGCGGCATGGCCGCCACCTTCGTGGGCGACGTGGCACTGGACGACGACGTGCAGCGCCTCTTCGCCGAGGCCCGCGCGCGCTTCGGCGCCCTCGACGTGCTGCACCACAACGTGGGCATCGGCAAGACCGGCGGCCCGCTGGAGACGGCCGCTGAAGACTTCGACCGCATCCATGCCGTGAACGTGCGCAGCCTGCTGCTGTGCGCGCAGCAGGTGCTGCCGGACATGGTGGAGCGTGGGCGCGGATCGGTCATCGCCATCTCGTCGGTGGCCGGCATGCGCTACGTGGGCTATCCGCACCTGGCCTACAGCGTCACCAAGGCCGCGGTGACCCAGTTCACGCGCATGCTCGCGCAGCAATATGCGCCCCACGGCATCCGCGCCAACACCGTGGTGCCCGGCCTGATCGACACGCCGCGCATCGCCGGCACGGTGGCGAAGATGTTCTCCGGCAGCAGCCTGGACGAGGCCCGCGCCGCCCGCGCACGGCAGGTGCCCATGGGCCGCATGGGCACGGCCTGGGAAGTGGCGCATGCCTGCGCCTTCCTCGCTTCGGACGCTGCCGCCTACGTCACCGGCACGGAGTTGGTGGTGGATGGCGGGCTGACGGGGAAGTACGTGTAAGAACGTGTTGACGATCTCGCCGGGGATCGCACCCGTCCTGCCGGCTGCCGGTCTTGCCGCGCGTACAGGCCTGGTGGTGCCGTTGTGGCTGGGCCCACGGCTGGCGCACCGCTACGCCCTGCCACCGCCCCTGGTGACCCACCACGCGGACACGACGATCAGCAGCCCGCCGAGCCAGCCCTGCACCGCCATCCGCTCGCCCATCCACAGCGCGGCGATCAGCGCGCCCCAGAGCGGTTCGCTGCCCATCAGCAGGGCCACGCGCGAGGGGCTGGTGCGCGATGCCGCGTGGTTCTGCACGAAGAAGGCGAACAGGGTGCAGCACAGCACCAGGAAGGCCATGGCGCCCCAGAAGGCGCCGCTGCGCGGCAGCGCCGGCCAGGCGGTGCCGTGCGTGGCCAGCATCAGGAGGGCCGAGCCGGCGGCCATCACGCCCATCTGCACCGCCGTCAGCGTCAGTGCGGGCAGGCCGTGCCGCCGGCCCTGGCGGCGCGTGAGGCAGACCATGACCCCGCGCAGCAGCGCCGCGAGCACCATCAGCCCGTCGCCCCAGGCCAGGCCCGACACCCCGCCGTGCTGGAACGCCAGCAGCCCGGCGCCCAGCAGCGACAGGCCTGCCGCCGCCAGCACCGCGCGGCCGGGCCGCTCCCCGAGCAGCCACCATTCGCACAGCGGCGTGAAGGCCACGCACAGGCTGATGAGAAAGGCCGCGTTCGAGGCCGTGGTGAGCGACACGCCGAAGGTCTCGCACACGAAGATTGCCAGCAGGTTGATGCCCAGCAGCGCGGCCCCGGCCAGCGCCGCCCGCCACGACTGCGCGGCGCGCAGGCCCCGCAGCGCCGGCAGCAGCAGCGCGAAGGTGAGCCCGAAGCGCAGCACCAGGAACTGCAGCACCGGCATCTCCGCCGTGGCCAGCTTGGCGGCGCTGTAGCTGCCGCCCCAGATCACGGCCACCAGCAGCAGCAGCGCCTCGACCGTGCCGAAGGAGGAGGAAGAGGGCACGCGCGCAGGGCCCGGCGCGGGCAGGGGGGCAGGGCGGCCGGTGGCGAGGCGCGGGGGTTGCATGGGGCGTGGCGCTGTTCGACGGGTGGTGGAGGCGCAGATGTTCGCCCCACGCCCCGGCATTGACTAGACTGGCCCGCAGAACAGGAGCTGTACCGCGTGAGCACAGACGATTTCCAGGACGTGATGCATGAACTCGTCGCCTTCGTGCGCGTGGCCGAGGCGGGCAGCTTCTCGGCCGCGGCGCGGCGCCACGGGCTCACCCCGTCGGCCGTGAGCCGCCAGGTGGCGCGGCTCGAAGGCGCTTTGGGCGTGTCGCTATTGCAGCGCAGCACGCGCCAGCTGCGCCTGACCGATGCGGGCCTGGCGGTGCTGGAGCGCGGCCGCGAGATGGTGGCCGCCGCCCAGGCCAGCCTGCGCGCGGCGCAGGGGCATGTCGGCGCGCCGCAGGGCCTCATCCGCGTGAGCGCGCCCAAGGCCTTCGCGCGCCATGTGCTGCAGGCGCCGCTGCTGGCCTTCCTGCAGGCCCACCCGCAGGTGGACCTGCATCTGATGGTGGTGGACCGGCCGGTGGATGCGCTGCGCGAAGGCGTGGACCTGGCCGTGCGCCTGACCGACGATCCCCCACCCGGCATGGCGGCCCGTGCCCTCATGCCGGTGCGGCAATGGGCGCTGGCGAGCCCGGCCTATCTGGCCGCCAGCGCGGCCACGGCAGGGCGCATCCGCAGGCCGCAGGACCTGATGGCGCACAGCTGCCTGCCGCTGGGCGAACAGCCCGGCGACGCGCGCTGGCGCTTCGTGCGCCGGGACGGCACCGCGGAACAGGCCGAAGCCGTGGAGGTCTCCGTGTCGGGCCGCTGTGCGCTCAACCACAGCGAGATGCGCCTCGCGGCCATCGAAGCCGGCCTGGGCGTGGGCTGCGTGCCCGATTTCGTCGCGCGCGATGCGCTGGTGGCCGGGCGCGTGGTGCGCCTTCTGCCCGACTGGACGGTGGACACGCTCTACCAGGGCACGGCTTATCTGTTGTTCCCCGCAGTCCGGCACATGCCGCCCAAGCTGCGGGCGCTCATAGACCATCTGGCCGCGGCGCTGGCGCCGGCGGGCTGAATCAGCCCTGGCGCCTGCCGTCCGGATCGCTGGGCCCGTTGGTGTCCGACATCAGCTCGGCGGGCGGCTTCAGGTCGCCCTCGTCGCTGCCCTCGGCCTGCCAGGTGCCGCCCTGGCGCGCCGTGTTGCCGCGCGGATGGCCCATGTCGGTGCCGTCGTCGAAGTTGAGCGGACCGTCCTGCGGCATATCGTCGAAGGCATGGGCTGAGACGTCCTCGATGGAGTCGGCCACGTCGTCCTCCGCGCTCAGGTGGTCGTTGATGTCCTCGCCCTCGGGCAGTTCGGCATTCGGGTCGGCGGACGGGTCGATGACGGGCTCGGTCTCATCGTTCGCAATGGGGGTTCGCATGGTTCAGGCTCCTGCTTTCGTTCTCTCGCGCTACGGATCGGCACGATTCGCGCGACGCCTCCAGCTTGGCGCCGGCGCGTCAGCGGCCGGGTGGGCGCGAGGCCTGTGCCGCAGTAGGAGCGGACCGGCTCGATGTGGGCCTGCGATGCGCACCTTAGTGACGAAATGCGGCAATATCCACTACAGCACGACGATGAAAGCGCCTATAAATAGCCAAAAACTTCGGGCGGACTATAGATCGATAGCCGGGAGCGGCTCATACCAGCCGGGGGACGATTCCGATGCTGACTGCGGCAACGGCGCCAGGAGGGGGGGAGCCGGCGGATTCAATCATTGGAGCGAGGAAGCTGGGAGGGCGAGCCGCGCCGCGGGCCGCCATGCCCTGTGCCCTCGGACGGAGGATGAGATGTCTGCAGTATCAGAAACAGCGCAGCCCTACAGAGATCCGCTGGCACCTTTCTTCGAGCACTCGGTCAGCGCTGCCGGCCTGGATCGGGTGCTGCAGGCCGTGCGCCGCCATCTGTCGATGGATGTGGTCTTCATCTCGCGCTTCCGCGAGTCCGACCGCGTGCTCGACTACCTGGATGCCGAGCCGGGCTGTGCGCTGCGGCAGGGGCAAGCCATTCCGCTGTCGCAGGGCTACTGCCTGAAGGTCTTCCGGGGCGAGCTGCCCGGCTTCATCCCCGACACCTCCCTGGTCGCTGCGGCCATGGAAATCCCCGAAACCCTGGGCATCCCGATCGGATCGCATCTCAGCGTGCCCATCGTGCTGGCCAACCAGCGGCTCTTCGGCACGCTCTGCTGCTTCAGCTATCGGCCCGTCGCCACGCTGACCGAGCGCGACATGGACGTGCTGCGCGCCTTCGCCGAATTCCTGGCGTTCCACTTCGACGCGGCGGCGCAACGCGAGGACCAGGAGGCCACCATCGCGCACGACGTTCGCCTGGCCATGGCCGCCGACAGCCTGCGCATCGTGTTCCAGCCGGTCTATGGCATCGCGCAGCGCAGCATCCATGCCTTCGAATGCCTGTCGCGTTTCGACGCGGAGCCCCGCCGCCCGCCCGACCAGTGGTTCAGCGCCGCCCATGCCGTGGGGCTGGGCCTGGAGCTGGAGCTGCACGCCATCCACAAGGCGCTGGCCGCGCTGCAGGCCTTTCCGCGCAGCGCGCGGTTCAACCTCAACTGCTCGCCCGAGCTCATCATTTCGGGCGTGCTGCAGCCCCTGCTGGACGACGGTACCGACTTCTCGCGTCTGGTGCTGGAAGTCACCGAACACGCCATCGTCAACGATTACGCCGCCCTGGCCCAGTCGCTGGGGCCTTTCCGCAAGCGCGGGGCGGGCCTGGCCGTGGACGACGCGGGCGCCGGCTATTCCAGCATGCGCCACATCCTCAACCTGCAGCCCGAGGTCATCAAGCTGGACATGAGCATCACCCAGTCCATCCACAGCGACGGCCACCGCCGCGCCCTGGCCAAGGGCCTGATCAGCTTCGCGCACGAGATCGGCAGCGTGCTCGTCGCCGAAGGCGTGGAGGAGGCCGCCGAGCTGGACGTGCTGGGCCAGCTCGGCGTGGACTATGCGCAGGGCTACTACCTGGCGATGCCGCTGGGGCTGGACGATGCGCTGAGGGTTCTGCGCGAGGGCTGACGGCGGCGCCCAGCCTTGGCTTGGCTTGGCTTGCCGAGGCCTGCATGCCCTACATGCGCTCGATGCCGGCCATCTCCACCCACTGGGCCCAGCGGTGGATGTCTTCCTGGATGAAGCGCTGCAGGTCCGGGCCGGAGCGCCAGGCGTTCTCGAAGCCGCGCGCGGCGTAGGCCTGCTGCACGGCCGGGTCGGCCATGGCCTGTTGCAGCGCACGGCCCATGCCTTCGACGGCTGCGGCCGGCGTGCCGGCCGGCGCGGCCAGGCCGAACCAGCCCTGCAGTTCCAGGCCGGGCACGACGGAGCTGGCGGGCGGCACCTGGGGCAGCGACGGCAGCGGCCGGGGGCTGGTGACGGCGATGGGGCGCAGCCGGTCGTTCTGCAGCGCGGGCGCGGCCGAGAGCGTGTCGATGAAGACGAAATCCAGCTGGCCGCCGATGAGGTCCGTGAGGATCTGCGTGACAGCCTTGTACGAAACGCCCTGGTAGCGCAGGTAGGCGAGCACGCGCAGCAGCTCGGCCGGCACCTGCGAGGAAGAGCTGTAGTAGCCGTAGTTCAGCGTGCCGGGCTTGGCGCGCGCCGCCGCCACCAGCTCGGCCAGGCTGCGGTAGGGCGCGTCGGAGCGCACCAGCAGCACGGAGCTGAAGCGCCCGAACATGCCCACCTGCACGAAGTCCTTGAGCGGGTCGTAGCGCAGGTTGCGGTAGAGGCTGACATTGGCGGCGTGCGTGGAATTGCTGGTCAGCAGGAAGGTATAGCCGTCCGGCGGCGCGGCCTTGGCCGCCAGCGCGCCCAGGATGCCCGCCGCACCGGGGCGGTTGTCCACCACCACGCTGGCCTGCGGCAGCGTGCGGGGCACATGGCTGGCGAAGGTGCGCGCCACGAAATCCGCAGCGCCGCCTGCCGCTGAGGGCACGATGAGGCTGATGGCGCGCCCGCCCGGCCACGGGGCCGCATCCGCCGCGCGGGCCGCGGGCAGGGCCAGCGGCGCGAGCGGCAGGCAGGCCAGCCCGCGCAGCAGGGCGCGGCGCTGGGGCAGAGGCGGTGTGGAAGAAGAGGCTTTGCGGCGCATGGCGTGTCTCCTGGTAGGTCTGTATCTGGGTGGGGAATGGCAGGGGCGGTCGGAGGCCGGCGGGGCTTCAGGCCTGTGCCGGTGCCGGTGCAGGGGCCAGCTCCGCCAGGAAGGGATGGAGCGCCTGCAGGTACTGCGGCAGGCAGTCCACCATGGGCGTGTGGCCGCCGGGCAGCAGCCGCAGCTGCGCCGAAGGCAGGCAGGCCGCCAGTTCCTCGGCGTCGGCCACGCTGCGGCGCACATCCCGTTCGCCGTGCAGCACGAGCGCGGGGCAGCGCAGCGTGGGCAGCAGGGGGCGCAGATCCACGGCGCGCAGGCCCTCGACGCTCTGCAGCAGCGCCTCGGGCGCCAGGCTGTCCAGATAGGCGCACAGCTGCGCGAAAAGCATGGCCGGCGGCGTGCGGGCGAAACAGGTGCGCAGGAAATCCCGCCGGGCCTCGGCGGTCCAGCCTTCGCGCACCCGGCGGGCGAAACCTGGATCGCCATGTCGGCTGCTGTGCGCGCCGGTATTGCCAGCCACCACGCCAGCCACCGGCAACCCGGGCTGCAGCGCGGTCAGCAGGGCCATCACCCCGCCCACGGAATAGCCCAGCAGGACCACCGGCCCGGCATCGCCGTCCAGCACGCGCGGGCGCAGGGCGTCGGCCAGGCGCCCGGCCACTTCGCGCGGATCGCAGGAATGGTTGCTGCGGGGCGGCTCGGCCCAGTCCACGGGCTGCACGGTCCAGCCCGGAGCGTGCAGGCGTCCGAACACGGCGGGCGAGCAGCCGGCGCCGGGCAGGGCCACGAGCAGCGGCCCGCGCAGCGCGCACCAGTCCACCGCATCCACGGCCGCGTGCGGCAGGGGCGGCGCCCCAGGGCTGTCGATGGAGTGGTGGAGGCGGTAGGCCGGCAGAGGGGGCATGGCGGCCATCGTAGGCAGCCGCTGCCGATGTGGATAGGGAATAATTCTCATCCAGTGATGAGCAAGAGGAATAGCCCGCCATGACCACACCCTCCCTCTACCCGCCGCTGCCCGACCTGCCGGTCGCCCAGGTGCGCCATTTCCTGCTCGTGGCCGAGCACGGCGGCTTTCAGGCCGCGGCGGACAAGGCCTTCCGCACCCAGCCGGCCATCAGCAAGTCCATCCAGGCCCTGGAAGAGCGCCTGGGCGGTGCGCTGCTGGAGCCGGGCCGGCGCTCGGCGCTCACGCCCCTGGGCCGGCAGTGCCTGCCCTTCCTGCGCGAACTGGTGCTGCACCACGACCGCACCGCCGCCGCGGTCTCGGCCTTCGTGCGCAAGGACCGGGGCACGCTCACCGTGGCGGCCATCGCCGCGCTGGCCGGCAACTGGCTGCCGGAACTGGTCAGCGGCTACCAGCAGGACCACCCCGGCGTGGCCGTGCGCCTGCTGGACGACAACTCGCGCAACGTGGAGCGCATGGTGCGCGACGGCGAGGTGGACTTCGGCGTGGGCAGCCCGGTGTCGGAAGCGCCGGAGATCGTGTTCGAGCCCCTGGCGGACGATGCCTTCGGCCTGGTGTGCAGCCGCAGCCACCCGCTGGCGCGGCGCCGCCAGCTGCGCTGGGACGAGCTGCAGGGCCTGCCCCTGCTGGGCACCACCGCCCACCACCAGCTGGCCGCCTGGCCCGAGCAGGCCCGCTGGCTGCAGGCGCCGGTGCTGCAGGTCAGCACCATGCTGACCATGCTGGCGCTGCTCGACGCCAACGTGGGCGTGACCGTGCTGGCCCGCCTGGGCGTGCCGGCCATGCTGGCCGACAGGCTGGCCTTCGTGCCCCTGGTGGCGCCCCGGCGCGAGCGCCGGCTGGGCATCCTGCGCCTGGCGGGCCAGTCGCTCAGCCCGGCTGCGCAGGCGATGCGCGAGCGGCTGCTGGCGCATGCGCAGGCCCTGCGGGCCGGCTGATATTCCGCCTGAATCGCCCCGGGTTTCCTAGACACCCGTGAGCCGTTGGGAATGGCGTCGTTCGAACTCGACCGGCGAAGTGTCGCCGGCGGTGCCGTGGCGCCGCTTGGGGTTGTAGAACATTTCGATGTAGTTGAAGACGTCGGCGCGGGCGTCGTTGCGCGTGGCGTAGACCTGACGGCGGATGCGCTCGCGCTTGAGCAACTGGAAGAAGCTCTCGGCCACGGCGTTGTCGTGGCAGTTGCCGCGCCGGCTCATGCTGCTGACCAGGTTGTGGTCCCGCAGGAACTTCTGCCATTCGTGCCCGGTGAACTGGCAGCCCTGATCGGAGTGCACCGTGACGGCTTGTTTGGGCTGGCGCCGCCATAACGCCATCAGCAGTGCATCCAGCACCAGCTCGGTGTCGATGCGACTGCCCATCGACCAGCCCACCACCTGGCGCGAGAACAGGTCCACCACGACCGCCAAGTACAGCCAGCCTTCGTGCGTGCGGATGAAGGTGATGTCGGTCACCCACGACTGGTTGGGCTCGGCCACCGTGAACTGGCGCTGCAGATGGTTCGGCGCGACCACGGCAGGCTTGCCGCCGCGCACGCCCGGCCGGCCGGCGCCTGTAGCCGGTCTGCGAGCGCAGCCCTTCGAGCTTGAGCAGCCGAGCCACGCGGTGCTTGCCGCAGCGCTCGCCGAGGTCGCGCATGTCCAAGGTCTGCTTGCGATAGCCGTACACGCCGCCACTCTCCAGCCAAGCTTGCTTGAGCAGGCCGCTGAGGCGCTGATCGTCCTTGGCCCTCGCACTCTGCGGCTGAGATTTCCACGCGTAGTAGCCGCTGGGGTGCACCTGCATCACCTTGCACATGCGCCGCACGCTGTACTGCGCCTCGTGCGCCTTGATGAACGCGTACCTCACCCGGACTGCTTGGCAAAGTACGCGGCGGACTTTTTTAGGATGTCGCGCTCCTCGGTCACGCGCCGCAGTTCGGCCTTCAAGCGCCGCAGCTCCTCAGCCTGCGAGACCTGAGCCTTCCGCTCCGCGGCCGGCGCCGAGTAGGCCTTGATCCACTTTTACAGACTGTGCTGGCTGACGCCGATCCGGGCCGACACATCGGCCACCCGGTGGCCCCGCTCCGTGATCTGTTTGACCGCTTAGATCTTGAATTCTTCTGGGTAAGGTTGCTTCGTAGTCATGGCACCTCCGATTGGGCCTCAGTTTGAGGCTCGAAGGTGTCTACTGAATCCGGGGCGATTCAAAGCGCTATCCCGCACCCATCGTCTCAAGCCAACATGGCGACCTCATCCGCCTGGAACCAACCCGTTGCCTTGATTGCCGTAGCAGCCGCAACTGGGTTGGATGCCCACAGCACCAAAGCAAGGCTCTCCTCCGCTCTGCTGCAGGTCACGTAGAGCAGTCGAAGGGTTCTGTCGATGCTGGTCTCCTTGCCTTCCTTGGCGTTGGTATTGTCGCTTGGAGAAGGCTCCTTGGCCCCGAAGAGCTTGTCGTACGAGAAGAGGAAGCCGCCGGCTTCGGAGTCGTCCATGACCACCATAACGTGCGGGAACTCAGAGCCCTTGACCACCTGATGGGTAGCGAGCTCAGCCTCCCCACTCAAGTAGGACTTGTATAGACCAATCTGTTCCCAAGGCGTCTCGAACAAGTGACTCCAACCGCGCTTTAGTCGGTCTACCCGGTCCTCCTTGGAGACGACCTTGGGAGGTTCCGGTGGTGGCGTGGGATCCAGGAACGCATCAGTCAACCGTGCATCTGCATCGAAGACTCCCGCCACGAGCAAGGGCTGAAGGACCTCGCGAACCGTGGCACCAGGCTTCCTCGATACCGCTCCAAACGCTAGCACGGCGTCATGCAGCTTGGCGAGCTCCGCCCGACGCTCGTCGATGTCCTCCGGTAGCCCCTGCAGGGATTTGGCTGCCCGAAGGACGTTCATCACCCGGAACTCGTCGACCTCGCCTAGCTTGTTGAAGCACGTGGAGAGTTCCAGAACAGGTCCCAGCAGCGGTCTCACCATGGACGGCCCTGAGCGTTCGCCGTTGGTCTTCGGCGCCGCGGCATCCTCATCCAACAGGTCCATCGCGAAGTACGCATCGAAGAACCGGCCTCGCTTCGCCGCCAACTTGTGCTCTAGCGCCAGGGTCTTGAAGCTCCTCACGTCCTCAGACCACGCCGCTACACCCGTCGCCTTCAGCATGACCGCAGCACACTCTCGCTCGCGCTGTACCTTAGCTTCGGTGTCTTGTTTCGCATCCCCAATAAAGAGCCGAACCAGCCCCCCTGACTTCTCTTCCCGAGGATGCTGAGCGAAGCCAGTCTTGGCCTGAGTACGCCCCGCAAGGTCCGCATCCCAAATCGCGTTGATGAGGTCTACCACGCGTTTCTGGCTGCGATGATTCATCTTCAACGCCGGAAGTGCCCAGCCCTCTGGGACGTGACCAGGAAGGTCTCGATGGCCGTCGGCATAGATGCGCTGACGGTGGTCGCCCAGCAGTCCCAGGCTGAATTTCCCTGGCCGAGTTGCTTCCAACCTGAGGAGTGCATCGAGGATGCCCCGCATCGTGTCCTGCGACTCGTCGATGAGGACGAGCGGGTGCCGCTCCTCTAGGATGCGCTGTAGGGTTGGCCGGTTGTCGATGAGCCACGCGGCAACACGCAGGACCGTCGTGTGCGAGAGCGCTCCTGGTCCATATGTGTTCTTGTCCGGGTGGTAGATGAACTTCTCCGTCGCCCGAATCGCGTCCGCTTCCTCGGCAATCTCTTGGTACCTAGCCCGATCCTTGTCGGTCTCCCCTCGCACCTTCGCAGCAGCTTCTTGCTTGGCCAGCTTTAGCTCTTCGTCCTTGAGAGCAAGAAGGCCCTCACGGATATCCGTGTCGAAGCCGTCAACGAGCTCCCAGCAGAACGCGTGGATAGTAGATACAACGGTCAATTCGTTCTCGCCAAGTCGGCCGCTCACGACGTTGGTCGCGTTCTTCGTGTACGTGATGACGCGAACCGTCTGACCGTGACTGCGGAGGCGCCTTGCGAAGACGCCACCAGTCTCGTGCGCAACGACACCAGTGACCCGCCGCAGAACCTCAACAAGCGTCCGCGTCTTTCCGGAGCCAGCTCCTGCGAACAGGAAGAAGCTCCTCGGCGGCTGCCCAGTCACGTAGCCGCAAATCTCCTCCACGACATGGGCGTCTCGCTCGTTCCCACCCACAGCGATGTTGACGGCCGCCGCTGTTTCCGCTACGCCTGTCATGGGGTTCCCCCAGCGGTCACGTTCACCTCCGCGCTCAACCACTCCAGCGCATCCTTGATGTACTCGGGGCACTGAAGGACAGCGCCGTTATTTAGGCGTTCAAACAGCGTGGCAGCAAAGTCACCCTTGCTGAAGCTTCCGTGCATAAGGTTGTGCAGCGATTCCAGCAGCTTCACATGGTCGTGGTTGTCGACCACAAGCTCCACCACCTTGCCAAGAGCGCCGCGATGCTTCCTCTTTTTCCCTTCGTCGTCGACTTCTTCGTCCAGCTTCTTGAACCAATCGATGTTCGCCAAAACGAGCGCATCCTCGAACGAACTCGGCCACTGGTCGCTCGCGGCCGTCACCGGTAGCTGCCACGCAAAGCGCACCTTGACGCCCTTCGGCGAGGTCCACTCAAGCTGCGCAGCAGTTGGCTTGCCGTAGTCCTTGAAAGTAGGCAGGGCTGGATGCCACGAAGTCAGCGTGTCGTTCCCGCACTCAAGGTCGGCCTGGCCGGCGATATGCACAGCAGTCCGAACCGTCCGACCCTTCGCGGACTTCGTTTGAATCACAGGGTCAAGGTCCGTGATGATTGCGGTCGGAATTCCAAGTTTCTCAACGAGCGGCCGGAGCCGATGCGCGTGGCTCCCACCGATGTCTACGAAGGACACATATCTCTTCGCAAGCTTCGGGAAGTGCTTTTCGATGAACAGTGGCACCAACATCCGCTCAGCGGTCCCTTCCACGAAGACCGCGGCGTCCGCGAATAGCAGGTCGGTGTGCTGAACCTGGAAGTACCGCTCTGCGAAAACTCGAGTCTCCACGTCCTTGCCGAACGCGTCGCCGAGGTTAACCACCTCGGTGCTTGGCTTTCCGCCGGCGCCGTTACTCGGCAGCCGCTTAACGTAGCGAAGACGCGTGAAGCTGTCGCCGTGAGCCAAGTGGCTTGAGTGCGTACTGATGAGCAACTGGCTACGCAGATGGGCGTGTACGGCGTCCTTGGGCTTGATGAGCCCATGTGCGTTGGACGAGAAATTCCTTGTCACCTGCACGTGAAGGTGAGCCTCCGGCTCTTCCACGATGACCAAGTGGATGGCAGCTGGCGCTCCCTGCGGCGGATTCAGCCGCGCTGCTCGGAACGACACGAGCATGAAGCTCAAGGATTGCAGATTCTGGTAACCCAGCCCAATGGAATGCTCAGGGAGGGACTCATCGAGCACCGACTTGTCGAGTCGGTACTGGACTGCGGTGCTGTGAGCAAGGAGTTCGGCCGTCTGAATTCGAGTCCTAAAGTGGAACTGCTGCGGGTCATGAAGCCCTGGGTAGCCAAGAACCTCAACGTCCTCCATCGCCGGCTTCAGCGCCTTGTAAATCAGGTCGTCCAGTTTCGCCTGCGCCTCCGCTATGGCGGCAACCAGTGCCTCACCGTGCCCAGCCGAACTCGTCGACACGTTCAGATGCTGTCGCGCGAACTTGAGCAGTTGGCTTGAAAACATCCCGGGGCGAGAGCTTGGCGTCTCTGACTTGGCCTCATCTTCCTCGGCTCCGAGTCCCCGCTGAGCCGCGACGAAGTCGACGCGAATCAGCTTACGCAGGTGGGTCAGTTCCACAGGTTCCGAGCCTGCCGGGAGAACTTGAGGCGATGACTCCCCCGTTGTCGCCAGGGGGCCCTTCGCTGGATCCAGGCGGTAAGCGCATACCTTGCGGAGGTCCGAGGGATGCCGCAACCAGTAGTCGATGATGTCCTCAGGCCAGGCGTGGCCCTTTTGGGGCAAGTCCTTCACCGGATGACGCGCCTCGCGGAAGGTCCACGCCAGCTTGCGAAGCTCGTCAATGTTGGAGACGGGCTCAAGCCGAAGTCGCACGCCAACGGCGCCGCCCCCCCACTTCAATGACGTGATGAACGGAGCCACGTAGCCGTACGCACCTTCCTTGGCGTCGAACCACAGGTCCGCGAATGGCATGCAGCTGAGCAACTGTTCCAACTGGTCCGCCCATACCTCCGTGTCCTTCGTCTCAGTAGTTGGGTCCTCCGCCAGGCCTTCCCAAGCCTTACTCAGCTCTCGGAGCTTGGACCATTGCGAGAGACTTAGGTCATAGGGCCGGAAGCCCGACTGGTCGCTTAGAAAGTTGCGAAGCACCGTCAGCAGCGAGGTCTTGCCACTATTGTTGGCGCCGACCAGAACCGTTGTGGTTTCGTCCAGGTCCAGGCGCGTGCTGGACAACCGCCGGAAGTTGCACACCTCCACACAGGCCAGCCGAATAGGTGGTGTAGCGCAGGGCGCAGTGGCTGCGGGCGCGTCGTCATTGGATGGTGCCTCCGCCGGCACTGCGCCAACTGCGGCGGCCGAAATCGTGTGAGTAATCATTTGCTTGAGCCGTAGCTCCCTAGGCGATGTCGTGTTGGTGCCGATCAGGTCAGCATTGTTTACAAATCTTGAAAGGTAGCTTGTAGCCTGGAGAGCACTTGAAGTCTCAAGAACCACGTCAACAAGAAAAAAGCCCCGAGTGACAAGCACTTGGGGCTTTTTGTTTACATCCTAAAAAAGTTCCGGTCTAGAACGGAATATCGTCGTCCATATCGTCGAAGCCCGAGGCCGCGCGCGGCGGCTGGGCCACCGGGGCCGGTGCCGGTCGCGGCGCCGGTGCCGGGCGCGGCGCTGCGGCCTGGGGGGCAGGGCGGCGGGCGGGGGCGCCGCCGCCACCACCATAGCCGCCGCCGTTGTCGCCGGCATCGCCGTAGCCGCCGTCGTCATAGCCGCCGCCACCGCCCTGGCCGCCGCCCATGCCCTGGCGGCTGCCCAGCATCTGCATGGTGTCGGCGCGGATTTCGGTGGTGTACTTTTCCTGGCCCGACTGGTCGGTCCACTTGCGGGTGCGCAGGCTGCCTTCGACATAGACCTGCGAGCCCTTGCGCAGGTACTGGCCCACGATCTCGGCCAGGCGGCCGTTGAAGACGATGCGGTGCCACTCGGTGGCTTCCTTGTTCTCGCCGGTGTTCTTGTCGCGCCAGCGGTCGGTCGTGGCGACGGTGACGTTGGCGACCTGGTCGCCGCTGGGGAAGGTGCGGATCTCGGGGTCGCGTCCGAGGTTGCCGACGATGATGACTTTGTTGACGGATGCCATGGTGTGTAGGGGCCTGTAGAGAATGGTGGTGCGGAGGCACTACGGCCTGCGCGGCGCCGGGGTGCCGCGGAGAGAAAGAGCGGGGATTGTGCCCCAAGCCGTCGGGCATCGGGGGGGCCGGGGCATGCCCGGCGGCACCGGGTGCCACAATCGCCCCACCGGCCGAACCCCCAGGCTACGCGCCATGCGGCCCGCCGCCTTCCTTCCCTCTTTTTCCTTCCCCATGCAAAGAGAACCCGACTTCCTGGACAACCTGCGCTCGGAGCTGCGCGACGGTCGCCGCTGGCTGGACCGCAGCATCGTGCTGGCCTATGCGGTGGCGGCCGGCCTGAGCGTGGTGGTGTTCACCATGCTGGCCGAGTGGGCGTTCGATGTCTTCATGCATCTCTACCACCACCTTGGCGGCTGGTTCGTGCTGGTGTGGACGCCGGCCATCACCGCGCTGGTGGTGTGGGCCACGCGGCGCTGGGCGGCCAATGCCGCGGGATCGGGCATTCCGCAGGTGGCGGCGGCGCTGCATTCGGGGCTCACGGACAGGGACCGCAGCCGCTTCGTGTCGCTGTGGCTGTCGTTCGCCAAGGCGATGCTGACGGCGCTGGGCTTCCTGGCGGGGCTGTCCACGGGCCGCGAGGGGCCGGCGGTGCAGGTGGCGGCCGGCGTGATGCACCACGGCCGGCGCTGGTTCGGGCCGCGTTCGGGCATCACGCCCTACGGCCTGCTGGTGGCGGGCGGGGCGGCGGGCATCGCCGCGGCGTTCAACGCGCCGCTGGCCGGCGTGGTGTTCGCCATCGAGGAGCTGTCGCGCAAGTTCGAGTCGCGCAGCAGTGGCCTGATCATCGCGGCCATCGTGCTGGCCGGGCTGATGGGGGTGTCGGTGTTCGGCAACCTGAGCTACTTCGGCCGCATCCTGGTCACGCGGCTGGGCTGGGACGCACTGCTGCCGGGCCTGGCCGTATCGCTGTTCTGCGGCGTGCTGGGCGGGCTGTTCGCCAAGCTGCTGGCCGATTCGCTGACCGGCGCGCCCAACCGTTTCAACCGCTGGCGCGCGCGCTGGCCGGTGCGCTTCGCCGCCGGGGCGGGCCTGGCGGTGGCGGTGATCGGCCTGGTGACGGGCGGCGCCACCTTCGGCGCGGGCTCCGAGGCCGTCAAGCACATGCTGGCGGGCGAGGCCGACGTGCCCCATTTCTACGTCACGCTCAAGTTCATCGCCACCTGGCTGACGGCCTGGGCCGGCGTGCCGGGCGGCATCTTCGCGCCGTCCCTGTCCATCGGCGCGGGTGTGGGCCACAACGTGGCGGTGCTGATGGGCGGGGGTGACATCGCCCCGGCGCTGATCGCCATGGGCATGGCGGCCTTCCTGGCGGCGGTGACGCAGGCGCCTCTCACCTCCTTCATCATCGTGATGGAGATGGTGGACGGCCAGGCGCTGGTGCTGAGCCTGATGTCGGCGGCCATGCTGGCCAGCCTGGTGTCGCGCATGCTGGCGCGTCCGCTGTACGAAACCCTGGCCGAGGCCATGCTGAGCGCGGCGCAGCTGCCGGCCGCCCAGGCCGAGCCGGAGCAGGAAGCGGCGCAGGGGCGGGAAGAAGAGACCGCAGAGTCCGCGGAGCGCGCAGCAGGCCGTTGATCAGCGCTGCGCCGCCGGAACCGGCCGCAGGCCCCAGGCCAGGGCCAGCCATGCCAGGCACAGTGCCGCCGTCACCGCGAACAGGCTGGGCGCGCCGCCGAAGCGCAGCAGCGTGCCGCCCAACGCGCCCCCCGCGAACAGGCCCAGCGACTGCAGCGTGTTGTAGGCGCCCAGAGCCGCGCCGCGCAGCTCGGGCGGCGCGGTGCGCGACACCAGGCTGGGCTGGCTGGCTTCCAGCGCGTTGAAGCCGCAGAAGAAGAGGAACAGCAGCCCGCCCAGCGCCCAGAGCGGCGCGGGCGTGCCGGCGGCCGCCGCCCAGCCCAGCCCGGCCTGCACCAGCAGCACCAGGCCGATGGCGCCCAGCAGCGCGGCGCGCAGGCGGCCCGCGCGTTCCAGCGCGAAGAGGCCGCCCATCAGCACGAACGAGGCCACCACGGCCGGCAGGTAGATGTGCCAGTGCTCGGCCTTGGGCAGCCCGGCCTGCACCAGCAGCGCGGGCACGGCCACCCACATCGACAGCTGCACCGTGTGCAGCGCGAACACGCCCAGGTTCAGGCGCAGCAGGTCCGGGTGGGCGAAGACGCGCGCCAGCCCGCCGCGCACGGGCGGGGCCGCATGGCGCGCGGGCTCGGGCGGCACCACCCACAGCACGGTGGCGATGCCGGCCAGCGCCAGCGCGCAGGTCAGCCCGAACAGGCCGGACAGGCCGAAGTGCGCGGCCAGCGGCGGCGCGGCCACCAGGGCCACGGCGAACATCAGGCCGATGCTGCCGCCCACCAGCGCCATGGCCTTGGTGCGCACGCCGTCGCGGGTCTGGTCGGCCAGCAGGGCGGTGACGGCGGCCGACACGGCGCCCGCGCCCTGCAGCGCGCGGCCCGCCAGCAGGCCGGTGAGCGAATCGGCCAGCGCCGCCGCCAGGCTGCCGGCGGCGAACACCAGCAGGCCCAGCACGATGACGCGCTTGCGCCCGAAGCGGTCGGAGGCCAGGCCCAGCGGCAGCTGCAGCACGGCCTGGGTGAGGCCATAGACGCCCATGGCCAGGCCGACCAGGGCCGGGTCGTCGCCGCCGGGGTATTTGCGCGCTTCGAGCGCGAACACCGGCAGCACCAGGAAGAGCCCCAGCATGCGCAGCGCGAAGATCAGCGCCAGGCTCAGGCTGGAACGGCGCTCCAGCGGCGTCATGGTGGTGGCCGAGGGGGAGGAAGGGGCTCCAGCGGAAGGCGTGGAGGCCGCCGTGGAAGCAGCGGGCGTGGAAGAGTCCTGCACGGTGTGTGCGCCTGTCTTGGCAAGGGTCGTGGGGCCGGGAGAAGCCGCGATTCTCGCCCATCGCCTTGCGGTCGGCGGCGCCGGGCCATGGGGCTGAAAGAAAAAACGGGCTCCGCGCCCATTCCATCTGCGCATGGCGCTATGGTTTTGGTAGTGGATGGCTGATCCTGCCGGGGGCTGCCCGGCGCCGGCCGGCAGACGTCAGGGCCGTCCCCTATGATGGCCGGTTGACCTTTTTCCACGTTTGTAGCCGCCGTGACCACCCCTGCCCACGATGACGCCGCCGCCGCCCCGGCCCAGCCCGAGAACGGCACCTACCTGGCCCGCGCCCTGCGCGAGCAGCGCATCAGCATCCGGGGCGCGCGCACGCACAACCTGAAGAACATCGACCTGGACCTGCCGCGCAACCAGCTGGTGGTGATCACCGGGCTGTCGGGCTCGGGCAAGTCCAGCCTGGCCTTCGACACGCTCTATGCCGAAGGCCAGCGCCGCTACGTGGAGAGCCTGTCGGCCTATGCGCGCCAGTTCCTGGGCCGGCTCGACAAGCCCGACGTCGATCTGATCGAAGGCCTGTCGCCCGCCATCAGCATCGAGCAGAAGGCCACCAGCCACAACCCGCGCTCCACCGTGGGCACGGTGACCGAGATCCACGACTACCTGCGCCTGCTCTACGCCCGCGCCGGCACGCCGCACTGCCCCGAGCACGGCCTGCCGCTGGCCGCGCAGACCGTCAGCCAGATGGTGGACAGCGTGCTGGCCCTGCCCGAGGACACGCGCCTGATGGTGCTGGCCCCGGTGGCGCGCGGCAGGAAGGGCGAGTTCACCGAGCTCTTCGCGCAGATGCAGGCGCTGGGCTACGTGCGCTTCCGCGTGGACGGAAAGATCCACGAGGTGGAGAACCTGCCGCCGCTCAAGAAGACCGAGAAGCACGACATCGACGTGGTGATCGACCGCCTGAAGGTGCGCCCCGACGCGCAACAACGCCTGGCCGAGAGCTTCGAGGCCGCGCTGCGCGTGGGCCAGGAGGCGGCCGGCGCCGACGGCAACGGCCGGGTGCTGGCGCTGGAGATGGATTCAGGCGCGGAGCACCTCTTTTCGAGCAAGTTCGCCTGCCCCATCTGCGGCTTCTCGCTGCCCGAGCTGGAGCCGCGCCTCTTTTCGTTCAACGCCCCCATGGGCGCCTGCCCGACCTGTGACGGCCTGGGCCAGCAGGAGGTGTTCGACCCGGCGCGGGTGGTGGCCTTCCCTTCCTTGAGCCTGGCCAGCGGCGCCATCAAGGGCTGGGACCGGCGCAACGGCTACTACTTCGCCATGCTGGAAAGCCTGGCCGCGCACTACAGCTTCGACGTGGAGGCGCCCTTCGAATCGCTGCCCGAGCGCGTGCGCCACGCCGTGCTCTACGGCTCGGGCGACGAGGAGATCGGCTTCAGCTACATCCTCGACAGCGGCGCCAACAAGGGCCGCGCCATCGTCAAGAAGCACCCCTTCGAAGGCATCCTGCCCAACATGGCGCGCCGCTACCGCGAGACCGATTCCACCGTCGTGCGCGAAGACCTGGCCCGCCTGCGCAGCACCCAGCCCTGCCCCGACTGCCACGGCACGCGCCTGCGCATCGAGGCGCGCCACGTCTTCGTGGGCGAGGGCGAGCAGTCCCGCGCCATCTACCAGGTGAGCGGCGCCACGCTGTCCGAGGCCCTGGCCTGGTTCCAGAGCCTGCGCCTCTCGGGCGCCAAGGCCGACATCGCCGGCAAGGTGGTGCGCGAGATCGCCACGCGCCTGACCTTCCTGAACGACGTGGGCCTGAACTACCTGAGCCTGGACCGCAGCGCCGAGACGCTGTCGGGCGGCGAGGCCCAGCGCATCCGCCTGGCCAGCCAGATCGGATCGGGCCTCACCGGCGTGATGTACGTGCTCGACGAGCCCAGCATCGGCCTGCACCAGCGCGACAACGACCGCCTCATCGCCACGCTGCAGCATCTGCGCGACATCGGCAACAGCGTGATCGTGGTCGAGCACGACGAAGACATGATGCGCGCCGCCGACCACGTGGTGGACATGGGCCCGGGCGCGGGCGTGCACGGCGGCCGGGTGATGGCCCAGGGCAGCTACGACCAGGTGCGCGCCCATCCGCAATCCCTCACCGGCCAGTACCTGTCCGGCGTGCGGACCATTCCCGTGCCCGCGCGGCGCACGCCCTGGCTGCCGGTGCTGGAACAATCCGCCGCGCCAGAACCCAAGAAGGCCGCCGGCAAGCCGCGTTTCCCCGAGACCGACGCCAGCCGCCGCCGCGCCGAGCGCCTGGCCGAGCACCGCGCCACCCAGGGCCGGCTGCAGGCCCTGCGCGTGGTGGGCGCCAGCGGCCACAGCCTGAAGAACGTGAGCGTCGAATTCCCCGTGGGCCTTCTCACCTGCGTGACCGGCGTCTCGGGCTCGGGCAAGAGCACGCTGGTCAACGACACGCTCTACGCCGCCGTGGCGCGCCAGCTCTACCGCGCGCACGACGAGCCCGCGCCCCATGAGGCCATCGAAGGCATCGAATACTTCGACAAGGTCATCAACGTGGACCAGTCGCCCATCGGCCGCACGCCGCGCAGCAACCCGGCCACCTACACCGGGCTCTTTACGCCCATCCGCGAGCTGATGGCCGAGACCAACACCGCGCGCGAGCGCGGCTATGGCCCGGGCCGGTTTTCCTTCAACGTGGCCGGCGGCCGCTGCGAGGCCTGCCAGGGTGACGGCGTGGTCAAGGTGGAGATGCACTTCCTGCCCGACGTCTATGTGCCCTGCGATGTCTGCCACGGCCAGCGCTACAACCGCGAGACGCTGGAAGTGCTGTGGAAGGGCCGGAACATCGCGCAGATCCTCGACCTGACGGTGGAAGACGCCCACGCCTTCTTCCAGGACGTGCCCGCGATCGCCCGCAAGCTGCAGACCCTGCTGGACGTGGGCCTGTCCTACCTGCGCCTGGGCCAGTCCGCCACCACGCTCTCGGGCGGCGAGGCCCAGCGCGTGAAGCTCGCGCAGGAACTCTCCAAGCGCGACACCGGCCGCACGCTCTACATCCTGGACGAGCCCACCACCGGCCTGCACTTCGCCGACATCGACCTGCTGCTCAAGGTGCTGCACCAGCTGCGCGACGCGGGCAACACCATCGTCGTGATCGAGCACAACCTCGACGTCATCAAGACGGCCGACTGGATCATCGACATGGGGCCCGAGGGCGGGGCGGGCGGCGGCACCGTGGTGGCCGAGGGCACGCCCGAAGAGGTGGCGGCCAACCCGGCGAGCCATACCGGGCGCTACCTGGCGCCTTATCTGCAGCGCGGCCGGGTCTGAGAACCCTTCAGGTTTTTCCGGGCCTGGCCCCGCTGGGGCTCGGGTCTTTTGCTATCAAAAAAATAGCAATGGCCTTCAGCCCATGAAGCCCAGATCGACAGGATAGGCCGAGCCGCCGAAGTTGCCGATGTGCGGCAGCACGCCCGCCATCTCGGTGTTGGCCACGCCGAACCAGCGGCCCAGGGTGGCGGCGTACTGGTCCACGGCCGTGCTGGGCAAGAGGCGCCCCTGGCCCACGTGCCACTGGTCTTCGCTGCCGCTGCCGTTGCCCACGCTGACCGGCGGCGGCGTGCCGTAGAAGGCGGCGCCGCGCACCGCGCCGCCCACGATGAAGTGGTGGCTGCCCCAGCCGTGGTCGGAGCCGTCGCCGTTGGAGGTGAGCGTGCGGCCGAAGTCCGAGGCGGTGAAGGCGGTGACCTTGTCGGCCACGCCCAGCTCGACCGTGGCGTTGTAGAAGGCGGTCATGGCGCTGCTGACCCGGTCGAGCAGCTGCGGCTGGCTGGCGATGAGGTTGTCGTGCAGGTCGAAGCCGCCCATCGAGACGAAGAACACCTGCCGGCGCGTGCCCAGCGCATTGCGGCCGGCGATGAGCCGGGCCACGACCTTGAGCTGGTCGGCCAGCGGGTTGCTGGCGGGGAAGGCGGTGGACAGGTTGGCGCCGGAGAGGGCGGAGGAGATCTGCCCTTCGGAGCTGATCGAGCGCCGCGTGACGCGGGCGTATTCGGCCTCCATCGCATGGCTGCCGGCGGTCTGCACCAGGTCGCTCAGCAGGTTGCGCACGGCGGTCGAGCCATAGACGTTGCTGCCCTTGACGGCGTTGATGGGCACGGCGCCGCTGGGGCTGATCTGGTACTGCAGCGCCTGGTCGCCCGAGAGGAATACGGCGTTGCCGGTGGCCGAGATGCAGGTGAAGAGCGAATTGGCGTTGGACGACAGCGCCAGGTCGCCCAGGTTGCCGCCCCAGCCCACGGTGGAGCCTTCCGCGCCCTGCGACTGCCAGACCGACTGCTGGTCGTTGTGCGAGAAGAGCTTGGGCGGCAGCGGATAGTTGCGCCGGTCGCCGCTGGCGTACTGGGCGCGCGTGAGCGGCACCAGCAGCGGGCCCACGTTGAGCTGCACGGCCGCGCGGCCTGCGTTGAAGAGGCTGGCCATGCCTGTCATGGCCGGGTGCAGCGCGTACTGCATGCCGCCGGCCAGCGCCGCGCCGGGGCGCAGCTGCGTGGCGGCCAGCGCATCGCGGCCCAGGGCGATGCCGCCGGCCGTGCCGTCGCTGTTGCCGCCGCGGATGGCGGAGTACTGCGCGTAGCGGCTGCTGTCGTAGGGCACGACGGTGTTGGCGTAGTCGCAGCCGCCGTAGAGGAAGACGCAGACCAGCGCCTTGTAGTCGCTCGACTCGAAGGCGGCGGCCTCGCCCAGCGCGGCGAGGTTCAGGGCGAAGGGCAGGGCGGTGCCGGCAGCGGCCAGCTGGGCGCTGCGGCGCAGGAAGGCGCGGCGCGTGTGGCGGGCGGGGTCGATGAAGTTCATGGCGGGCTCTTCTGTCGGTCGTCGGTCGTCGGTCGGTCGGTCGCTTACTTCTGCACCAGGTATTCGGGGCTGGCCATCACCAGCAGCACTGCGGCGGCCACGCGGTCGAGCCGGGCGGCGGCCGAGCTGCCGGAAGTGAGCGGCGTGGCGTTGAGCGCGGCCACGATGCGCGCCTGCGTGGCCGCGGACACCTGGCCTGCCGACAGCAGCAGCGCCGCCTTGCGCACCAGCGCGGCGGCGTCGCCCACCAGGGGCAGCAGGTTGGCGTAGCTGCAGGTGATGTCGAAGCCGTTGGCGGCGGTGCTGCCGTTCTGCGGCAGGTCGGGCGCGTTCACGTAGTAGCCGAAGCGGATGGCGTTCTGCATGAAGTTCAGATAGCCGCTCACGCTGCTTTCGTTGACGATCTGGAACTCCGGCGCCACCTGGCCGGCCGCGGCCATGGCGGTGGCGGGCGGCACATAGCCTGGGCGGAAGAAGTTGAACACCGAGCCCGAGCGCAGCGGGCTCTGCCCCAGGCGGGTGGCCGGGTCGCTCAGGTCGGCGATCTTCCAGGTGCCGCGCGCGGACTGCAGGCCGAAGCTGCGGCCCCATTGCACGAAGCGCACCATGGGCTCGCGCAGCCGGCCGTACTGGGGGCTCGCGAGCCCGGCCGCGCTGCGCGCCTCGGGGTCCAGCAGCACGGCGGCGATCACGGCGCGCAGATCGCCCCGGGTGCCGCTGCCGTTGTCGGCGAAGGCGGCGGCCACGCGGCCCACATAGGCCGGGCTGGGGTTGCTGGTGACCAGCCGCTGGATCAGCTGGCGGCCGATGAAGGGCCCCACGTTGGGGTGGTTGAACAGCGTGTCGAGCGCGGTCTTGAGCGCCGCGTCGCCCGGCGTGCCGGCCGGCACCGTGGCGCCGAGGAAGCTGGCGGCCAGCGTGGAATGGTTGGCAGGCTTGAGCACCATGGGCAGCAGCGCCTGCTGCAGGCCAGGCACCGTGCTGCCGCCCAGGGTGGTGGGCTGGTTCCTGCTGGTGTCGTAGTCGTAGCCGGTGAAGACGCGCGCCAGATTGCTCACGTCGGCGGCGGAATAGGTGTCGATGCGGTTGCCGCTGCCGTCGCGCTGCTCGGTGCCGTCGGGGTTGAGACGGTAGAGGCCGATGGTGAAGAGCTGCATCACCTCGCGGGCGTAGTTCTCGTCAGGCTGGCGGCCGGTGCGCGCGTCTTCCTTCTGGCTGCCGCGCACGCTCAGGTAGATGCCCATGGCGGGGTTCAGGGTGACGGCTTCGAGCAGCGCGCGGTAGTTGCCGAAGGCGTGCTGGTTGAGCACGTCCCAGTAGCCGGCCGCGAGGAAGGCCGCCCATGGCTGGTTCAGCCCGGTGGTGGAGACGACCAGGATCTCGGAGAGCGCCAGCGCCACGCGCTTGCGCACGGCGTCGCGCTCCACGAGGAGCTGGTTCCAGAGCATGAAGTCGGCCGGGTACGAGACGTTGTCGTAGCGCGTGTCGGCGGCGGCCACGCCGTAGCCGCGCTGCGTCAGCCAGGCCGCGCCGGTGGTGCCCACGGGCTGCGCGAACTGCTCGGCCAGCCAGGGCCCGTAGCCCTTGGCGCGCAGCGCGGCGATGTCGTCGTCGGTGGCCGAGAACTGCGCCTGCAGCAGAAAGCGGGCGGCTTCCTCGTCGCTGGCCGGCGTGGCGACGCTGCCGGAAGCGCCGCCGCTTCCCGTTCCGCCGGAGCTGCTGCCCGAAGAACTGCCACCTGCGCTGCCGGCCGTATCGCCGCCTCCGCCCCCGCCGCCGCAGGCCGCCAGCATCGCCGCCGCCATGGCGGCCGCCAGGGCCGGGGCCGCCGCAGAGGATGCTGCTTCGGGCGCGAGGCCGTCCGCGCCGGGGGATGGCGCAGGCGCGCAGGTGTGCGGCTGCGCGGTGGTGGCGGCAGCCTGGAGGGTGGAGCTCATGGTCGGCTTTCGGCAGGGAGGCGGAGGCGGCGCTGCACGGGCTCGCGCCTTTTCGCCTTCGCGGGGAGATTCCGGATTTTTCGGGTGTGCGGCCCCCAGTTGTAGCGCTAAAGCGTGTCAAGTGGTTAACCGCACCCCGGCCTGCCGGCCCGGGCGTGGCCGCCGGACCCGCCCGGCGTTCGCCCCACAAGGGTCTTGTGCTACTGAAGATGTAGCTGGCGGCGGGCGGTGGCGTCGTCCAGGCGGAACACCGCTGCCGCGCGCACCAGCTCGTCCGCCTGGCTGCGCAGGCTGGCGGCGGCGGCCGCCATCTCCTCGACCAGCGCCGCGTTCTGCTGGGTCGCCTGGTCCATCTGGGTGACGGCTTCGCCCACCTGGGCCACGCCCAGGCTCTGTTCCTGGCTGGCGGCGCTGATCCCGCCCACGATGTCCGTCACCTGCTGGATGGCCTGCACCACTTCGGCCATGGTGCTGCCAGCCTGGTCGGCCAGTACGCCGCCCTGCTGCACGCGGTCCATGCTGTCGGTGATGAGGGTCTTGATCTCCCTGGCGGCCTGGGCGCTGCGCTGGGCCAGCGCGCGCACCTCGCCGGCCACCACGGCGAAGCCCCGGCCCTGCTCGCCCGCGCGGGCCGCCTCCACGGCGGCGTTCAGCGCCAGGATGTTGGTCTGGAAGGCGATGGAGTCGATCACGCCGATGATGTCGCCGATCTTGCGCGAGCTGTCGGTGATCTGGCCCATGGTGCTCACCACCTGCGCCACCACCTCGCCGCCCTGTGCTGCCACCAGGCTGGCATTGCTGGCCAGCTGGCTGGCCTGGCGCGCGCTGTCGGCGTTCTGGCGCACGGTGGCGGTCATCTGCTCCATCGAGGCTGCGGTTTCCTCCAGCGCGCTGGCCTGCGACTCGGTGCGCGCCGAGAGGTCGCTGTTGCCCTGCGCGATCTCCGCGCTGGCCGTGGCCACGCCCTCGGCGCCGTGGCGCATGCCCGCCACCACCTGCGTGAGCTGGCTGCGCATGCGCAGCAGCGCGGCGATGAGATGGCCCACCTCGTCGCGGCCATGCGCGATGGGCGGGCCTGCCAGGTCGCCTCCCGCCACCCCGTCGGCCAGTGCCACGGCCTGCGCCATGGGCCGGGTGACCGAGCGCGCGAACACCGCCATCAGCACCGCCGCCAGCGCCACGATGGCGCCCATCAGCAGGGCCTGCCACAGCAGGGTGCGCTGCAGTTTGCCGATGCGGGCATCCATCGCGGCCCGCAGGCTGTCCATGGCCTGCGCGTCGAGCGCGGACAGGGCCTCGATGGCCCGGGTGAAGGTGTCGAAGTATTCCTGCGGCGACAGGCTGGGCGCCTGGCCCGGGTCGAGGTCGATGAGGGCGCGGCCGGCCAGCTGCAGCGCGGCCGCCACCTGTTCCTGCACGGCGCGGGTGGGCGCCTGCATGGCGGCGGCGACGGCGGGGTCGCGCCGCATGGAGCGGTCCAGGTTGCGCATGGTTTCGCCCTGCAGCTCCTGCACCCGCTCGCGCAGCCCCAGCAGCAGGCCGCGGCCCTGCGGCGGCAGCTCCTTCTTGCCCAGGAAGCCCGTGCCCTGGGCGCGCATCACGCCCAGCTTCTCGCCCAGCAGCGGGGCGCTGACCATGCTGGCCTGCACCAGCGCATGCAGCTCGGGGTCCGTCTCCACCTGCAGTCCGTAGGCGTGCAGCAGCTCTTCGCCCAGCAGCAGCAGGGAGCCGATGATCTCGGTGTGCCGCGCCGTGCTCTGCGCGGGCTGCAGGCGGCGGGCGGCCACCTCGGGCTCCAGCGCCTGCCAGCGCTGGCGGGCGCCCGCCCATGCCTGGGCCAGGTCGGCGGGCACGCCGGCTTCGGCGAAGCGCGCCGTGCCCTGCTCCAGCGCCTGGTTGACAGCGTCGCGCACGGCGGGCCGGCGGCCGGCCAGCACCTCGTTGCCGCCCAGCATGCCGGCCGACAGGCCGCGGTGGACCTGCAGTTCCTGCACGGCCTTGTGCAGCGCCAGCAGGGCCGGCGCGCCGCGCGCCTCCAGCCGTGCCGTGCGGATGCCGTCCAGGGCCTGTCCCAGGAAGAGCGTGGCAGGCACCGCGCTCATCAGCAGGCCGACCAGGCCCAGGATGATGAATTTGTGCAGCAGGCGGAGATCGGCGAGGCGTGGCATGGAGGAGGTCTCTGGGAGAAGCGATGGAGGGGCACGCGAGCGGTGCAGGGCGATCTGCGCGGGCGTGCGTTCGTCCGGAGATTGCGTTGACTGCAATTTAGCAAGTAGCGCGCCGGCGGTCTTGATGTGTGTCAAGCGCGCTGATGTCCGGACGGGGGTTGGTCGGGGCTGCGGAATAATGTGCCGTTCCGGCCCCTGCTTGCGCCTGCTGTCTCCCTCCTTCCCCTTCCTTGCCCGCACCGCCTTGGTGCGCCTCTTGCGCCTCCTGCGCCGCCGCCCATGCCCTATCCCGCCTCCCCGGTTCCAGAACGCCTTGCGCCGTCCGCGGCCTGCAGCCGCCGTTTCGGCGGCATGCGCCCATGAGCCGGGCCGCTGCGCCGGCCGCGTCCCTGCCCGGGCGCGACCTGGCAGCCGCGCTGGTGGTGGTGCTGATCTGGGGCGTCAACTTCGTGGTCATGAAGTGGGGCCTGCGCACGTTCACGCCGTTCCAGCTGGGGGCTGCGCGTTATGTGTTCGCGGCGCTGCCGCTGGTGCTCTTCGTGCGCCCGCCTGCCGTGCGCTGGCGCTGGATGCTGCTCTACGGGCTGTTCCAGGGCGTGGGGCAGTTCGGCATGGTGTTCCTGGCCCTGCACGTGGGCATGTCGGCCGGGCTGGCCAGCGTGCTGCTGCAGACGCAGGTGTTCTTCACCGCGCTCTGGGGCTTCCTGCTGCTGCACGAACGGCCGGGCCGGCCGCTGGTCATCGGCATGGGGCTGGCCGCCCTGGGGCTGCTGTGCTTCGGCATGCATTTCACCGCGCCGGCTGCCGGCATGGCCGGCACCGGCGACGTCACGCTGGCGGGCGTGGGCCTGACGCTCTGCGGGGCGGCCTCCTGGGCGGCCTCCAACATCGTGGCGCGGCGCGCGCAGCAGGAGTCGCCCGGCTACGACCCGCTGGCCTTCGTCGGCTGGAGCTGCCTGGTGCCCATCGTGCCCTTCGTGCTGCTGTCGGCCCTGGCCGACCCGGATGCCGGGCGCTGGCTGCAGGCCTCCACCTGGGCGGCAGTGCCCTGGTCGGGCTGGGCGGCTGCGATGTTCCTGGGCTGGGTGGCGACCAATGTGGGCTACGGCCTCTGGACCACGCTGCTCACGCGCCATCCGGCCAACCGGGTCGCGCCCTTCAGCCTGGGTGTACCGGTGGTGGGCCTGGCGGCCGGCATGCTGGCGCTGGGCGAGGTGCTCTCGCCCTGGCAGTGGGCGGGTGTGGCCTGGGTGGTGCTGGCGCTGGTCTGCGTGGTGCTGGGCCCGCGCTGGGCAGCGTTGCGCCGGCGGGCCTGACGCAGCGGGCCCGCGTGCGTGCCGTCAGGTACGCGCAGCGTTCAGCGCATCGCGGGTCGCTTCGGCGGCGCTGCGGGCCGCTGCAGCGAAGTCCTGCCCCGCCGACGCGTACAGCACGGCGCGCGAGGAGCTCACGATGATCGGTCCGTTGGCGCGCAGGCCTGCGCGCACGGTGGCGGCTGCGTCGCCGCCCTGGGCGCCCACGCCGGGGATCAGCAGCGGCACGGTGGGCGCCAGGGCGCGCACGCGTTCGATCTCCGCCGGATAGGTGGCGCCCACCACCAGGCCGACCTGGCCGTTGGTGTTCCAGGGGCCCTGGGCCTGCCGGGCGATGTGCTCGTACAGCAGCGGCTGGCCTTCCACGCTGGCCAGGCGCTGCGCCTGCAGGTCGTCGCCGCCGGGATTGGAGGTGCGGCACAGCAGGATGGCGCCCTTGCCGTGGTAGGCCAGGTAGGGCGCGAGCGAGTCGAAGCCCATGAAGGGCGAGAGCGTGACCGCGTCGGCGCCGTAGCGCTCGAAGGCCTCGCGGGCGTACTGCTCGGCGGTGGAGCCGATGTCGCCGCGCTTGGCGTCGAGGATCACGGGCACCTGGGGCGCCGTGGCGCGGATGTGGCGGATCAGCTTTTCCAGCTGCGCCTCGGCGCCGTGCGCGGCGAAGTAGGCGATCTGCGGCTTGAAGGCGTTGACCAGGCTGGCCGTCGCATCGACGATGGCGGCGCAGAAGTCGTAGATCTTGCCGGCATCGCCGCGCAGGTGCTCGGGAAAGCGCTGGGGTTCCGGGTCCAGGCCCACGCACAGCAGGGAGTCGTTCTGCGCGGTCGCGCCGCGCAGCATGTCGGTGAAGGTCATGGCCGGGATTGTAGAAGGCCGCTCCTCGCTCCACGGCTGCGCGCAGGTGCAGTTGCAGGTCTGCCTGTCCGGCGGGCCGGCTGCTTGTTGCCCGGCGATATCCGTCCCGTCCTCCCGGCGGCGCTCTGCCCGCCAGATGGGCGGGATCGGGGCTGGAATCGATCGGATGTGGACCGTCGGGCACGGCCGTGCCTTCCTAGAATGCCCCTGCCGCCCCGTTCTGCCGGGGCCGCTGCCTTGTCCACCCCCCCGCACAGGAGCCTTCACGCATGCAACTCACCAGCCACAGCTTCCAGGACGGCCAGACCATTCCCGGCGAATTCGCCTTCGCGGTGCCGGATGCGGCAACCCACGTCGCGCTGTCCGCCAACCGCAACCCGCACCTGGCCTGGAGCGGCGCGCCTGCCGGCACGCAGTCGTTCGCCATCGTCTGCCACGACCCGGACGTGCCCAGCCGGGGCGACGATGTGAACCAGGAAGGCCGTACCGTGCCGGCCAGCCTGCCGCGCGTGGATTTCTTCCACTGGCTGCTGCTCGACATTCCCGCGGACCGCACCGAGATCGCCGCCGGCGCCCATTCCAGCGCCGTCATGCCGCGCGGCAAGCCCGGCCCCGCAGCGCCCGAGGGCCTGCGCCACGGCATCAACGACTACACGGGATGGTTCGCAGGCGACGCCGACATGCGCGGCGACTACTACGGCTACGACGGCCCTTGCCCGCCCTGGAACGATTCCATCGTCCACCACTACGTCTTCACGGTGTATGCGCTGGGCACGCCCACGCTGCAGGTCGAGGGGCCGCTGACCGGTGCCAACGTGCGCGCCGCGCTGGAGAAGGCGCCCGTGCTGGCCCAGGCGCGCCTGACGGGGCTGTACACGCTCAACCCGGCCGTCGCCCTGGCATGAGCGCGCAGGCGCGGCCGGTCGCGCCGATGTGAAAAAGCCCGCTGGCAGGGTGCCAGCGGGCTCTTCTTTTGATAGCTGCCAGCGCTTGCGGGACAAGCGCTGGTGGCCCAACAGGCTTGTAACCCTGCGGATCAGCCGTTGGCGCGCTTTTGCAGGATCTCGAAGGCAGGCAGGGTCTTGCCTTCCAGCACTTCCAGGAAGGCGCCGCCCCCGGTGGAGATGTAGCCCACGTCCTTCTCGATGCCGTACTTGGCGATGGCGGCCAGGGTGTCGCCGCCGCCGGCGATGCTGAAGGCGGGCGACTCGGCGATCGCCTCGGCGATGGCCTTGGTGCCGTTCTCGAACGCGGCGAACTCGAACACGCCGACCGGGCCGTTCCAGACGATGGTGCCGGCGGCCTTGAGCTGGGCGGCCAGTTTGCTGGCGGTTTCCGGGCCGATGTCCAGGATCAGGTCGTCGTCGGCCACGTCGGTGGCGGCCTTGACGGTGGCGGGCGCATCGGCGGCGAACGCCTTGGCCACCACCACGTCGGTGGGGATCGGCACCTCGGCGCCGCGCGCCTTCATGGCCTCGATCACGGCGGTGGCTTCGCCCACCAGGTCGGGCTCGGCGAGGCTCTTGCCGATCTTCAAACCTGCGGCCAGCATGAAGGTGTTGGCGATGCCGCCGCCCACGATCAGGCCGTCCACGTTCTTGGCCAGGCTCTGCAGGATGGTCAGCTTGGTGCTCACCTTGCTGCCCGCCACGATGGCGATCAGCGGGCGCTTCGGCGCGGCCAGGGCCTGGGTGATGGCGTCGATCTCGGCCGACAGCAGCGGGCCGGCGCAAGCCACCTTGGCGTATTCGGCGATGCCGTAGGTCGTGCCCTCGGCGCGGTGCGCGGTGCCGAAGGCGTCGTTGACGTAGATGTCGCACAGCTGGGCCAGCTTCTGCGCCAGCTCGGGCTTGTTCTTCTTCTCGCCAGGATTCACGCGGCAGTTCTCCAGCATGACCACCTGGCCGGGCTGCACCTGCACGCCGTCCACCCAGTCGGCCACCAGCGGCACTTCGCGGCCCAGCAGCTCGGACAGGCGGGCCGCCACGGGCGCCAGCGAATCGGCCGGCGTCAGCGTGCCTTCGGTGGGGCGGCCCAGGTGGCTGGTGACCATCACGGCGGCGCCGGCATCCAGCGCCATCCGGATGCAGGGCACGGATGCGCGGATGCGCGTGTCTTCGGTGATGCGGCCGTCGTCGTCCTGCGGCACGTTCAGGTCGGCACGGATGAAAACGCGTTGGCCGCGGGCCTTGCCCTGGGCGCAGAGATCGGAGAAGCGAAGGATGTGCATGGAATGGGCTGGATTGAGGTTGCGCCGCATTTTAGGGCCGGTGCGCGGGCCGGCAGGGCTGTGGTAACCGCTTGGTAACCGGTGGCCGCGCCGCCGCCTCCGCCCGCCTACCAGCCCCAGCCGATGTGCAGCGGCAGATAGACCGCCATGCCCACCACGATGGTGCCCAGGATGCCGCGCCGCCAGAAGTAGTAGCCCGCCGCGCACAGCACGGCCGGCAGGCGCGCATCGCGCAGGGTGTGGATCAGTTCGCCCTGCGTCATCAGCAGCTCGGGCGCGATCACGGCGGCGAGGGCCGCCAGCGGCGCGTACTTCAGGCCGCGCTTGAGCCAGTCGGGCAGGGGCAGCTCGCGCTCCGGGATCATGAAGAAGGAGCGCGAGATCACGGTGATCGCCGCCAGGCCCAGGATGGCGATGGTGGGCTCCACCCAGGACCAGTCCCAGCCGGAAATCCATGGAATGGCCGCGTTCATGGGTGGCGCTCCTCGCGCAGCGGCACGTCGCCGTCCTGCACCTGGCGGCGGTCTGAGGGCGGCAGGGGCCGGTCGGCCGGCACCAGCAGCACGCGGGGCTTGCGGCGCAGGTGGTGGTCGGCCGCCTCCATCAGCAGGCCGGCCGTCACGGCGGCGGCGATCGCCACCAGGATGTTGAGCTTGAGCGGCAGGGCGAACGCGGCGATGGCGGCCGAGGCGGCGACCAGCGTGGCCAGCCAGGTGGCCCGGTCGAACAGCATGGACAGCAGTACGCCCAACAGGGCCAGCACGCCTGCGAAGCCCAGTCCCCAGGACAGCGGCACGGCGTTGGCCAGCAGGATGCCGGCGATGGAGGGCACCTGCCACGAAAGCCAGTTGACCGACGCCGCGCCCCAGAAATAGGGCACCTGTTCGGGCTGCGGTTCGGGGCGGGGAAAGCGCTTCATGAAGGCCACGAAGATCACGTCGCCGCTGAAATAGCCCAGCGCCAGCCGGTGTCGGCGCGGCAGCCCGTGGAAGTAGCTGCGCCACATGCTGCTGAAGATGACGAAGCGCAGGTTCACGCACATGGCGGTGAGCCACACCACCCAGAGCGGAGCGCCCGCCGCCATCAGCGGCAGCACGGCCAGCTGCGCGCTGCCGGCATAGACGACGATCGACATGAAGAGCGCCATGGGCACCGACATCCCCGTCTTGATCATGGCCACGCCGGTCACCAGGCCCCACGCGGCGATGCCCACGCAGGTTCCCAGCATGTCCGTCACGCCCCGGCGGTAGTCCGGGTCGCGCAAGGTGGCGCGCAGCGCCTGCAAGCGACGGCTCACGCCGGCTCCGCCATGCCCAGCACCTGCCCCGGCGCCAGCGCGAAGCCGCGCAGGAAGTCCGCCGCCGGCAGGCGCTTGCCGCCCGCGCGCTGCAGCACCGTCAGGCGCAGCGTGCCCTGGCCGCAGGCCACGGCGATGCCAGCCGGATCGATGGCAAGAATCTGCCCCGGGCGCGCATCCGTTGCGGGCTGCGTGCTATCGATTTCGCAGCTCCACAGCTTGACCACCTCGCCCTGGGCCGTGGTGCTCGCGCCGGGGAAGGGGTCGAAGGCGCGGATACGCCGGCCGATGGCCTCGGCCGGCAGCGTCCAGTCGATGGCGCTTTCGGCCTTCTCGATCTTGTGCGCATAGGTCACGCCCTCGGCGGGCTGCGGCTGGGGGCGCAGGCCGCCGCAGGCCGCCAGCTCCAGCGCCTCGACGATCATGCGTCCGCCCAGGCCCGCCAGGCGGTCGTGCAGGCTGGCGGTGGTGTCGGCCGGGGTGATGGGCAGGCGCTCCATCAGCAGCATGTCGCCCGTGTCCAGGCCGGCGTCCATCTGCATGATGGTCACGCCGGTCTCGGCGTCGCCGGTCTCGATGGCGCGGTGGATGGGCGCGGCGCCGCGCCAGCGCGGCAGCAGGCTGGCGTGGATGTTGAGGCAGCCCAGGCCGTGGGCCCCCACGCTCCCCGCGGTGCGCGGTTCGCTGCCCCCCTGGGGGGCCTTCGCGCCTTCGGGCGGCCGTGCGGCGCCCATCAGGTCCAGCACCCACTGCGGCAGGATCAGCCCGTAGGCGGCCACCACCATGGCATCGGCGCAGGCGGCCCGCAGCGCCTCGCGCGCGGCGGCGGCGTCTTCGGGGTACTTGCCGTCCAGGCGCAGGCTGCGCGGCTGGGCCACGGGGATGCCGTGCTCCAGCGCGCACTGCTTGACGGGCGAGGCCTGCAGTTTCATGCCGCGGCCTGCGGGGCGGTCGGGCTGGGTAAGCACCAGCGGCACGGAGAAACCGGCGCCGATCAGGCGTTCCAGGGCCACACGGGCGAAATCCGGCGTGCCGGCGAAAACGATCTTCATGGTGGATTCAGCAAGGCGCCATCTGGGGCGCGGAACATGACGCGAACAGCGCGCCGACGGGCGGCCCCCGCCAGTGTGTCAGAGCGGACGGCGGTCGCCGGGCAGCGGCTCGTCGGTGAACATGACGCGGCGCACGATGCCGGCCGGGTCGATATGCACGTGGGCCAGCCGGCGCAGATTGATGTCGGCGATGAAGCGGTAGGTCCAGACCACGCCGTCGAAACTGGAGACGCGGCTGACCTCGTAAGGCGGGCCGAAGGTGGCGCGCACGTCGGCGCCGGTCCAGCGGCCGACGGGAATGGCGGCGAAGCGCTCGAAGGTCAGCACCTGCTCGGTGCGGGCCACGCGCCCGGCCGCGTCCAGATCGACGTGGTAGGCATAGAAGCCCATCGGGTAGGTGGTGTAGAGCCAGCTTTCGCCGCCGCCGGGCAGCGCAGTGACGGAATAGGGCGTGCCCAGCTGCGCGGCCACGGTGGCGCGGGGCGTGCCGGGCGCCATCTGCGTGGGATATGCGGCGCAGGCGGCCAGCAGCAGCGCGGCCGCCAGGGGCAGCCACAGGGCGCGCAGCAGGGCGAGCGCAGGCCGGCCGCCTGGCAGGGTCATGCCCGTTCCTCGCGCTGCTGCTTGACCAGCTTGGTCTTGATGCGGTTGCGCTTGAGCGGAGACAGGTATTCGACGAACACCTTGCCCATCAGGTGGTCCATCTCGTGCTGGATGCACACGGCCAGCATGCCTTCGGCCTCGATCGTGCGGGGCTGGCCGTCGCGGTCCAGCGCGCGCACATGCACGGCGGCGGCGCGCTCCACGCCGTCGTAGATGCCGGGCACGGAAAGGCAGCCTTCCTCGCCCGTTACCCGCTCGGCGCTGGCCCAGACGATCTCGGGGTTGATGAGCACCAGGGGCGTGTCCCGCTCTTCCGAGACGTCGATGACGACGATGCGCTCATGCACGTCCACCTGCGTGGCGGCCAGGCCGATGCCATGGGCGTCGTACATGGTGGCGAGCATGTCGTCCAGCAGGGCGCGAACGCGCTCGTCCACTTGCTGGACGGGCTGGGCGACCTTGTGCAGGCGCGGATCGGGGTAGCGGAGAATGGAAAGAATGGCCATGGCGCGGGGGAGATATGTCGCTATTTTCGCCACTTTCCCGGGGTGTCTCCGGATGCGCCGTCAATAATCATTGCCCCTGAAAGGGCTTGCGCAGAGAATCACAAAAGGTTTTGAACGTCTCGGCCGCTGTGTCATTCGTTACGAAAAGCAGGGCGGCCCATGCTTCGCCTGCCGGCCGGCGGCGCTCAGCGTCCTGCGTTTTCTCCCTTTTTCCCACTGCATGCAGCATTACATAAGGAACGACATGAGGGCATCCATCCGCGCGCGCCGCAACGTGCTGGGCACGCTGGCTTTCCTGACCGGATGCCTGTCCGTCCTTCCCGCGCTGGCGCAGACCGCCGCCGGCCGCTATCCCGTCACCGGCGAGCAGCGCGCCACGGCCCAGCAGGTCGCCTCGCGCGGCATTCCGCTGTCCGAACTCTCGCCCACCGCGCCCGACACCTACGTGGTCAAGCGCGGCGATACGCTCTGGGGCATCTCGGGCATGTACCTGCAGCGGCCCTGGCGCTGGCCCGAACTCTGGGGCATGAACCTGCAGGCCATCCCCAACCCGCACCTGATCTATCCGGGCCAGACCCTCTACCTGGAAAAGGTGGACGGCTACGCCCGCCTGCGCACCAGCCGCTCCGGCGATCCGACGGACACCGTCCGCCTGTCGCCCCGCACCCGCTACGAGAGCCTGGCCGCCAGCGCCCTGCCCACGCTGCCGCCGCACCTGATCGAGCCTTTCCTCGTCGAGCCGCTGGTGGTGGACGAACTCACCTTCTCGCAGGCGCCTCGGCTCGTGGCCGCCACCGAGTCGCGCGTGCTCATGACCAGCGGCGACCGCGCCTACGCCATGGGCCCTGCGGGCAATCCGCTGCTGATCTCGCCGCAGGCGCCGCGCCAGTTCCGCGTGTTCCGCAGCGCCACGCCCATGAAGGACCCGGTCACCGGCGAAATCCTGGGCTATGAGGCCCAGTACGTCGGCCTGGCCGACCTGGTGCGCAGCCAGTCGGTCGAGTCCACGCCCGACGGCAAGGGCGGCACCACCGAAGAGATCGTGCCCGCCACGGTGGACCTGCGTGCCGCCAAGGAAGAGATCCGCCCCGGCGACCGCCTGCTGCCCGCGCCCGAGCGTGTGCTGACCAGCTACACCCCGCGCGCGCCGCAGGTGCCGGTCGATGCCCGCGTGGTGTCGCTCTACGGCAGCAGCGCGCTGGCCTTCGCAGCGCAGAACCAAGTGGTGGCCATCAACAAGGGCACGCGCGACGGCGTCGAAGCCGGCTACGTGCTCACCGTGCTCACCCAGGGCGCGCGCATCACCGACAAGACCGACGGCGAGCGCATCGCCCTGCGCCTGCCCAGCGAGGCCAACGGCACGGCCATGGTGTTCCGCACCTTCGACCGGGTGTCCTACGCGCTGCTGCTGCGTGTGGAACGGGGCGTGCGCGTGGGCGACCGCCTAGTCAACCCGCAGTAAGCGCGCTGGCGGTCCGCGGAGAACCGGCCGGGCACCAGGCCGCTGCCGGGGCCCCGCTCCCGCCCTTCTTCCATGCACCCCGAAGAACTCACCGCCTGGCTGCGGCTCACGCTGAGCGAGGGCGTGGGCTCCACCACGGCCCGGCGCCTGCTGGCCGCCTTCGGCCTGCCGCAGGCCATCTTCCGCCAGAGCGAAGCCGCGCTGCAGGCCTGTGGCGCCACGGCCGCGCAGGCCCGCGCCCTGTGCAGCGAGCCCGAGGCGCTGGCCGCCCGCATCGAGGGCGCGCGCCAGTGGCTGGCCCTGCCGGGAGCCGAAGGCGGCGGTCCGGCTCGGGGCATCGTCACGCTGGGCGACGCGCGCTATCCGCGCAGCCTGCTGGAAACCGAGGACCCGCCGCTGCTGCTCTACGTGCTGGGCGCGCCGCGCTTCGTCGAGGGCGAGTGCGAGCCCTTTCCCTCCTCCCGCTGTCTGGCCGTGGTGGGCAGCCGCAACCCGACGGCCCAGGGCGCGGACAACGCCCGCCAGTTCGCCCGGGCGCTGCGCGCGGCGGGCCTCGGCATCGTCTCGGGCCTGGCGCTGGGCGTGGATGCCGCTGCCCACGAGGGCGCGCTGGACGATCCCGGGGATGCGTCCGTGCCGGCCACCATCGCCGTCGTGGGCACGGGGCTGGACCGGGTCTATCCGCGCCGCAACCTGGATCTGGCCCGGCGCATCGCCCAGCACGGGCTGATCGTGAGCGAATACCCGCTGGGCACGCCGCCGCTGCCGCCCAACTTCCCCAGGCGCAACCGCATCATCTCGGGCCTGTCGCAGGGCACGCTGGTGGTCGAGGCGGCGCTGGCCTCTGGCTCGCTGATCACGGCCCGCCTGGCGGCCGAGCAGGGGCGCGAGGTGTTCGCCATCCCGGGTTCCATCCACGCGCCGCAGTCGCGCGGCTGCCATGCGCTGATCCGCCAGGGTGCCAAGCTGGTGGAGTCGGCCCAGGACGTGCTGGAAGAGCTGCGCATGCCGGCCGCAGGCGCGGCGCCGGACCGCAGCGACGGAGCCGGCGTGCCGCCGGAGGGGGAGGGTGGCGAGGCCGGAAGTGGCCCCCATGCCGATCTGCTGGAGGCCCTGGGCTTCGACCCGGTGAGCTTCGATGCGCTGCAGGCGCGCACGGGGCGGGACACCGCCGGCCTGCAGGTCGCGCTGCTGGAGCTGGAACTCGAAGGCCGGGTGGCCCGGCTGCCCGGCGGCCTGTTCCAGCGCATGGGCCGGGGCTGAGGCCTCGGCCAGCGATGGTCCGTTAGAGGCCCAGCATCAGCTTCAGGTTCTGCACGGCAGCGCCGCTGGCGCCCTTGCCCAGGTTGTCCAGGCGCGCGACGGCCACGGCATGGCGATGCTCGTCGTTGCCGAACACGCGCAGTTCCAGCTGGTTGGTGTCGTTGAGCGCGGTGGGTTCGAGCTTGCCGTCTTCGGTGCGCGGCAGCACGCGCACCCACTGGTCGGGCGTGTTGCTGCGGGCGTAGTGGGCGGCCAGCGCGTCGTGCAGGTCGGCCACCTTGGGCGTGCCGGGCAGCAGGTCCAGATGCAGCGGCAGCTGCACCAGCATGCCCTGGCGGAAGTTGCCCACCGAGGGTGTGAAGATCGGCCGGCGCGCGAGGCCGGTGTACTTCATGATCTCGGGCAGGTGCTTGTGCGACAGGCCCAGGGCGTAGAGCTCGAAGGGCGCGGCTTCGCCCTTTTCATAGGCCTCGATCATCGGGCGGCCGCCGCCCGAATAGCCGCTGACCGAGGGCAGCGCCACCGGGTAGTCGGCCGGCAGCAGGCCGGCATCGACCAGCGGGCGCAGCAGCGCGATGGCGCCGGTGGCGTAGCAGCCGGGGTTGGACACGCGCAGCGCGCCCTTCACGGCCTGTGCCTGGCCGGCCGAGAGCTCGGGAAAGCCGTAAACCCAGCCGTCCGCCGTGCGGTGCGCGGTGGAGGCGTCGATGATGCGGATGCTGCGGCCGGTTTCGGCGGTGATGGCGTCCACCAGGGCCACGGTTTCGCGCGCGGCGTCGTCGTGCAGGCACAACACGACCAGGTCCACCCCGGCGATCAGGGCGCGCTTGGCGGCCACGTCCTTGCGCAGCTCGGGCGCGATGCTGACCAGCTCGACCTGGGGCATGGACTGCAGGCGTTCGCGGATCTCCAGTCCGGTGGTGCCGGCTTCGCCGTCGATGAACACTTTAGACATGGGCTGGATCTCCTGCGAAAAGCTGCGGCCGGGCCGCTATGGGTGGGGTACGTCGTATCCACATGGGTGGTGCGCTGCAGCATGATACAGTCGCCGGTTGCCATGTCCCAAGCCCGCGGCCAGACATCCAACATCATGGCAAACGGGTAAACACCATCCTTTCCTGAGAGAGACCTCATGAAGATTCACGAATACCAAGGCAAGGAAATCTTGCGCAATTTTGGTGTGCCCGTTCCGCGCGGCATTCCTGCTTTCACGGTGCAGGAAGCCGTGGAAGCCGCCCAGAAGCTCGGCGGCCCCGTGTGGGTCGTCAAGGCCCAGATCCACGCCGGTGGCCGTGGCAAGGGCGGCGGCGTGAAGGTCGCCAAGAGCATCGACGACGTGAAGAAGCTGGCCGGCGACATCCTGGGCATGCAGCTCAAGACCCACCAGACCGGCCCCGAAGGCCAGAAGGTCCGCCGCCTCTACATCGAAGACGGCGCCGACATCAAGAACGAACTCTACGTCTCGCTGGTCACCGACCGCGCCACGCAGAAGGTCGCCCTGATCGCTTCCAGCGAAGGCGGCATGGACATCGAGGAAGTGGCCCACTCCACGCCCGAGAAGATCGTCACCGAGATGATCGACCCGCTCGTCGGCATCACGCCCGAGCAGGGCAGGAAGGTCGCCGAAGCCATCGGCCTTTCCGGCAAGTCCGTGGACCAGGCGCTGGACATCTTCGCCAAGATCTACAAGTGCTACATGGAAACCGACGCGTCGCTGGTGGAAATCAACCCGCTGAACTGCGACTCCAAGGGTGACCTGATGGCCCTGGACGCGAAGTTCAACTTCGACGCCAACGCCCTGTTCCGCCATCCCGAAATCGTGGCCTACCGCGACCTGGATGAAGAAGATCCGGCCGAAGTGGAAGCCTCCAAGTTCGACCTGGCCTACATCAGCCTGGACGGCAACATCGGCTGCCTGGTGAACGGTGCGGGCCTCGCCATGGCCACCATGGACACCATCAAGCTGTTCGGCGGCGAGCCGGCCAACTTCCTGGACGTGGGCGGCGGCGCCACCCCCGAGAAGGTCACCGAAGCCTTCAAGATCATGCTGAAGAACCCCAAGGTCGAAGGCATCCTGGTCAACATCTTCGGCGGCATCATGAAGTGCGACACCATCGCCACCGGCGTCATCACCGCCTGCAAGGCCGTGAACCTGAACGTGCCGCTGGTCGTGCGCATGAAGGGCACCAACGAAGAGCTGGGCAAGAAGATGCTGGCCGAATCCGGCCTGCCCATCATCGCCGCAGACACCATGGCCGAAGCCGCGACGAAGATCGTCGCCGCCGTCAAGTAAGCCCGGAGAACATTCATGTCGATCTACATCAACAAAGACACCAAGGTCATCACCCAAGGCATCACGGGCAAGACGGGCCAGTTCCACACCGAGAAGTGCCAGGAATACGCGAACGGCAAGAACTGCTTCGTCGCGGGCGTGAACCCCAAGAAGGCCGGCGAGTCGATCTTCAACATCCCGATCTACGCCTCCGTCAAGGAAGCCGCATCGCAGACCGGCGCCACCGTGTCGGTGATCTACGTGCCGCCCGCAGGCGCTGCCGCCGCGATCTGGGAAGCCGTGGAAGCCGACCTGGACATGGCCATCTGCATCACCGAAGGCATTCCTGTCCGCGACATGCTCGAAGTGCGCAACAAGATGAAGGCCAAGGAAGCCGCAGGCGGCAAGAAGACCCTGCTGCTGGGCCCCAACTGCCCCGGCCTGATCACGCCCGACGAGATCAAGATCGGCATCATGCCCGGCCACATCCACCGCAAGGGCCGCATCGGCGTGGTCTCTCGCTCCGGCACGCTGACCTATGAAGCCGTGGCCATGCTGACCGAAGTGGGCCTGGGCCAGTCGAGCGCCGTGGGCATCGGTGGCGACCCCATCAACGGCCTGAAGCACATCGACGTCATGAAGGCCTTCAACGACGATCCCGACACCGACGCCGTCATCATGATCGGCGAGATCGGCGGTCCGGACGAGGCCGAAGCCGCCCAATGGTGCAAGGCCAACATGAAGAAGCCCATCGTCGGCTTCATCGCCGGCGTCACCGCCCCTCCCGGCAAGCGCATGGGCCACGCCGGCGCGCTGATCTCCGGCGGCGCCGACACGGCCGATGCCAAGCTCGCCATCATGGAAGAGTGCGGCTTCGTCGTGACGCGCAACCCGTCCGAGCTGGGCAAGTTGCTCAAGGCCCAGCTGAAGTGATCCGGCTGCCGGGGTGGCGGCAGGCGATAAGCAAAACTACGCACGCTCCGGGGCCCGGCCGCCGATAAACTCGGCGCTCCCCAAAGAACAGGAAGCGCCCGAAACGCGAGTTTCGGGCGCTTCTTGCATTCACATATAACACCGGAGCCATCGCCATGGAGTTTCTGCAGTCCGCCGATTTCTGGATCGGTCTGATCAAGATCGTCTGGATCAACATCATCCTCTCGGGCGACAACGCCGTCGTCATCGCCCTGGCGGCCCGCTCGCTGCCGCCGCACCAGCAGAAGAAGGCCATCGCCTGGGGCTCCGGCGCTGCCGTGTTCCTGCGCATCGCGCTGACCGTGGTCGCGGCCAAGCTGCTGGAGCTCTCCTTCCTGCAGATCGTCGGCGGCTGCCTGCTGCTCTGGATCGGCTTCCAGCTGCTGGCCGAGGGCGACGAGGAAGAAGGCGAATCCAAGGCCGGCGGCGGCCTGATGGCTGCGGTGCGCACCATCCTCATCGCCGACCTGGTGATGAGCCTGGACAACGTGATCGCCGTGGCAGCTGCCGCTCACGGCAACATGGTGCTGCTCATCCTGGGCCTGGCCATCAGCATTCCGCTGGTCATCTTCGGCAGCACGCTGATGATCAAGCTGATGGAGCGCTTCCCCATCATCGTTCTGCTGGGCGCCGGCCTGATCGGCTGGGTGGGCGGCGAAACCATCGTCAGCGATGTCGCGCTGCACGGCTACGTGATCGCCCATCCGTGGCTGCACTACGCGGCGGCCGCGCTGGGCGCCCTGCTGGTGGTGGGTGCGGGCAAGTGGGCGCAGTCGCGCGCGGAGCGCCGCAGCGCCGCCGCAGCCTGAGCTCGGACGCGCGGGTTCCGTCACCTTCCCGGCGGGCCGGGCCTGGAGCTGGCGGTGGGCCCGGCCGCCTCGTCTATGATGCAGGCGAGACATCCCGGGCACGTCAGGGCGGCGCTTCTTGCGCTCCCTGCGGCTCGGCCTGCGAGCCGCCTAGCGCATCGCAAGACGGCTTTCTCCAGCCTTTCGCCGCCGTCCCGGCGCTTCTTCCGCGCATGACATCTTCCTGCCCCTCCGCCGCCGATTCGCTGGACTACGAGTTCTGCGCGCTGTCGGACCGAGGGCGCGTGCGCGGCAACAACGAAGACGCCGTCCTGGTGATCGAGTCCGCCGGCCTCGCCGTGCTGGCCGACGGCATGGGCGGGTACAACGCCGGCGAAGTGGCCAGCAGCATGGCCGTGCAATCCGTGGCCGCCGAGATGGCCCAATGGCTGGGCCGCGCGGACGCCTCGGCGCTGCCGGCGGCCGAGGTGCATCAGGCGCTGGAGCGCAGCGTGGCCAATGCCAACTACGCCATCCTCGGCGCCGCCCTGGCCCGGCCCGAGTATTCCGGCATGGGCACCACCCTGGTGGCGGGCGTGTTCCAGGGGGGGCGGCTGGTCCTGGGCCATGTCGGCGATTCGCGCTGCTACCGGATGCGCGGCGGCGTGCTGCAGCAGCTCACCCGCGACCATTCGTGGCTGCAGGAACAGATCGATGCCGGCCTGCTGACGCCCCAGCAGGCCGCCGTGTCCGGCTACCGCAACCTCGTCACCCGCGCGCTGGGCGTGGATGCCGTCGTCCAGGCCGAAGTCAACGAATATGCCGTGCAGCCGGACGACCTTTTCCTGCTGTGCTCCGACGGCCTGACCGACATGGCCGACGACCACGCTCTGGCCGAGCTGCTGCGCATGCCCCTGGCCTTGCCCGATCTCGCCACCCGCCTGGTCGAGCTGGCCAATCTGCTGGGCGGCCGGGACAATGTCAGCGTGCTGCTCGTGCAGAGCCGCCCAGTCGAAGGGAAGGGCGCCGGCGTAGATGCGCAGGCAGGCGCAGGTTCCGCCAGCACGGCGAGCGGCCCCAGGGGGCTGCGCAGCCTGGTGTCCCGGCTCCTCGGGCCGGCAGGCGGCGGCGGGGGGCAATAGCCAGCAGCCAGCCGGCCGCAGCGAAAGGCGGGTCAGGCCCGCGGCATGCGCCTCGGCCACAATCGGATCGCCGCACGGTGCCTGTCCCTTCCTGTCCTGTCCTGCACCCCTGAGTCCATCCTCGAACCGAAATGACTGCCCACGACCGCTGCAACGACCGATCCCTGAACCCAAGGAGTGGACCATGCCCAAGATGATTCTCGCCATCGATGGCGTCGTGATCAACGAGGTGGCGCTCGCCAAGGATCGCACCACCATCGGACGGCGTCCCTACAACGACGTGGTGATCGACAACCTGGCCATCAGCGGCGAGCACGCCGTCATGCACATGCCCGCGCCGGGCGGCCCGGTGGAAGTCGAAGACCTGCAAAGCACCAACGGCACCTACGTCAACGGCGTTCCCGTGCGGCGGCAGGCGCTGCGCGATGGCGACATCATCGAGATGGGCAAGTACAGGATCCGTTTCATCCAGGACGCCGATCAGCCCGACAACTTCGAGCACACCATGGTGTTCAAGCCCGGCATGGCGCCACCGCGCAACCAGTCCACCCGGCCGGCGCCCCTGGCAGGCGCCATGCCGCTCACCGCGACGCCTCTGCCCGGCGTCGTCGCCCCACCGCCCCCGGCACCTTCGGCCGCTGCCATCCGTGTGCTCACCGGCCCGGCCGCCGGACGCGAAGTGGCCCTGACCAAGCTCGTCACCACGCTCGGCAAGCCTGGCGTGGCGGTGGCTTCCATCACCCGAAGGCCCGACGGAAGCTTCGTGCTGACCCATGTGGAAGGCCAGCAGCCGGCACATCTCAACGGAGCCGCGCTGGGCGCCGAAGCCATGCCCATCCACAGCGGCGACCGCATCGAGCTGGCGGGTACCGAAATGGAATTCACCGCCAACTGAGCCCGGGCGATGCGGCCTTGCCTGGTCTGGCTGACAAAGCTGGCTGACATCTTTGTCACTTCTGGGGGCATCCTCGCCTTCCTGTAACCTCCGGTGCCCGCCTGTTGCCGGATGTAGAGGCAAGATGCCCAACCTGCAGCTGGCATGCAACCTGCTGAGACCCAGGGAACCTGAAGAACTCTTCGGCAGGTTTCTCTTTTTTCAACGACTCTTTGGAGTATTCATGAAGCGTAATCTGCAAAAGGGTTTCACCCTGATCGAACTGATGATCGTCGTGGCGATCATCGGCATCTTGGCTGCCGTGGCTCTGCCGGCTTATCAGGACTACACGGTGCGCGCGCGCGTTTCCGAAGGCTTGGTGGCTGCTTCTGCCGCAAAGACGACCGTGGCTGAAAATGCGGCCAATGGTGCTTCCGACTTGTCTTTGGGCTGGACGGCGCCTTCCAACACGACCAACGTGGCATCTGTGGGTATCGCCACCACTACTGGGGTGATTACTGTTACCACGACGTCACGTGCTGGTGCTGTGACCCTCACGCTGATTCCTAATGCTCCTGCTGGAACTGGTTTGACTGCTGGTACTATTCCCACCACCAATATCACTTGGAGGTGCACGACCAGCGATACTACCAAGAGCAAGTACGTACCTAGCGAGTGCCGCTGATTTTTGCTGTATCCATTCAAAAGGGGCTTCGGCCCCTTTTTGTTTGTTAGGCTGAGCATGCCTGCATATCAAGACATATCTCTGAAGCCCGTTTGGATTCTTCTGGGGGGGCTGCTGCTGGGGTGTACCTGGCTGCTTCCCAATCATTACGAACCATGGACGGCCATGCCGTCGGATGCATGGGTGGCTGCCTGGTTCTTCTGCCTGCTGCTATTCACCTGGTTCGTCGAACGGCGCCTTTCTGTCAGCATGCCTTGTGTGCTTTTTCTGGCGTGCTCCTTGATTCCCTGGCTGCAATATTGGCTGGGCGTGCTCCCTTACTCCGGACAGGCATGGATCGGCTCCGCCTATGTTGCAGGGGCTGCCGTCGCGCTATGGCTCGGAACGGTGTGGGGTGCCGGCAAGCGCGCGGAGATCGGGGATGCGATCTTTCTGGCCATCGGCATGGCATCTATTGCCTCGGTCGGCATCAACATATGTCAATGGCTCAGTCTGGTCGAAGGCGAGTCCATGAGCACATGGGTGATGGCAGGCTCACCCATCAGGGCCATTTCCAACTTGGCCCAGCCTAATCAGACTGCGACCTTGCTGGTATGGGGCATAGCGGCTCAACTGTGGGCGTTAGCAAGAAACAAGGTGCGGGAGCCTGTGGTCGTGCTCGCAACCATATGGCTGCTCTTCGGCATCATCCTGACGCAATCTCGCACAGGGATTCTCGAACTGGCTGCGCTGGTGTTCTTGCTGGTTTGGCACCGGAAGACCACCGGCATTCAAAAAAGGCTCGTCGTCACACTCGCCATGTGTGTTCTAGCCGCTTCTGTGCTGATGCTTTTGTGGCCCGCCATCAATGCGGCCCTTGGATTGGGTGACGAACTCGATACGCTGAAGCGCCTGGCAGGCGAGCCTCGACCCACCCAATGGATGATGCTGCTTCGTGGTGCTGCGCTGAACCCCTGGCTGGGGTATGGCTGGAACCAGGTGGTCGCAGCGCAGCTCGCTCTGGAAAAGACGCCTGCGGTGCTCGACCACATGCTGTTTGCCCAATCTCATAACGTCTTTATCGACCTGATCATCTGGTGTGGATTCCCTTTGGGCTTGCTTTTGGGGGCTGCTTTGCTCGCCTTCTCCCTGAAGTGTATTTCCCAGCGACTGGATGCTCAGATGCTGCCATTTTGCGTGGTATTCACGGCATTCGGTATTCACTCCTTGTTGGAATATCCGTTCCAGTATGCATATTTTCTATTCCCTGCCATGCTGTGCTTAGGGGTGCTGCATTCAAGTGTGGCGAGAAAAAGTCGGAGATCGTTTACGCGATGGGCCGTGGTGCCGCTGATCGTCACCTATTCAATAGTAGGCGGGGCCATCATTGTGGATGCTTTTCGGATGGAGGACTCATGGCGGGCTGTGAGGCTGCGAATTTCCGGAATATGGATATCGGAGGAGCAGGCGCGGCTACCTGAGATTCCCATGCTGTCCCACATGCGCCAGGTATTCATTGCGGAAAAGTATGAGCTGCGTGCCCCTATGCCTACACAGGACGTGGAATGGCTGAAGACGGTCGTGAATGTACTGCCGAGTTCGTTCAATATGATGAAGCTGTCGGCCGCCCTTGCCATACAAGGCCGTCTGCATGAAAGCAGGCAATGGCAGGAAAAAATATGCAGGCTCGCCCCTCCCTCTCAGTGTCAGACGATAGGGCAGCGCTGGAAGATGCTGGAAGGGCAGTTTCCAGAGCTTGCCAAGGTTCCATGGCCTACCGCTCCAGTTTCCGCTCAGCCAGCGGCGGAGGCAGCAGCTGAGAAATAGGCGCTTTTCCCGCCAGTTTTGCTCACCACGGCAATCGACTGCATGACCATCCCCCGATCCACCGCCTTGCACATGTCATAGATGGTCAGCAAGGCCACCTGTACCGCCGTCAGCGCTTCCATCTCGACCCCGGTCGGCCCCACGGTCTCCACGGTGGCGGTGCATTGAATACCGGGCGTGCCTTCGGATAGCACGGCGAATTCAACGGCGACCCGTGTCAGCGCCAGCGGATGGCAGAGCGGGATCAGGTCGCTGGTCTTCTTCGCAGCCATGATGCCGGCGATGCGGGCGATGCCCAGCACGTCGCCCTTCTTGGCGGTACCCGATTCGATCAGGGCCAGGGTGGCGGGCTGCATCTCGATGCGGCCGCTGGCGACCGCAGTGCGGCGGGTGGCGGGCTTGGCGCCCACGTCCACCATATGGGCCTGGCCCTGCGCGTCGAAGTGGGTGAGGGGCGATGAAGAGAGTGAGGGGGCGGAGACGTTCTTGTCGCTCATGGCTGGATGCTCGATGGGTCACAGGTGGTGGAGGGGAGACCGGCGGGATGGAGCAGAGGCCATCCACAGCGGCTGGCGCGGCGGAGATGGCTCATCTGGCTTTGCCGCCGCCTGCAGGCCCCGCCAAGTGCGCTTCGGAGGCTGCCTTGCTGCGGGGAATGCTGCGGTGCCGCATCTGCCCGCCACGAAACCAACCGCGGATCGGGGCATCATACGGCGCATGCCTGCCTTCATCCGAGCCTGTCCACCGCCTGCCACCGCCGGGGTGCCGCAGGCGGATTCCCTGTTGTCCCCGTCCTGGCCCAATCGCAGGCCCGCCCCGCTGTGCCAGGCGCTGACGGCCTCTGTGCTGGCCGCTGCCCAGCTGACGGCTGCGCTGCCGGCTGCCGCGCAGGCGCCCGGCCAGGCTTCCACTTCGGCGCAGCGCGGCCTGCCTTCCATGGGCGACGGCGCCGACATGACGACCAGCGAGGAGCGCCGCCTGGGCGACCGCATCGTGCGGGAGCTTTACCGCGACCCGGACTACATCGACGATCCGGTGCTGACCGAGTACGTGCAGCACCTGTTCATGCAGCTGCTCAAGGCCTCCCGTGAACGCGGCGAGCTCTCGCCCGAGCTGGAGGAGCGCTTCGCCTGGGAGATCCTGCTGGGCCGCGACCGCACGGTCAACGCCTTCGCGCTGCCGGGGGGCTACTTCGGCGTGCATCTGGGGCTGGTGGCGGTGGTGTCCACGCGCGACGAGCTGGCCTCGGTGCTGGCGCACGAGCTCAGCCATGTCACGCAGCGCCACATCTCGCGCCTGATCGCGCAGCAGAGCAAGCAGACGCCGCTGGTGCTGGGCGCCATGGTGCTGGGTGCGCTGGCCGCCAGCAAGAATCCCGGCGCGGCGCAGGCGATGATGGTGGGCGGCCAGGCGCTGGCGGTGCAGAACCAGCTGAATTTCTCGCGCGACATGGAACGCGAGGCCGACCGGGTGGGCTACAGCATCATGGCGCCGGCCGGCTTCGCACCCCAGGGCTTCGTCAGCATGTTCGACAAGCTGCAGCAGGCCAACCGCCTCAACGACAACGGCAGCTGGCCCTACCTGCGCAGCCATCCGCTGACCACGCAGCGCATCGCCGACATGCATTCGCGCGTGCCGCAGGGCACGCCGCCGGCGCCGCCGCCCACGCTGGAACATGCCATGGTGTCCGCGCGTGCCCGGGTGCTGATGCGTCCCGGCGTCGATGCCTGGCGCCAGTGGGAGGCCGAGCCGCGCGCGACAGGCTTCGCCTCGCGGCCAGCCCCGCAGCGTGCGGCCGGCTGGTATGCCGCTGTGCTGAGCGCCGTCCAGCTGCGCGACGTGGCGCTGGCGCGCGAAGGCCTGAAGAGCCTGGATGCCGTGGTCCAGGGCGATGCGGCCGCAGAACGGCAGGCACGCCTGCTGGCGGCCGAGGTCGATATGGCGGCCGGCGATGTGCGCTCCGCCGCGCAGCGGCTGGCTGCGGCGCCGGGTCCGGGTGCCGGCGCGGCTGCCCGGCCTCCGGCAGCGCCTTCTTCCGGGGCTGGTGGATCTTCAGGCGCGCTGTCGATCGCCGATCTGAACCGTCCGGAGCGCGGGGGCGCGGCGGTGGGTGCCGGTGCTTCGGTGGGCGCTTCGGGCGTCGGCCGTCCGGAACTGGTGCTGCGCACCCAGGCGCTTTTGCGGGCGGGGGCCGGCGCCGAGATGGTGGGCCCGCTGCAGACCTGGGTGGCGACCTATCCGCGCGATGCCGCCGTGTGGCAGCTGCTGTCGGCGGTCTGGCAGCAGCAGGGCGACATGCTGCGCTCGGTGCGGGCAGAGGCCGAGGCGCAGGCCGCGCGCTACGACTACCAGGCGGCGGTGGACCGCCTGCGGGCGGGGCAGGACCTGTCGCGCAAGAGCACGGCAGCGGCCGACTACATCGAGGCGTCGATCATCGACACCCGCCTGCGCGACGTGCAGTCACTTCTGAAGGAACAGGCCGCCGAGCGCTGATTCGATGACCAGGCCTAGCAGCGAATAGATCAGCGAGCCGATCAGTGCCGCGCCGAAGCCATGCACCTGGAATCCGCTGCCCAGCACGCTGGCGGCGGCCCAGAACATGAGCGCGTTGATGACGAAGAGAAACAGGCCCACGGTGACGATGGTGACCGGCAGCGTCAGCACCACCAGCACCGGCCGCAGCACCACGTTGAAGAGCCCGATGACGAAGGCCGCGAGCAGCGCCGACTGAAAGCTGCGCACTTCCACGCCGCTATAGATGTAGGCCACGCACAGCAGGGCGACTGCGCTCAGCAGCCATTTGAGAAGCAGTTTCATGCGCGAAAGGATAGCAGCAGCCCGTGTCCCATGGGTGCTGGCACGACGGCGGCGCGGCCCGCTCAGGCGGCGTGGCAACGACGCGATCAATGAAATGAAAAAGGCCGCCACGCCGTTCGCACGGCGGGCGGCCCTTGCGGGACGGTCTGGATCAGCGGTTCATTCGCCACCCGCGTGCTGGCAGCTTCATTCCGCCACCAGAAACAGCAGCGCGGCCAGGCTGGCCAGCGTGCCGGGCAGAGACCAGTTGCGCAGGGGTTTCTTCACCACCACCACGGGTGCCGGGGCCGCCACTGCGGGCGCCATGGCTTCCTGTTTGGGGCGGCGGGCATCCACCACCTGGGCGTCGGCGCCGTGCTCGGCCTGCAGCTGGACCAGCAGATCGGGCAGCGGGCCCTTGGCCAGCACGGTCGAGACCTGGGCGCCGTGGGCGCGGAGCCCGGGCAGCAGCTGCGCGAAGAGCTTGTCGGCCCACTTGGCGCGCCAGTTCTCGCGCGCGCTGTGGCTCACCCATTTGCTGATGCGGTGCGTCATGCGCGGCGCGCAGGCGACCAGCACCCAGTGCATGGCGGCCCCGCCATTCAGCGATTGCCGTGCCGACAGCGGGCGCAGGATGTGCTGCGCATGCGCGGCATCGTCCACGTACACGATGATCTTCTGGTTCATGGTAGGGCTCCTTGAGTTGTCGGACTGGCGGAATGGCAGGCTGAAGTCCCGAGTGTGTCCGGACTGCGGGCGCTGCCTGATGGGAACCCCTGCCGGCCCTCCGGGTTCCCGGCGGGCTGCGGCTGGCTGCGGCGGGGGGCTCAGTGGCCGATGGCAGCGCCCGCTTTGGCGCGGCGGGCGACGACGATCTTGCCGACGACCAGCACCAGCAGCGCGCCGGCGATGTGCGCCGTCCAGTACAGGGTGTCGGAGATCACGGCCATGCCCTGCGCATCGAGGGTGCCCAGCTTGGGCGCCCAGGTCCAGCGGTCGGGGTTGACGAAGGCCGGGTCGGTGACCAGCATGCCGCCCGCGATCCAGCCCAGCAGCATGCCGCCCACCACGATGATGACGGGGAAGCGCTCCATGAGCTTGATGACCAGCTGGCTGCCCCAGACGATGATGGGGATGGAGATGAGCAGGCCCAGCACCACCAGCAGCAGCGAATGCTCGCCCGCGTTCTGCGCGGCGCCGGCGATGGCGATCACGTTGTCCACGCTCATCACCAGGTCGGCCACGATGATGGTCTTGATGGCGGCGAAGAGCTTGTCGCTGCCGGCCACGTCGCCATGGCCTTCCTCGTCGGGGGCCAGCAGCTTGATGCCGATCCAGACCAGCAGGATGGCGCCGACGAACTTCAGGAACGGCAGGTTCAGCAGCGTCATGGCGAAGGCGATCAGCACCACGCGCAGCACGATGGCGCCGGCCGTACCCCAGACGATGCCCTTGGTGCGCTGCGCGGGCGGCAGCTTGCGGCAGGCCAGGGCGATGACCACCGCGTTGTCGCCACCCAGCAGGATGTCGATGATGATGATCTGGCCCAGCGCCACCCAGAACTCGGGTGAAGTCAAGAAGTCCATAAATTCCCTCGAAAGATCGTTGAACCGACGAAAGGAAGGGCCCGTTGCTATTGACGGTATGCGAGTCCTTCCGGTGACCTGGAAAGCCTTGCGGCATTCCGTGAACGGGGCTTTGGCGGGGACTTCGATCGGGGCGTCACACCCGCTACGCAGGGTGCGGTGTGGGGGAGGTCGGCCTTGATCGGGCCCCATGAGGCCCCATCAAAGGTCTTGCTCAGCCGGTGGCGATGGACGCCATGCCGGCCCGGGCCGCCGGAAGCTGGAACGCTTCGTATTGACGACGGACCCGTCGAGCCCTTCCTCCGCAGGCCGCGCTGGCTGCGAGAGGACCGGGTCGGGAGCTACTCCCCTTCGAAGCGCGCATTGGAACACAGGCGGCACGGGGCCGGCAAGCGAAGAAGGGGCTGCCGTGCCTGTGCATTCGAGCCATATCGGCTAGCCACCCTTGTATTGCCTTGGTCGCCTGCTATCAAAAATGAATCGATATGCGCTGCAGGGCCGATGCGGACCAGCCAGATGGCGGATGCGGTGCAACGGTATGATCGGCCCCCTTCGCGCGTCCATGGCCTTGTCGTCCTTGCCTTCCTGCCCCCCATCCTCCACCGCTGCCCGCATCCACATCACCGACGTGGAGGCCGCCATCAACCACTGGCGCGGCCTGCGCCCGCCCGCGCATGCCGAGGGCGCGGCGCTGTGCGCGGAGCTGCTGGCGCTGGCCGAGGTCTATGCGCTGATGGTCTATCGCCACGAGGAGGAGATCGACGAGGCCGCCATGCCCTTCGCGGCGCAGCAGGCCTGGCTGGCCTGGTACGACACCACGCCCGACACGCCCTGCATCGCCATCTGCTCCACCAGCCAGGGCGACGAGCAGTGCAAGGGCTGCGGACGCAGCTTCGCCGAGGTGCAGCACTGGCTGGCGATGGGCCCCGTCGAAAAGCGCATGGTGTGGCGGCGCATCACGCAGGAAGGCACGGCCTGGCGTTTCACCCGCTATGCCGAGCGGGCCGCCGAGCGGCGCTGACGCCCGCTTCACAAGCGCACGCAACGACGACGACGACGGCCATGCTGCGGCTCACCCAGGCTCCGAATGCCGCCATCGCCATGCTGTGGAGCGATCTGCTGTGCGAGGCCGGCATGCCCGCGTCGGTGCAGCGCCTCTACCTGAACGCGGCGGCCGGCCACCTGCCGCCCGGCGAATGCCTGCCCGAGATCTGGCTGGAGCACGAGGAGCACGCCGAGCGCGCCCGCCAGCTGCTGGCCGAGCTGCAGAACCTGCCGCAGCGGCGCTGGCGCTGCCCGGCCTGCGGCGAAGAGGTGGAGGGCGGCTTCGAGCAGTGCTGGCAGTGTGGGGCGCTGATGCCTGCATAGCGGGCAGCTCTCGCTTCCGCTTTTGCTTCTATTTCAATAGCGATCGGTGCAGATGCTGCAAGGGCTGGCGGCCCGTTCGACTTGTGACCGCCTGCCCGGGCCGGATCACTTCCAGCGTACCGGCTCCACCTGCACGCTGCCCAGGTTGCTGCTGAGCGTGAGGCCGCCTTCCTGCACCGTGGCCTGCAGCTGCATGCTGCGTTCGGCCAGAGCAGCCAGTTCCTGCGATGCCTCGGTCGGGATGCGCCAGACCTGCAGCTTGTCCTGCCGCGTGAGCTTGTTCTGGATGCCCTTCCACCAGATCTCGGCGGCATGGTTGAAGCAATAGACCAGCACCGCGTCGGCCTTGGACGAGGCCTTGGCCAGCGGCTTGTCTTCCGGCTGGCCGACTTCGATCCACAGGCGTTTGCGGCCGGTGAAGTCGGTGATGGAGACGTCCGGGTCGTCCGGGTCCGACAGGCCCGCGCCGAAGGCCAGGGTGCCGTCGCCCTGGCACAGGGCCTGCAGCTGCCAGGCGTTGAGGGCCAGCGCGGCGAGGCGCACCATCATGCGCTCGTCGGTCTCGCTGGGGTGGCGTGCCAGGGTCAGCGCATGGTCGGCGTAGTAGCCGTGGTCGATGTCGGCGATGGCGAGGTTCGCCTTGAAGATGGTGGACTTGATGGCCATGCTTGGCACTCACTTGCTCATAAAACAATAGCTGCCAGCGCTTGACCCACAAGCGCTGGCAGCTATCGGAGGTGAAAAATGTTGGTTAGACGCGGCGGGCCAGTTCGGCGGCCTTGCCGATGTAGCTGCCCGGCGTCATGGCCAGCAGGCGGTCCTTGTCGGCCTGGGGGATCTCCAGGCCGGCGATCAGCGCGTGCAGGGCCTCGGCCGTCACCGTCTTGCCGCGCGTGACTTCCTTGAGCTTCTCGTAGGCGCCCTGCACGCCGTAGCGGCGCATGACGGTCTGGATGGGCTCGGCCAGCACTTCCCAGCTGGCGTCCAGATCGGTGGCCAAGGCTTCCTCGTTCAGTTCCAGCTTGTTCAGGCCGGTCATCAGCGAGGCATAGGCCAGGGCCGCGTAGCCCATGGCCACGCCGACGTTGCGCAGCACCGTGCTGTCGGTCAGGTCGCGCTGCCAGCGGCTCACGGGCAGCTTCTCCGACAGGTGGCGCAGCAGCGCGTTGGCCAGGCCCAGGTTGCCTTCGGCGTTCTCGAAGTCGATGGGGTTGACCTTGTGCGGCATGGTGGACGAGCCGATCTCGCCGGCCTTCAGGCGCTGCTTGAAGTAGCCCAGCGACACATAGCCCCAGATGTCGCGCGAGAGATCGACCAGGATGGTGTTGGCGCGGGCGATGGCGTCGAACAGCTCGGCCATGTAGTCGTGCGGCTCGATCTGGATGGAATAGGGCTGGAAGGTGAGGCCCAGGCCCAGCGGCTCGGGCGTCTCGACGACCTTCTTGCTGAAGGCTTCCCAGTCGAAGTCGGGCCAGGCGGACAGGTGGGCGTTGTAGTTGCCCACGGCGCCGTTCATCTTGCCCAGCATCTTCACGCCGGCGATGCGCTCGCAGGCCGCCTGCAGGCGCACGACCACGTTGGCCAGTTCCTTGCCCACGGTGGTGGGGCTGGCGGTCTGGCCGTGAGTGCGGCTCAGCATGGGCACGTCGGCATAGGCGTGGGCCATCTCGCGCAGCTTCAGGACGATGCGGTCCAGGCCGGGCAGGATGACCTGGTCGCGGCCGGAGCGCAGCTGCAGCGCGTGGCTGGTGTTGTTGATGTCTTCGCTGGTGCAGGCGAAATGCACGAATTCGGCGGCGCGCTCCAGTTCGGGCCGGGCCTCGAACTTGGATTTGATCCAGTATTCGACCGCCTTCACGTCGTGATTGGTGGTCTTCTCGATCTCCTTGATGGCCTGCGAGTCGGCCTCGGAGAAGTTCTTCACCAGGCTCAGCAGGTAGGCGCGCGCGCCGGTGGTCAGCGGCTTGAACTGCTCGAAGCCGGCGTCCGACAGCGCGATGAACCAGGCCACCTCCACCTGCACCCGGCGGTGCATGTAGCCGTGCTCGCTCATGATGGGGCGCAGCAGGCTGAGTTTGGCGGCGTAGCGGCCGTCGAGCGGCGAAAGGGCGGTGATCGTGGAGAGGCTCATGGCGCGTGATTGTAGGGGCCGCACGTGCCCGGGCCGCAGCCCCTAGAATCGGCGGCCCCCGTATCTGCCCTGTCCGGTCGCTCCATGAAACTCATCGGTACCCATTCCAGCCCCTACGTGCGCAAGGTGCGCGTGGTGATGGCCGAAAAGAAGCTCGACTACCGCTTCGTCGAAGAGAACGTCTGGGCGCCAGGCACGACCATCGGCGAGGCCAACCCGCTGGGCAAGGTGCCCTGCCTGGTGATGGACGGTGGCGAGGCGGTGTTCGATTCGCGCGTGATCGTGGAATACCTCGACACGCTCTCGCCCGTGGGCCGGCTCATTCCCACCCAGGGCCGCGAGCGCGCCGAGGTCAAGACCTGGGAGGCACTGGCCGACGGCGTGATGGACGCGGCCATCCTGGCGCGGCTCGAATCCGTGTGGGCCGGCCGCGCCGAGGGCGAGCGCAGCGCCGCCTGGATCGACTACCAGCTGGGCAAGGTCCGCGCCGGCCTGCAGTCCATGGCCCAGGGCCTGGGCGACAAGGCCTTTTGCAGCGGCATCCACCTGAGCCTCTCGGACATCGCCGTGGGCTGCGCGCTGGACTGGCTCAGCTTCCGCTTTCCCGACCGCATCGACTGGCGCGCCGACCACCCCAACCTGGGCCGCCTGATGGACAAGCTGGCCCAGCGCCCGAGCTTCGCCGACACCCGGCCGCGCTGACCGGTTCCAGGCCAGGCCCTCCACAAAGCAAAACGCGCCCCCTGCAGTGCAGGCGGCGCGTTTTTTCCGGCATAAAAAAGTCGCGAAGCGTCCCGAAGCGAATGAAGAGAGGGAGGGAGGAGAAGCGCTAGGGGGTTTCAGTCAGAGGCACGGAGGCGTGAAAGGCTTCGCAACAAGAAACGGTGGCAATCGGATCGGTAGTGGTTCTCTGGATCGTTGTCAGGAATTCAGGGGTAGTGGCTTTATCGCAACTACGCCTCATAGAGTGGGGCAGTTTGGCAAAAGTTCCAGCCCCCGTCGAACAAAAAAACATTTTTTTGTAAAGGCCGCGTAAGCCTCCCATGTTGGGGCGGGGACTTGCGATTTTCGCGCCGGCTTCAGGGCCTGGCCGCCAGCTGCCGCTCGATCAGCTCCACCACCTTGGGGCTCTGCGGATCGACCGAGCTGCCGAAGCTGCCCACCACCTTGCCGTCGCGGCCGATCACGTACTTGTGGAAGTTCCAGCGCGGCGCCTGGCCGGCCTGCTCGGCCAGCTGGCGGTAGAAGGGCGAGGCGTCGGCGCCGCGCACGGCGCTCTTGGCGAACATCGGAAACTTCACGCCGTAGGTGTTCTCGCAGAACTCGGCGATCTGCGCGTTGCTGCCGCGCTCCTGCGCGAAGTCGTTGGACGGAAAGCCCAGCACCACCAGGCCCCGGTCGCGGTACTGGGCGTAGAGCGCCTCCAGCCCCTTGTACTGCCCCGTGAAGCCGCAGTAGCTGGCCGTGTTGACCACCAGCAGCACCTTGCCGGCGTATTGGCAGAGCGACTGGGGCGCCTCGTCCTGCAGGCGGTCGAAGCGCTGGTTCAGCAGCGCCGGGCAGCCCGCGGGGGCGGCTGCCGTGGTCGCTGCAGCGGTGGCAGCGCCCGGCGCGTCGGCCGCGAAGGCGGCGGGCGCGAGCAGCAGCAGGCCGGCGGCCAGGGCGAGGGCGGAAGAAAGCGGGCGGGATCGGAGCATGGGCGGGTTCCTCGAACGAAGGGGCGGTGCAGCGGGTGCATGCATGCAGGAGGAGCTGGATCTTCCTACGTCTGCGCCGCCGGGCCGGATCACCGCATGCTCGCCTGCCTGGGCCGGCTGCGCAAGGCCCCGGGGCGGAAAAGGCGCTGGCTCTCAGCCGCGCTCGGCCAGCAGCAGCAGCCGCTCCAGCGGCAGCTGCACGCGCACGTCGCGCTGGGCCACGGGCGCGGCGATCTTCCAGGCGGCCTGGGCCGTGTCGCGCGGTATGGGCTCGCCGGTCGGCATGCCGCTGCGGTTGAGCACCACGGCCACGCGCGGCGTGGTGGCGCTGGCGCCGCGCCGCAGCACCACGCCCACCTCGTCGGACACCAGCCGCACGTAGGCGCCGGGCGGGAAAATGCCCAGCGTCTTGACCAGGGCGGCGCCGACCTCGTCCACGCGCTGCTCCTCGTCGCGGTAGATGCCCTGCATGGCCAGCGTCACCGGCAGCGGCTGGCGCGTGGCGCGTGGTGCGATGCGTGCGCCGAACACGTCGGCGCGCTGGATCAGGCGGGCCATCTGCCCGGCCTCGCCCAGTTCGGCGAGCGGGCCGCCCAGCCGGCGGTGGTGGCCGGCCACGGCCTCCAGCCACAGCGGATCGGACACGCCCAGGCCGCGCAGCAGCGTGCAGGACCGTTCGCTGTGGGTTTCGATGGCGTGCATCTGCTCGGACGTGAGCGGCTGCGTCTGCTGCGCCAGCTGGTCCTGCAGCGCGGTCATGGACACGTTCATCGACAGCGCCGCGCAGCCCAGCAGGCGCACGCGCTCCTCCGGCCAGCGCAGCGTCTCGCGCGCCACCAGCATGACGGTGCAGGCGACCAGCAGGGCGTGGGTGGCGCTGTAGGAACGGGTTTCCTGCGCCGACATGTGGATCAGCACCAGCAGGCTGGCGTTGGGCGACTGCTGCACCTGGCGGGCCAGCTCGTCGTACAGGGCGTGGAAGCGGTCGAGGAAGTCGGCCGGCGAGGGCGCGCGCAGCAGCTGGCTGGCGCGCTGCTGCATCTCGTCCCATTGCAGGGGGCCGGCGGCCCCGGCGGCGTCGCGGCGGCTGGCCGCGGCGGTGGCGCTGCTGTCCATCTTCACGGCGGCGATCTGGCCCAGCGAATCCGCCGTCAGCAGCATGCGCTGCAGCTGCGCCAGGTAGGCGCGGTAGCTGTCGCCGGATTCCTCGGTGTCCACGCACAGTTGCATACCCCGGCCGAGGATCGTCTCCAGCTCGTCCCGGCTGCGCACCAGGAACCCCTTGTGCGCCAGCAGCGCGCCCGCCTCGTCGCGCAGGTTGAAGGGCAGGGGCTGGCCGACGGGGATGGAGTTGATGTTCAGCGGAATGAGTTGCATGGCGGGGTCTGCACGGGCAGCCGCCCATTATCCGGCGGCCGCGTGAAGGGCGAACGCCCGGAAACCCCGGCCATGACTGGGCTGTTCGCCGGATGGACCGGCTCGTTCCCGCTATCGATCGGATAGCGCCTGCAGCGGACTCTCCCGCCGCAGCGCCACCCGACGGAACCATTGCGCGAAGTCGTCCACGTAGGTGAACACGGCCGGCACCACCAGCAGGCTGAGCACGGTGGAGGTGATGAGGCCGCCGATCACGGCCACCGCCATGGGCGAGCGGAAGCTCATGTCCGCGCTGCCCAGCGCCAGGGCGATGGGCATCATGCCCGCGCCCATGGCCAGGGTGGTCATGATGATGGGGCGGGCGCGCTTGTGGCAGGCGTCCAGCAGCGCGTCCAGCCGGCCCATGCCCTCGCGCCGCGCGACGATGGCGTATTCGACCAGCAGGATGGAGTTCTTGGTGGCGATGCCCATCAGCATGATGAGCCCGATGAGCGAGGGCATGGAAAAGCTCTTGCCCGCGATCAGCAGGCCCACGAAGGCGCCGCCCAGCGACAGCGGCAGCGCCATCAGGATGGTGACCGGTTGCAGGAAGTCCTTGAACAGCAGCACCAGCACGATGTAGATGCAGACCACGCCGGTCAGCATGGCCAGGCCGAAGCTGGCGAACAGCTCGCCCATCATCTCGGCGTCGCCCACGTTGATCAGGCGCACGCTGGCCGGCAGGCCGCGCACCGAAGGCAGCTGGCTGACCGCCTCGGTCACCTCGCCCAGGCCGCGGTCGCCCAGCTCGATCTCGAAGTTCACGTTGCGCGCGCGGTCGTAGCGGCTGATGACGGCCGGCCCGCCCGCCACCTCCAGCGTGGCGACCTCGCCCAGCCGCACCGGCCCGCGCGCGCCCGGCACGGCCAGGCGTTCCAGCACCGACAGATCGCGTCGCGCGGCATCGTCCAGCCGCACGACGATGGGCACCTGCCGCTGCGCCAGGTTGAGCTTGGACAGGTACTGGTCGTAGTCGCCCACCGTGGCCACGCGCAGCGTCTCGGCGATGGCGTTGCTGGTCACGCCCAGGTCGGCCGCGCGGGCGAAGTCCGGGCGCACCGCGATCTCGGGGCGCACCAGGCTGGCGGTGGAGCTGACCCCGCCGATGCCCGGGATGGTGCGCAGGTCGCGCTCCACCGCGCGCGCGGCGGCCGACAGCGCCTGCGGGTCTTCGCTCGCCAGCGCCAGCACGTACTTGCCGTTGGACCCGCCCAGGCCGATCTTCACCCGCACGGCCGGCAGGTCGGCCAGCGCGGCGCGCAGCTGCTGCTCGATGACCTGCTTGCGCGGGCGCTCGCCGCGCGGGGCCAGGCGCAGCGTCATGGTGGCCTTGCGTGGGTCGCTCGTGCCATCGCCGCTACCGAACGGGTCGGTGCCCGCCGAACCGCCGCCGATGGCGGTGTAGATGCTCTCGATGTGGGCCACGTGGCCGAGGCGCTCGGCGGCCTGGGCCACGGCGGCCTGCGTGTCGGCCAGGCGGCTGCCGGGGGGCAGCTCCAGGTTGACCTGGGTCTGCTCGTTGTCGTCGGGCGGGATGAAGCCCGATGGCAGCAGCGGGATCAGCGCCAGCGAGGCCACGAAGAACACGAACGCGCCGGCCAGCGTGACGATGCGGTGCTTCAGGCACCAGGCGGAGGCGCGCATGTACGTGGCCAGCCAGCGCGGCTCCTTCTCTTCGCCCGCCAGGGGCTTGAGGATATAGGCCGCCATCATGGGCGTGAGCAGCCGCGCCACCACCAGCGAGGCGAACACCGCCAGCGCCGCCGTCCAGCCGAACTGCTTGAAGAAGCGCCCGGCGATGCCGCTCATGAAGGCGGTGGGCAGGAACACGGCGATCAGCGTGAAGGTGGTGGCGATCACGGCCAGGCCGATCTCGTCGGCCGCCTCCATGGCCGCCTGGTAGGGGCTCTTGCCCATGCGCAGGTGGCGCACGATGTTCTCCACCTCCACGATGGCGTCGTCCACCAGGATGCCCACCACCAGCGACAGCGCCAGCAGCGTGATCACGTTGATGGAAAAGCCCAGCATCTGCATGCCGATGAAGGCCGGGATCACCGACAGCGGCAGCGCCACGGCCGAGACGATGGTGGCCCGCCAGTTGCGCAGGAAGAGCCACACCACCACCACGGCCAGGATGGCGCCTTCGTACAAGAGGCGCATGGAGCTGTCGTATTCGTCCTGCGCGATGGTCACGAAGTCCGCCGTGCGCGTGAGGTGCAGGTCCGGGTGCTCGGCCAGCAGCGCGTCCAGCGCGCGCTGCACGCCCGCGCCCACCTCCACCTCGCTCGCGCCGCGGCTGCGCGAGACCTCGAAGCCGATCACCGGCTTGCCGTCCAGCAGCGCCGCGCTGCGGGGCTCGGCCACCGTGTCGCTCACCGTGGCGACCTGGTCCAGCCGCACGCTGCGGCCGTCGGAAAGCGGAATCTGCAGCGCGCCGATCTGCTGCGCCGTCTGCACCGTGGCGATGGTGCGCAGGGGCTGCTCGGCGTCTCCCAGGTCGGCCCGCCCGCCCGCGCTTTCGATCTGCACCGCGCGCAGTTGGCGCGACACGGTGGCCGCCGTCACGCCCAGCGCCTGCAGCTTGAGCGGGTCCAGCGCCACGAGCACCTCGCGCGAGACGCCGCCCACCCGGCCCACCGCGCCCACGCCGCGCACGGCCAGCAGCCGGCGCTTGAGCGTGTCGTCCACGAACCACGAGAGCGATTCGGCATCCATGCGGTCGGACGCGATGGCGAAGGCCAGGATGGGCTGGGACGACAGCTCCAGCTTGGTGATGACCGGGTCGCGCAGGTCGGCCGGCAGGTCGGCGCGCACGCGGCTGACGGCCGAGCGCACGTCGTCCACCGCTTCCTGCACCGGCTTTTCCAGCTGGTATTCGGCCGCGATGCTGGCGCTGCCGTCGGTCAGCGTGGTGGTGATGTGCTTGAGGCCCTGCGTGGAGGCGATGGCGTTCTCGATCTTGCGCGCCACGTCGGATTCGAGCTGCCCGGGCGCGGCGCCCGGCAGCGCGGCGGTGACCACCACCACCGGCAGATCCATGTCGGGAAAGTTCTGCACCTTCATCGACCGGAAGGCCAGCAGACCGGCCAGCGTGAGCAGCACGAACAGCATCGCCGCCGGAATGGGGTTGCGGATGGACCAGGCGGACAGGTTCATGGGCGAGTCCCCCGGAAGGCGGCGCGGGCAGGAGCGGAGCAGTACATGGCGGCTTGCTCCTTATTTGGTAGCTGGCTGCGCAGGCAATGCAACGGCTGCAGGCTGCTTTTGTGCGGAAGGCGCGGCTTCCACCCGCACCACGTCGCCGTCGTTCAGGAAGGCGCCGCCGCGCTCGACCAGGGTGGCGCCCGCCGACAGGCCCGAGGCGATCTCCACCCGGTCGCCCACGCGCTGGCCGGTCTGCACGCGGCGCATGGCCACGCGGCCCTGGGGCGTCAGCTCGAACACGTAGCTGAAGCCGTCGCGCACCACCACGGCCGACTGCGGCACGGTGAGGGCGTCGCGCGCGCCCAGCAGGAACTGCCCGCGCGCGAACATCCCGGCGCTGATGTCCGGGCTCGCCGGCAGATCCACATAGACCAGGCCGTTGCGCGTCTGCGGGTCCACCGTGGGCGCCACCATGCGCACCGTGCCCTGCACCTGTGCGCCGCTGGCGGCAGTCACCACGGCCTGCTGGCCGGGGCGGATGCGCGGCAGGTCGGCCGACGTGACCTCGGCGCGCCACTCCAGCCGGCCGCGCCGCACCAGGCGGAACAGCTCGGCCCCGCCGTTGACCACGGCGCCCACTGTGGCGGTGCGCGACGAGATCACGCCGGCATCGGGCGCCAGCACCTGGGTGTGGCGCAGCCGCACCTCCTGCGCCTGCAGCGCGGCCTGCGCTGCCGCCACGCGGGCCTGGGCGGTTTCGCCGGCCGTGGCGTACTGCTGGATCTGCTGGCGGCTCAGCGCGCCCGACGCGGTCAGCGTGGCGGCGCGCTCGGCATTGGCGGCGGCCTCGGCCGCGGCGGCGCGCGCTTCCATCAGGCTGGCGCGGGCCTGGGCCACCTCGGCCCGCACGGTGTCGGGCGCGAAGACGGCCAGCACCTGGCCCTTCCTGACCACGTCGCCCACGTTCACGCGCACCTCGGCCAGCCGCAGGCCGTTGCTCTCGGCGCCCACGATGGCCTCCTGCCAGGCGGCGACATTGCCGTTGGCCTCCAGCCGCAGCGGCACCCGGGCCTGCACCGGCTGGGTGGTGTTCACCGCCAGCGCAGGGCGCGGCGTGGGCGTCGTCGTGGCGGCCGGGCCGGCTGGCTGCGCGGGGCGCGTGGCGAACCAGGCGGCCCCGGCGCCCAGCAGGCAGACGAGGGCGATGGCGGTCAGGGTGCGGGGAGAAAAAGGTTTGCGCGGCATGGAAAGGTCCGTCGTTCGTTCTTGCTTGCGTGCTGCGTGCTGCGGGTGGGGGCAGGCTGTGCGGCAGGGGCGGCGCTGCGTTTCAGGGCGCCGGGGCGGCGGCTGCAGCCGGTGCCGGGGCGGAGGGCTGGGCGGGGTCGCCTTCCCAGCCGCCGCCGGCCGCGCGGTAGAGCGCCACCCAGGCGCCCATGCGCTCCTGCTGCAGCGCGACCAGCGCGGTTTCGGAGGCCAGGGCCGTGCGGCGCGCGTCCTCCAGCTCCACCAGGCTGGCCAGGCCCGCACGCCAGCGCGCCTCGGTGCCCGCGAACGACTGGCGGTAGCCGGCGGCGGCGCGCTGCGCGTCGGCGCTGCGGCGGGCCGTGCTGTCCAGCCTCACCAGGGCCTGCTCGACCTCGCTCACCGCCTGGCGCACGGCGGCGCGGTAGGCCGTCACGGCTTGTTCGTATTGCGCGCTGGCCGCATCCACCTGCGCGGCGCGGCGGCCGCCGTCCAGCAGCGGCAGCGACAGCGCCAGCGGGCCGATGGACCAGGTGTTGCTGACCACCTCGCCGGCCCCCGTGCGTACCAGGCCGCGCCCGATGGAGCCGGTGAGCGACAGGCGCGGATAGCGCTGGGCGCGGGCGTTGCCTACCTCGGCGCTGGCGGCGGCCACCTCGCGCTCGGCCGCGTACACGTCGGGCCGCTGGGCGATGGTCTGGGCAGGCAGGGCGGGAATGTCGAAGAGCGCGTCCGGCGCCTCGGGCGCGGGCGCTGCGGCCAGGCGCTGGCGCAGCGCGGGCTCGTCCCAGCCGGTCAGCGCCACCAGCGTCTTCACGCCGATCTCGCACTGCATGCGCTGCTGCGCGGCGCGCACCTGAGCGTCGGCGAAGCTGGCGCTCGCCAGGGCCGCCGTGGCCGGGGCGGTGAAGCCGGCGCGCTCGCTCTCGCCGGTCAGCCGCGCGGTTTCGCCGCGCGAGCGGGCGTCGGATTCGGCCACCGCCAGCTGGCGCGTGCAGTAGCGCCAGTCGCTGTAGCGCTGCGCCACCTCGGCCGCGACGGAAACGCGCGCCTCGTGCCACTGCGCCCCGGCTGCCGCCAGGCGCTGGGCGGCGGCATCGCCGGCAGCGGCGTTGCCGCCGAAGAGGTCGATCTCCCAGCTGGCCTGCAGCCCGCCCTGGGCCGTGGTGGCCAGGCCCCCCACCGTCTGGTTGAAGCCCCGGCTGGCATTGCCTTGCGCGTCCAGCGAAGGCAGCAGCGCGGCGCGGGCGGAAGCCTGCGTGGCGCGTGCCTGGGCGATGCGCGCGGCGGCCTGGGCCACGGTGGGGCTCAGGTCTTCGGCGGCGCGGATCAGCTCGGGCAGCAGCGGGTCGCCCTGCCGTTCCCACCAGCGGGCGATGCCGGCCACCTGGCCTTGGTGCGGCAGCGGCGCCTGCCAGGCCGCAGGCACCGGGGCCGCGACCTGCGCGGGCGGGCGCTGCACGGCGCAGGCGGTGAGCAGCAGCGCCAGGGGCGCGGCGACGGCCAGCCGAGCCAGCGGGGCCGGCAGCGGCGCGTGGATAGGCATGGAGCGGCGGCTCATGGCCGGCCTCCTGCGGGCGCCGCGCGCAATGCGGCTTCGGCCGCCACCAGGGCCAGGGCGTATTCGGTCAGGCGCTGCACCCAGGCCTGCACCGCGCCGGGCGCGTCCAGCAGCTGTGGGCGCAGGGCCAATACGATGTCCTGCTGGCACCAGATCTGCATGGCCAGGCCGGTGATGCTGAAAGCCAGCCGCTCCAGCCCGTCGTCCGGCCCGGACAGGCCCAGGTGGCGGGCCAGCAGCCGCACCAGCGCCTCGTGCGGCACGCGCACGCCGGTCTCTATCTCATGCTCCCACTGGCTGGTGGGCTCCAGCATCTCGCGGATGTGCAGGCGCACGAACTGGCGCGCCATCTCGCCGTGCTCCAGCGGCTCCAGCATGCCTTCCAGGTAGCAGTGCAGGGCCTCGCGCAGGCTGAGTTCCTCGCGCGAGAAGGCATCCACCAGCGGCTGCATGTCGCCGAAGGACTCGCTGAACAGCGCCGCGTAGAGCGCCGCCTTGTCGCCGAAGTAGTAGCTCACCGCCGCCACGTTGGCCTGCGCGGCCTGGGCGATGGCGCGTATCGAGGTCTTGGCGTAGCCCTGCTCGGCGAAGAGCCGCAGCGCCGCATGCAGCAGGCGCTCGCGGGCCGTGGGAGCTTCGCCGGCAGGGGCGTCCGGAGGGGAGGTGGGGCGGGTGGAAGACATCGCGGCCGATTAGACCGCAATGAATCAAACGTTTGTTTTAACCTGCATCAGGCGATGCGGATTTGTGTCTGCGCCGCCATCCGCCCCCGCCGGGAGCCTGCCGTCTGCTATTGAATGGGTAGCGCAAAGTGCCGATGGGTGGGGCGCTACGGGCCGATAGGTATCAGATCGCCGGGCTCCCCAGGCCCAGCAGCCGCGCCGCATTGCCGTACAGCACCCGGTCGATCACGCTTTCGCGCAGGCCCAGCGCCAGGGCGTCGGCGATGGACTGGCCGATGGGCCGGAACGGGTACGAGGAGCCGAACAGCAGCTGGTCGCCCAGGAAGCCGTTGGCAGCCTCCACGTAGGCCTGGCTGCCGGGCTGGAAGAGGTACATGTCGGGCACCAGAAAGACGTTGTCGTAGCGGAAGGCGAGGCTGATGGCCTGCTGCACGTTGGGCCACCAGCCGTGGTAGGCCACCAGGGGCAGCCGGGGGAAGGCCTGCGCCACGCGCGCCACCGGGGCCGGGTCGTTGAAGCGCAGGTCGGGCGAGGTGGGGCCGGTCATCAGGAACACCGGCACGCCCAGCTGCTGCGCCAGGTCGTACAGCGGGAAGTAGGCCGGGTCGTCCGGGTGGCGTGGCGGCTGGCCGAAGCCCGGTTCGATGTCGATGCCGGCCAGGCCCAGCGTCTTCACGGCGCGCTCGGCCTCGGCCAGCGCGGCGGCCTCGCCCTGCAGCACCGGGTCCACCGCGCCGATGCCGACCAGTTCCGGATAGCCCTGGACGATGGCGTGGATGTGGTCGTTGGGCAGGTGCTGGCCCGGCGTGTGCCGGCCCACCACCACCGCGTGCGACAGGCCCGCATCGCGCACCTCGGCCAGAAAGCCTTCGGGCGTGCGCGAGCGGGCGAAGTGCGCATCGTCGCCGCGCGTGCCCACGCGCCGGTTCAGCCAGCGCGCCAGGTCTTCGCCGGGCGAGCCGGGCGTCTTGCCGAAGAAGTCGTGCAGGTAGGCGGGCCGGCAGCGCATGTCGAGCACGCGCGGCTGCGCAGCCGTGGAGGCCCGTGGTGCGCTTGCGCCGCTCACCGCACGGCCTCCGGCTCGGCGGCGGGCTCCTCGGCCGTGCGCGCGGGCGCCGCTGCCTGCGCCCTGGCCTGCGCTGGCCGGCTGGCGCGCACGTCGAAGGCGCCGCCGGTCAGCGACTGGTCGCGCAGCGTCACGCCCTGTTTGCCGGCCAGCAGCGGGAACACCAGCTCCGCGAAGCGGATGGCTTCCTCCAGATGCGGGTAGCCCGAGAGCACGAAGCGGTCCACGCCCACGTCCACGTATTCCTGCAGCCGCTCGGCCACTTCCTGGGCATTGCCCACCAGCGAGGTGCCGGCGCCCCCGCGCACCAGGCCCACGCCGGCCCAGAGGTTGGGCCCCACCACCAGCCGGTCGCGCCGGCCGCCGTGCAGCGCGGCCATGCGGCGCTGCCCTTCGGAGTCCATGCGCGCGTAGTTCTGCTGGGCGCGGGCGATGTCGTCGTCGGTCAGCCGGCTGATGAGGCGGTCGGCATCGGCCCAGGCCTCTTCGCTGGTCTCGCGCACGATGACGTGCAGGCGTACGCCGAAGCGCAGCGGGTGCCGGTCCAGGTCGCGGCCCTGGGCGGCGGCGCGGCTGCGCACGTCGGCGATCTTCTCGGCCACGGCGGCGGGCGGCTCGCCCCAGGTCAGGTAGGCATCGACATGCCGGGCGGCGAGCTCGTGCGCGGCCGGCGACGAGCCGCCGAAGTAGAGCGGCGGATAGGGCTGCGTGGCCGGCGCGAAGAAGTTCTGCGCGCCCCGCACCTGCAGATGCCGGCCTTCGAAGTCCACCTTCTCGCCCTGCAGCAGGCGGCGCCAGATGGTCAGGAACTCGTCGCCTGCGGCATAGCGCGTGTCGTGGTCGTAGAACACGCCGTCGGCGGCCAGTTCGGTGGCATCGCCGCCGGGCACCACGTTCAGCAGCAGCCGCCCGGCGCCCAGCGCCTGGTCCAGCGAAGCGGCCTGGCGCGCCGATGCCGTCGGGTTGCCCAGCGAGGTGCGCAGGGCCACCAGCAGCCGGATGCGCTGGGTGACGGGCACCAGGCTGGCGGCGGTCACCCACGGGTCCAGGCAGGAGCTGCCGGTGGGAATCAGCAGGCCGTCGTAGCCCAGCTGCTCGCAGGTCACCGCGATCTGGCGCATGTAGGCATTGGTGGGCGCGCGGCCGAAGTCGGAGGTGCCGAGGTAGCGCGTGTCGCCCGAGGTGGGCAGGAACCAGAAGATGTCGGGGCTCATGGGTGGAGGCTTTCGGGAATCGGCGTCTGAAGAGAAAGGATGGCGTGCCGGCCAGGGCGGTCAGGAATAGAAGGAGGGCGTGGGCACCTTGCCGTGCAGCGCCCAGTCGCCCAGCTCCTGCAGCTTGTAGTCCACCGGGTCGTGCAGCGTCTGCGTGCGCAGGTTGCGCCAGAAGCGGTCCAGCCGCAGCGCGCCGTGCGTGGCGCGTGCGCCGGTGGTCTCGAAGAGGCGGCTGCTCACGTCCAGCCCCACGCGGGTGGCGGCCACCTTGGCCGTCGCCACCGCCACGGCCACGCGGCCCCGGCCTTCGGCGTCCGGCGCGTCGCCCTGGTTCCAGGCGGCGTCGAAGGCCGCGGCGGCATGCGCGGCCAGCAGGCGCACGCTCTCCAGGCCCACGAAGAATTCGCCGTAGTGCCGCTGGATGTACGGGTCTTCGCCGGCGGTTTCTGCAGGCGAGCGGAACCAGGGGCGCGACTCGTTGAGCGTGTAGTGGCGCGCCTGCGCGAACGCGCCCTCGGCCTGGCCCAGGAACAGATGCACGAACACCAGCTGCGCCAGCAGCGGCCGCAGCGACGAGCGCGGCGTGGTCAGCGGGCCGGGGTCGCGCAGCAGCTCGGCATCGGCCACCTGCACCTGCTCGAACCGCGCGCTGCCGCTGTCGGTCTGGCGCTGGCCGATGCAGTTCCAGTCGGCGTTCAGGGTGATGCCGGCGCGCCCGGTGGGCAGCACGGCGATCAGCAGCTGGCCGCTCTCCGCGTCGATGGCCGAAGCCAGCAGCCGCTGCGAATCGAGCGCGCCCGAGCAGAAGCTCTTGTGGCCCGAGAAGTCGTAGCCGCCCTCGGTGCGGCGCGCCACCGTGCGCCGGTCCAGCGGGTTCAGCGCATTGCCCCAGAACCAGGCCTCGCGCGCCGTCTGCTCCAGCCAGGGCACCCACTGCGCGGGCTGCCCGAACAGGCGCACCGAGGCCAGCAGCAGGTGGTGGAAGCCATAGACGTGGGCGATGGAACTGTCGGCCTGGGCCAGCGTGCGCACCGTCTGCAGCACCGTCGCCCAGTCCGCGCCCTGGCCGCCCTGCGCGGCGGGGATGGAGAGCGACAGCAGCCCGCTGGCGCGCAGCGCATCGCGCTCGGCCTGGGGCGTGCCGCCGCGGGCGTCGCGCTCGGCCGCCGTGGCGGCGAACTGCTCGGCCAGCGCCTGGGCGACGGCCAGGGGCGGGGAGGAAGGAAGGGGGTCGTGCTGGAGCGAGGACATGGATGGACGGGGCCTGCCGGCAAAAGGGTGATGGCGCCGGAAAACGTGTGGCCCGGGTCGCCAGGATGCAGCGAGTGTGCTCATCCGCGCGCGTGCGGCTTATGCGGAATTCACGCGTGCTTATGCGCTTTGTGCCCGGCGGCCTGCGTCCCGAGGCTCGGCACGGCGCGGCCAGCTGTCGCGCTAGCGGCTGCGCAGCCGGCGCACCCAGCGGTCCCCCGTCCACTGCACCAGCGAAACCAGCGCGATCAGCACGGCGATCACGATGAGCATCACCTGGGTGTCGAAGCGCTGGTAGCCGTAGCGGATGGCCAGGTCGCCCAGCCCGCCCGCGCCCACCGCGCCGGCCATGGCCGAGGAGCTGATGAGCGCCACCAGCGTGATGGTGAAGCCGCCCACGATGCCGGGCAGGGCCTCGGGTAGATAGACGTGGCGCACGATGTGCCACTTGCGGCAGCCCATGGCCTGGGCGGCTTCGATCAGGCCGGGGTCCACTTCGCGCAGGCTCACTTCGGCGATGCGCGCGAAGAATGGCGTGGCGCTGATGGCCAGCGGCACCACGGCCGCCCACACGCCGATGGTGGTGCCAGCCACCAGCCGCGTGAACGGGATCAGTGCCACCAGCAGCACGATGAAGGGCGTGGCCCGGAAGCCGTTGACCACGCTGCCCAGCGCCCGGTGCAGGCGCGGCGATGCCAGGAAGCCCCCGGGCGCGGTCACGATCAGCAGCACCGCCAGCGGAATGCCCGCCGCCAGTGCGATGGCGGCGGACGCGCCCACCATGGTCAGCGTGTCGGCCAGCGCCTGGGTGTAGCGCTCAAAGGGAATGCTCAACGTCAGCGACATGGCCGATCACCTCGATGGAATGGGCAAGGGCCACGGGGCCTTGCACCAGGGCGGAAAGATCCGGCAGCGCCAGCGCGCCGGGTACGGAGACGATGAGCCGGCCCAGCGCGTGGCCGCGGATGCGGTCCACCCCGCCGTGCAGCAGCTGCACGGGCCCGCCCAGAGCATGGGCGATGCGGGCGAAGTCGGGCTCCAGCCCGCCCTGGCCGGTGTAGCCCAGGCGCAGCACGCGCGAGAAGCCGCCCTGCGCGGGCGGCGCCGCCAGCAGCCGAGCCTGCAACTCGTCCGGCAGGCCGTGCTGCAGCGGCGCCAGCAGGGCGCGGGTGGCATCGTGGCGCGGCGCGCCGAACACCCGCCAGACCTCGCCCAGCTCGGCGATGCGGCCCTGCTCCAGCACCAGCACCTGGTCGGCGATCTCGCGGATCACGCTCATCTCGTGCGTGATGAGGATCACCGTGATCCCCAGGCGCCGGTTGATGTCCTGCAGCAGCTGCAGGATGGAATGCGTGGTCTCGGGGTCCAGCGCCGAGGTGGCCTCGTCGCACAGCAGGATCTCCGGCCCCGTGGCCAGCGCCCGGGCGATGCCCACGCGCTGCTTCTGCCCGCCCGAGAGGCGCGCCGGATAGGTGCGGTGCTTGTCCGCCAGGCCCACCAGGTCCAGCAGCTCCTGCACGCGGCGATGCACCTCGGCCGGCCGCACGCCCGCCACGCGCAGCGGCAGGGCCACGTTGTCGTAGACCGTCTTGGCGGACAGCAGGTTGAAGTGCTGGAAGATCATGCCGATGCGCCGGCGCAGCGCCACCAGGCCGTCGTCGTCCAGCCCGGCGATGTCGATGCCATCGACCAGCACGCGGCCCGAGGTGGGCGACTCCAGCCGGTTGATGGTGCGCAGCAGGCTGGACTTGCCCGCGCCGCTGCGGCCGATGATGCCGAAGATGCTGCCGGCGGGAATCTCCAGGCTGATGTCCTGCAGCGCGGCCACCGGCCCGGCGGACGAGGCGTACTGCTTGCCCAGCTGCTCGAACACCACCGAGCCGGGGCTCGCCACGCTGCCCTGCGCATGGGCTGCCGCAGGGTCCGCCGCAGCCACCGGGTGCGGCGCCGTGGGTTCCGTGGTGCTGCGCCACAGGACACGCAGCGCGGCCGGGGGCACCCACGCCCGGCCCAGAGCCGATGATGATGCGCCCCCGCTCATGGCTGCTGCGTCCAGGTCAGCACGTAGAGGCGCTTGTCGCCCGCGAAGGCGCGGTCGATGGCGGTCTTCACGGCGGGGGAGTTCTGGAACACCTTCACGAACTTCTGGATCACCGGGTCCTTCGTGCGGTCGGCCCGGGCCACGAACTGGATGGCGAAGCGCGCGTCCTCGATGCCCGAATACGCCAGTCCGCTGGACGGATCGAAGGCCTTGGAGGCCACGATGAAATGCGGATAGCCCTGGGCCAGATCGACGTCGCCCGTCACGCGCACCAGCTGCGGCCCTTCGACCTCGACGAACTTCAGCTTCTTCGGGTTCTGCACGATGTCGTCCACCGTGCCCAGGAAGCCCACGCCGGGTTTCAGCTGGATTAGCCCGGCCTTCTGCAGCAGGAGCAGGCCCCGGCCCTGGTTCACCGGGTCGTTGGCCAGCGCCACCTTGCCGCCCACCGGCACGTCGGCCACCGACTTGTGCTTGAGCGAATAGAGGCCGATGTTCGCCAGGAAGCTGGTGCCCGCGCTGGCCAGCTTGAAGCCGTTCTTCTGGATGGCGTTGTCGAGGAAGGGCTGGTGCTGGAAGAAGTTCAGGTCCAGGTCGCCCGCGTTCACGGCCACGTTGGGCGTGGTCCAGTCGGTGAATTCGGTGACGGAGATGTCGATGCCCTGGGCCTTGGCGTCGGGAATGGCGGCGGCGATGGCATCGGCATAGACGCCGGGCAGCACGCCGATGCGCAGCTTGTCGGCGGCCTGCGCGGGCAGGGCCGCCAGGACGGCGAGGGCGAAGAGAGGGGCGAGCAGCAGTCGTTGGAGGGTCATGGCAAGAGGCGAAGTGAAGAGGCAACGGGTGAAAGACGGGGAGCAACGGGTGAGCGACGGGCCAGGCCGGCCCATGCCCGCGAGTGGAAAAAGCCGATCGGGCTGAGCAGGCTGGAGCCGGGGCCGGTTCAGGGCGAACGGGCCGCGCTGACTTGCACGGGGCGTTCGGCAGGGCCCAGGGCGGCGCCTTTGGCCAGCCATGGCAGGCTGTAGAGCCGGTCGTCGCCCGCGAAGGACTGGTGGATGCGGTCACGCACGGCGGGCGACTGCTGGTAGATCTGCACGAAGCGCTGGATGCGCGCATCGCCCGCCCGGTCCTTGCGGGCCACGAAGCGGATGGCGTAGTCCAGATCGTCGATGCCCGAATACAGCAGCGCGCTGCCGGCCACCTGCGGCCGGCCGGCGTTGACGAAGTGCGCCGGGTAGCCCTGTGCCAGGTCCAGGTCGTCCAGCGCCCGCACCAGCTGCGGGCCCTCGATCTCGGCGAAGCGCAGCCGCCTGGGGTTGGCGACGATGTCGTTCACGGTGCCGCGCTGGCCCACGCCGGGCTTCAGCTGGATGAGTCCGGCCTTCTGCAGCAGCCACAGCCCGCGCCCCTGGTTGACCGGGTCGTTGGCCACGCCCACGCGGGCGCCTTCCTTCAGGTCGGCGAAGCGCTGCACCTTGAGCGAATACAGGCCGATGTTCGGCAGCAGGCCGACCGCCACGCTGGCCAGCGGGTAGCCGCGTTCGCGGATGGCGTTGTCCAGGAAGGCTTGGTGCTGGAAATAGTTCAGGTCGATGTCGCCGGCCGCCAGCGCCGTGTTGGGCGTGGTCCAGTCGGTGAATTCGATGACCTTGACATCCAGGCCCTGGCGGCGCGCCTCCTGGGCCGCGACTTCCACCGAGTCGGCCAGCGAGCCGGGCGTGACGCCGATGCGCAGCGGTGCCGGCGAGGCGGTCTGCGCCCCGGCGCCGGCCGCCGCGCACAGCGCCGCCGCCGGCAGGGCCGCCAGCAGCGCGCGCCGCCGCAGGCCTGCGGCGCAGGCGCCGGGCGGGTGTGATGAGGACAGGGACGAGGATGGGGAATGCAGGGTGGGTGTCGTCACAGCTGGGCCTCCAGTGCCGCGTGGATCGAAGGGGGAAGGGGCGCCGCGGCCCCCGCGCCGGGACGGCGGCGGAAGGCCTCGGCCGCATGCCGCGCCGGCAGCCGGTCGCCCGCGCCGAAGAGGCGGTGGCGCAGCGTGCCTTCGGCGTAGGCGGTCTTGTAGGCGCCGCGGCTCTGCAGTTCGGGCACCACCAGATCGATGAAGTCTTCGTAGCTTTCGGGCACCACGGTGCGGCTCAGGTTGAAGCCGTCCACGCCGGTTTCGGCCACCCAGGCCTGCAGCTCGTCGGCCACCTGCTGCGCATCGCCCACGATGGCCGGATAGCGGCCGCCCAGGGCGAACAGGTCGAGCAGCTTGCGGCGCGTCCAGCCGTGCTGCTGGGCCGTGCGGCTGGCCGATTCGATGGCGTTGCCGGGCGAGTAATCGACCGGCTCGTCCAGGTCGTAGCGGGCGAAGTCGATGCCGGTGCTGGCCGCGAAGTGCGCCAGGCCCGCTTCGCGGCTGGCGTGGCGCAGATAGTCGGCGTGCTTCTCGCGCGCCTCGGCGGCGGTGGCGCCCGTCACCACGGCCGTGCCCATGAAGACCTTCACGTCGTCCGGCCGGCGGCCGGCCTGCACCAGCTGCTGGCGCAGGGCCTGCACCGACTGGCGGGCCGCTTCCTTGCTGGGCGGCGAGATGAACACGCATTCGGCATGGCGCGCCGCGAAGCGCAGGCCCCGGCCCGAGCTGCCGGCCTGGAACAGCACCGGCGTGCGCTGCGGCGAAGGCTCGCTGAGGTGGTAGCCCTCCACGTCGAAGTAGCGGCCGTGGTGCTGCACCTTGTGGACGCGCGCCGGGTCGGCGAACACGCGCGCGGCCTTGTCGCGGCGCACGGCGCCGTCTTCCCAGCTGCCTTCCCACAGCTGATAGAGCACGTCCAGGTATTCGTCGGCGCGGTCGTAGCGCTCGTCGTGCGGCAGCTGCCGGGGCTGGCCCATGGCGCGCGCGGCGCTGTCCAGGTAGCCGGTGACCACGTTCCAGCCCACGCGCCCGCCGGTCAGGTGGTCCAGCGTGGAAAAGCGCCGCGCCAGCAGGTAGGGCGCTTCATACGAGAGGTTCACCGTCACACCGAAGCCCAGGTGCTGCGTGGCGGCGGCCATGGCCGGCACCAGCAGCAGCGGGTCGTTCACCGGCAGCTGGATGGATTCGCGCAGCGGCACATCGACGTTGCCGCGATACACGTCGTAGGTGCCCACGATGTCGGCCAGGAACAGGCCGTCGAACAGGCCGCGCTCCAGCGTGCGGGCGAGTTGGGTCCAGTAGTCCAGCCGGCGGTAGTCGGTGGCGCGGTCGCGCGGGTGCGTCCACAGGCCGTGATTGATGTGGCCCACGCAGTTCATGTCGAAGGCGTTGAGCAGGATGTGGCGGTGCGGCTGCGTCATGGCGGTGCCTTCTTTCAGCGCGGCTGCTGCAGCCAGGTCAGGCGGTAGAGCCTGGGGTCGTTCAGGTAGAAGCTCTGGATCGCCTGGCGCACGGCGGGCGAGTTCTTGTAGATGTCCAGGAACTGTGCGATGCGCGGGTCCGCCGCGCGGTCCTTGCGCGCCACGAACTGGATCGCCCAGGAATCGTCCTCGTAGCTGGTGTAGGCCAGCGCCTTGGTGGCGTCGAAGGCCTTCGACGGAATGATGAAGTACGGGAAGCCCTGGGCCAGTTCCACGTCCTGCGCGGCGCGCACCAGCTGCGGGCCTTCGACCTCGATGAACTGCAGGTTCTTCGGGTTGGAGCGGATGTCGGCCAGCGTGCCCAGCAGGCCCGTGTCCGGGCGCAGCGTGATCAGGCCGGCATGCTGCAGCAGGCGCAGCGCGCGGCCGATGTTCACCGGGTCGCTGGCGATCGCCACCTTGGCGCCCTGCGGCACCTGGGCCAGCGAGGCATGGCGCGTGGAATACAGGCCCAGGTACGAGAGGATGCCCGGCTGCACGCTCACGAAGCCGAAGCCCTGGCTGCGCACCGCATTGGCTAGGTAGTTGCTGTTCTGGTAGTAGTTCAGGTCGATGTCGCCGGCCTGCAGCGCCACGTTGGGCGTGGTCCAGTCGGTGAACTCCACCACCTGCACGTCCAGGCCCCGGGCCTTGGCCTCCTTGGCGGCCACCTCGACCGAGTCGGCGAAGATGCCCGGCACCACGCCGATCTTGAGCGGCTTGGCCAGGGCGCCTCCGGCCAGCAGGGCGGCGCCGGCGAGGGCGATGAAGAGTCGTTGCAGGAACGTGGCGATGCGGGGTGTCATGGTCTGGGCGATAGCGAAAAGGGAACGGGCGGGAAAGAAGCGGGAAAAGGGCGGTGCCCGGTCAGAGCGCGCCGTGGCGCGGCGGGTGGCGGCCGTTCAGGTGGAAGTTGCCCACCGCGTGGTACTTCCAGCGCACCGGGTCGTGCAGCGTGTGCGTGCGGGCGTTGCGCCAGAAGCGGTCCAGGCCCTGGCGGCCCGTGGTGGCGGAGGTGCCGCCCAGCTCGAACAGCCGGCTGCCTGCATCCAGCGACGCCGTGGTGGTGAGTGCGCGCGCCTCGGCCACGGCCACGGAGGCCTCGGCCACGCTGCGCTCGGTGGCCTCGGCCTGGGCCGCATCCACGAAACGGGCGGCGCGGCGCACCAGGGCCTCGGCGGCGCGCACGCGCACCGCGATCTCGCCCACCTGCAGCACCAGCAGCGGGTCGTCGGCGGCGCGGTCCACCTGCGCGTCGATCCAGGGCCGGGCGTGCTCGCGCACGAAGGGCAGCGTCGCGGCCAGCGCCGCGCGGGCCTGCCCCAGGTCGATGGCCGCGTGCAGCAGCTGCGCCAGCGGGCCGATGGGCGTGGGCCGCTCGAACGAGGTGAGGAAGGGCACGACCCAGCCGGCTTCGATGGCCACGTTGTCGAACTCCACCGACCCGCTGCCCGTCACGCGCTGGCCGAAGCCGTCCCAGTCGTCGGTGATGCGCACGCCCGGCGCGTTGCGGGGCACGAAGGCCAGGTAGGTGACTTCGCGCTCGTCCGCCTCCTTGGCGACCACCAGCGTGGGAATCCAGTGCGCGTAGAGCGCGCCGGTGCAGTAGAACTTGCGGCCGATGACGCGCAAGCCCCCTGCGCCATCAGGCACCAGCCGCGTGCGGCGCTGGAAGTCCTTGTGGCCGATCTCGGCCAGCGCGTTGCCGAAGCGCTCGCCCGCCAGCACGCGGCTGTAGAAGAAGCGCTTCTGCGCATCGCTGCCGCCCACGCGCAGCACCTCCAGCGCATAGAAATGGTTCTGCGGAATCTGGCCCAGCGAGCCATCGGCCGCGCTCACCCGCGCGATCACTTCGGCCAGCGTGCCGGCCGAAACGCCCGGTCCGCCGTGTTCGCGCGGCACGGTGATGGCCCAGAGCCCGCTGGCGACGAAGTCGTCCAGCTCGGCCCAGGGCTGCAGCCGCTCGCGGTCGCGCCGGGCCGCATCGGGCGCGACGTGTTCGGCAAAGCGCTGGGCGGCGGCCAGCGCCTCGGCATCGCTGGCGATGCGCTGCGGCCTGCCGGCCGGGGGCGGGGCGGGCGCGGCCTCTACGGGCGGCACCGGGGCGGCGGTGAAGAGGGCGCTGGCGGGGGATGCGGGGGGCAGCAAGGACATGCTCGGGTCTCGGTATCGGTCTGTTCGGGAGGGCGGGGCTGGCGGGGGGCTTGGAGCCGCTCTCAATTCCAGGAATGGCGCCGGGGATGCACCCCATTCAGCAGGTGGTTGCCGATGAGGTGCAGCTTCCAGCGCACCGGGTCGTGCAGCGTGTGGACGCGGGCATTGCGCCAGTGGCGGTCCAGGTTGTGCGCGGCGCGCGTGGCGGAAGAGCCCGCCAGCTCGAACAGCTTTTCGCTGGCCTCCAGCGCGATGCGGGTGGTCAGCACCTTGGCCTCGGCCACGGCGACCGAGGCGCGGGCGCTGTCCTCGGCGGTGTATCCACCGCCGGCCGCAGCGGCGCGCGCGGCCAGTTCGTCGAACAGCAAGCCCGTGTCACGCAGCACCTCGCGCGCGGCGTGCAGGTCGATCTGCAGCCGGCCCACGTCTGCAATCAGATAGGGGTCGTCATGCGCGTGCTGCACGCCCGAATCCACCCAGGGCCGGGCGCGCTCGCGCACGAAGCGCTGCGCGTCGGCCACCGCCGCCTCGGCAATGCCCTGGTCGATGGCCGCCTGCAGCAGCTGCGAGGTGGGGCCCCAGAGCCCCGGCCGGTCGGCCAGCTGCCAGAGGGGCAGCACATCGGCCTCATCGACCGGCACGTCGTCGAACACCACCGTGCCGCTGGCGGTGGTGCGCTGGCCGAAGGCGTCCCAGTCGTCCACCACGGCCAGGCCCGGCGCCTCGCGCGGCACCCACACCTGCACGCTGCGGCCCGCGTCGTCGGTCGCGCGCACGGGAATGCGGTGGGCGAACAGCGCGCCGGTGGAATAGAAGCGCTTGCCCGTCAGCACCAGCTGCCCCTGCGGCGTGGTGCGCAGCCGCGTGGCGCCGTGCAGCGTGGTGGCGGCGCCGTCGGCCTTGCGCTCCGGCCCGGCATTGCCCAGCCGCCGGCCGGCCAGCACCTCGGCATAGAAGCGCTCCTTCTGCGCGGGCGTGCCCAGCTCGTGCAGCACGCCCAGCACGCCGAAATGGTTCTGCGGAATCTGCCCCAGGGACGAGTCCGCCGCATTGAGGATCACGAACACCTCGGCCAGCGTGGCGTAGGAGACCTGCGCCCCGCCATGGCTGCACGGCACGGTGATGGCGCCCAGGCCGCTGGCGGACCAGCGCGTCAGCTCGTCCCAGGGCAGGCGCCGCTCGCGGTCGCGTTCGGAGGCGCCGGGCGCGAATTCAGCCGCCAGCCGGTGCGCGGCGTCGATGGCGTCGGCATCGGTGGCGATGCGCGCCACGTCGGTGGGGGTGTCGGGCAGGCCTTGCTGCAGCAGTGCGGGTCGTGCGGTCATGCATGGATTGGAGACCGGGACGCTGCGGCGTGGTGCTAAGGAATTGGTGTATGGATATGCGGGATTTGTTGGGGGCTGCCGGAGGACGGCGGCTGAGGTGCTTGGGGCCACATCCCTTGTGGCGTGCCCATTGGAGCGGGTCATGACCTTTGCTCAGTGGGGCTGACGAGCAAGGGCGTGAGCAGGTCCACAAGCTGTGCGAGAACGTGCAGCATGCTTCCGGAGCATGCAGACCACGTGCGGCGAGAGAAATTCCACCACTGAACATCGGCACCGCTCCTATCGCCAAATATGTGCAAATTTCACGCTATTGGCTCATGGCCCAATGCCTGCGTGCACTACTGTTGTGCTCCATGGCCTGCATACCGTGCTATTGCCGGGTTCTTCTGCCTGGAAATGCTGGCACCGAACTTGCTCAATCGTGGATATATGTGCATTTTTCACGTAAATGATCAGCCACCCAGAGTGGCGCGGAGGTCGATAGGATGACGGAGAAAATCCCGAGCACGTCCCCATCCGGTTATATGACTCTGCGGCTGGATGCGCTCAACAGCATGGCCAAGCAGCTGGGTTCGCGCAGTCACGAGGCTGCGCTGGGGCTCACCCTTCGAGAGGTTCGGCTACTGCTCCTGATCCAGGAGCATCCCGGCCTGAGTGTCAGCGAATTGGTGGCGAGGTCCTTCCTGGAACGGACTCTGGTTTCCAAGGGGGTCACGCAGCTCTGCCAGCTGGGGTTGGCTGAACGTCGCGCTGACGCGCGCGATGCTCGCCAGATCGGCCTTCGGCTCACGCGTAAAGGTCAAACCGCGGCACGCACCGCCAGCGCCATCGCGCGTACGGGGATCGAGGGCATGCTGTCCGTGCTGACACCGCACGAACGCGAGATCTTCGAAGGCGCACTCGAGAAGATGACCGCCAAGGTGCAGTCCGACCTCGACGCGGCATTGCAGGCCGATGCCGTCGCTAACGCCAAGACAACCGGAGGCAAGCGATCCCCATGATCACTCCTCCCTTCTGAGCGCGCCGCGGAAGCGGCCCGCCTTCCTGAGCCACGCCGAGTCACCCCGCTGCCGCCACGCAGCGGGCCAGGGGTCGCTGCGCCCGCGCGCAGCGCCTGTCCCGATTTTCTTGTGATTTGCAGCAGCCGATGGCGCAGCCGCGCGACCGGCCGGACTGCCTCGTCTTCATTAGGAGCAACACCATGAGCACGTCTTTATCCAATGCCGGAACAGATCGGTCAGATCAGCCGTCGCCAAGCGGCCTCAAGCGCACGCTGGGTCTGCGCGACCTTGTCGCATATGGCTTGGCCTATATCGCCTTGATCACGCCGATGACCACGCTGGGCTTCGTTTGGGAGGCCTCCGGCGGACTGGTGGCGCTGGCCTATCTGCTGGGCGCCTTGTGCATGTACCTCACCGCCAAGAGCTACGCGGTGATGGGTGAGATCGTGCCTCAAGCTGGCTCCGTCTACGGCTACGCGCGCCATAGCCTGGGGGCCTTGCCGGGCTTCATCGCCGGATGGCTCATCCTGCTGGACTACCTGCTGATTCCGGCCTTGGTCTTCACGCTCATGTCAGTGAGCGTGCAAACGTTGATGCCCGGCATCGACCGTTCCACCTGGCTGGTCATTCTCGTCGGCGTGTCCTTCGTAATCAACTGGTTCGGCGTCACCATCACGACGCGCGTGAGCCTGCTCTCGGTCATCGCCCAGTGCTTCATCGTCGCTGGTGTATTGGGCTTGTCCGTATGGGCGCTTTATCACGGCAAGGGTACGGGGGGATTGACGCTGGCACCGATCTACAGCGCCACGGCATTCGATCCCGCCAAGGTGTTCACCGCCACGTCGATCTGCGTGCTCTCCTTCCTTGGTTTCGACGCCATATCGACACTGTCGGAGGAAGTGCGCAGCGACGACCCGAAGCTCATCGGCCGAGCCATCATGCGGGTGCTGCTGATCTGTGCTTTGGTCTTCTTCGTGACTACGTGGGTGCTCGGCAATCTTCTGCACGGGGTCGAGATCCACGATCCAGCCGCAGCCATCTTCGAGTTGCTGGCGGCTCAGATCGGCCCTTGGTCGGCAGTGGCGCTGGCATGGCTCCTGGCCATCACGGTCGGCTTTGCCAACGCGCTGCCCATGCAGGTGGGCGTCGCTCGCGTGCTGTTCGCCATGGGTCGCGACCATCAGTTGCCCGCTCTGTTCGCGCGGATTCATCCGAAGCACGGCACACCCCACGTAGCCATGGTCGTCTCGACGGCACTGTCGCTGCTGGTCGCACTGGTATTGCTCGACAACATCGACTTGCTGGCCTCATTCGTCAATTTCGGTGCGCTTTCGGCCTTTGTGCTGCTGCACCTGTCGGTGCTGGTTCGGCTGGGCTTGCGCAATCCACAACGCCGCATCGTGCCGCACGTGCTGGTGCCGGTCATCGGCATTGTCATCGTGCTGGCGGTCTTCTCGGGCATGCATCGCACCGCTGTCGAAGTCGGTCTGGTTTGGCTATCGATCGGTCTGATCTATGGCGCATGGCTGCGCACCAAGGGACGCACCAGGCTCGACCTCTGAAAGCACGTGTGCCTCTCCGAATCTCCCGTCTTCTACCCGAAAAACTTATGACTTCATCCCAAACTTCAGCAGCTGCGCCTTCCCACCTGTCGGTTGGCAACGATGCTCTGCTGTCGGGTTCGGCGCACGCCATGCTGGAGGCGCTCGAACAACGGCGCATCAGCGCGGAGGAGCTGCTGCGTTCGCATTGGGCGCGTACCGACCGGCTGAACCCAGAACTCAACATCGTGGTGGACCAGAACCGTGATGAAGCACTGGCAACGGCCAGGGGTATCGACGAAGCTCGCGCACGCGGCGCCAGTCCGGGCGTGCTCGCAGGGCTGCCGATGACCATCAAAGACTCTTTCGAGGTCGTTGGCATGGGGGCGACTTGCGGCCTTACGAACCTGGCGGGCCATCGGCCGGCGTCCGATGCCTTGACGGTTGGCCGCCTGCGCAGGGCAGGTGCTGTGATCTACGGCAAAACCAACGTGCCTCAAGCCTGTGGCGACCATCAGTCCTATAACGACCTCTATGGCACCACCCGCAATCCATGGAACCCGGCGCGCACTCCCGGAGGCTCCTCCGGCGGATCCGCGGCGGCACTGGCGGCCGGCTTGACGCCTCTGGAGCTAGGGAGCGATATCGGCGGCTCGATTCGGTGCCCGGCCCACTTCTGCGGGGTCTATGGCCACAAGACCACGCATGGGCTGTTGCCGGCGGCCGGCCACATACCGCCATCTCCGCACGGCACGCGAGGTTCAGAGCTGAGCGTCATCGGCCCATTGGCGCGCGACCCGGCCGATCTGTCGCTGGCGCTCGATGTGCTGCTGGGCCTGCATGATCAGGGAGGTGTCGATCCGCTGCCGCCAGCACGGCATGACAGGTTGGAGGATTTTCGCGTTGCACTGTGGCTCGACGCTTATCCCTTGGACGACCACTACCGTGGCGCGATCCTGGACTATGTGGACGACTTGCGCCGAGTGGGAGTACAGGTGGACGCTACGGCCCGCCCGGTCATCGATCCCGTCGGGTCGCACGACACCTACCTGGAAACGCTGTTTGGCGTCATCGGCAGCCGAATGACCGCCGAGGCCCTCGCGTCTTTTGAACGGCAGGTGCGCGCAGCCGGCCCCGTCCCCTACGCCGATGAGCTGTCGCGCTACGTACGCGGCAATGGCCATCTATCGCCCACCGTACAAGCGGCGCGGGCGCACCTGGGCCAGGCCTGGCGAGCATTCTTCCGGGACTTCGACGTGCTGATCTGCCCCGTTACGCCCACGGTGGCGTTCTCTCACGACCATCTTGGCGGGCACGGCCCCGCCGCACAGTTGCAGCGCCGGATAGACGTCAGCGGCGCACCGCATCCCTATCTCGACAACCTCTCGTGGCCGGGGCTGGTCACCGTGGCGAACCTGCCTGCCACGGCCATGCCCACCGGGCATCTCGTGCAGGGATTGCCCGCAGGGGTGCAGGTCGTCGGGCCATTGGCGGAGGACCGCACGCCGCTGCGTTTCGCCACATTGGCAGCCCAACGGCTGAGCCCTTTCAAAGCGCCTTCATTCAACCACTTGAGCAACGTTTAAGCCTTCTGGAGTCTTTGCCATGTCATCCACTCTTTCCATCCAAGACATCGATTGCGACGTCGCCGTCATCGGCGCAGGACTGGCCGGTCTGCGCGCGGCCGAGCGGCTGGCCGCTGCCGGCCTGAACTGCCACGTTCTCGAGGCGCGTGACCGCATCGGCGGACGGTTGCTGAGTCAACGCCTGGATTGCGGTGCGACGATCGACCTCGGTGGCCAATGGGTCGGATCCATGCATCAGCGCGTGCTGGATGCGGCAAGGACCCATGGGCTGACGCTGTTTCCGACCTACGTGGAGGGAGACTCCGTATTCCTGATCGACGGCCAGGTGCGGCGCCGTCCCGGACTGTTTCCCGAAGTCGACGCCTCTACCCAGCAAGACATCGACAGAGCGATGGAGGCGCTCGACCAGCTGCGCCGTACCATCGATCCACAGCGGCCGTGGGCGGCAGAAGATGCCCGCCTGCTGGACGGGCAAACCTATGCATCGTGGCTGCGCGAGCATGTTCCCAGCAAGGCTGCACGTGATGCGTTGGCTTACATCGCGTTATCGGTGTTCTCGATCGAGGCGCATGATCTGTCGCTGCTGCATTTCCTCTTCTACGTGAGTGCAGCGGGCGGCATAGACAACCTGATCAATACGCACGGCGGCGCGCAGGAACTGCGCTTCGTGGAAGGGGCGCAGCAACTCCCGATCCGCATGGCGCAGGCGCTGGGCGAGCGCGTCATCTGCAACGCGCCCGTCGTGTCCATCGAACAACATGCCGGTGGCGTCGTGGTCCACGCACGCGGCCTGCGGATGCGCGCTCGCCGCGCAATCGTGACGCTGCCGCCGACACTGGCTGGTCGTCTGACCTACGCCCCTGCCTTGCCGGGCCTGCGAGACCAGTACACGCAGCGCGCGGCCATGGGATCGGTGATCAAGACCATGCTGGTCTACGACCGCCCTTTCTGGCGCGACCAGGGACTTTCCGGCCTGGCCTCATCGCAGGAATTGCCCATCAGCCTGACCTATGACAACTCGCCGGCCGACGGCTCGGCAGGCGTCCTGGTTGGCTTTCTCGAAGCCGATGCCGGCCGCGAATGGGGCCAGCGTGACGCGGCACAGCGACGGGGCATGGTGGTGGATTGCATGCGCCGCTACTTCGGCGAAGGGGTAGCCAACTACACGCAGTACGTCGAACAGGATTGGGCAGAAGAGCCCTATACCCGGGGCGCCTATGGCGGCTACCTGCCGCCGGGGGCCTGGACGTCCTACGGCCGTGCGGTGCGCGAACCTGTCGGGCGGCTGCACTGGGCAGGCACGGAAACCGCCACCGAATGGAGCGGCTACATGGAAGGCGCGCTGCAATCCGGCGAACGCGTTGCCGCCGAGGTGGCAGCGGCGCTGGCCAACGACTGATTCCACCACGGCACAAAGAGGAAGACATCGTGCAAAAGACGCCTCAAACCATACCCTTGTATATCGGCGGCACCTTTTCTGGCGCCAGTGACGGCCGCACCTTCGAGCGTTTGGGCCCCGCATCGAACGCGTTGGTGACTCAGGCCGCTGCCGCTAGCTTGGCCGATGCCGACGCCGCGGTGGAAGCGGCTGCCGGCGCCTTTGCCTCGTGGTCGGCACTGGGCGCGAGCGTGCGGCGCAAGCGGCTGCTCCAAGCCGCCGACGCACTGGAAGCGCACATACCCGATTTCATCGAGGCCGGCGTGGCCGAGACGGGCGCCACCGCCGACTGGATGGGGTTCAACGCCAGCTATGCGGCCAACATGATGCGCGAGGCGGCCTCGCTGGCCACGCAGGTCAGCGGGACCGTCGTGGCCTCGGATCTGTCCGACGCCATGACGCTGTCTGTGCGCAGGCCGTGCGGCGTGGTGCTGGGCATCGCGCCCTGGAACTCGCCGGTCATCCTGGCTGTGCGTGCGATCGCTACTGCGCTGGCCTGCGGCAATACCGTGGTGCTCAAGGCCTCGGAGGTGTGCCCGGCCACGCATGCGCTGGTGGGCCGCGCCATGCACGAGGCGGGTTTGGGCAACGGTGTGGTCAACGTGTTGACAAACGCGCCTGCCGATGCGCCTGCGCTGGTCGAGCGGCTGATCGCCGCTCCTGCCGTGCGGCGCGTGAATTTCACGGGTTCGGCCGCAGTCGGGCGAATCATTGCGCACCACGCGGCCGAGCATCTGAAACCCTCGCTCCTGGAGCTTGGCAGCAAGGCGCCCCTGCTGGTGCTCGATGACGCCGATGTGGATGCTGCCGTGGCCGCCATCGCTTTCGGGGCCTTTCTCAATCAAGGCCAGATATGCATGTCCACCGAACGCGTGGTGGTGGCCGATGCGGTGGCTGACGAACTGGTGGCCAAGCTCGCAAGCAAAGCCCGCTCACTGAAAGCCGGCCCGCCCGGCACACCAGGTGCCGTGCTGGGCTTGCTGGAGAGCTCGAGGGCGGCCCAGCGCGTGCAGGCATTGGTTGTCAACGCATTGGAGCTGGGCGCTGAGCTGCCGGTAGACCTCGCAGTGGAGGGCGCTTGCATGCAGCCTTGCATCGTCGATCGTGTCGATCCCCGCATGCGTCTCTATAGAGAGGAATCTTTCGGACCGGTGGTCTCCATTCTTCGGGTGGCCAACGATGACGAAGCGATACGCGTGGCCAACGACAGCGAATATGGTCTGACGGCGGCGGTTTTCAGCCGCGACATGCCTCGCGCCATGCGCGTGGCCCGCAGTCTTCAAAGCGGCGCTTGCCACATCAACGGTGCGACCCTCTACGACGAACCGCAACTGCCCATGGGGGGAGTCAAGGCGAGTGGTTGGGGACGTTTTGGCGGAGCAGCGGGCCTCCACGAATTCACCGATCTCTGCAGCGTCACGCTGCAGTCTGGTCCGCAGACATATCCCATCTGAGACCGATGGCTGCGATGGCACTTGCGCGTTCGTAAGGCGATTCCATGGCCAGCGTTTTCCCGGCTGGCTGTTCATCCTCTGTTTCCACTTAGACACGACGATTGAGGCGGTTTCATGACTTCTATCAAGCAAAAAAGACTGTCACACACCCTGATGGCTCTCAGCTTCCCCTGGATGGCCCAGTCGGCCATGGCGGGCTACGGCTTCGAGATGGGTGATCTCAAGGGCGAGTTCGGCCTGGCTGCCGGAGCGAGTTACGTGAATGCCCGCAACGTCAACTTCGGCAGCGGCCGAATCGATGTGCGAAGCGCTGAAAACGGCGGTCCCTATGTGAATTGGCAGGAAGCCTTCCTGAAGCCATCCCTGACGCTCAACTACATGCTGCGTCCCGAGGTGGAACTGCTGGCTGGAGCTTCGGCGATAGGGGCGAAGACATTCGGCGACGGCGACGCCGGCGGCTTCACGCGCAGCTCTGACGGCCGCGTCGCCACCGAGGAACTCTACGCCGGCGTGCGTGCGGGCAACTGGAAGCTCACCGCCGGCCGGCAGAACTTCATGGTGGGAACGGGCTTCATCGTCATGGACGGCCACCTCGACATCTTCAAGGGCGGAGCTTACTTCCTGAGCCCGCGCTCGGCCTTCAAGGATTCCGCAGTGCTGGCCTGGGACGGCGGAGTGCTGAAGACGCAGGCCTTCTCGCTCAAGTCCGATGAGAATTTCGGCAATTTCCGATTGAGCGGCGGCAACCTGGATTTCGATTTCGACGGACACGTCACCCTGGGCGCTATGGCCCTCAAGGTCAACGCACCCAGCGGCGGCAGGGTTCAGCGGGATGGCATGGAGGTCTACAACTTGCGCGCACTGCAAGGAAAGATTCCCAGCATTCCCGCGCTCACGATCAATGCCGAGTACGCGATCCAGCGTGGCAGTGGCGGCGGAATCACCTATGACGCCAGCGCCTGGTATGGGCAGATGGATTACGCGTTCGACAACCTGCCGCTCAAGCCCGTGCTGAGCTTCCGCCGTACCCGTTTTTCTGGCGACGGGAACCCTGCCGATAATAAACGTCAGGACTGGGATGCCCTGAGCAAGGGCTTTACGGGTTGGAGCACGTGGCTGGTCGGGGATATTGTGGGCAACTACTTGCTCTTCAACAGCAACGAACGAGTGCAGCAATACTCTCTCAAGATGCAGCTGAACGAGACGCTGACGCTCGGGGGCATCTACTATCAGTTCTGGCTTGACAAGCCCAACTACAATGGAATTCCTGTAAGCGACCGGCGTTTCGCGGACGAGTTTGCGATCTATCTGGATTGGACGCCAACACCCGATTGGTACGTTTCTATCTCGCTCAACCGTGCCAAGCCCAAGGCAGCTGCGCGTCAAGCCTTTGGAATGAATCGCGACTTCACGACGTTGGAGACGTACTTCAATTACAGATTCTGAGTGGCCTTGTCGTACAGGCCGCTCAGCACGAGCTGCCGGCCTTGCCGGTGACTGATCCACGCGGGCAAAACAGCGCTGCAAGACCACCCACGGAGGTGCTGCGCAGCGCTCAATGCCCGAGGTTCTAAGCGCGAATTGGGGTTCTTGGACACGGCATCCAAGCAGAACCAGGGCAGCATGGAGACTTCGCCGCCCGTTGGCCTCCCAACTCCACCTTCACGTATACCAACTCGCTTCCGGCACCCTTCCCAGCAACGCATATTCCCCCACCTCCCGCCGCTTGTAAGCGACCGGGTCGTGCAGCGAATGCGTGCGGATATTGCGCCAGAAGATGTCCAGCCCGACGGCGTTGGAGGTGGCGCGCGCCCCGGTCACTTCGAACACGCGGTTGCCGATCTCCAGTCCCACGTCCACGGCCACCTGCTTGGCGGCGGCCACGCGCACGGCCACTTCGCCGCGCTGCTGGGCGGTCACGCTGCCCCGGTCGGCATGGAGCAGGCGGGCCAGTTCGGCGCCGGCCGCGTCGGCCAGGGCTTCGGCGGCCCAGAGGCGGGATTGCAGGCTGCCGTAGGCTTCCAGGATGTACCACTCCTCGGTGGCGCTGGCCTTGTTGTCGCCGCCGTAGGGCCAGGGGCGGGTCTTGGCGCGGGTGTAGGCGGCGGCGGTGCGCAGGGCGCCGCGGGCGATGCCCAGGTAGAACTCGGTGAAGAGCTGCTGGATGGCCGGCAGGTTCAGGGTTTCATAGGGGCGGCCTTGGGTATAGACCTTGTCCACGTAGCCGGCCGCGCCGCTCCAGTCCACGTCCACATCGGTGATGGTGACGCCGCCCGATTCGGTGAGGCGCTGGCCCAGGTGGTCCCAGTCGCCGTGGTACTGGATGCCGTTCTGCTTGGAGGGCACGATGGCGAAGATGTGCTTGTCCGTGCCCTGCAGAACGCCTTCGAGCACGGTGAGGTCCGACACCTTGGAACCGGTGGAAAAGCTCTTGCGGCCGTTGTAGCGCAGCTTGCTGCCGCCGTCGATTTCGGTGATGACCAGGTCGCCGTCGCGCGGGTTCACGGCGCCGCCGAAGAAGAGGTTGCCGCTGGTGTAGAGCGCTTCCACCGCGTCGATCTGTTCGGGCGTGCCGACCAGGCGCACGGCCCAGGCCCAGAGGTAGTGGTACGCCAGCAGCTGGCCGATGGAGCCGTCGCCGGCCGCCACTTCGCGCACGACGTGGTAGGCCGTTTCCCAGCGCTGGCCCCCGCCGCCGTGGGCCACGGGGCCCAGCAGCAGGGTGAGGCCGGAGTCCTTGAGCAGCTGCACTTCGGCATGCGGCACGGCCTGGGCGCGGTCGCGTGCGACCTGGTCTGTCGCCAGGATGGCGGAGACTTCGGCGGCGCGGGCCAGCCAGGCTTCGGGGCTGGCGGGCAGGGGCTGGTGTTGCCACAGCGTCCGGCGCAGCGCTTCTGCGGTGGTGATGTTGGTGGTCATGGGCTGGTACCTCCTCCTGGTTGATGCATGGATGGATGGGTGGATGCGTGGGTGGGTGGCATGCGGGGCTCGCCGGTCAGGCCGCGAGAGCCTCTTGCTGCTGCAGCTTTTCCTGCTGCACGCTCTTACCGAAATAGAAGTGGCGGATGTCTTCGCGCTCGCGCAGCGCCTGCGCGGTGCCGCCCAGCACGCTGCGGCCGGCTTCCAGCACGGTGGCGCGGTCGGCGTAGCGCAGGGCCACGGTGGAGTTCTGCTCGGCCACCAGGATGGCCAGACCCTCTTCGCGGTTCAGGCGGCGCAGCTGGCGGAAGATGTCCTGCACCATCAGGGGCGCCAGGCCCATGGAGGGCTCGTCCAGCACCAAAAGGCGCGGGCGCGACATCAGCGCGCGGCCGATGGCGGTCATCTGCTGTTCGCCGCCCGAGGTGAGGCCCGACGCGCTGCGCCGCCGGTCCTTCAGGCGCGGGAAGACGGCATAGACCCGCTCCAGCCCGTCGGCGATTTCGGCGCGCCGCGCGCTGCGGCCCAGGCCGCCGGTGATCAGGTTTTCTTCCACCGACAGGCTGGGAAAGCAGTGCCGGCCTTCCAGCACCTGCACCAGCCCGGCGCGCACCAGGGCGGCGGGGCTGGCCTGGGCCACGTCCTGGCCGGCATAGGTGATGCGGCCGGCGGTGAGCTGCCCGCGCTCGGCCGGCAGCAGGTGCGACACGGCCTTGAGCGTGGTGGACTTGCCGGCGCCGTTGGCGCCCAGCAGGGCGTGGATCTCGCCGGGCTGCACGTCGAAGCTGACGCCGTGCAGCGCGGCGATGGCGCCCTGATAGACCGCGTGCGCGGCCTGCACTGAGAGCAGCGGCGTGGTGCCGGTGCCGGCGAAGCCGGTTGCGTCGGGTGCTGCGGCCATGGCGGGCCTGCCTTCAGGCGACCCGGGCCAGCGGCCGGGCCTGTTCCGCGTTGGCGGCATCGGTGGCGCTGGCCGCGTCGGTGCCCGCTGCGGCGGGGCGGCCGGGGCCGGCGCCGATCTGCCAGACGTAGGGCGGCTCGGTGCCGTTGACTTCCCAGTCGCCCACGATGCGCGCCTTGTAGATCACGGGGTTGTGCGATGCCACGGTGCGTGCGTTGCGCCAATGGCGGTCCAGCGACTGGGCGCTGCTGGCGGCCGATGCGCCCAGGCCGTTGAAGAACTGGCCGGCGGCGCGCAGCACGGCTTCGCTCAGCACCACCTGGCCCTGGGCGGATTCCAGCTCGGCTTCGATGTTGGCCTGGCGTTCCTCTTCGGGCGTGCCGTTCCAGTGCGCGTCGTAGGCGCGCTGGGCGGCGAAGGCGGCGCGCACGGCGGTGGCCTCGGCGGCATAGGCGATGGAGGAGACCTCGCCCACCACCTGCAGCACCTGCGCGTCCTGCGCCACGCTGGGCGCGTTGCCGGTGCTGAAGATGCGCTTGCGCCCGCGCACCTGGGCGGCGGCGTCGCGCGTGATGGCGCGGGCGATGCCGGCCAGCGTGGCCAGGTGGAAGAGCTGGTAGAAGGCCGTCTGGTACTTGAAGCGGGTGTCGAAGCGGAAGATGTTCTCGGGCTCGACCTCGGCGTCCTGATAGACGGAGGTGCCGCTGCCCGTGGTGCGCTGGCCGAAGCCGTCCCAGTCGTCGTGGTGCGTCACGCCGGGCTGGCGCGCGCGCACGGCGGCGATCACGTCCAGCCCGGTGCCGTCGCCCGGGCCGTCGCGGCGGGCGTAGAGGTCTATCCAGTCCGCGAAGATGCTGCCGGTGCTGTAGAACTTGCGGCCGTTGACCACCCAGCGGCCGTCTCCTTTCTGCGTGACGCGGGTGATGACGTCGCCGATGGCCACGTTGCCCACCTCGGTCCAGGCGTTGCCGGCCAGGTCGCCTTCGGCGAAGCGGCGCAGCCAGACGGCGGTGGCTGCATCGCGCGGCGCGTTCAGGCGGTCTTCGACGAAGGCGAAGTGCCCGCGCAGCGCCTGCACGATGTTGGAGTCGGCCTCGGCCAGCTCCACCAGCAACTGGAAGAGCTGCGGCAGCGTGGCGCCGTCGCCGCCGTGCTCCACGGGCACGCGCAGGGCGCCGAAGCGCGCATCTTTCAGCCACTGGATGGCGTCGTGGCCCAGGCGGCGCTGCTGCTCGCGCTCCAGCGCCGTGGCCTGGATGCGGGCGAAGATGGGGCGGTACTTGGCGGCGATGGCCTCGTAGGCCGGGCCGAGGATGGAGGGAGAGGGGGCGCGGTAGGTGTCGGTCATGGTGTCGCTCCTGTCTGGGTGTGGAACCGTTCAGTCGTCGATGCTCTTGCGCACCTTGATGTTCTTTTCCTTGGCATAGGCCAGGGCCGACTTGTCGATGATCGGGCGCAGCAGCTTCCAGTCCGGCGCGATCCAGTCGGAGACCTGCTTCCACTGCTTGCCGTCCCATTGCTGGAAGGCGACGTAGCCCTCGCCTTCGTGGTTGTCCCAGCTCACGTTGATGGAGTGGAAGAGCCCCTTGGCGCCCAGGGCGGCGACGCGGGCCTGGTCGAGCTTCAGGTTCTCCAGGCCCCAGCGCACCTCGTCGCCGGTCAGGGTGCGCTTGCCGAATTTGGCCTGCGCGATGCGGATGGCTTCCACGTTCAGGATGCCGTTGACCACGCCCAGGTTGTGATAGACGGTGCCGATGCGCTTCCTGTCTTCCAGGTTGCCCTTACCCGCGTCGTAGACGGTCTTGATGATCTCCTGCAGCACCGGGTACTGCGTGCCGGGCGCCACCGAGCCGATGGCGACGTAGCCCTTGGCGGCGTCGCCGGCCGGGATCACGTCCTCTTCCGAGTTGGACCAGATGTTGCCCACGATGCGGTCCACCGGGAAGCCGGTCTTCTGCGCCGTCTTGAGCGCCACCGGGTTCATCACGCCCCAGCCGCGCAGCACCACGAAGTCGGGCTTGGCGCGGCGGATCGTCAGCCACTGCGACTGCTGCTCGTTGCCGGGGTGGGGCACCTCGATCTGCTGCACCGTGAAGCCGTACTTCTTGGCCAGCAGCTCGTAGATCGGGATGGTTTCCTTGCCGTAGGGCGAGCCGTGGTAGAGCACCACGATCTTCTTGCCCTTGAGCTGGTCCAGGCCGCCCACCTTGGTGCCCAGGTAGTTCACGATGCCCGAGGTCTCGCTGTACGGGTTGACCAGCAGCGGGAAGATGTACTTGAACACGGCGCCGTCGGTGGTGTCCGTGCGGCCGTGGTTGATGGTGATGAGGGGCACCTTGTCGGCCGTCACGCGGTCGATCAGCGCGTAGGCGATGCCCACCGACAGCGGGTTCCACGCGGCGATGCCGGGGCGGTTCTTCAGGCGTTCATAGACCTCCACGCCGCGCTCCACTTCGTACTGGGTCTCGCCTTCCTCCCAGGTCAGCTTGACGCCGCCCACGCCGCCGTCGCGCGTGTTGATGAGGTTCAGGTAGTCGATGAAGCCGCCGAAGAAGCCCGTGCCGCCGGCAGCGTAGGGCCCCACGCGGTAGCTCTGCAGCGGGAAGAACTGCTCCTGCTGCTGTGACGCCTTGGCGGCGGCAGCGGGGGCGGCCGTCTGGGCCTGCGCGGCCTGCAGGCCTGCCAGCGCGAGGGCGCCGGCCAGCGCGGCGGTTTTCAGATGGCGGACGAAAGACATGCGATGTGCTCCTGTCGAAAGAAGGATGGAAAAAGAAACGGGAAAAGAGAAGAGAAGGGAAGAGAGGAAGTGGCGGCGCCGGAGGCTCAGGCGCCGCGGGCGGCAGCGGGCCGGCGACACAGCCAGGCGGCCAGCCGTTCCCAGAGCGCCGCCAGGCCGCGCGGCTCGGCGATGAGGAAGCCCACGATGAGCGCGCCCAGGGCGATGCGCTGGCACAGCTCCAGCACGCCCGAATCGAACCACTGGCCCAGCAGCAGGCTGCCCAGGCGCGAGAGCAGCAGCGGGAAGAGCACGATCAGGGCAGCGCCCAGGAAGGCGCCGCGCAACGTGGCCAGCCCGCCGATGATGATGATGAAGAGGATCTGGAACGAGCGGTCCAGGTTGAAGCCGGCCGGCTCCACGGTGCGCAGATAGACGAAGCCCCAGAGCACGCCGGCCACGCCGATCACGAAGGACGAGAGCGCGAAGGCCAGCAGCTTGGCGCGCAGCACCGGCACGCCGATCACGCGGGCGGCCAGCTCGTTGTCGCGCACGGCGATGAAGTGGTGGCCGGTGGGCGTGCGCGTCACGCGCCAGACCAGGGCGGTGAGCACGGCCACCACCGTGAGCGCGAACAGGTAGCGGCCCACGGGCGTGCCGAAGCCCACGCCGGCCACGGCGAGCGGCGGCGCGTCGATCACGCCCGAGGGGTTGTCGTTGCTGAACCAGCCGAACTTGGTCAACGCCCACTGCACGAAGAACTGCGCCGCCAGCGTCGATACCGCCAGGTAGAAGCCGCGCAGGCGCAGGCTGGGCAGGCCGAAGACCACGCCCACCACCGTCGCCGCCACGCCGCCCAGCGCCACGGCGGCCAGCAGCGGCAGGCCTTCGATGCGCAGCTGGAAGTTGTAGGCCGCATAGACGCCCACCGCCATGAAGGCGGCCGAGCCCAGCGAGAGCTGGCCTGCGTAGCCGGTCAGCAGGTTGAGCCCCACGGCGGCCAGCGACAGCGCGAGGAAGGGCAGCAGCAGCGCGTCGAAGACATAGTCGGTGGCCACCAGCGGCACCAGGCCGTAGGCCAGCGCCAGGGCGATGGCGGGCGTGGCCCAGAGCGGCCAGCGCGCGGAGGTGTCGTCGGAGCGTTGCACGGTATTCGTCGCCATGGCTTCAGGCCCTTTCCACCAGCCGCTGGCCGAAGAGGCCGCCCGGGCGCACCAGCAGGAAGAGCAGCGCCGCCGCATAGGCGAACCAGCTTTCGATGCCGCCGCCCACGTAGGGTCCCAGATAGACCTCGGCCAGCTTTTCCAGCGCGCCGATGAGCAGGCCGCCCACGATGGCGCCCAGGATGGAATCGAAGCCGCCCAGTACCAGCACCGGCAGGGCCTTGAGCACCACCAGCGACAGCGAGAACTGCACGCCCAGCCGCGCGCCCCAGAGCAGCCCGGCCACCAGCGCGATCACGCCGGCGGCGGACCAGACCGTGGCCCAGATCACCGGCAGGCGCAGGCCCACGGCCAGCGCGGCGAAGGTGTCGTCGGCCACGGCGCGGAAGGCCAGGCCCACGCGGGTGTAGCGGAAGAAGGCCGACAGCGCGATCACCATCACCGCCGCCACGCCGGCCGCGAACAGGTCGAACGTGGAGACCAGCACGCCGGCGAATTCCAGCGGCTCGTCGGCCACGCCCAGCTCCAGCGAATGCACCTGCGTGCCCCACACCAGCTGGGCCACGCCCTCGATCACGTAGGAGAGGCCCAGCGTGGCCATGAAGAGCGTGATGGGCGGCTGGTTGACCAGCGGGCGCAGCACCACGCGCTCGATGGCCAGGCCCAGCGCCACCATCAGCGCGAAGGTGATGCCCAGCGCCAGCGCGAAGGGCAGGCCGCGCTCGACCAGGCTCACGAAGGTGAGCGCCGCGAACAGCAGCTGCGCGCCCTGCGCGAAGTTGAGCACGCCCGAGGTCTTGTAGATCAGCACGAAGCCGATGGCCACCAGCGAATACATCACGCCGGACAGCAGCCCGCCGATCAGCACTTCGGCGAGGAAGGAGAAGTCGAAGCCCTGGGTCATCACTCGGCCTCCTCGTGCCCGTGCGCCACGCCCAGGTAGGCGTCGATCACGGCCGGGTCGGCCTGCACCTCGGCGGGCGTGCCGTCGGCGATCTTGCGGCCGTAGTCCAGCACGGCCACACGGTCCGACAGGCCCAGCACGATGCCGATGTCGTGCTCGATCAGCACCACGGCCGCGCCCTGCCGGTCGCGCGCCAGGCGGATCAGCGCGGCCATCTCGTTCTTTTCCGACACGGTGGTGCCGGCCAGGGGTTCGTCCAGCAGCAGCAGGGCGGGGCGCGCCACCAGGGCGCGGGCCAGCTCCACGCGCTTTTGCAGGCCGTAGGGGAGGCTTGCGGCCAGCCGGTCCTGCACGGCGGCCAGGCCCAGCAGGGCGATGGCTTCGCGCGCTTCTTCGCGCGCCTCGTTCCACTCGCGCCGTGCGCGGCCCCAGCCCAGCAGCTGTTCGGCGAAGCCGGCGCGCGCCGCATGCACGCGGCCCAGCGCGATGTTGTCGCGCACGGTGAGGCCCTTGAAGAGGGCCAGGTTCTGGAAGGTGCGGGCCACGCCCAGCTGCGCCAGCCGGGGCGTGGGGACCTGCGCGAAGGCCCGGCCCGCGATGCGGATCTGCCCGGCCTGCGGCCGGTACAGCCCGCTGATGACGTTGATGAGCGAACTCTTGCCTGCGCCGTTGGGGCCGATGATGGCGCGCAGCTCGCCCGGCGCCACGCGCAGATCGATGCCGCGCAGCGCGTGGACGCCGCCGAACGAGAGGTCTATGCCTTGCAGCTCCAGGGCCGCGGCGTCCTGCCGGGCCGGCGCTGGGGGCCGGCCGCGAACGGCCGCCGTGTGTCGGCCTTCGGCCGTGCCGGCGCCTCCGATGGGCGCCAGCGTGCCTTCGAACAGGGTGGTGCTGGACATGGTGTGTGCGTTCCGGCGGGCAAGGCTGCGCCCGACGCCGCTGCGAAGGAGCGGGCGGCGTGGGCGGCGCCAGGGCCGTGGGGCCGGGTGGGTTGCTGGGGACGGGGTGGCGGAGAAGCGGTGGGGCCCGTTCAGGCCGCCACGGCCTCGGCGGGTTCCCGGGAGGCGGCGCCGGCTTGCTGCGGGCGTTGCTGCTGCAGCAGCAGCTGCTGCTGGCGGTCCGCCTCGAGTTCCAGTTCGCGCACCAGGGGCAGCACCTTCTCGCCGAAGTACTCGACCTCTTCGATGAAGTGCAGGAAGCCGGTGAGGATCAGGTCCACGCCCACGGCCTTGAGCGCCACGATGCGTTCGGCCACCTGGCGGGGCGTGCCGATCAGGTTGGTGCGGAAGCCGTCGTTGTATTGCACCAGGTCTTCGAAGGTGGACTTGGCCCAGTTGCCCTCGCCCTCGGGCGACGCGCGGCCGGCCTGCTTGGCCGCGTCGCCGAAGGCGTGGACGGCTTCGACGTGGGCGTGGTCGATGATGTCCTTGAGCACGGCGCGGGCCTCTTCCTCGGTGTCGCGGGCGATGACGAAGGCGTTGATGCCGATGCGCACGTAGTGGCCGGTTTCGGCCGCCTTGGCGCGGATGTCGTCGATCTGCTGCTTCACGCCCTCGGGGGTGTTGCCGTTGGTGAAGTACCAGTCGGAAACGCGCGCAGCCATGTCGCGCGCGGCGCGCGAGCTGCCGCCCTGGAAGATCTCGGGGTGGGGCTTCTGCACGGGCTTGGGGCTGAGCGTGTAGTTGTTGAAGCGGTAGAAGTCGCCCTTGAAGGTGAAGTTGTCCTGCGTCCAGATGCCCTTGAGCGCGCGGATGAATTCTTCCGAGCGGCGATAGCGCTCGTCATGCTCCAGCCAGGGTTCGCCGATGGCCTGGAATTCGCCCTTGAACCAGCCGCTCACCACGTTGATGGCGATGCGGCCCTGCGAGATGTGGTCGATGGTGGCGATCTGCTTGGCGACCACGGCGGGGCTCCAGGGGCCGGGCAGGATGGCGGCCAGCACCTTGAGCTTGGTGGTGGCGTGCAGCAGCGCCTGGCTGAAGGACACCGATTCGTGCTGGTGCTCGGCGCCGTAGCCGGCCGTGAAGCGGATCTGGCTCAGGGCGTACTCGAAGCCCGCGCGCTCCGCCGCCTGGGCCAGGCGCTGGTTGTATTCCAGGCTCCAGTCGGTGCGCTGGGCGATCGTGCTGACCACCAGGCCGCCGCTGACGTTGGGCACCCAGTAGGCGAACTTCACGGGGTTGGACGAAGAGAGGGCTTGGATGTCTTGGCTCATGACGAGGCTCCTGGAGACGGCGATGCGTGGATTCGGGCGGGATGGAATGCGGAAGAAGCGCCAGGGGCCGGATCAGGCCGCCTGGGCCAGGCGCAGCGCGGGCGCGGCTGCGCCCGGCGCGATGCCCACCAGCGGCACGGCGCGCTGGACCGCCAGGGCGATGCGTGCCTGCAGCGCGTCGCTGCCGATGGCGTAGCCGTCGAAGTCCTGCTCCGATGCGTACACGCCCAGCGGCAGGGTGCGGGCCTGGAAGAAGCTGAAGAGGGGGCGCAGCTGGTGGTCGATCACCAGCGCATGGCGGTCGCTGCCGCCGGTGGCGGCCAGCAGCACGGGCACGTCGATCAGGGCCTCGTGGTGGACGAAGTCGAGCAGGTGCTTGAAGAGGCCGGTGTAGGAGCCGCGATAGACCGGGCTGGCCACGACCAGCAGGTCGGCCGATTCGATGGCGGCGAGTTCCGCCTCCACGCTGGGCGGGAGCTGGTTGCGGTAGAGCGCGCCGCCGATCTGCGGCGCCAGCGGGCCGAGCTCGATGGTGCGGGCCTCGACGGGCAGGACTTCGCTGATCGCGGCGATCAGTTCTTCGACCAGCACCAGCGTGCGGGAGGGGCGTTGCACGTTGCCGGAGACGGCGACGACTTTGTACTTGCGGGTCATGGGAAATGCACCTTCCTTGTGTGATGTGAGGAAACCTCGGCGCGGACGCCGCGGCGGGGGATGGGGTGCATTGAAGCCCTGTTGCCGCGCCGATGCAGCAAAGGATTCGGCGCATGCTTATGCGGAAAATCGGCGGCTGCGGCGCGCGCCGGCGCGGCTAGGCACCGCGCTGCGTCGTGCAGACGGTGGCTTGCTATGGTTTGTGTAGCTTCGGGCCCTTGCGATTCAAGGGCTTGGGGGCGATGCGTTCCGGGGTCCAGGCCCCGGCCGCCTGCTGGCGCGTGCGCCCGGCGCCGCTCAGCGCGCCGCGAAAACCGCCTGCCAGAGCGCGAGGACGGCTTCCCTTTCCGTGGCGAGCAGGGCCGGCTCCACGCGGGTGGGCTGCTCGTTCAGCCGTGCGCGGTGCTGCACCTGGCGCAGCGTGCGGTAGGCGGCGGCGGCGGCGGCGCCCACGCCGCGGGGCAGCAGGCCGGCGTCTTCGGCGCGCTGCAGCAGGGCGATGTTGCCCAGGTTCTCGCGCAGGCCGGGGTGGTCGGCGGACTGCGACAGCACCAGGTACTGCACGGCGAATTCGGCATCGACCATGCCGCCCGCGCTGTGCTTGACGTCGAACTGCCCGGCCGGCACCGGGTGGGCGGCACGCACGCGCTCGCGCATGGTGACGATCTCCTCGCGCAGCGCGGCGGGGTCGCGCGGCGCGGTGATGACGGCCTCGCGCACCGCGTCGAAGCGCTGGCGCAGGCCCAGCCCGCTGCCGGCAGGCGCTTCGCCCGCCCCTTCGGGCTGCAGCAGCGGCAGCGCGCCGGGCGGGGCCAGGTCTTCGGTGCCCAGCAGGAAGCGGGCGCGCGTCATGGCCTGGTGCTCCCAGGTCCAGGCGGTGTTGCTGCCGCGCCGCTGCTGGTAGTTGGCATAGGCGGTGAAGCTGGTCACCAGCAGGCCCGAATTGCCGTTGGGCCGCAGGGCGGTGTCGATCTCGAACAGGTCGCCCTCGGCGGTCTTCACCGTGAGCCAGTTGATGAGCTTGCGCACGAAGGCGGAATAGACCTCGGGCGCGCGGTCGTCCTCGTCGTCGAACACGAAGACGATGTCCAGGTCGCTGCCGTAGCCCAGCTCCTTTCCGCCCAGCTTGCCGTAGCCGATGATGGCGAATTGCGGCACCTCGCGGTGGCGGTTCCTCAGCCGGCTCCAGCACCATTGGGAGGTCACGCGCAGCACGCTGTCGGCCAGGGCGGAGAGGTCGTCCGCCACCTGCTCGACGGTGATGCGGTGCTCCACGTCGCGCGCCAGGGTGCGGAAGGTCTCGGCATGCTGGGCGCGGCGCAGCAGGTTCAGCAGGGTTTCGTCGTCGTCCTCGCCGGTGGTGCGCAGCGATTCCAGCCGCAGCGCCAGCTCGCGCTCGAAGTCCTGCGGCACGAAGCGTTCGGACAGCAGGGCGTCGCCGGCCAGCTCGTCGATCACGCCGGGGTGCTGCAGCATGTAGCGGGCGGGCCATTTGGCGGCGCCCAGCAGATGCAGCAGGTGTTCGTGCACCGAAGGGCGCTCCAGCAGCAGCGCCAGGTAGATGTCGCGCCGCAGCAGCGATTCGAGCCAACCGATGAGGCGCACCACCGCGTCTTCGTTGACCCGCCCGTCGGCCAGCCAGCGCGCGGTGCGCTGCACCAGGCGCAGCAGCCGTTCGCGGGATTCGTCGCTGAGCGACTGCACGCGCGGGTGGGTACGCCATTCGGCCAGCCGCTCGCGCACGGCGGCGGGCAGCTGCTGCAGCAGCGATTCCAGTTCGGGTGGCGGCGGCGTGCCGGCGCGCGGGCCGCCGCAGCTGCCGCCGCTGCACTGCTTCTTGCCGGCGCCGCCCAGCAGGGTGTCGAATTCCTCGGCCACCAGCTCGCGGTGCGCGTCCAGCTGGTGCAGGAAGGCGCAGGTGCCCAGGCCCAGGGTCTGGGCGATCCAGGCCAGGTCGTCGTCGCGCGTGGGCAGCACATGGGTCTGCTGGTCGTCCAGATACTGGATGCGATGCTCGACCTGGCGCAGGAAGGTGTAGGCCTCGGCCAGCGCCTGGGCGGTTTCCTGGGGCATCAGGCCGGCGCGGGCGATGCGCTGCAGCGCCTCCAGCGTGGGCCGGCAGCGCAGCTCGGGGAACTGGCCGCCGCGCACCACCTGCAGCAGCTGCACGATGAATTCGATCTCGCGGATGCCGCCGCGCGAGAGCTTGACGTCGTTGGCGCGCTCCGGGTGGCCGGCGCTGCGCTTGGCGGCATGGTCGCGGATCTGGCGGTGCAGCGAGCGCAGCGCGTCGAACACGCTGTAGTCGAGGTAGCGGCGGAAGACGAAGGGCAGCACCACGCCGCGCAGCGCCTGCACGGGTTCGCCGATCACGGCGTCGCGCGGGGCGATCACGCGGCTCTTGAGCCAGGCGAAGCGTTCCCATTCGCGGCCCTGCACCTGCAGGTATTCCTCCAGCGCGGCCAGCGACACGGCGGCGGGGCCGGAGTTGCCGTTGGGCCGCAGGGCCAGGTCCACGCGGAAGACGAAGCCGTGCTCGGTGGTGTCGCCCACCAGCGTGTAGATGGCCTTGACCGCCTGGCCGAAGTATTCGTGGTTGGAGATGCGGCCGCGCCCCTCGGCGTTGCCGGCGGTCTCGCCGTCGTGCTCGTAGACGTAGATCAGGTCGATGTCGCTGGAGACGTTCAGCTCGCGCGCACCCAGCTTGCCCATGCCGACGATCCACAGCTCGACCGGCTGGCCGGCCGGGCCCTGCGGGGCGCCGTGGCGGGCGTCGAGCTCGGCGCGCACCTGCACGCAGGCGCGGTCCAGCGCCAGTTCGGCCAGCCAGGTCATGGCGCGGGTAATGTCCTGCAGCGGGGCCTGCTGCTCGCAGTCCAGGCGCATCAGCCGCTCCAGCACCAGCTGCCGCAGGATGCGCAGCGCGGCGCCGGTGTCGTGGCCGCGGGCGGCCAGCGCGGCCAGGGCGGCGGCCATGGTCTCCCGCGTGGGAAGGCCCGCGGCCAGCAAGGGCATTTCGTCCGCATAGCGGCGGTGCAGGCGCTGCAGGAAACGCGAATGTTCGGCAAGTCCCGTGGCGACGGGGGGCGGAAACGGCTGCTGCATGGGGGAGGGTCAGGGAGCGGAGCGGGGGCGGGCAGGCGCGTGCCGCAGGAAGGCGCAGGCACACAGGCCGACACGATTTGGCAGTGAACCCGGGGGGAGGGCGCGGGTCATAATTCCTGACACCGACGACACCCGCCATGCACGACGCCGAGACGCCACCACACCCCACACGCCTCCTGAGATGCGTAGCGGTGTTCGCGCGGTGGTCGCTGGGGCTGCTGCTGGCCTTCTGGTTGCTGCTGGCAGCCGCGTGGGGCGTGCTTCATGGCTGGATTGTGCCGCGAATCGGAGATTTCCGTCCCCAGCTGGAAACCCGGGCCATGCAGGCCTTGGGGGTTCCCGTGCGCATCGGCGCGCTCACGGCCCGCTCGGACGGGCTGATCCCCACCATCGAGCTTCAGGGTGTCACCCTGCTGGACGCCCAGGGCCGCGAGGCGCTGCGCCTGCCGCGCGTGGTGGCGGCCATCTCGCCGCGCTCGCTGCTCAAGCTCGGCTTCGAGCAGCTCTACCTGGAAGGCCCCCAGCTCGACGTCCGCCGCGACGCGCGCGGGCGCATCTTCGTGGCCGGCATGCCTTTCGGCGGCGCGTCCGCCGGGGACAGCAGCGCGGCGGACTGGTTGTTCGCGCAGAAGGAGGTCGCCATCCGGGGCGGCACGCTGCGCTGGATCGACGAGCAGCGCGGCGCCCCGCCGCTGGCGCTGTCGCAGGTCGATCTGGTGCTGCGCAACGGCCACTGGCGCCACGACATGCGGCTGGACGCCACCCCCCCGGCCGCATGGGGCGACCGCTTCACGCTGCGCGGCAAGTTGCGCTCGCCGCTGCTCAGCACCCATGCCGGCGACTGGGAGCGCTGGAGCGGCCAGCTCTATGCCGACTTCGCCCGGGTGGACGTGTCGCAGCTCAACCGCTACGTGGACCTGCTGGGCGCGCGCGTGGCCGGCGGCCATGGCGCCGTGCGCGCCTGGGCCGACGTGCAGCGCGGCCAGCTGGCCGGCGGCACGGCAGACCTGGCGCTGGCCGGCGTCAACACCACGCTGGGCGCGCGGCTGCAGCCGCTGGAGCTGCGCTCGGTCACCGGGCGCGTGGGCGGGCGCCGCTTCGACGGCGGCTTCGAGGTCTCCACCACCGGCCTGCAGTTCCTCACCGACGACGGGCTGCGCTGGCCGGGCGGCAACCTCATGCTGCGCCACACCGCCGGTGCGGCCGGCCAGCAGGACCACGGCGAGCTGACGGCCGACCGGCTGGACCTGGCCGCGCTGTCGGAGATCGCCAGCCGCCTGCCGCTGGACGAAGCCGTCCACCGCGCGCTGGCCACCTACGTGCCCGAAGGCCTGGTGGACACGGTGCAGGCCAGCTGGCGCGGGCCGCTCACCGCGCCCGTGCAGTACCAGGCGCGCGGCAAGGTCTCGGGCCTGGCGCTGGCCGCGCCCGAGCAGGGCGCCAGCACCATCCCCCGCGTGGAGGGCGTGCGCGGCGCCACCGTGGAGTTCGACCTCACGCAGGCCGGCGGCAGCGCCCAGCTCGCCATCGCCGACGGCGCCCTGCTGCTGCCGGGCGTGTTCGAGGAGCCGCTGGTGCCGGTGCAGCGCCTGGACACGGCCCTGCGCTGGAAGCGCGACGGCGCGCGCCTGGCCGTGCAGGCCGGCGACCTGCGCTTCGCCAATGCCGACCTCGAAGGCGAGGCGCGCCTGGCCTGGCACACCGACGACCTGGAGCGCTCGCCCGGCGTGCTGGACCTCACGGGCTCGCTGCAGCGCGCCGACGGCACGCGGGTGTACCGCTACCTGCCGCTGGCCATCCCGCAGGAGACGCGCCACTACCTGCACGACGCCATCACCTCCGGCTCCGCCAGCCAGGTGCAGTTCCGCGTCAAGGGCGACGTGGCGCACATCCCCGCCAGCCATCCGGGCCAGGGCGAGTTCCGCATCGCCGCCAAGCTGCGCGGCGTCACCTTCGCCTACGTGCCGCCGCGCCTGCAGCAGGGCACGGGCCACCTGCCCTGGCCCTCGCTCACCGGGCTGGACGGCGAACTGATCTTCGACGGCGCCGGCATGAGCGTGAAGGACGCCAGCGGCAGCTTCGCCGGCTGGCCCCAGGTGCGCGTGCAGAAGGTGAATGCGCGCATTCCCGACCTGGCCCACAGCGTGGTCGGCGTGACCGCCGACGTGCGCGGGCCGCTGGCCGACATGCTGGGGCTGGTGCGCGGCTCGCACGTGGGCCAGCTCATCGGCGGCTCGCTGGACCAGGCCAGCGCCACCGGCCCGGCCGCCGTGCAGCTGCAGCTGAACCTGCCCATCAACCACATCGACGCCTCCACCGTGCGCGGCAGCCTGGCGCTGGCCGGCAACGACCTGCGCATCACGCCGCAGACCCCGCTGGTCGAGCGTGCCCAGGGCACGGTGCAGTTCACCGATGCCGGCTTCACCCTGGCCGGCGTGCGCGGCCGCTCGCTGGGCGGCGATGTGCGCTTCGAAGGCGGCATGCGGCCGCAGGCCGGCGCGGCGGCGCAGGAGGCATCGGCCGTGCAGGTGCGCGCCCAGGGCATGGTCACGGCCGAAGGGCTGCGGCAGGCCAGCGGGCTGGGCGGCGTCTCGCAGCTGGCCCGCTTCGCCACGGGCGGCACGCCCTACACGGTGGCCATCGGCGTGCGCCGGGGCGTGGCCGAGGTGCAGGTCGCCACCGACCTGAAGGGCATGGCGCTGGCCTTGCCGGCGCCGCTGGGCAAGCCGGCCGATGCCTCGCTGCCGGTGCGCTACGAGAACCGCCTGGTGGACGCCTCCGCCGCCGGCAGCACAGCGCCGCTGCGCGACGAGCTGTCGGTGACGCTGGGCGGCGTGGGCTCGGCGCGCTACCTGCGCGAGCTGGGCGGCCCCGAGCCGCGCGTGCTGCGCGGCGCCATCGGCCTGGGGCTGCCCGAAGGCGAGGCCGTGCCCATGCCGGACTCCGGGGTGGCCGCCAACGTGCATCTGCAGCATGTGGACGTCGATGCCTGGCAGGCTGTCCTGGCGGAGCCCGAGGCCCCGGCCGCAGCGGCTGCCGGCGCGGGCGGGAGGGCGGCCGGGGCCGCCGCGCCCGCCGCATCGTCCGACGAGATGCTGGAATACCTGCCTCGGCAGCTCGCCGTGCGCGCCGCCACGGTCACGCGCCAGGGGCGCACGCTGCACGACGTGGTCGCCGGCGTCTCGCGCCAGGGCAGCACCTGGCGCGCCAACGTGGACGCGACCGAGCTGGACGGCTACTTCGAATACCGCCAGGGCGTGGGCAGCGCCCAGGGCCAGCTCTATGCGCGGCTCTCGCGGCTGGCCATTCCGCAGGCGGCGGTCAAGCAGGTGGACGACATGCTGCTGGGCGACACGCCGCAGCCCGGCGGCCTGCCGTCGCTCGACATCGTGGTGCAGGACTTCGAGCTGCGCGGCCGGCGCCTGGGCCGCATCGAGATCGAGGCGCAGAACCAGGGCGCCGACGGCGCGCGCGAATGGCTGCTGTCCAAGTTCAACCTGGTGGCGCCCGAGGCCAGCTTCACCTCCAGCGGCAGCTGGGCGCTGGTGCCCGGCGAGCGCAGCGGCGCGGCGCCGGTCAAGCGCACGGTGATGGACTTCCGGCTCGACATCCGCGACTCGGGCGAGCTGCTGGCGCGCTTCGGCATGGACGGCGTCATCCGGCGCGGCAAGGGCCAGCTCGCCGGGCAGGTGTCGTGGAACGGCGCGCCCATCAGCCCCGACTACCGCTCCATGTCCGGCCAGGTGCATGTGGACGTGGAGTCCGGCCAGTTCCTCAAGGCCGAGCCGGGCCTGGCCAAGCTGCTGGGCGTGCTCAGCCTGCAGTCGCTGCCGCGCCGGCTCACGCTGGACTTCCGCGACGTGTTCAGCCAGGGCTTCGCCTTCGACTTCGTGCGCGGCGACGTGCGCATCGCGCGCGGCGTGGCCACCACCAACAACCTGCAGATGAAGGGCGTGAACGCCGCCGTGCTGATGGAGGGCAGCGCCGACATCGAGCACGAGACGCAGGACCTGCACGTGGTGGTGGTGCCCGAGATCAACGCCATGACCGCCTCGCTGGTGGCCACGGCCATCAACCCGGTGGTGGGGCTGGGCAGCTTCCTGGCGCAGGTGTTCCTGCGCGGGCCGCTGATCCAGGCCGCCACGCAGCAGTTCCATATCGACGGCACCTGGGCTGACCCGCACATCGAGCGCGTCTCGCGCCGCCGGCCTGCGGACGGCCAGGGCGAGGCCTCCGGCGCCGCGCCCAGCACCTCGCCGTCCTCCACGGGAGACGCTTCATGATGAGAATCGCCGCATTGCAGATGGTCTCGGGCATGCGCCCGGCCGACAATCTCGCCCAGGCCCGCCGCCTGCTGGAGGAGGCCGCGGCCCAGGGGGCCGAGCTGGCCGTGCTGCCCGAATACTTCGGCTTCATGGGCGCGCGCGACACCGACAAGCTGGCGCTGCGCGAGCCCCTGGGCGACGGCCCCGTGCAGGCCATGCTGGCCACGGCCGCGCGCGAGCTGGGCCTGTGGGTGGTGGGCGGCACGCTGCCGCTGGACGTGGGCCGCGCCGGCCGGGTGCGCAACACCACCCTGGTGTTCTCCCCGGCGGGCGAATGCGTGGCGCGCTACGACAAGATCCACCTCTTCCGCTTCGACAACGGGAACGACCGCTTCGACGAGGCCGCCGTGATCGAGCCCGGCGCCGAGCCGGCCGGCTTCGTGCTGGCCGCTCGCGACGGCACGGCCTGGCGCGTGGGCCTGTCGGTCTGCTACGACCTGCGCTTTCCCGAGCTCTACCGCCGCCATGCGCAGGCCGGTGCCGACCTGCTGCTGGTGCCCAGCGCCTTCACCCACACCACCGGCCAGGCCCACTGGGAAGTGCTGCTGCGCGCCCGTGCCGTGGAGAACCTGGCCTATGTGCTGGCGCCCGCGCAGGGCGGCACGCACGAGAACGGCCGCCGCACCTGGGGCCACAGCATGCTGGTGGACCCCTGGGGCACGGTGCAGGCCGTGCTGCCCGAAGGCGCGGGCGTGGTGTGCGGCGACATCGACGCCGAGCGGCTGCGCGAGGTGCGCCGGCAGCTGCCCGCCCTGGAGCATGGCGTGCTGTGAGCGCCGCGCCGGCCGAACCCCAGGCCCCGTCCCTTTCCGCTGCTGCCGTGGCCGCAGCCGCCTCTCCGCCGGCCGCTGCGGTCGCCGCGGCGGCACGGCCGCGCCCGCAGGGCTGGCGCCGCTGGCGCGGCGCTTGGCGGCGCTGGTCGCTCTGGACCTTGCTGGTGGCGCTGGTCGCGGCCATGCTGGTCACCCTGGTCTGGCTGGCCGGGCGCTACGAGGCCAGCCAGGTGCAGAGCCGGCTGGAGCGCGACACGGCCGACGCGGTGGCCGATCTGCGCGCCGCCTTCGCGCGCAACCTGCAGAGCCTGCAGGCGCTGCAGGCCGGCAGCCCCGACCTGGCGGCCTGGGAGCACCGCGCCACCGGCCTCCTGAGCCAGCGGCGCGAGATGGTGCGCCTGGAATGGCGCGACGCGCAGCTGCATCTGCGCGGCCATGTCGAAACTCCGTACCGCCCGATGCGCTGGGAGCCGGACAGCCGCCCGGGCGTGCAGAGCGACATCGCCCTGGCCTGCGCCAACGCGCGGCGCATCGGCGGGCCCTCGTACTCGGGCAGCTATTTCCAGCCGCAGGCGGACGGCATGGGCGCGGAAATGATGGAGCTGTGCCTGCCCATGATGGAGGGCGGCCGCCCCCGCGGCTTCGTGATCGCCACCTACGCCCTGCAGCACGTGCTGGTGGACCTGGTCGCGCCCAGCCTCAAGCGTGGGCAGGAGGTGTCCTTCGTCGAGCCCGACGGCACCCGCCTGGCCATGGTGGGCGCCACCCGCCGGGGCTCGCGCATGTTCCAGGCCCAGCAGCTGCTGGACCTGCCCGGCACCACCATCATGCTGCGCATGGACAGCTGGCATACCGCGCCCAGCGTGTTCCCCAACGTGCTCACGGCCCTGGTCACGGCCATGTCGGTGGCGCTGGTCACGGTGCTGGCGGTGCTGGTGCGCGACAACCGCAGGCGGCTGCGCGCCGAGCGCGACCTGGGCGACGCGCTGGCCTTCCGCAAGGCCATGGAGGATTCGCTGGTCACCGGCCTGCGCGCGCGCGACCTGGAGGGGCGCATCACCTACGTCAACCCCGCCTTCTGCGAGATGGTCGGCTTTCCCGCGCACGAACTGGTGGGCCAGGACACCTCGCCGCCCTACTGGCCGCCCGAATTCGTGCAGGAATACACGGCGCGGCAGATGGTGCGCCTCTCCGGCGCGCAGGTGCCCCCGCGCGAAGGCTACGAAACCGTCTTCATGCGGCGTGACGGCACGCGCTTTCCGGTCATGATCTACGAGGCGCCGCTCATCAACGCCCACGGCCTGCACACCGGCTGGATGGGCTCGTGCCTCGACGTGAGCGAGCAGCGCCGTGTCGAAGAGCTCTCGCGCACCTCGCACGAGCGGCTGCAGGCCACGGCGCGCCTGGCCACGGTGGGCGAGATGGCCTCGCTGCTGAGCCACGAACTCAACCAGCCGCTGGCCGCCATCTCCAGCTACGCCACCGGCTCGGTCAACCTGCTGGAGCCGGTGGCGGGCGACGCGGCCGGCGCGTCGGCGCCGGCCCTGCCCGAGCCGCTGCGCGGCGACCTGCGCGAAGTCCGCACCGCCATGCAGCGCATCGCCCAGCAGGCCGAGCGCGCCGGGCGCGTCATCAAGAGCGTGCATGACTTCGTGCGCCGGCGCGACCAGGCCCGCGAGGCCGTGAGCGCGCAGGACCTGTTCGACGCCGTCATGCCCCTCATCCGCCTGCAGGCCCGCAAGCTGGGCGTGCAGGTGCAGCTGGCCATCGAGCCCGGCCTGCCCCCCGCGCTCTGCGACCGCACCATGGTCGAGCAGGTGCTGCTGAACCTGGCGCGCAATGCCATGCAGGCCATGGACGATCCGCAGATCCAGCCGCGCGTGCTGCGGCTGGGCGCGGCACGCGCGGCATCGAACGCGCAGCAGGCCTGGCTGGAGTTCTCCGTGGCCGACGGCGGCCTGGGCATTCCCGAAGAGGTCGGCGCGCAGCTCTTCAGGCCCTTCTTCACCACCCGGGCCGAGGGCATGGGCCTGGGGCTGTCGCTGTGCCGCACCGTGGTCGAGCAGCACGGGGGCTCGCTCGGCTACGCGGCGCGCGATCCGCGTGGTACGGTATTCACTTTCACGCTGCCGGCGCCCCAGGACGAGGAGGGCGCCGCCGGGCGAGCCTCCACTCCTTCTTCCTGACCCATGGAACCTGTCTCCAATGCCACCGTGTACATCGTCGATGACGATGCCGGTGTCCGCGAAGCGCTGGCCTGGCTGCTGCGTTCGCGCCGCGTGCCCAGCGAGTGCTACGACAGCGCCGAATCCTTCGCCGCCATGCTGCAGGGCCGCCCGCCGCAGCGCCAGCCCTGCTGCCTGCTGCTGGACGTGCGCATGCCCGGCATGAGCGGCCTGGCGCTCTTCGACCAGCTGGCCGAGCGCGGCGACATCGCGGCCATGCCGGTGATCTTCCTCACCGGCCATGCCGACGTGCCCACCGCCGTCGCGACCGTCAAGCGCGGCGCCTTCGACTTCTGCGAAAAGCCCTTTTCCGACAACCTGCTGGTGGACCGCATCCAGGCCGCGCTGGCGCAGTCGGCCAGCCACCTGCAGGAGCGCCGCGCCCAGCACCAGCTGCAGGACCGCGTGGCCGAGCTCACCGAGCGCGAGCGCGACGTGATGCGGCTGGTGGTGGAGGGCCTGCCCAACAAGCTCATCGCCGACCAGCTCGATATCAGCGTGCGCACCGTGGAGGTCCACCGCTCGCGCGTCTTCGACAAGATGCAGGTCAAGTCGGCGGTGGAACTGGCCAACCTGCTGCGCTCCCTGCATTGATGGCGGCAGTCCGGGTTCAGCCGCGCAGGCTGGCGTATAGAGCCGTCTCGAAGTCCACGAAGCCCGCATAGGAAGACACGTCCTGGAACGGCAGGATCTGCGAGCCCCAGTAGCCGCCGACGCCGTTCTTGCGGTCGATCCAGTAGAACAGGTTCGCCAGCCCCGCCCACATCAGCGATCCCGCCGGGCGGCCCGAGGGCGTCTGCTCCTCGTTCACCTGGAAGGTGTAGGCCCAGGTCTTGGGCACGCTCGGGAAGAATTCGCCCTCGTTGGAGAGCGAGGGGATCGAGGTGATCCAGCCGCCGCTGCGCAGGCCCGCCGGCAGGCCGTTGCGGGCCATGAATTCGACCGTCTCGGCGCGCAGCACCCGGCCGTGCGGGCCGGTGCCGTCGTTCAGCAGCATGCGGATGAACTTGATGTATTCGCCCACCGTGGCGTAGAGCCCGTGGCCGCCCATGTCCATGGCGGGCGGCTGCGGCAGCGTGAAGTCGGGCAGCGGCGTCAGGCGGCCGTCCATGGCGCGGTCGTGCATGGTCACGCGGCGCGCGCGCATCGATTCGCTCATCGTGAAGCCGATGTCCACCATGCCCAGCGGATCGAAGATGCGCTCCTTCATCACATCGCCCAGGCGCTGGCCGCGCAGCGCTTCGACGATGCGGCCCACCCAGTCGATGTTCACGCCGTAGCTCCAGCGCTCGCCGGGATCGTGCAGCAGCACGGTGCGGATGCCGTCGAAGCTGCTGGACACCACGCTGGGGATGCCCCGGGCGGTGCGGAACTTCAGATCGTCGTGGCTGAAGAACTCGTAGCTGAAGCCGGCGGTGTGCAGCAGCAGGTCGGCCACGGTGATGGCGCGGCGGGGCGCGCGCGTGCGTGGCCTGCCGTCGGCCTCCCACCCGTCCAGCACCTCGATCTGCGCGATCTCCGGCACGTAGCGCGCCGCCTCGTCCTGCAGCGTGAGGCGGCCCTCTTCCACCAACTGCATCAGCGCGGTGCCGGTGAGGGCCTTGGTGGTGGAGAAGATGGCCATCACCGAATCGGTGGTCATGGGCTGCGGCTGGCCCAGGGTGCGCACGCCTGCTGCGCCTTCGTAGAACGTGCCCTGTCGATCGGTGGCCATGGCCACCACGCCGGGCGCGCCCCCGGCTGCCTGGACGGTGCGGCGCAGGATGGCGTCGGCCTGGGATGTGAATGCTGCTGCTACGTTCATCTCGTGTCTCCTTGCGGTGTGGAATGAGAAGTGCGCCAGGCCCTGCAGGGGCGGCTGCTGCGGATTCTTCGGCCGGCACTCGGAGCCCCGCAAGGCCCCGCCGCATCGGGCCGCCAGAAAACCGCCGTCCGGAGACAGCGGCCTGCCGTGCATAGACATCGGCCGGCTCCGCGCAGGGGAGCGGAGGGGATGCGCCGCGGAAGTTCCGGCGCTACCATGGCGCCGCCGAAGGGCCGCACAGAAGGCCCGAGCGCAAAAGGAGGCAAACGCATGAACGCATTGCAGAACGCTCTGATCGTGGACGGCAGCGGCGCACGCACCGAGGCGCATCACGTCGTCAGCACCACCGACTGGGACGAGATGTACTCCTGGTCCGACCGGATCTACATGCCCTACGAGGTCCGGCCCACCGGCCCGGCACAGGCGCCGGATGCGCGCATGTATGCCTCGCGCATCGGCTCCAGCATCCTGAGCCGCTTCTCCTACAACATTCCCGTCCACATCCAGGACTGGTCGCGCCAGGAAGATCTGGCCATCGTGCTCACCACCATCCGGGGCAGCGCGCGGCACTGGATCGATTCGCGCAAGCCCGCCGATACGGGCGTGGGCGAGGCCTTCCTGGTGGATACCAGCCGCACCGACTACTGGGTGGACTTCGATCCCCATCACCTGCAGGTCAACGTCACGCTGCCGCACGAGCTGCTGGCGCGCCTCTACGAGCGCTGGTTCGGAGAGCCGCCACGCGACGACCTGTGGCTGCGCAAGCTGCGCTTCGGCGGTGCGGGGTCCGCCTGGCTGGCGCTCATGGAGTACGCCAGCCGCTGCATGGCGGAATTCCCGGAGCAGATGGCCGGCGGGCCGCTGGGCCGGCATGTGGAGGAAGCCATCGGCATGCATCTGCTGATGCAATGGGTGGGTGCGGGCGGCGGCGCTTCCACGTTGCCGGACGCGGGCCCGGGCATCGCACCGCGCAGCGTGCGCGAGGCCGAGCACTACATGGTGCGCCATGCCCGCCAGGCGCCCACCGTGTCCGAGGTCGCAGCGGCGGCCGGGGTCAGCGTGCGCACCCTGTCTGCGGCCTTCCGGCGCTTTCGCGGCATGACAGTGCAGGACTTCCTGCGCGAAGAGCGGCTCAAGGGCGTGCGTGCCGATCTGCTGGCGGCGGGCCCGCAGGGCTGCGTCCGCACGATCGCCGCGCAATGGGGCTACTGCAGCATGGGCCTGTTCGCCGCCAACTACCGGCGCCGGTTCGGCGAACTGCCTTCGGCCAGCCTGCAGGGCTATCGCCGATCCTGGAAGATCTGACGAGGCGCAGGCCTCCTGCCTGCTTCAGGCGCCCATGAAAAAAGGACAGGCCGGCGGCCTGTCCTTTCCGTGAGGGCGCGGGGGATGTCAGCCGCGTGCGCGCTCGCCCACGAAGATCTCGACGCGGCGGTTGCGCGCACGGCCTTCGCTGGTGTCGTTGCTGGCCACCGGCTGGGCGGAGCCCCGGCCTTCCACCTGGATGCGGGCGCCGTTCACGCCGCGCGCCGTCAGGTAGTTGCGCACGCTGCTGGCGCGGTCCAGCGACAGGGGGTTGTTGATGGCGTCGGTGCCGGTGGAGTCGGTGTAGCCGACGATGCGCACTTCGGTGTTGGGGTTGTTGCGCAGGCCTTCGGCGAAGCGGTCCAGCAGCGGGGCGAAGTTGGGCTGGATGTTCGAGCGGTTGGTGGCGAAGGAGATGTCGCTGGGGATGTCCAGCTTCAACTGGTTGTCGGCGGTCTGCGTGACGACCACGCCGGTGCCGGCCGTGGCCTGCTGCATTTCCTGCTTCTGGCGTTCCATGTGCTGCGACCAGATGTAGGAGCCCAGGGCGCCCACGCCCGCGCCGATCAGCGCGCCCGTGCCGGCATTGCCGCCCGTCACGGCGCCCAGGACGGCACCGCCGGCCGCGCCCGCGCCCGCACCGATGGCGGTGTTGCGCTGGGTGTCGGTCATGTTGGCGCAGCCGGTGACCAGCACGAGGGCGGCGGTGGCGCTGATGAGGAGGGGGTGACGCAGACGCATGAGGAACTCCTTGGGAAAGTTTTATTCGATTCTGGTTCCGCCAGCCCTGGCCGATGCAGCGGGCTGCCCGCGGAGCAGGGCTACACGGTAACCAAGGGCCTCGGGCGCCTGTGTAGGACCAGGGCGCCAGAAGATTTCAGTCAGACGACGGCGGTGGCGGCGAAGGTGCGGGCGGTGGCGGCGCAGGCTCTTCGGGCGGGCGCACCAGCTCGCCCCGGTCGCGGCCCGAGAACATGGTCCACCAAACGATCGCCACCAGCGCCGCCAGCGCTATCAAGGCTTCAAGCAAAATCAGCCACATGAAATCCCGTCTCCTGCGCCTCGTTGCGACGGCGCTGATTGTAGGAACGCTCGCGGCCTGCTCCAGCCGCCCGCCCCTGATCGAAGAATCCGGCACCCCTGCCGGGAGCCCTCCGCCCTATGCCAGCGTGCCGGCCGCGCCATCGGCCGCCGTACCGGGCACGCTGGCCCAGCCCAAGAGCCGCTGGGTGCCTGTGTCGTGGGACGAGCTGCCCGGCTTTTCCGAAGACAACCTGACCGAGGCCTGGAATGCCTGGATCAAGAACTGCGAACGCCCGGCACCGGCCTTCGCGCCGCTGTGCCCCGAGGTGCGGCGCCTGTCCATCGGCAGTCCCGACGAGCAGCGCGCCTGGATGCGCGCGCGGCTGCAGCCCTACCGCGTGGAGTCGCCGGCCGGCAATCCGGACGGCATGCTCACCGCCTACTACGAGCCCTATCTCGACGCGTCGCGTCTGCCGGGCAACGGCTTCAACATCCCCATCTACCGCGCCCCGGCGGGCCTGGGCAGCCGCCGGCCCTGGTACACGCGCCAGCAGATCGACACCCTGCCCGAGGCCCAGGCCCAGCTGGCCGGCCGCGCCATCGCCTGGGTGCGCGACCCGGTCGAGGCCATGGTGCTGCACATCCAGGGCTCGGGCCGGCTGCGCCTGGTGGAGCCCGACGGCAGCGTGCGCCTGGTGCGCGTGGCCTTCGCCGGCACCAACGACCAGCCCTACCAGAGCGTGGGCCGCTGGCTGCTCGACCAGGGCCTGGTGCGCGACGCCACCTGGCCGGGCATCCGCGCCTGGACGCTGCAGAACCCCGGCCGCGTCAACGAGATGCTCTGGGCCAATCCGCGCTACGTGTTCTTCCGCGAAGAGCCGCTGGACGCGCTGGATGCCGCCTTCGGGCCCAAGGGCGCGCAGGGCGTGGCGCTCACGCCCGGCCGCTCCATCGCCGTGGACCGCCAGAGCATTCCCTACGGCACGCCCGTGTGGCTGGCCTCCAGTGGACCCACCACCCAGCTGCAGCGGCTGGTGATGGCGCAGGACACGGGCAGCGCCATCCTGGGCGCCGTGCGCGCGGACTACTTCACCGGCTGGGGGCAGGAAGCCGGCGACATCGCCGGCCGGCTCAAGCAGAACCTGCGGCTCTGGGTGCTCTGGCCGCGTTGACCGGGGCGGTGCGGCATGTCATTCGAGCGTCACGGGCAGACGCTAAGTTCTTGGATTCCTCCCTGAATTCACGGTCGCATTCGCGGCCGGCCCATCCCCGATGCCTTTCGTCTGCTTCCCGTCCGCAGCGCCCTCCGCTGCGGCGAACGTTCCCGCGCGCTCCGGCGCCTTCTTCGCCTTGAACGCCGCCCGCGCGGCCCTGCTGCCCGCGCTGCTGGCCCTGACCGCATGCGGCGGTGGTGGCGGCGGCGACTTCACCATGCCGGCTGCCCCGGCCGGCGTCGGCTTCACCGAATCCGCGCCCCTGCCTTCCGCCACGGCCTTCGTCGATGCCGCCGCCAGCAACCAGCGCGGCGATGCGCGCTACGCCACGGTGGACACGAACGCCGGCGTGCGCGTGCTCAGCGGCTTCCTCAATCTGTGGGAGCCCAGCACCCGTCTGGTCGATGCCGGCCAGACCGCTCCCGCGCGTGATGGCTTCCCGGCCATCGCCGCCTCCACCTGGACCGGCATCCCCGGCGACGCCACCGACGGCACCGTGAAGAGCGCCGCCTTCCAGAGCGAGAACATCGGCTTCGTGGTGCGCACCACGGCCGCCCGCACGCAGGCCCAGGCCGACGCCGCCTATTACGACGACCGCCGCGGCAAGAACTACAGCGTGACCGACGGCATGGGCCCGCTCACCGCCGCCTGGCGCCAGGCAGCGCGCCAGACCACCACCATCACCAGCATCCCGGCCGACGCCACCACCGTGCGCTACGACGACCAGGGCAACAACACCGGCGTGGGCGGCAGCGCCAACGCCGACTTCGGCCAGGTGATCGATTTCGTCAACAGCATGGGCAACAACGCCTCCACCGAGCCCGCCAAGCGTTTCTACAAGTACGCCCGCCCGTGGCGCTGGAGCACCAGCGTGCAGGTCGTGCCCACGCTGGAGCCCGCCAAGAGCAGCACCCCCACCACCGACGGCGGCTTCCCCAGCGGCCATTCGGCCGAAGCCGTGCGCAACGCCGTCGCCATGGCCTACCTGGTGCCCGAGCGCTTCCAGGAAATGCTCGCGCGCGGCCTGGAGCTGGGCGAGAACCGCATCATGGCCGGCATGCATTCGCCCATGGACGTGATCGGCGGCCGCCTGCTGGGCGAGGCCTCTGCGCTGGGCAACATCTACGCGGCCACGCCCGACGTGCGCAAGGCCGCCCGCGCCCAGGCCCTGCAGACGCTGATGAAGTCCACCGGCGCCGCCACGCCCGAAGCCCTGCTGGCCTTCGCGCACTCGCAGGGCACGGCGCAGGACCGCTTCGCCGATGCCGCTGCCAACCGCGCCAACTACCGCCGCCGCCTGGTCTTCGGCTTCACGCAGACCGGCGACGCCACCCGCCCGGCCGTGGTGCCCAAGGGCGCCGAAGTGCTGCTGGAAACGCGCCTGCCCTACCTGACGGACGCGCAGCGCCGCGTGGTGCTCAAGACCACGGCGCTGCCCTCGGGCTACCCGGTCATGGACGACGCCGAAGGCTTCGGCCGCCTGAACCTGTTCGCCGCGGCCGACGGCTACGGCGCCTTCAACGGCGACGTGGACGTGAGCATGGACGCCAGCCTGGGCGGCTTCAATGCGCTGGACGTGTGGCGCAACGACATCGCCGGCCCCGGCAAGCTGACCAAGCGCGGCACCGGCACGCTGGCCCTGGCCGGCAACGACAGCTACAGCGGCGGCACCGAACTGGTCGCCGGCACCCTGCGCGCCGACAGCGCCAAGGCCCTGGGCACGGGCGCCGTCTATGTGGGCGGCGGCACGCTGGCCGTGGGCGGCGCCGGCACCCTGCAGCTGCAGGGCGGCTTCACCCAGACCGCTGCCGGCACGCTGCTGGCGCAGCTGGGCTCGGCCGATGCGGGCGCGCTGACCACCTCCGGCGCGGCCACGCTGGGTGGCACCCTGGTGCTGTCCTTCGCCCCCGGCTACACCCCCAAGGCGGGCGACACCGTCACCGTGCTGCGCGCCCAGGCCGTGCAGGGCCAGTTCAGCCAGATCACCGTGCCGGGCTTCCGCGCCGTGCCGGTGTATGCCGCCGACGGCCTGCGCCTGGTGCTGCTGGCTGCCTGATCGCTGCCTGCTTCCGTCCGGCGCCCTGCGCCCAGCGCCCGCCGCGTCCATCGCGCCGGGCGCTTTTTTTCGTGCCGGCCCGTTCGGCCTGGACTCAGCCCGCCGGGGCTGCCGCTGCCGCCTCGCGCAAGGCGCGCAGCATGCCGGCCACGGCCGCGCGGTCGGTGGTGTTCGCGCGCCAGTACATCGACACCGAGCCGAAGCCCGACATGCGCACCGGCAGCACGCGCAGCGCGCCCATCTGCGAAAAGCGCAGCGCCGCGCGGTGCGAGGCCAGGCCGATCATGTCGCTGTGGCCCAGCAGCGTGAGGTTCAAGGTGACGGAATTCGACTCCACGCTGCCCGGCGGCAGCGCATGGCCGGCGGCGGCCAGCGCGCCTTCCAGCGTGTTGCGGATGGGCGTGCCGCGCGGCCAGACCAGCCAGCGCCAGGCCATCAGGTCGGGCCAGTCCAGCGGGCCTTCCGTTCGCTGCAGCAGCAAGGGATGCTGCGGGCGCGCCACCAGGTGGATGGGCTCCATGTAGAGCATCTCGGCATGGATGTGGGCGTCGTGCAGCTCGGGCGCCGAGCGGCCCACCACCACGTCCAGCTCGCCCGTGGCCAGCTGCTGCATCAGCACGTTCATGGTGCTTTCGGCCAGCCGGATCTGCGCGCGCGGCATCCATTCCAGCAGGCGCAGCACGGCCATGGGCACCACGTCGGAGGCCGAGGCGCCCGAGGTGCCCACCACCACCAGGCCGCTGCCGCCGTCGCGCAGGGCCTGCATGTCGTCGCGGGCGCTGTCCAGGTGGGCCTCGATGCGGCGGGCGTGGGCGATCAGCGCCTCGCCCTGCGGCGTGGGACGCAGGCCCCGCGCATGGCGCTCGAACAGCACCAGCCCCAGGTCGTCCTCCAGCTCCTTGAGCCATTTGGAGAGCGCGGGCTGCGCGGTGTGCAGCTGCTGGGCCGACTGGCTCATGTTGCCGGTCTGCGCCAGGCTCAGCAGCAGCTGCAGCTGGCGCAGCCGCAGGCGGTGGGTCCAGTCCATGGGCGGTTCCTTCAGGTGGCGAGGTATATCCAGGAAGTTATGGATAAGACCAATAAATGATTTTACGGAGTATTGCTGGACTCCAATAATTGATGCACGCCCCTGAGAGACGGCAGCTTGCCGGGCTCAGGCGGCATGCACCGCCGCAGAACGCAAGGAGACACAGCATGGATACCTCCACCCCGGCCCGGCCCGCCGCCACCACCACCGCCGCTGCCGACCGCCAGGCCTACTACGACCGCATCGCCCGCCACGGCATGTCGCCCCTGTGGGAATCGCTGCACAGCCTGGTGCCGCGCGAGCCGCGCCCGCAGGCCGTGCCCGCGCTCTGGAAATACGAAGACGTGCGCCCGCTGGTCATGCAGGCCGGCGAGCTCATCAGCGCCGAAGAGGCCGTGCGCCGCGTGCTCATCCTGGAGAACCCCGGCCTGCCGGGCCGCTCCAGCATCACCTCCACGCTGTATGCGGGCCTGCAGCTGATCCTGCCCGGCGAGGTGGCGCCCAGCCACCGCCATACGCAGTCGGCGCTGCGCTTCATCGTGGAAGGCCAGGGCGCCTACACGGCCGTCAACGGCGAGCGCACCACCATGCGGCCGGGCGACTTCATCATCACCCCTTCGTGGACCTGGCACGACCACGGCAACCCCCGGCTGGACGAGGGCGGCGAGCCCGTGGTGTGGCTGGACGGCCTGGACATCCCGCTCATCGGCCACCTGGATGCCGGCTTCGCCGAGAACTACCCCGAGGCCGTGCAGCCCGTGACCCGCCCCGAGGGCCACAGCTTCGCCACCTTCGGCCACAACATGGCCCCGGTGCGCCACCGCGCGGCGGACTCGGCCTCGGCCTCGACCTCTCCCATCTTCTGCTACCCCTACGACCGCAGCCGCGAAGCGCTGGACCGGCTGTTCCGCCAGGGCGAACTCGACGCCTGGGACGGCGTGAAGCTGCGCTACGTGAACCCCGCCACCGGCGGCTCGCCCATGCCCACCATGGCCACCTTCCTGCAGTTCCTGCCGGCCGGCTTCCAGGGCCGCACCTACCGCGGCACCGATGCCACCGTGTTCAGCGTGGTCGAAGGCCAGGGCACGGCGCGCATCGGAGACAGCACCTTCCAGTTCGGCCCGCGCGACACCTTCGTCGCGCCGTCGTGGGCGCCGGTGCAGCTGGCCGCCACGCAGGACGCGGTGCTGTTCAGCTATTCCGACCGGCCCGTGCAGGCAGCCCTCAACCTCCACCGCGAACACCGCTCCTGACGTCGGGGCGCGGTCCACAGAGCCTCTCTGGCGGCGTTGCCGCATCTTGCCGTGGCGCTGCCACTGTCTGCGATGCGGCGCCTTGCCAGAAAGGCTCTGTGGACCGCTCACGAGCGTGACCCGCCTTCCCTTTTGAACGATCCATTTCTCTGAAAGAAACAACACCATGGCTTTCGTGTTTCCCGTTCCCCCTACCGTTGCCGTGCCTGTCGTGGGCAGTTCCGACGCCTTCGCCGTGCGCCGCGTGTACTGCGTGGGGCGTAACTACGCGGCCCATGCGCGGGAGATGGGGTTCGACCCCGACCGCGAGCCGCCGTTCTTCTTCTGCAAGCCGGCCGATGCGGTGATTCCCGTGGCCTACGGCGAGACGCTGCGCCTGCCGTATCCGGTGCGCACCGACAACTTCCACTACGAAGCCGAACTGGTCGTCGCCATCGGCAAGGGCGGCAGCGACATCCCGCGCGAGCAGGCGCTGGAGCATGCCTGGGGCTACGCCGTGGGCCTGGACATGACCCGCCGCGACCGGCAGATGGAGATGCGCCAGATGGGCCGTCCCTGGGAGATCGGCAAGGCCTTCGACGCCTCCGCACCCATTGGCCCGATCCATCGCGCGAGCGACGTGGGCCACTTCGAGCAAGCCGGCCTCTGGCTCACGGTGAACGGCGCGGACCGCCAGCGCAGCGATGTCTCGCACCTGATCTGGTCGGTGGCCGAAACCATCGCCGACCTCTCCACGTATTTCCGCCTGGAGCCCGGCGACCTGATCTACACCGGCACGCCCGAAGGCGTGGGCCCGGTGGTGCGCGGCGACCGCATGGTGGTGGGCGTGGAGCGCCTGGGCGAGCTGACGGTGGACGTGGTCTGAAGCGATAGCGACACCATGCAGCTCTACAGCTTCTTCAACAGCTCCACCTCGTACCGGGTGCGCATCGCGCAGGCGCTCAAGGGGCTGCCGGCCGACTACCACGGCGTGAACATCCGCACCGGCGAACACCGCGCGGCGGACTATGCCGAGCTCAACGCCTCGCGCGTCGTGCCCACGCTGGTGGATGGCGACTTCGCCCTGGGCCAGTCCATGGCCATCCTGGACTATCTGGACCAGCGCCATCCCGAGCCGCGCCTGATCCCGCTCGAACCCCGCCTGCGCGCCCGCGTGCTGGAACTGGCGAATGTCATCGCCTGCGACATGCACCCCGTGAACAACCTGCGCATCCTCAAATACCTGCAGGGCCCGCTGGCCTTAAGCGCCGCGCAGAAGGACGCCTGGTACGCCCACTGGGCCGCCGAAGGCTTCGAGGCCGTGGAACGGCTGCTGGAGCGGCATGGCGGTGAAGGCGAGGGCGGCAAGGGCCCCTGGTGCTTCGGTGCCGCGCCCACGCTGGCCGACGTATGCCTGGTGCCGCAGGTGGCGAATGCCCTGCGCGCGGGCTGCGACCTCGCGCCCTATGCGCGGGTGATGGCCGTCCACGCGCATGCCGAGCAGCACCCCGCCTTCATCGCGGCGCGGCCGCAGGCGCAGCCGGATTACCAGCCATGAGTTGACAGGCCGCCACCCCAAGGGCCCAGGCCACAGGCCGGGCTTCCATCCATAAAAACGGAGCGAGACAAAAATGAACCCATCCATGGCCGCCGGCATTCCGGCGGCAGACCGTGCCGCCTTCGGGCCGCTGCAATTGCGCGTGACGCTGCTGTGCGCCATCGTCGCCATGCTCGACGGCTTCGACACCCAGTCCATCGCCTACGTGGCGCCGCGCATCGCGGAAGACTGGGGCCTCAAGGCTTCCGAGTTCGGCCCCATCTTCGCGGCGGGCCTCTTCGGCCTGATGGCCGGCGCCTTCCTGCTCAGTCCGGCGGCCGACCGCTGGGGCCGCAAGAAGGTGATCCTGCTGTCCACCTCCATCTTCGGCTTGTTCGCGCTGCTCACCGCCTGGGCGACGAGCATGAACGAGTTGCTGGCCTACCGCTTCATCACCGGCGTGGGCCTGGGCGCGGCCATGCCCAACATCATCGCGCTCACCAGCGAATACGCGCCGCAGCGCCTGCGCGCCACGCTGGTCACGGTGATGTTCTGCGGCTTCCCGCTGGGCTCCACGCTGGGCGGGCTAATCTCCAGCTGGCTCATCGCGCATTTCGACTGGCACTCGGTCTTCGTGCTGGGCGGCGTGCTGCCCCTGCTGCTCTTGCCCCTGCTGGCCGCGCTGCTGCCCGAATCGCTGCGCTACCTGGCCGCCAGCGGCGCCGCGCCCGCGCGCTACGAGCCCATCGTGCGCAGTGCCTATCCCGGCGAGGACCCGGCCACGGTGATGGCCGGCCTGCGCGGCGAGGCTGCGGGCGTGCAGTCCGGCTTCTCGGTGTTCGAGCTGTTCCGCCACGGCCGCCTGGCCACCACCGTGCTGCTGTGGCTGGCCTTCTTCATGAACCTGCTGGTCATGTACTTCCTGGTCAACTGGCTGCCCACGCTGCTCAAGAGCGCCGGCCTGCCGCTGGAAAAAGCCATCCTCTCCACCGCCATGCTCAACCTGGGCGGCGTGGTGGGCGCGCTGGCGCTCGGCCGGCTCATCGACCGCTTCAGCGCCTACACGGTGCTGGGCGCGGCCTATGCCGCATCGGCCGGCTTCATCGCGCTGATCGCCTTCAGCGGGCAGAACCTCACGGGGCTGCTGGCCGGCGCCGCGCTCTCGGGCTTCGGCGTGGTGGGCGCGCAGATCGGCTGCAACGCGCTGGCCGCCGCCATCTACCCCACCCACATCCGCGCCACCGGCGTGGGCTGGGCGCTGGGCGTGGGCCGCATCGGCGCCATCGTCGGCCCGCTGGCGGGCGGCGCGCTGCTGGCTGCGGCGTGGACGCCGTCCTCCATCATCCTGGTGGCCGCCGTGCCGGCAGTGCTGGCGGCCCTGGCCGTGCTGCTGCTGGGGCGCGTGCGGCAGGGCGCCTGACGGGGACTTGGCCGATCTAGGGATCGGACCCGAGCCCGAGGGCCGCCGGGCCGGCTTAGCATCGCGGCTGGAGACAAGACAAGAAAAGAACCCACGAAAGGCATGCCATGCACGACGGCATCCGCATCTGGAGCACCGACGGCCTTCCCCCGGCGCAGCGGGCCGACTACTGGGTCGGCGCCGTCTGCGACTGCTTCCTCGACATGGAGGTCGAGCCCGGCCAGCGCCAGGGCTTCTCGGCCACGCTGGCGTCCATGCCCTGCGGCAGCCTGCAGGTCAACCACGTCAGCGGCAGCTCCCAGCGCGTGCGCCGCACGCTGCAGGGCATACGCCGCAGCGAGAGCGACAACTTCTACTACCTGCTGTGCAAGGAAGCCGCGCCCTGCCAGGTCGCGCAGGACGATGGCGGCGCCGCGCGCCTGCTGCCCGGCGACCTGGCGCTGATCGACTCGCGCCGGCGCTACCTGCTGGACTTCCCGGAGGTGGTGGACACCGTCTCCATCCAGATTCCCATCGGCTGGCTGGACACCTGGCTGCCCGCCGCCGACCGCTGGCTGGGCCGGCGCGTGGACGGCTCCGCCGGCTGGGGCCGGGTGCTGAGCGCCTACGTGGGCCAGCTGCGCGCCGAACGGCCCGAACGCCTGGGCACGCTGCAGGCCGAGCACCTGGGCGGCCTGCTGTCGCTGGCCTGCGGCGCCGCGCCCGAGGAGCCGCCGCGCCCCGGCCTGCTGCAGCGCATAGAAACCTGCGTGCGCCAGCGCTTCTGCGAGCCCGGGCTCACCGCCGCCGACGTGGCGGGCGACGTGGGCGTCTCGCTGCGCACCCTGCACCGCGCCCTGGCGGCGGGCGGCAGCACCTTCGCCCTCCTGCTCATGCGCGAGCGCATGGCCGTGGCCCAGCGCATGCTGCACGCCCCGTCGCACCGGCACCTGACGGTGGCCGAGATCGGCCGCCGCGCGGGCTTTCTCGACCCCTCCCACTTCGCACGTGCCTGCCGCCAGTGGTGCGGCAAAACGCCCGCGCAGGAGCGCGGCGCGGGCATCGAAAGCCCCGCGCAACCGCACTGACACACACAGTCCGCCACGCTGGCACGCAGCGGCCATCCACGGCCCGCCCGGCGCGCCACCATGGGTCTCCCACAACACAAGGAGACAAAGACATGGCGGATACCTACGTTCTGGTCCACGGCGCCTGGCATACGGGCGACACGCTGGAGCCCACGGCCCGGCACCTGCGCGCGCGCGGCCACACCGTGCACTGCCCCACGCTGCCAGGCAACCGCCCCGGCGACGGCACGGCCGCGCTGGGCCTGCAGGACGCGATCGACGCGCTGGTGCAGTTCCTGGAGTCGAACGACCTGAAAGACGTGCGCCTGGTGGGCCACAGCTACGGCGGCATGCTGCTGTCCGGCGCGGCAGACCGCGTGCCCGAACGCATCCGGCGCCTGGTCTATGTGAACGCCTTCGTGCCGCTGCCCGGCGAAGGCCTGTGCGACATGGCGCCGCCGCACTACCGCGGCATGTTCGAAGCCATCGCGGCGGCCAGCGGCGGCGGCGTGCAGCTGCCCTTCGAAGTCTGGCGCGACTGCTTCATCAATGACGCCGACGCGGACCTGGCACGCAGCACCTACGCCCTGCTGCACCCGCAGCCGCTGCGCTGCCTGACCGATCCCATCACCCTGTCGCAGCCCACGGCCGCGCTGGCGCTGGGCAAGTCGTACGTGAACTGCCGCGAAGACACGGCGCTGCCCCACAGCCTGCCCTGGCATCCGCGCCTCTCGGAGCGGCTGGGCCTGTTCCGCTACGTGGAGGCGGGCGGCAGCCACGAGGCGCTGTTCACCGACCCGGAAGGCTTCGCGCACGCCATCGAGCGCGCCGGCCGGGACTAAAAAAAGAAGACCCACCGCAGGAGACGACACCATGCAAGCCACTGCACACCGCAACATCCGCGCCGCCGCGCGCTCCTTCGCTTCCCGGCCTGCCCGCGCGGCCCTGGCCGCAGCCGCCGCGGCGGCTGTCGCCAGCCTCGCCGTTGCACTGCCAGCGCAGGCCCAGGCGCCAGCCAACGAAACAGCTCCCAAATCGCCCTGGCGCCTCTACGCCGGCCCCGCCCATATCGGCTTCAGCACCTCGGCCGACGTGCGCGCGGGCGGCCAGCCGGTGCCCGGCGCCAACGCCGAGGCCGACTCCAACTACAGCATCGGCTTCGGCGCCATCTACGACTTCCACCCGGGCTGGAGCGCCGAACTCGCCCTGGGCCTGCCGCCCACCACCGCGCTCAAGGGCACGGGCACCCTGGCCGGCGCGGGCACGCTGGGCAAGGTCAAGTACGGCCCGGCCGTGCTTTCCGTGCGCCGGCAGCTGTGGGACCAGGGTCCCGTGCGCCCCTACATCGGCGCCGGCATCAACTACACCCTGGTGCTCGAATCCCGCGACGGCTTCGTCTCCGGCCTGGATGTGAAGAACGGTGTCGGCCCCGTGCTGCAGGCCGGCTTCGAGGTGCCGATCGACGCGCGCTGGAGCTTCTTCTTCGATGCCAAGAAGATCTGGGTCAAGACCACGGCCACCGGCACGCTGCCCGCGCTGGGCGGTGCGCCGGCCTATGCCAAGGTGCGGCTCGATCCGCTGGTCCTGACGGCGGGGCTGAGCTACAGGTTCTGAGATCCCCGCCCGCAGCGCTGCCTGGAATACTTTCTTAAAAAAAGTAGTGTTCCTTGAGCGGCAGCGCCGCCGCCCCGATGGCAGTGGCGTCGTGCGGCGCCTCGGCCGGGATCAGCCGGGGCTCGGGCCGCTTGCGGCCGCGGCGGGCCTTGTTGTCGATCGCCACCTGGGCGATGAGCTGCTCGGCCAGGGCGCGGGGCTGGCGACCGCCGAAGACGATGGCGTCCGGATCGAGCAGGGCCACGCAGGCCGACACGATGAAGGAAATGGCGGGCCGGGCGCGCTCCACCCAGCGTGCGCAGGCCGGCCAGTGCGGGTTGAACTGCTCCAGCATCGAGCCGATGTCGGCAAAGGCGATGCCGTCGTCCTCCAGCATGCGGCGCAGCTGCTCCAGCGTGGGCACTTCCATGCCCAGCGCAGGCAGCATGCCCGCGACTTCGCCCGCGTTGCCGTGGGCGCCCCGCAGGCTGCGGCCTTCCACCACCACGCCGCCTCCCAGCCCCATGCTGAAGTACAGATAGACGAAGCTGGACGCGAAGCGGCCCGCGCCCAGCAGGCTCTCGCCCACGGCGGCGGCGGTGCCGTCGTTCTCCAGCCAGATCGGCAGGCCCAGGGCCTTGGCGAGCTGCTCGTCCAGGTCGGTCAGGGCCAGGTCGTCCAGCGGCGGCGGCGGGTTGACCTGGCGGTTCTGCCCGACGAAGAAGCCGGTGATGCCCACGCCCACGCCGAACAGCTTGTCCCGCTCCAGCTTGTGCATGCGCAGGTGGGTGCGGATCTGCCGCTCCATCAGCGCGATGAGCCCGGCGCGGTCCAGCGCGGGCGTGTGCTCGTGCTTCTGGCCCAGCACGGCGCCCGAGAAATCGACCAGCGCCGAGCTCACGCTGTCGGTGGTGATCGAAAAGCCGATGGTGTAGGCATGGCTGGGCACCAGCTCCACGGCCGGGCTGGGCTTGCCGCGCCCTTCGCGCGGCAGCGTGGCGCCCAGCCGCAGCAGGCCCCGCTCGCAGAGCTCGTCCACCAGCCGCACGATGGACTGGGCTGCCAGGCCCGTGGCCCGCACCAGGTCGGCCCGCGACAGGGCGCCGTTGCGGCGCACCAGGTCCAGCAATTCGCGTTCGTTGGAACTGACGGCGGTGGGGTCGCCGGGCGCCCGCCAGAACTGGCGCAGGGGCGTGATCTCGGGGCTGGAAGCTCGGTTGCCGGGGGAGAGCATGCGTCGGGTCTGATTAGTGAGGAATGATGACTTATAGGGCGGCCAGCCCTGGAGGCTTCTGCCGTGCCCGGCAGTGCCTTCCGGCTCCACGCGGGGTGCCGGAAGCAGCGCGTGAACAAGGCCGCAGTCCGCGAATGTAGCGCGTCTGCTGCATTCCTGCAGCGGCCGGGCCGGCTTTCCCGTGGCCTGCCAGGCCCGCAGCGGGGGACGTGATGTCCGGCCTCGTACCCGGGTAGCCGCCTGCCCGTGGCAGTCTCGCGGCTGAACTTAATAATTCAGTAATAGTTAATTAATAAGATCGCCGCCATGGCCCGAGTCCGCGACGAGGGCGTTTTCCCCCATCGCTGCACGAGGTAACCCATGCACCCGTCCCACCAAGCCTTGCGCCCATCGCGGCGCGCGCCGTTCCTGCTTAGCATCCTGTCCCTGTCCATGGCCCCGGTGTGGGCGCAGGACGCCGCCCCGGTATCGCCGCCGGCCGCCAAGGCCGCCGTGGGCGCCGCACCCGCCACCGCCTTGGGCGAGGTGGTGATCACCGGCCGCTCCCTGTCGGCCCGCCGGGCCATCGCCGAAAAGCGCTCCGAGCCGGTGGTGTCCGACGGCATCTCCTCCGACGAGATCGGCTCCATCCCCGACTTCGGCCTGGGCGAGGCGCTGCAGCGCGTGCCCGGCACGTCGATGATCGTGAACAACGGCCGGGGCGAGGCTCAGTACATGACGCTGCGCGGCTTCAACCCCGACTACAACAGCGTCACCATCGACGGCATCGCCCTGCCATCGACCGAGACCAACCGCCGCGTGGTCTCGCTGGACGTGATCCCCTCGTCGCTCGCGCGGCAGGTGACGGTCTTCAAGACCTTCACGCCCGAGATGGAAGGCAACGCCATCGGCGGCATCACCAACCTGCGCACGCGCAGCGCGTTCGACCAGCGTGGCCTGCACCGCTCGCTGCGCGCCGACCTGTCGGAGTGGACCAACCACCCCAACCTCCACGGCCGCACGCCCTCGGGGATGGTGGAGGGCACCATCAGCAACACCTTCGGCGACCACAGCCAGTTCGGCGCACTGTTCTCGGGCAGCTATTTCCGGCGCGCCTCCTCGTCGCTGAACACCTCGGTGGACAGCTACAGCTACTTCGCCCGCCCCGGCGCCCAGGCCACGGGCGCGCGGCTCAACCCGGCGACGGCCGACCTGACTGGCGCCACCGCCTTCCCCGACCGCGTGCGCCCCCTCACCTACGACAACGTGCGCGAGCGCCGCAGCCTCTTCGGCAAGCTCGAATACGACGGCGGCGGCGCCCTGCGCGCGCACCTCACGGGCGGCTGGTTCCAGCACCTGAACGACGAAGACCGCCGCTCCCAGTGGCTGCAGAACGGCGGCGCCGCCAACTCGCCCGTGGTGGTGGGCGCGGACGGCGGCAGCGCGGCCATCGGCCAGTCGCAGACCGACTACGCGGCCTTCCGGCAGAACCGGCAGCTGCGCTACCTGGAAGCCGGCGCCGAATACCAGCCCTGGGACGACGGCCTGCTGGACTTCAGCTTCAACTCCGCCCGGGGCAGCTACCGGCAGGACGCGCAGCTCTACACCTTCGCCTCCGCCAACAGCGATGCGCTGGCCTACACCTACACCATGGCGCCCGGGGGCATGCCGGTGCTCACGCCCGTGCGCAGCGCCGCGCTCTTCGATGCCAGCCGCTACCTGCAGACGGAAAACACCGTGCAGGCCGAAACCTCGTCCACGCGGCAGAACACCTTCAAGGCCAACCTCGCGCACAACCTGAGCGCCGACGCGCGGGGCTGGGGCTTCAAGGGCGGCCTGCAGCTGCGCAATGCCGACAAGCGCTACGACTACGACGAGCTGCGCTACAACCCGGCCAGCGGCCAGAACATCACGCTGGGCCAGGTCGGCCCCAGCAGCGCCGTCGTCACGCCCTACACCAGCGGCGGCCGTCCGCTGCTGCTGGTGGACCCGGGCAACGCCGCCGCCTACTTCGACGCCAACCGCAACCGCTACGTGCTGGCGGCCTCCAACGCGGGGCGCAGCCTGATGTCGGACTTCGGCGTGGACGAGCGCGTGCAGGCCGGCTACGGCATGACGGCCTACCAGGCCGACCGCTTCACCGCCACGGCCGGCGCGCGCATCGAGCATGTGCGCACCGACATCAACAGCTTCATCGCCTCGCCGCTGAACCAGACCACCACCTACGCGCCGGTCGCCTTCTCGTCCAGCCGCACCGACGTGCTGCCCTCGCTGAACCTGACCTGGGACGCGCGCAGCGACCTGCGCCTGCGGGCCGGCGCCAGCCGCTCGCTGGCCCGGCCGGTGTATTCCGACCTGGCGCAGAACAGCAGTTCCGTGAGCGGCAACATCATCAGCACCACCGTCGCCAACCCCGACCTGCAGCCGCGCAAGTCGCGCAACCTGGACCTGTCGGCCGAGTGGTATCCGAGCCGCGACTCCATGGTCTCGGTGGCGCTCTTCAACAAGCGCATCCAGAACGAGATCGCCCGCGTCACCTCCACCACACCCCTGCAGATCGGCCAGGCGGTGTTCACCCAGAACGTGACCCAGGCCATCAACGCCGGCAGCGCTGACGTGAGCGGGCTGGAGCTGGGCGTGACCGACGTGCGCTTCGACTTCCTGCCCGCGCCCTTCAACGCCTTCGGCATGGCCGCCAACTACACCGTGATGGCGCAAAGCCCCGCCAGCGTGCGCATGGCCAACGGCAGCAGCCGCGACATGCCCGCGCTGCAGGATTCGCCCAAGCGCATCGCCAACCTCTCGCTGCTCTGGGGCCAGGGCGACTGGAGCGGCCAGGTCGCCTACAACTACACGGGCAAGACCCTCATCAGCCTGTCCAACACCAATGCGGCCCAGGACGTGTACTACGCGGCCCTGAAGACCGTGGACACGCAGCTGCGCTACCGGGCGACCAAGGAGATGAGCCTGTCCTTCCAGGTCAAGAACCTGACCAGCGCCAAGCTGCGCCGCGTCACCGGCCCCGGCCAATCCCTGCTCAACCAGGAAATCGACAACGGCCGCTCGTTCTGGCTGGGAGTGTCCTATGCGCTGTAATGCCTTCCGTCCCTCGTCCCGCCCGCTGCTTCGCCCTCTGGGCCGGTCGGCGCTCCTGCAACTGCTGCTGTCCTGCGCCGGCATCGCCGCCGCGCTGGGCTGCGGCCTGCCCCGCGCGGCCCTGGCCGCCGAGCCCGCGCCCATCGGCGTCGTGGCGCCCGGCGATTGCTGGCGCCCGGTGCCCGCCGCCGCCGATGGCGGGCTGGCCAGGCACCTGGCGCGCTGCGCCGCGCTCGGCGCCGACATGCTCCGGCTGCAGGTGCGCGCATCGGCAGACGGCGCGGTGAACGCCTGCGCGACCGACGCCGCCTGCGCGCCGCTGCCCGAAGTGCTGGGCGCCACGCCCGCCCCGGCCCTGCTGCTGGACACGCCCACCGCGCTGCTCGATGCCGTGCAGCAGGCCGTGAGCCAGGCCGGCGCCGCCGCGCGGGTCAAGGTCGCGCCCCAGTTCGTGCGCCCCGTGGCCAGCGCCGCGCCCCAGGCGCTTGCCCCCGGCGTGCGCTACTGGGCCGAGCGCCGCGAACAGCCGCGCCCGATCATGCTGCACGTGGTGGAGATCGACCTGAGCCAGGCCGGCCCGCTGGAATTCGCCACCACGCCGCCGCTGTCCCTGCCTGCCGATCCGGCGGCAGCGCCCGGCAGCCAACGCTTCGCCGTGCAGAAGACCAGCGAACACGCGCGGCAGGCCGGCTGGCTGGTGGCGGTCAACGCCTCCTACTTCCTGCCCTTCGACGGCGGGCGGCTCATGTTCCGACCCTACGTGCCCCAGCCGGGCGCGCTGGCCAGCGTGGCCCCCGCCTGGCTGGACGGCACGGTGCGGCCGCAGGGCGATACCTCGCTCGACCCGCGCGCCGACGGCATGGTCTGCCTGGTGCCCGGCGGCTTCGCCATCAGCGCGGGCCTGTGCCCGGCGGGCAGCACGCCGGCCTTCGCGGCCGGTCCCGTGCTGCTGCAGGACGGCCGCCGGCTGCCCTTGAAGGCCCGCGAGGCCGGGCAGCGGCCCGATGCCTCCGGCATCCCGCAGTACTTCCGCTCGCCCGAGCCGCGCACCGCGCTGGGGCTGGACCCGGCGGGCCGCCGCGCCTGGATGGTGGTGGTGGACGGGCGCCAGAGCGGCTACAGCGAAGGCATGACCGTGCCCGAGCTGGCCGCGCTGTTCGAGTCCCTGGGCGCACGCGACGCCATCAACCTCGACGGCGGCGGCTCCTCCACCCTGGCGCTGTCGGGCGCGGTGGCCAACAGCCCCATCCACACCTCCATCCCCGGCCGGGAACGCCCGGTCGCCAACCACTTCGGCCTGCGCCTGCTGGCCCCGGCCCCGAACGCCACGCAAGCCAAGCCATGAAACACCATCTCACTTCCTCCCACCTCTCCCGCCTGCTGCCGGCCGCAGGCCTGGCCCTGGCCTGCAGCGGCAGCGCCATGGCGCAGGGCGCTGCCGCCGCCGCCGCCGCAGCGGCTGCGGCTTCCAACCCCTACGGCATCGAAGCCCTGTGGACCCAGAGCGATGCCATCGCCAAGGCCGTGCTGCTGATCCTCGCGCTCATGAGCCTGGGCAGCTGGTACGTCATCGTCACCAAGCTGCTGGAGCAGCGCACCATGGGCCGCCAGGCCCGCAGCGCCAGCGCCGACTTCTGGAATGCCGCCACCGTGGCCGAGGGCGCGGCCGTGCTGGAGGAGGGCAGCCCGTTCCGCTTCATCGCCGACGCGGGCGTCGAGGCCACCCGCCGCCACGGCGGCCTGCGCGGCCAGATGGACTTCGCCGACTGGGTGGACCTGTGCATCCACCGCTCCGTCGAACGGGTGCAGCGCCGCATGGCCACCGGCATGTCGGTGCTGGCCACCGTGGGCTCCACCGCGCCCTTCGTGGGCCTCTTCGGCACCGTCTGGGGCATCTACCACGCGCTCACGGCCATCGGCGTCGCCGGCCAGGCCTCCATCGACAAGGTGGCGGGCCCGGTGGGCGAATCGCTCATCATGACGGCGCTGGGCCTGGCCGTGGCCGTGCCCGCCGTGCTGGGCTACAACTGGCTGCTGCGCCGCAACACCGTGGTGATGGACGAGGTGCGCGACTTCGGCGGCGAACTGCATTCGGTGCTGCTGGCATCGGGCGGCCCCTCCGCCTGAGCCCGGCGCCAGCCAAGCGAGGGACGGAGCCCGACATGGCCATGCAACTGCCCGGCGCCGACGGTGGTGCCGACGCCGCGATCGCCCACATCAACACCACGCCCCTGGTGGACGTGATGCTGGTGCTGCTGATCATCTTCCTCATCACCATCCCGGTGGTCAATTTCTCGGTGCCCGTGGAACTGCCCAAGGAGCGCGTGGAGCACCGCGAGAGCCAGCCCGAAGACATCGTGGTCACCGTCGATGCCGACGGCCGCATGTACTGGCTGGACTCCCCGCTGGCGGGCCAGGACGCGCTGCAGCAGCGGCTGCGCGCCCTGGCCGCCATGAAGCCGCAGCCCGAGCTGCACATCCGCGGCGACCTGCGCAGCCGCTACGAGCCCGTGGGCCGCATCGTTTATGCGGCGCAGCGCGCGGGCATCGCCCGCATCGGCTTCATCACCGAGCCCCCGGCACGGAGCCAGCCATGAGCGCATCCGCATCCTCTTCTTCCCGCAGGGTCCGGCGCCGCCGCGCGCCCGTGGCCGCGCCCGCAGCCGAACCCATGATGGACATCAACACCACGCCCCTCATCGACGTGATGCTGGTGCTCCTCATCATGCTGATCATTACCATCCCGGTGCAGCTCGACGCCATCCACATGCAGCTGCCGGTCGGCGCCGCTCCGCCGCCGCCGCAAGAGCCCCCGCCCGAGCCGCTGCGCATCGACGTGGGCGCCGACGGCACCGTGCTCTGGAACGGCGAGGCCCTGCCCGACACCGGCGCGCTCGACCGCCGCCTGGAAGCGCTGGCCGCCCGGCCCGTGCCGCAGGACATCCATCTGCGCCCCGACCGCCAGGCCCCCTATGCCGTGGTCGCCCACGTGCTGGCGTCCGCGCAGCGCGACGGGCTGTCGCGGCTCGCCATCGTCGGATCGGAGTAATTCGCGCCATGAAGCAGTCCGCAGAAGCCACCCGCTCTTCTTCCCCCGCGCTCGCCCTGCGCGCGCCCCTGCAGGGCCCCGCCGAATTCCGCCCCCGGCGGCGCATGGGCCCCGTGGGCATCGGCCTGGTCGTCGGCGTTCATCTGCTGGCAGGCTATGCGCTGCTGTCCGGCATGGCGCGCGACGTGGTCTCCAAGGCCGTGCAGAGCAAGCCGCTGATGGCCAGCATCGCGCCCGAGCCGGAACGGCCCGCGCCGCCGCCCCCTCCGCCGCCTCCACCCCCGCCGCCCCGCAAGGAGCGGCTGGTCGAGCGCATCCGCAGCGCCCCGCCCCCGCCCGTGCCCAGCGCTGTGCCGCCCCCCGAAACACCCGTGCCCCAGGCCCCACCGGCCCCGGCCGCCGCGCCGGTGCCCGCGCCCAGCCTGGCCCCTGCGCCGCCCGCCAGCCCCGTGCCCGCACCAGCGGCGCCCCCCATCGCTGCGGCCCCGCCCGGCCCCTCGGGCGGCCGGCTGGAGGCCGGCGTGGCCTGCCCCGGCTACCAGCAATCGCTGCAGTCCAGCCTGGCCGGCGCCTACGAACGCGTGGGCATCGCCGGCACCGTGAAGGTGGAATTCCGCGTGCGCGACGGCGCCGTGGTGGAGGTGAACCCGGTGGCCGGCCCCAGCGAGTACTACCGCACCGTGCGCTCGGCCGTGCGCCGCTTCCATTGCCAGGCCCGGGGGGGCGGGGATGCGCTGGTGTCGTTGGATATTGTTTTTCGGGGGGAGTAGGGTGGGGTGGGGGATGGCTGGTCTGGGCAGGTTTTGCTGGGGCCCTGCTGATGTAGTGAACAAAGGCGTATTGGAGGAGGCTTCGATACGCCTTTTTTGCGTTCTGGTCCGCGTGTGCTGTTAGGTTGCGATGTGCGGTTTTCACCGCTGTGGACGGGGTTTCGATGACTGCTTTGCAGCAAGTGCGGCCCTTCAGCGGTCCAACCACGTCGGCCCGCTTTAGGCGAGAACCGGTCATCTGAGGCAATTGTCAACAGCGGACGTAGGAAGATCGGCTAGCGAATCAGCACGCACGAAAGAGGTTACGAGGCGCGAACCTAGCGTCGCCATGCATCTCGGCGATGCTGCGCAGTCCGCGACCAACTGAGATAAGCATCAGGGCAAGGCTGGCCAACTGACCCGCCGGCTCATGTACGTAGATATCGTCATCCTTGACGAGATGGGCTATGGGATCAAGACGTCAGGAAGCACCGTTCTGAATCGCGATAAATAGCTCTGCAAACGCCCTAGGCATAGTTCTACCTTGAGAAGCTTGTATGCCTCGCCTTACCACGTCCATAAGCAGCGTCGGCTTCTTTGTGAGAGCTTTTAAGAATGGATACACATCGTTCGCTCTTAATAGCGTCTCGAGATCATGCCCATTCATATGCACATATCGACTGTCAAAGCGAACCGAGCCTTCATTGAGGAAGAAGCACTCAACATCGTGATTCAATTCACTCACCTTCAGCACATGCCTCGTCACGCCATCTGAGATGCCTTGCCAGTGAGACACATCAAGGTACAACGACACAGGATCGAAGCCCTCAGGCAGTCCATATTCACGAGGATTTAGCTGTGAGAGAAAATTGTGAAGCAAATACAGTCCAAGCGTGAGCGGATTAAGAATCGCATTTTCAATGTTGTAGAAGATGCCAGAACCCAATACATGCACATGTTGCTGTGGCTGATTGGTTAGATCCCAGTCGATGATGCCTTTTGCAGGCACGCCACCTTCCGCGCTCAAGCACTCTACCGCGCCAATCACCTTCGAGCAGTCCCCTTGCCCATTAAAGGCCTGAACAAATGCTTCAATTTGATCGGAATCATGATTGCCGAGGTGCGCGTTGATCAAGTCCCGAATGTTCTGTGGCGAGAGCTTGGGCGCTGCCGGAATGAACGACAGTCCGATGTGCTCGGAAATGCCTTTGTTCCATCGGCGCAGGGATTGAAAGAGTTCGCGATAGATGTCCTCGTCTTTGTGACTTTCAACATAGACCTGCTTGCACTTCGTGTAGTGGATCGAAACCTGATCAAGGCCAACAAGCAGTTCACCTATAGCGGCATCTTTCGGAATCTCTACCAAGTCATTCTCAGAGATTCGCCAGATTGGGCCAGCGTCAAACAATGCAACGGAGGTTGGCGAATGTGTTGTGAACATGATGCCGGTACCAAACCGGCGAGAAATGTCTTCTAGCACAATGTGCAACTTCTGAACCATCTGAGGATGTAACACCCCATCAGGCTCATCCAACAGAAGCAGCTTTGGCGGCTCAGCTAGGTAGCGCGTGTTGGACGCATACATGCTCAGGCATAGCCACATTAAGACCTTTTCGCCGGACGACAGCCAAGTGGGCTCGATCAGCTTGCCATCTTCACGGCGATATAACTTGGCGTCGTAGGTTGCAATGGTCTGGCGATTCGGTGCCTCAATATAAAACCGACCGTCCAAGACGGATTTTAAGAAGTCGTTGAACACGTCCCAGGGGGGCGGGCCGAAACGGGCTTGAAACTCCTCAGGGGTTCTATGTGGATGCTGCTCGCCGTACCTCGAATTTCTGAATTCGTAGAAATCGTTTTCCTCTAACCTATCCCAGTAAGCCCGCATTGTTGATGTCACATTCAATGACCCCATCGCCATCATGACACTATCCGAGTAGAAGTCTTCGATGTCTGATTCCGAAAGATCATTGACATCTTTGCCAAGCACTTGGCTAGCACGCGAAGCAGCATAGGCTACCTGATGCATATTGACGATCATGTGGCGACCTGACATCACCATCTGATTGAAGGCCGCGATAGGCTGCTTCGGGTCAGCATTGAACTGCCCCTTGTGAGCCTTGTACTGAGCAGCCGCCTGTCGCCGTTGTTCTCGATGCTGCAAAGAATCAAATCCAAACGACAGGTTTGGCTGAAGTTCATTGAGAGTGAGCAATCGAATGCTCTCTTGCGGAACCACAGCGTTATTCATGAAGACACGGATCTTGCCGTCCATGATGCCTCTCAAGAGCCGACTCTTCCCCGCCCCATTTCGTCCAATGATTGCCGCAATTTTGGTCTCGGACTGCACCGTAGTAGTGAACTTGAGCCCCAGGAATTCTTCTACTGAGCTAAAACGCATAGTTCCCCCAATTTGGAGCACTCACTATAAGAGGTTCGCGAAGAGCGGCCCCAACTTCAGCGCCTGCAAATCGGCGGGACGAACGGCCGATGTTCGGCGGCCAATCTGAAGTCCTCAAGGTTACAGTTGGGTCGAAAACGGTCAGTCAAGGTCCCTTAAGTAAACGACCGAGATCAGCCTATAGACGACTTTGATACGCGCCCCGTGCTTCATGGAAAAAGTAGCACCGCAATAGCCCCCAAATCCCGATGACCGAACCAGCGGTGCCGCCGTGCTCCCTCACTCCCCCTCCGCAAACATCTCCACCATCACCCCCCGCAGCCACTGATTCCCCGGATCCCGGTGGTACTTGGTATGCCAGAACAGATTGATCGCCACCTGCGGCAATTTGGCGGGGTGGGGCGCATAGGCCAGGCCGAAGGGCTCGGCCATGCTCTGGGCCATTTTCTCGGGCACGGTGGCGACCATCTGGGTGGCCTGCAGGATGTGGCCGATGGCGACGAAGTGGGGCACGGTGAGGCGCACGTCGCGGGCCACGCCCATGCGCTCCAGCAGTTCGTCCACCTTGCCGTGGCCCGTGCCTTCGGAGACGACGACCACATGCTGCGCCTTCGCGAAGTCCTCCAGTCCGATGCGGCGGCGCTTGTGCAGCGGGTGGTCCTGGCGGAACAGGCACACATAGGGCTGGCGGAAGAGGCGGCGCTGGAAGAAGCCGGCTTTGAGCTGCGGCAGCAGGCCCACGGCCAGGTCCACCTTGCCGGCTTCCATGGCGTCCTTCAAGTCGGTCGCTGAATTGCGCACGGTGGTCAGGCGCACGCCGGGCGCCACCTGGGCCAGGCGCTCCAGCAGGCGCGGCAGAAAGTAGATCTCGCCGATGTCCGTCATGCCCACCTTGAACACGCGCCGGCTGGTGGCGGGGTCGAATCCCAGCTTGTGGTTCAGGGCGCCGTGGATCATGGCCAGCGCATACGACACCGACTCGGCCAGCTGGTCCGCATAGGGCGTGGGCTGCATGCCCTGGGCGGTGCGCAAAAAGAGTTCGTCGCCCAGCAGGCGCCGCAGCCGCGCCAGGGAATTGCTGACGGCCGGCTGCGTCAGGCCCAGGTTCTCGGCGGCCTGCGACACCTTGCGCGTGACCAGCAGCTGCTGGAAGACCACCAGCAGGTTCAGGTCGATCTCTTCCAGCTCCATGGCAGACCTTTATTCATCTAGGTGATGCTGTGTATTCATGCCATTCTATTGGCTGATGAATGGATCGCGGGAATGATCGAGCCCATAACGAAAACCTGGAGACAGTCCCCGATGGAATTGCATATCGAGCCGCTGGGCCGCGTGTTGCCTGTGGAGCCCGGCGCCAACCTGCTGGAAGTGCTGCGCGAGCACCAGATTCCCGTGTCGTACAGCTGCATGGCCGGGCGCTGCGGCACCTGCCGCTGCAAGGTGATCGCGGGCGAGGTGCTGGATTCCGGCCAGGCGCTGCGCATGCCGCCGCTGGGCGGCGATGGCGAGGCGCAGTACGTGATGGCCTGCCAGACGGTGCTGAGCGAGTCCTGCACCATCGAGATCCCCGAGCCCGACGAGGTCGTCGTCCACACCGCCCGCACGCTCAAGGCCACGGTGACGGCGGTGGAAACGCTCACGCACGACATCCGCCGCGTGCTCCTCAAGCCCGCCAAGCCGCTGGATTTCTCGCCGGGGCAGTACGCGCAGCTGCAGTTCGGCCCGGGCCTGGTGCGGCCCTATTCGATGGCCGGGCTGCCGCACGACGACGAACTCGAATTCCATGTGCGCCTGGTCGAAGGCGGGCTGGTTTCCACTCACGTCGCCAACGTGCTGGCCGTGGGCGATGCGGTGCGCGTGAGCGGGCCGCTGGGTTCGGCCTATCTGCGCCGCAAGTACGAAGGGCCGATGCTCTGCGTGGCGGGCGGAACGGGGCTGGCGCCGATCCTTTCCATCGTGCGCGGCGCGCTGGAGGCCGGCATGCCCAACCCGATCCACGTCTATGCCGGCGCGCGTTCGGCGCGCGATGTCTATGGCCTGCAGTGGCTGGCCGATCTGCAGCAGCGCCATGCGCAGCTGAAGGTGCATGCCGTGGTGGCTGCGGCCGACGCGGCGCCGGGCCAGCGCACGGGCCTGGTCACCGATGCCATCGCGCAGGACTGGCCTTCGCTGGAAGGCTGGCGTGCGTACCTGTGCGGGTCGCCGCCCATGGTGGAGGCCGTGTCGCTGCTGGCGCGCCAGCGCGGCATCGCCCCCGAGCACCTCTACGCCGACGCTTTCTACGCCAGCACGCCTTGAGCCCCGGGGGCCGTGCCCGGCCTTCCTGATTTTTTCCGCAACGCCCAAGAACAAGTCCCAAGGAGACAACGACATGAGCAGTTCGCCCCACCCCGTCTTTCCATTGCAGCCCGTCTGGGAAACCCCCGGCACCCACCGCGTGCCCTTCGCGGCCTATACCAGCGAGGAGATCTACCGCCGCGAGCTGGAGCGCTTCTTCTACCGTGGCCACTGGTGCTATGTGGGCCTGGAGGCCGAGGTGCCCAACCCCGGCGATTTCAAGCGCACGGCGATCGGCGAGCGCTCGGTGATCCTCACGCGCGGCGAAGACATGCAGCTGCACGTGGTGGAGAACGTCTGCGCGCACCGTGGCATGCGCTTTTGCCGCGAGCGGCACGGCAACCGCAAGGAGTTCGTCTGCCCCTACCACCAGTGGAACTACAAGCTCGATGGCGCGCTGCAGGGCGTGCCCTTCCGGCGCGGCGTGAAGCAGGACGGCAAGGTCCACGGCGGCATGCCGGCGGACTTCAAGCTCGAAGAGCACAGCCTCACGCGGCTCAAGGTGGCCGTGCGCGGCGGCGTGGTGTTCGCCTCGTTCGACCATGACGTGGAGTCGCTGGAGGACTTCATGGGCCCGGTGATCCTGGGCTACTTCGACCGCATGTTCAACGGCCGCAAGCTGAAGATCCTGGGCTACAACCGCCAGCGCATTCCGGGCAACTGGAAGCTGATGCAGGAGAACATCAAGGACCCGTACCACCCTGGCCTGCTGCACACCTGGTTCGTCACCTTCGGCCTCTGGCGGGCGGACAACAAGTCCGAGCTGAAGATGGACGCGCGCCATCGCCATGCGGCCATGGTGTCCACGCGCGGCGAAGCCAAGAAGCAGGCGTCGGACGTGTCGAACGTCTCCAGCTTCAAGGCGGGCATGCAGCTGGAAGACCCGCGCTTTCTCGACATCGTGCCCGAGCCCTGGTGGGGCGGCCCCACCGCGGTGATGACCACGCTGTTCCCCAGCGTGATCCTGCAGCAGCAGGTCAACAGCGTCTCCACGCGCCACATCCAGCCCGTGGGCCACGATGCCTTCGACTTCGTGTGGACGCATTTCGGCTACGAGGACGACACCGACGAGATGACCGAGCGCCGCCTGCGCCAGTCCAACCTGTTCGGCCCGGCGGGCTTCGTGTCGGCCGACGACGGCGAGGTGATCGAGTTCTCGCAGCAGGGCTTCGAGCAGAAGCCCTTCCACCGCGCGCTGGTGGAACTGGGCGGCCACGAGGTGGGCGACACCGACCACATGGTGACCGAGACGCTGATCCGCGGCATGTACGAATACTGGCGCGGCGTGATGGAGAAGGAGGACTGAGACCATGAGCACGACGACCACCACCACCCACACCGCCACGCCCGCCATCGACTTCGCCGATTTCTTCGCGCTGCAGCAGCTCTATGCCGACTACGCCTCGGCGCTGGACGCCGCCGACTGGGACCGCTGGCCCGGCTTCTTCACCGCAGACTGCGTGTACCGCCTGCAGCCGCGCGAGAACCACGAGCGTGGCCTGCCGCTGGCCACGCTCTCGTTCGACAGCCAGGGCATGCTGAAGGACCGCGTCTACGGCATCCGCGAAACGCTGTTCCACGACCCGTACTACCAGCGCCACGTGATCGGCGCGCCCCGCGTGCGTGCGGCGGGCGAGGGCCGCTGGGAGTGCGAGGCGAACTACGCCGTGTTCCGCACCAAGCTGTCGGAGCCCTCCACCGTGTTCAACGTGGGCCGCTACCTCGACGTGGTGGTGCGCACGCCCGAAGGGCTGCGCTTTGCCCGCAAGGAATGCATCTACGACAGCGAAATGATCCTGAATTCCATCATCTACCCGATCTGAGGAGACGCCCCATGACCACCATCGATACCCAGTGGACCGAGGCCGCAGCGCTGGGCGACCTTCCCGAGGACGACGTGATCGGCGTGACCGTGGCCGGGCGCGACGTGGCGCTCTACACGGTGGAGGGCGAAGTGTTCGCCACCGACAACCTCTGCACCCACGGCAATGCCCGGCTGTGCGACGGCTTCCTGGAGGGGCACGAGATCGAGTGCCCGCTGCACCAGGGCCGCTTCGACGTGCGCGACGGCCGCGCGCTGTGCGCCCCGCTCACCGAGGCGCTGCGCAGCTACCCGGTGCGCATCGAGCAGGGCAAGGTGTTCCTGCAGATCGAAGGCGCCTGAGCGGGGAGGGGCGGATGCGCTTCAGCGGGGCAAGGCCAGCGCCGCGCCCGCGGCTGGCTGGAAGCGGAAGCCGTCCACCACGCTCTTGAGCCGGCCGGCCTGGTCCAGCAGGCTGCTGGCGGCGGCCGAAGACTCTTCGACCAGCGAAGCGTTCTGCTGGGTCATGTGGTCCAGCTCGGCCACCGAGGTGCTGACGCGGCCCAGTTCGCCCGACTGCGCTTCGACCGAGGTGCTGATGGACCCCACCACCTCCGACGCCCGGCGCGTGCAGTCCACCACGCTCTGCATGTGTTCGCCCGCGTCGGCTGCCAGCTTGCTGCCGCGCTCCGCCTGGGCCACCGATGCGGTGATCAGGCTGCGGACTTCGCGCGCCGCCTCGGCGCTGCGCCCGGCCAGGCTGCGCACTTCGCTGGCCACCACGGCGAAGCCGCGCCCCTGCTCGCCGGCGCGGGCCGCTTCCACGGCGGCGTTCAGCGCCAGGATATTGGTCTGGAAGGCGATGCCGTCGATCACGCCCACGATGTCGGCGATGCGTCCGGCGCTGGCGTTGATGCCTTGCACCGTGGCCACGACTTCGGTCACCACGCCGCCGCAGTGCTCGGCGAGCTGGGTGGCCTCCTGCGTCAGCCGGCGGGCGGCCACGGCTTCCTGCACGCTGTTCTGCATGGCGCCGTCCAGCTGGCCCAGGGAGGTGGCGGCACCCTGCAGGTGCGAGGCGGTGCTTTCGGTGCGCTGGCTGAGGTCGCGGTTGCCCGATGCGATCTGCCCCGCTGCCGCGGCCAGGCCCGCTGCGGCCTGATGGACGTCGGACACCACGCGGTTGAGCCGCAGCAGCGCCGCCTGCAAGGCCTGCGCCGCAGCGCTGTGGATGGCCACGTCCGCCACGTCCAGCGACAGCTGCCCATCCGGCTGGGGCCGGCACAGGTGCTGCAGTTCCGCCGATTCGATCGCGTCGGCGCGGGTGCGCAGGGCGATGCCGATCTCCACCGCGGTCTGCACCACCACGAAGGCGGCATGCATCAGGATGCGGCCGAAGTCCGGCTCGGAGAGGCAGTACACCGGTGCGCCGGCCAGCTGCAGCCGGTCGAACGCGATGTGATGCACGGCGATCAGCAGCGCCGCGAAGACGACGGGCCGCCAGTCGCGGTAGGCCAGCGTGAAGGCCAGGAACACGAACACGCCGAAGTGCATTTCCGTCGTGCCCATGCTGAGCTGGATATGCAGCGCCACCATGCCCATGCCGGCCGTCACCATCGCCAGCCGGCTCAGCAGGCTGCCGCGCGCGAGCACATAGACGGCCAGGGCCAGCGCCATCAGGGCTGCGCTCCAGATCAGGGCGGTGCCGGGCCGGCCATGCACGCTGCCGATCCAGAGCGCCACGGCCGCGCCCAGGGCGCAGACGCCGAGCAGCAGGCCGTCCGCCCGCCGGCCTATGGCCTGAAGTGCCTCTTCTGCGCAGGGAGAAATATCGCGGCTCGATGCGGTGATGGCCATGGGTGCGGGTTCCTGTCGTGAGGGAGAAGAGTTTGTGCCCGGGATGGACGCTGCCCGCCTCGCTGTGCCGGGCGGGCAGCCTCCTTGGGCGGGTCGTGACATTGTGTATCGCGAAATTGATCCGGGTCAAAAGGGGCGGCCCGGGCACGCCAGCCGGTGAACCCGGTAGCCCTGCGCTGGTCGCGGGGCTTCGCCCCTTGCCTGCCCTGGCTTCGACCCTTCGACAAGCTCAGGACAGGCCAAGCTCAGTCCGAGCGGCCGGACTTTGAACGCGGGCTTACCGCAGCACCCGGCAGTTGCCGAATTCGCAGCGCACGGCCAGCGCGTCGCCGTTGTCGCAGGGCACGGTGTAGGTCTCGAAGCCCGGTCCCTTGGCGGCCAGCGAGGCCAGGGGCTGCGCGCTGCAGGCCTGGTCGCGCGCCAGGCGTTCGGCGTTGAAGGTGTCGGTGCCGGTGGGGCGGGGCGGCACGAAGGGCGCGGCGGGGGCGGCGGGAACCACCGGCCCGTAGGCATAGGGCTGCGGCCCGCTGCCATGGCCGCGCGCCGCCATGCAGGCGGCCAGCAGCCGCTGCTGGCGCTGCAGGGCTTCAGCGCCCGCCTGGCCCGCGCCCAGCAGGGCGCCGCCGGCCGCCCAGTCCTGCACGGCGGTGTGGCTGCGGCCCAGTCCCCAGACCAGGGCGGCGGCCACCACGGCGCCTTCGACCATGCCGTCCAGCGCTTCGCGCAGCACGCCCGCCTGGCTGGCCTGGGCGCGGCAGGCCTGCAGGTCGGTGGGGTAGCGGGCGCGCAATGCTTCCTGCGCGGCCTGTGCGGGCGTCTCGGGCTGGGCGGGCTCGGCCGGCGGTGGCAGGCCCTGGGTCGTGCAGCCGCAGATCAGCAGGGCCACGAGGCCGGTTCGGGCGGCAGGGGCGAAGGCAGCGGCAGCGGGCATGGGCGGCTCCAGCGGAGGGGCCGCGGCGCAGCGTGCGCGCGGCCGGAATGAAGCCGCAAGCGTAAGCCATGCGGCGGGCGGCTGTGATGCCCGCCGCCGGTTTCAGGTCGCGGCTCAGGCCGGCACGGCGGCACCGGCCGGGCGTGCCGCAGCGCCGCGCTGCTGCGTGGCCGCTGCGCGCTGCGCCATCCAGAAGGCGGGCAGCGCCAGCAGTGCGCAGCCGGCCAGCACGGCGAAGGCCAGCCCGAAATGCCCGCCCGCGCCCACCACGGTGTTGGCGACGGCCGGGCTCATGGCCGCGCCCACGCCCTGCATGGTCATCACCAGGCCCAGGGCGGTGTTGTAGCGCCCGCTGCCGCGCACGTAGCGTTCGACCATCAGCGGCGTGGCCACGCCCAGCGCGCCGGCGGCGATGCCGTCCAGGATCTGCACGGGGATGTTGGCCCAGGCGTCGGGAATGGCCCAGGCGATCATGCCGCGCACGGGCAGGGCGAAGATGGCGATGTAGATGAAGACCTGCAGGTCGAGGCGGCGGCTGCGCGACACCCAGAGCGCCACCGGCACCATGGTGAGCTGCGCCACGACGATGGCGATGCCGGTCCACAGCAGCGGGGACGAGTCCGGCACGGTGGCCGCCAGCCGCTGGTTCAGCAGCGGCAGCATGGCGGCATTGCCCAGGTGGAAGAGCGCGCAGGCCAGTCCGAAGCACCACAGCGCGCGGTGGCCCAGGAAGGCGCGCAGGCCCTCTGGAGCCATGGCGCGCGGATCGTTGCCGGCCGGAGCTTTGGCAGGCGCTGCGGGCGCATCGCCCTGCGCGCCCTCGCCGCCGCGCGCGGCCACGTGGTCGATGTCGGCCGGGCGGATGGCCTTGAGGCTGAACAGCGCGCCCACGGCCATGGCGGTCATGACGACCAGCATCCACGGCGCACCCAGCCAGTGCGCGAAGGCCGCGGCGCCCAGGGCCGAGACGATGTTGCCGGCGTGGCTGTAGGCCTCGTTGCGGCCGGTCTGGTGGCGCAGGCCGCCGCTGCGCGCCAGGCCCAGGGTGATGGCGGCCAGCGCGGCGGCCAGCACGGCGCCGGCCGTGCCGGTCAGCACCTGCGAGAAGATAAGCATGCCGGACGAGCGCGTGGAGAACGCCAGCGCGCTGGCGCCCAGCACCAGCAGCGCGGCCACGGCCACCAGCGCCCGCTTGGAGCGGGTGCGGTCCACGAAGGCGCCGGCCAGCGGCGTGGCGGCCATGCCGGCCAGGCCGCCGGCGGTGAGCACCAGGCCGATCATGGTCTGGTCGATGCGCTGGGCCTGCAGGTAGGTGGCGAGGAACGGGCCCAGGCCGTCGCGCACGTCGGCCATGAAGAAAGCCATCCAGGCCAGCGCCGTGAGCGATGCGCCGGTGGCCGCCGCCGTGCCCGCACCGGCGCTGGCGAGGGGAGGTTCCGACGAAGGGGGCCGGGTCTCGGGGCCGGTGGCGGTGCGGGCGGCGGTCATGGTGGTGTCACTCCTGGTGGCGGGATGGTCCGGCCAGCGGCTGGCCGTTGAGAACGCGTGCCTCGATCACGTAGCCGGTGGCGCCCGCGCCACGCAGGGCGCGTGCGGGGCCGGTGGCGGTGACTGCATCGCCGGGCTGCAGCAGCAGCGCGGCATAGCCTTCGGGCCGGGTGTGGACGAAGTCGCCCGTGTCCAGCACCACGCCGTTGGGCTCGCCGTGGCGGGCATGGTGGATGCGTGCGACGCGGCCGTTGACCTCGCGCAGCGGCTCATGGGGCGCGTAGGGCTGGCCATCGACGGAGACCAGGCGCTCGAAGGCATAGACCTCGTGCGCCGCCGTGCCGTGGCGCGGCGCCGGGGCCTGGGTGGCCTCGACCAGCACCTGCTGGCCGGCGCGCACCGCCTCGAAGGCGTGGGCCGCGTCGCTGCCGTCATGCTGCTTGCCGAAAGTGAACTGCGCGGGCGTGCCGCCCACGTCGATCATCACGCCCTCGACGCTGCCGCGCGGGCTGTAGAGCGGGTGCAGGTACTGGCCTTCCAGTGCCCAGACCTGCTTGCTTTCCTGGGGTTGGCTCATGGTGTGCGGGTTCCTGATATGCAAGAGGGTGGGTAAACGCCGTGCCGGTTCAGGGGCGCGGGCCGGCCGGGCCGATGGGGCCGCCGGGCATGCCGGGGCCGCCGGGCGGGACCAGCATGTCCTGCAGCGTGCTGGGCGATGCGCCCATCTGCGCGGCCTCTATGCCGGTGCCCAGCGCATTGCGCGTGCCCCAGCCGCGCACCGACACGGTGGCGCCGGTCTTGAGCAGCGGCATCACGGCGCTGCCCATGTGGGGCGGGAAGCGCACCACGGTGCCGTCTTCCAGCAGCACGCCGTGGGCGTCGCCCCGGCCGTTGAACAGCACGCCGGCCACGCGGCCGTCGGCCTGGAGCGGGGTCAGGGCTTCGCGCGGCTGGGGCAGCGGGCGCTGGCCGGGCACGGGGGGCGTGTCCTGCACCACGCGGCCCTGCGACTGGATGCTGGAGGCGCGCAGCACGCCGATGTCCTTGCGGTTCCAGCCGGTGACCTGCACGGCGTCGCCCACGCGCAGCCAGGAGGTCAGCTCGGCCGACAGATGGGGCGGGAAGGCGATCTGCGTGCCGTTCTGCAGCAGCATGCCGTCGGCCTCGCCGTTGGGGTTGACCAGCCAGCGCTGCACGGTGCCGCTGACGGTGGCCTGTTCCAGCGCGGCGGGCTGCATCAGCACGGCCGGGCCGGGCGGGGCAACGGGCGGCTGCTGGGCCTGGGCGCCTGCGGCGAGCAGGGCGGCTGCGGCGCCTGCCAGGGTGGCGCGGGCCAGGGCGTTGCGGGCGATGGGGTGGAGTTTCGGGTGCATGGCGATCATCCTTGAAGGGTTGGTGACGCAGCAGATATCCCAAGATGCGTGCCAGCAGCGATTTCCTTGCAAATCAAGCACTTGCGCGGTTTTTCTGGCGCCGCGACTGGGTGAAGCGGCGACAGCTTGTCCGGATTCCGGACGGGTCGTCGGGCGTGTCTTCATCCCGGTCACCCCAGCCCGTACTGCGCCAGCTTGCTGTAGAGCAGTTGGCGGTGGATGCCCAGGCGCCGCGCGGCCAGCGAGCGGTTGCCTTGCGCCTCGCGCAGCGCGTGTTCCAGCATCAGCCGCTCCAGGCGTTCGACGGCCTCGGGCAGCGGCGCGTCCAGCCAGGCGGCGGGCAGGGCGCCGTCGGCTGACGCCGTGGCGGACGGGGCGCCGGATGCGGCGCGCAGGTCCAGGTCGGCGGCGGACACGACCGGCCCGCGCTGCAGCGCCTGGCAGCGTTCCATGGCGTTGCGCAGTTCGCGCACGTTGCCGGGCCAGCGGTGCTCCAGCAGGGCGCGGGCGGCTTCGGCCGACAGGCGCCGGGCGGGCTGGGGCGCGGCGGCGCGGCGCAGGAAGTGCTCGGCCAGCGGCACGATGTCGGCCAGCCGCTCGCGCAGCGGCGGCAGCACGATGTGCAGCACGTCCAGCCGGAAGCGCAGGTCTTCGCGGAAGCGCCCCTCGGCCACGGCGGCGGCCAGGTCGCGGTAGGTGGCGGCCACCACGCGCACGTTGACCTTTACCGGCCGGTGGCTGCCCAGCGGGGTGACCTCGGCCTCCTGCAGCGCGCGCAGCAGCTTGGCCTGCACGTCCAGCGCCATGTCGCCGATCTCGTCGAGCAGCAGCACGCCGCCCTCGGCCGCGCGGAAGCATCCGGGCCGGTCGGTGGCGGCGCCGGTGAAGGCGCCCTTGACGTGGCCGAATAGTTCGCTTTCCAGCAGTTCCCTGGGGATGGCCGCGCAGTTGAGCGCGACGAAGGGGCCGCCCGCGCGCGCCGAGTGCCGGTGCAGCGCGCGCGCCACCAGCTCCTTGCCGGTGCCGGTCTCGCCCTCGATCAGCACCGGAGCCTCGCTGGCGGCGGCCAGGCCGATGCGCTTGTGGACCTCGCGCATGGCCTCGCTGATGCCGATGAGTTCGCCGTCCTGCGCCGCATCGGCGTCCGGCGCGGGCGAGGCCAGGGCGTCGCCGGCTTCGGCGCTCGCGCGCAGGGCCCGGTCCAGCACCTCGGCCACGGCGGCGCGGCTGACCGGCTTGGTCAGGTGGTCGAAGGCGCCCAGGCGCATGGCCTCGATGGTGCCGGAGCCGCTGGCATAGGCCGTCAGCACCAGCACGGGCGGCAGCCGAGCCGTGCGCGCGGCCAGCGCGGCCAGCGTCTGCAGCCCGTCCATGCCGGGCATGCGCTGGTCCAGGAAGATGGCGCCGTAGCGGTGGCTCTCCACCCGCCGCAGCGCCTCTTCGCCGCCGCCGGCGGCATGCACTTCGTGGCCCAGGCCCTGCAGGGTCTCGACCAGGGATTCGCGGAAGGCCGCGTCGTCATCGACGACTAGGAGGCGCGCCATGGAAGCTCCAGGGTGAATCGTGCGCCGCTGCCGTTGCCGTTGCCGCCTTGCGGGCCGCCGGCATGGCGGGGCGCGTAATGCAGTTCGCCGCCGTGGGCCAGCGCCACTTCGCGGGCCAGCGCCAGGCCCAGGCCGTTGCCGTCGGCGCGGCCGGTGGCGAAGGGCTCGAAGAGCTGGGCCTGCAGCGCCTCGGGCACGCCCGGGCCGTCGTCCTCCACCACCAGCGTGCAGGTGGAGCGGGCGGCATCCACGCGGCACGAGAGCAGCACCTCGCCGCCCTCGGGCGCGTGGCGCACGGCGTTGTCCAGCAGGTTGTCGATGGCGCGGGCGGCGTGGGCGGGGTCGAACACGGCTTCGGCCGCCCCGGCGGCCCCATCGCCCTGCAGCGCCAGCCGCACGCCGCGCGCTTCGGCGGCGGGGCGGGCCGTGTCCAGCCGCTCCTGCAGCCAGGGGGCCAGCGCCACGCTGCGGGTCTGCAGGTTCAGGGGCTGCACCAGGGCCAGCAGGCTCTGCACCAGCCCTTCGAGCCGGTCGATCTGCGTGATGATGGCGGCCAGCGCATCGGCATGGCGGGCCGGCGGCGCGGCCAGGGCGTTCTCGGCCTTCAGGCGCATGGCGGCGATGGGGTTGCGGATCTCGTGCGCCACCGAGGCGGTCATGCGGCCCAGGGCCGTCAGGCGCAGGTCGCGGTGGCGCTGGGCCAGGGCCTCCTTCAGCCGGGCGCGGGCCTCCTGCAGCCGCGTGCCGAAGGCATTGAAGCCATCGACGATGCGGTCCAGTTCGCGGATGCCGGTGGGTTCCAGCCGGGGCACGGTGCCGTCCGCCGCGCCGGCCAGGGCCTCTTCCAGCCGCCGGATCTGGCGCTGCCCGCGCAGCAGCACCCAGCCCAGCCAGGCGCCCGAGGCCACCACCAGCAGCGCCAGCACGGCGATGCCGTTGCGCAGGCTTTCCTGCGCGGCGATGGCGCCGGCGTGGGCGCGGGTCATGGTCCACACCGCCGTGCCCGGGTGGGCGGCCAGCGGGCATGCGGCGACGATCAGCACCTCGCGGCTGCCGCGCACCAGGTTCAGCGCGGGCCGGCCGGTGCCGGCGGCCTGGCGGGCGGTTTCGGTGATCAGCGGGGATTCGGCTGCCGGCACATCGACCTTGGCGCTGCTGCCCTCATAGGTGGGATAGGCGTAGGCCAGCATGCCGCTGCTGGCGCTCCACACGCCGCCTTCGACCTGGGGCGCCTCCAGCAGCACCACGTGCAGCAGCACGCGCAGCAGGTCGATCTGGGGCGCATCGGCGGCTACGCCGGGCACCGACTTGGCATAGCGGGTGGCGATGTCGTCGCAGGCCTGCGTGGCGCTTTCCTGGCTGGCGGCCACCTGGGCGCCGGGGCCCGTCTGGTAGAGCACCCCGATGATGGCCGCCACCAGCGCGCAGGCGGCCAGCAGGAAGGCCCAGAACAGGATCAGTTGAACGCGCAGGGACCGCACGGCAGGCCATCGGAGTGGAGGACGGCGGATGGTAAGGGCGGATGCCGGCCCGCCCGGTAGGAGAAGGGCGGGTCTGCAGCCTGCCTGCGAGGGCTCAGGCCGCTTCGGGGTAGAACAGCCGGCGCGTGGGCACGGGCGCCACGGCGCGGCCGATGGCGGCGATGTGGTCCGGCGTGGTGCCGCAGCAGCCGCCCACGATGTTCACCAGGCCCTCGGCCGCGAACTCGTGCACCAGGCGGCTGGTGACCTCGGGCGTCTCGTCGAAGCCGGTGTCGCTCATGGGGTTGGGCAGGCCGGCGTTGGGGTAGCAGCTGATGAAGGTGTCTTCCGCCACCCGGTTCAGTTCCTGGATGTAGGGGCGCATCAGCGTGGCGCCCAGCGCGCAGTTGAGGCCGATGGCCAGCGGCCGGGCATGGCGCACGCTGTGCCAGAAGGCCGTCACCGTCTGGCCGGAGAGGATGCGGCCCGAGGCGTCGGTGACGGTGCCGCTGATGATGAGCGGCAGGCGTTCGCCGCTCTTCTCGAAGAATTCGTCGATGGCGAAGAGCGCGGCCTTGGCGTTGAGCGTGTCGAAGATGGTCTCGACCAGCAGCACGTCGGCCCCGCCTTCGACCAGCGCCTCGGTCTGCTCGTAGTAGGCGGCGCGCAGCTGCTCGAAATCGACGTTGCGCGCGCCGGGGTCGTTCACGTCGGGGCTGATGCTGGCCGTCTTGGGCGTGGGGCCCAAGGCGCCGGCCACGAAGCGGGGCTTGTCCGGCGTGGAGAACTTGTCGCAGGCGGCGCGCGCCAGCCTGGCCGAGGCGAGGTTCATCTCGCGCGCCAGGTCGGCCATGTGATAGTCCTCCTGCGCGATGGTGGTCGCGCCGAAGGTGTTGGTCTCGATCAGGTCGGCGCCGGCGGCGAGATACCGCTCGTGGATGTCGCGGATCACGTCGGGCCGGGTCAGCGACAGCAGCTCGTTGTTGCCCTTCACGTCGCGCGGGAAGTCCTTGAAGCGGTCGCCCGCGCCGTCGGCACCGCTGTAGCCCTCGCCCCGGTACTGCGCCTCGCCCAGCTTGAAGCGCTGGATCATGGTGCCCATGGCGCCGTCGAGGATGGCGATGCGTTGGGCCAGGATGGCGGGGAGCTGTTGGGCGCGGGTGTAGGTGATCTGCTGCATGGCCGAATTGTAAGAACGCCGCAGTCCCCGGCGGCCCGGCGGGTCATGGCGAGCCGGCGTTCTCCGGCTGCGGTGCCAGCAGCGCATCGATCAGCAGCTCCAGCGCCGGATGGCGGTGCGCGTTGCGCCGCGAGATGAGTTCGTACGGCTCGCTGCGCGACTTCAGCTGCAGCGGCAGCCGGGCGACCAGCCCGTGCTGGCAGACGTAGTCGGCCACGTCGTCGGACACCAGGGCCACCAGGTTGGCGTTGTGGCTCAGCAGCGAGAGCGTGGCCAGCGCGGAGGTGGTCTCGATCAGGTGCGTGGGGAAGAACAGGTTCTCTTCGAAGAACTCGCGCTCCAGCGTGCGGCGCATCGGCATGTGCGCGCGGTACACCACCCAGCGGCTGGACGAGAGATCCTGCAGGGTGATCGACGGCAGACCTGCCGCCGGATGCGCCCGGTGCGCGACGACGGCGAGCGATTCGTCCTTGACTAAGGCCGTGTCGTACAGGTGCGGCTTGGGGCTGACCGAGGAGCGGCAGATCGCCGCGTCCAGCCGCCCCTGGTCGATGAGCGTCAGCAGGCTGGCGCTGGTGTCCTCCACGATCTCGACCGAGATGTCCGGCTGCTTTTCCAGCAGCTGCGAGAGCGCCCGCGTGAGCAGCGGCACCGCGCCCATGATGGTGCCCACGGCGATGCGGCCGCCTGCGCCGCTGGCGATGGCGTTCAGCTCCTGCTGCAGGTGGGCGATGTCGGACTGGATCAGCCGCGCGAAGCGCACCGCGCAGGTTCCGGCTTCCGTGGGCACCAGCCCGCGGTTGGTGCGCAGGAAGAGCGGCGCATTCAGCGTGGACTCCAGCTCCTTGAGCGCCTTGCTGGCGCCGGGCTGCGTCAGCCCCACCCGGTCCGCCGCCGCCAGCAAGGAGCCGTGCTCCGCCACGGCGATCAGCAGGCGCAGCTGCCTGGCATGCAGGCGCGACATCACGGAATTGAGGTTGTGGGAAGGGCTTTGCATTGCCTTGAAGTTATAGCCGTATCGATAAAGGTTAGTTTATTCGTCAGTGATTCATCAATAGACTGCAATGGCTGAGAGCTGAATATGAGAAATCTTGATATCAGGAGACAAGCCATGGCGATGATCAACTACGTGACCGAAATCCGCTTCGGCCCGGGCAGCGCGGCCGAGCTGGCCCAGGTGTGCCAGACGCTGGGCTTCAAGAAGCCGCTTTTCATCACCGACAAGGGCGTGGTCGCGGCGGGGCTGATCGAGCGCATCCTCGCCGCGAACGACCTGCCGCATTTCCATGTGTTCGACGGCACGCCTTCCAACCCCACCGAGGCCGCGGCGCGCGAAGGCGTGGCGAGCTTCCAGGAGGCGGGCTGCGACGGCATCGTTGCCGTGGGCGGCGGCTCGTCCATCGACCTGGCCAAGGCGGTGGCGGTGTCGGCGCGCCACCCGGGGCCGCTGCGCCAGTTCGCGCTGATCGAAGGGGGCCTGGCCCGCATCACGGCGGCCACGGTGCCCATGGTGGCCATTCCCACCACCGCAGGCACCGGCAGCGAGGTGGGCCGCGGCGCCATCATCATCCTGGACGACGGCCGCAAGGTGGGCATCATCTCGCCCTACGTCATTCCGAAGGTGGCGCTGTGCGACCCGGCCCTGACCGTGGGCCTGCCGCCGGGCCTCACGGCCGCCACCGGCATGGACGCGGTGGCCCACTGCATCGAAACCTTCCTGGCGCCCAGCTTCAACCCGCCCGCCGAAGGCATCGCCCTGGACGGCCTGCGCCGTGCCTGGAAGAACATCGAGGTGGCCTTCCACGAGCCGGCCAACATCGACGCCCGCAGCAACATGATGAGCGCGTCGCTGCAGGGCGCGCTGGCCTTCCAGAAGGGCCTGGGCTGCGTACACAGCCTGAGCCATTCGCTGGGGGGCATCGACCCGCGCCTGCACCACGGCACGCTGAACGCCGTGCTGCTGCCGGCGGTGGTGCGCTTCAACCGCGAATCCGAGACGGTGGTGCGCGACGAGAAGATCGACCGACTGGCCCAGGCCATGGGCCTGCCGGCGCATCGTTCGGTGGAGGACGCGATCCAGGACATGTCCCGCAAGCTCCAGCTCCCCTCGGGCCTGGGCGCGATGGGCGTGACGGCCGAACTGACGCCGCGCATCGTCACCGGCGCCCTGGCCGACCACAGCCACAAGACCAACCCACGCGAAGCCAGCGCCGACGACTACGCGCGGCTGCTCGAAGCGGCGATGTGACCGGAACAGAGCCCTGGCCCGCCGCACGCAGATGCCGGCGCGCGCCGTGCCGCCGCCACCGGCATGCCCCGGTGGCTTTCCCTTTTCCTTCCTTTCCCGATGACGATCCAGCCATGACTACCACCACCACCACCCTGACGGGCGAAATGCTGATCGGCGCCTCTGCGGTCGCCGGCACCGACGGAGGCCAGCGGGCCTTCAACCCCGCCACGAATGCCGAGATCGCCGAACCCCTGTTCGGCTTCGGCACGGCCGCCGACGTGGACCGTGCCGCAAGCCTGGCGGCGGCGGCCTTCGACGAATACCGCGCTCTGCCGCTCGCGCGCCGCGCCGCCTTCCTGGAAGCCATCGCCGACCAGATCATGGCGCTGGGCGATGCGCTGCTGGAGCGCGCCCATGCCGAAACCGGCCTGCCGATGGCCCGCCTGACCGGCGAGCGCGGCCGCACCGTGGGCCAGCTGCGCCTCTTCGCCCGCGTGGTGCGGGACGGCCACTTCCTGCATGCCACCATCGACCCGGCCCAGCCGCAGCGCCAGCCCCTGCCGCGCGCGGACCTGCGCCTCGCCAGGATGCCGCTCGGCCCCGTCGCGGTGTTCGGCGCGAGCAACTTCCCGCTGGCCTTCTCGGTGGCGGGGGGCGACACGGCATCGGCGCTGGCCGCCGGCGCGCCCGTGGTGGTGAAGGCGCACGGCGCTCACCTGGGCACGTCCGAACTGGTGGGCCGCGCCATCCAGAACGCGGTGCGCGAGCAGGGCCTGCCCGAAGGCGTGTTCTCGCTGCTGATCGGCGCGGGCCGCAGCATCGGCGAGGCGCTGGTCGCCCACCCTGCCATCAAGGCCGTGGGCTTCACCGGTTCGCGCCAGGGCGGCCTGGCCCTGGTGGCCATCGCCAACCGCCGGCCCGAGCCGATTCCGGTCTATGCCGAGATGAGCGCCGTCAACCCCGTGTTCCTGCTGCCCGGCGCGCTGGCGCAGCGGGCCGAGGCCATCGCCCAGGGCTTCGCCGATTCGCTGGCCATGGGCGCGGGCCAGTTCTGCACCAACCCCGGCCTGGTGCTGGGCATCGACGGTCCCGACCTCGACCGCTTCGTGCAGGCCGCAGGCGAGGCCCTGGCGCGCAAGGGCGCGCAGACCATGCTCACGGCCGGCATCCATGGCGCCTACTGCAGCGGCGTGGAGAAGATGGCGGCCACGCCGGGCGTGCGGCCGGTGGCCCAGGGCCAGGCCGCAGGCGAGATGCACAACGCGGCGCAGGCGGCGCTGTTCACCACCGATGCCGGTACCCTGCTCGCGCAGGAGTCCCTGTCGTCCGAAGTCTTCGGCCCGGCATCGCTGGTGGTGCGTGCCAAGGACATGGACGAACTGATCGCCGTGGCCGAGCATCTGGAAGGCCAGCTCACCGCCACCCTGCATCTGGAGGAGTCCGACCATCCGCTGGCCCGCCGCCTGCTGCCGGTGCTGGAACGCAAGGCCGGCCGGCTGCTGGCCAACGGCTTCCCGACGGGCGTGGAGGTCTGCCATGCCATGGTGCATGGCGGGCCTTTCCCATCCACCTCGAACGCCATGTTCACCTCGGTGGGCGCTTCCGCCATCGACCGCTTCCTGCGGCCCGTGTGCTACCAGGACCTGCCCGACGCCCTGCTGCCCGAGGCGCTGCAGCAGGCCAACCCCCTGGGGCTCTGGCGGCTGACCGACGGCGTGCCTGGGCGCGGGTGACGGCCGCCATGCCTCCGGTCGCCGCACTCGCCCCCTCCGATCTGCTGGCCCGCCTGAAAGAGATCGTCGGTGGCCGCCATGTGCTGACGGGGGATGCGCCCACGCGTCGCTACCGCAGCGGCTTCCGCTACGGCGGCGGCGACGTGCTGGCCGTGGTGCGCCCCGGCAGCCTGACGCAGCTGTGGCGCACGCTGCAGGCCTGCCACGCGGCCGGCACTGTCATCCTCTGCCAGGCCGCCAACACCGGCCTCACGGGCGGCTCCACGCCCAGGGAAGGGGGCTACGGCCGCCCGGTGGTGCTCATCAACATGCTGCGGCTCACGCAGCTGGACCTGCTGCAGCGGGGCGAGCAGGTGCTGGCGCAGCCCGGCGTCACGCTCGAACAGCTCGAACGCAGGCTCAAGCCGCTGGGCCGCGAGCCGCATTCCGTCATCGGGTCCAGCTGCATCGGCGCCTCGGTTACCGGGGGCATCTGCAACAACTCCGGGGGCTCGCTCATCCGGCGCGGCCCCGCGTTCACTCAGTTCTCGCTGCATGCCCGCATCGACGAGGACGGCCAGCTGCGGCTGGTCAACCATCTGGGCATTGCGCTGGGCGATGATCCGGAGCAGATCCTCGCCAACCTGGAGGGCGGCCGCTTCGCGCGCGACGGCCTGCCGGCAGAGCCCGGCCGCATGGCGTCCGACCGCGAGTACGCCCAGCATGTGCGCAACATCGAGTCCAGCGAGCCGGCGCGCTACAACGCCGACCCGCGCCGCCTCTACGAAGCCTCGGGCTCCGCCGGCAAGATCGCCGTCTTCGCGCTGCGCCTGGACACCTTCGCGGCGGATACGGACACCCGCGTGTTCTACATCGGCACCAACCAGCCGCGCGACCTCGCGGACCTGCGCCGACACATGCTGGCCCGCTTCGCTTCCCTGCCCGTGGCGGCCGAGTACATGCACCGCTCGGCCTACGATCTGAGCCGCACCTACGGCAAGGACCTGTTCGTCTACATCCGCAAACTGGGCACCGCGCGCGTGCCGCTGGCCTTCGCGCTCAAGAGCCGTTTCGACGCGCTCGCCGAGCGCTGCGGGCTGGGGCGGAACCTGGCCGACCGCCTGCTGCAGCGGCTTTCCGCCCGGCTGCCGGAACACCTGCCTGCGCGCATGAACGATTTCCGCGACCGCTACGCGCACCACCTGCTCTTGAAGGTGAGCGACGCGGGCATCGAAGAGACGCGTGCCTATCTGCAGACCTTCATGGCCGAACGCCCGGAGGCGGGCTTCTTCGAATGCAATGAGGAGGAGGCCGGCGCGGCCTTCCTGAACCGCTTCGCCGTCGGCAACGCCACCAACCGCTACCGGGCGGTGCATGCCGACACGGTGGAAGACGTGGTGGCGCTGGACATCGCGCTGCCGCGCAATGCGCTGGATTGGTTCGAGATCCTGCCGCCGGAGCTGGCCGCGCAGGTCGAGCAGCCCATGTACTGCGGACATTTCTTCTGCCACGTGATGCATCAGGAATACCTGGTGAAGAAGGGTGTGGACTGCGCGCAGTTCAAGGAGCGCGTGCTGGCGCTGCTGGACGCGCGCGGCGCGAAGTACCCGGCCGAACACAACGTCGGCCACATCTACCGCGCCGGCCCGGTGCTCGAGGGCTTCTACCGCAGCCTGGATCCGACCAACACCTTCAATCCCGGCATCGGCCAGACCTCGACACGGCATCGCTGGCGGGCGGTGTGCTGCGACGAGCATCGCGAGCCGCTCGGTCGGTGACACCCTGGTCCTTCGGGCCGGGCCCTGGCGGCCCGGCCCTTTTTTGCGTCCGGCCAGCGCCCGAGCCGGCCCGAGCGCCAGCCAAGAAGAAACGGCCTGAAGACCTCTTGCGAGTCTTCAGGCCGTGAGCCCGGGGGCGCCACAGCGCTCCCGTCGACCGGCGCAGGCTCGTGGACCCGGCGTCAGCCGTCACCCATGGAACCAGCGCGCCGGCCCCGTGACCAGGATGGGGAAGAAGATCATCAGGAACATGATCGCGAACTCGGCCAGCATGAAGGGCATGACGCCGCGCGTGACGTCGTCCATGCGCATCTTGCCCACCCCGGCCACCACGTTGAGCACCACGCCCACGGGCGGCGTGATCAGGCCGATGGAGTTGTTGATGATGAACATCACGCCGAAATACACCGGATCGATGCCTGCCGCGTTGACCACCGGCATCAGGATGGGCGTGAGGATCAGGATGGTGGGCGTCATGTCCATCGCCGTGCCGACCACCATCACCAGCACCATGATGGCGACCATCAGCAGGATCTTGTTGCCCATGAAGGGCTCCAGCATGCCCACCACCTTGGAGGGCAGGTCGGCCACGGTGATGAGCCAGGCGCTCACCATGGCGGCGGCGATCAGGAACATCACGATGGCGCTGGTCTTGGCGGCGCCCACGAAGACGCGGTAGAGCTGGCGCAGCGTGAGTTCGCGGTACACGAAGGTCGCCACCACGAAGGCATAGACGGCCGCCACCACGGCCGCTTCGGTGGGCGTGAACACGCCCATGCGCAGGCCGACGAGGATGATCACCGGCAGCAGCAGGGCCCAGCTGGCCTCGCGCGTGGCGATGAGGATCTCGCGCAGGGACTTGCGCGGCGGCGGCTCGATCCTCTCGCGCCGCACCAGCCAGGCCCAGGTCACCCACAGTGCGCCGCCGATCAGCAGGCCCGGCACGATGGCCGCCATGAACAGCTTGGAGATGGACACGTTGCCTGCCACGCCGAAGATGACCAGCCCGATGCTGGGCGGGATCACCGGGCCGATGACGCCGGTGGCAGCGATCAGGCCGCCGGCCCGCGCCTTGTCGTGGCCGGCCCCGGCCATCATGGGCAGCAGCAGCGCCGTGAGTGCCGCCGCGTCGGCTACGGCCGATCCGGACAGCGCCGACAGCAGGCAGCCGGCCATGATGGTCACGTAGCCCAGGCCGCCGCGCACGTGGCCGACCAGCGACAGCGCCAGGTTGACGATGCGCCGGGACAGCCCCCCCACGTTCATGATCTCGCCGGCCAGCATGAAGAAGGGGACGGCCAGCAGCGGAAAGCTGTCGGCCCCGCCGATCAGGTTCTGGATGAGGATCTGCGCATTGAACAGGTCCAGCTGCCACATGAGGGCCACGCCGCTGGCCAGCAGCGCGAAGGAAATGGGCATGCCGATGGCCATGGCCAGCAGCAGCGCAGCGAGGAATACCGCGATGGTCATGATCGATCAGGAATGTGTGGTGGGGCGGGCGCTGCCGGCGGGCTCGGAGGTGCCGGAAGCTTTCTGGGGGCCGAGCGCCTCGGCCAGGGCGGCGGCTTCTTCGGATTCCTGGATGCTCACCAGTTCATCCACCGAAAGGCGCCCGGCGAGCAGGCGCACGAAGTCCGTCAGCAGGATGAGGGCGGCGCACACCGCGAAGACCGCCCCGGGCGCGTACACGATGGACATCGGCGCGCCGGTGACGGGCGCCTCGGTATCCGCATTGATGCGCATCTGGTCCACGCTGCCGTCATACAGCAGCCAGAGGATGTAGAGCATGCACAGGTAGCTGGCCGCCAGGCAGAGCTTCTTGCCTGCCACCGGCAGCCGCGACACCACCATGTCCACGCCCAGGTGCGCCCGCTCGCGCAGTGCCACCACGGCACCCAGGAAGGTGATCCAGATGAAGAGCCAGCGCGACACCTCTTCCGACATGGCGATGCCGGAATTGAAGCCATAGCGCAGCACCACGTTGCCGAACACCAGGATCACCATCAGCGCCAGCATGAGCGCGATCAGGAATTCGAAGATGCCGCAATAGAGATCGATGATTTTTCGCATGCGTTTGTCTCCTGCGAATGTTGTCGTGTGTTGTTCCGCTTTCCTGCGGCCACCGGACGGGCCCGCCGCGCGCACGGCGTAGCCCGGGCATGTCGGAACGCATACCCGGGTCGGCCGTGGTCGGCTGTTATTTCTGCTTGATCTTCTGCAGCTCGGCGAAGAACGGGCGGGTGATCGCCGGGTCGTAGGTGGCGGCGAACTTCTCGGTCACGGGGCGCACCACGGCTTCCATGCGCTGCAGTTCCGCGGGGCTGACGTCATTGATCTTCATGCCCTTGGCCTTCACCTCGGCGATGGCCGTGGTGGTGGCCTGGCGGCTCAGCGCCCGCTGGTAGGCCTGCGCTTCCTTGAAGGCCGACTGCAGGATCTGCCGTTCGCTCTCGGAGAGCTTGTCCCAGAACGGCTTGCCGGCCAGCACGATCAGCGGGCTGTAGACGTGGTTGGTGTTGCTGGCGAACTTCTGCACCTCGTAGAACTTCGAGGTGTCGATCAGCACGTAGGGGTTCTCCTGGCCGTCCACGGCGCGCGATTCGAGCGCGCCGTACAGCTCGCCGAAGGCCAGCGGCGTCGGGTTGGCGCCCAGCGCCTTGAAGGCCTCGATGAAGACGGGGTTGGGAATCACCCGCAGCTTGAGTCCGGCGAAGTCTTCCGGCTTCTGGATGGGGCGTGCGCTGTTGGTCACGTTGCGGAAGCCGTTCTCCCAGTAGCCCAGCCCGATCAGGCCCTTGGCCGGCAGGCGCTCCAGCAGCGCGGCGCCGGCGGGGCCGTCGAGCAGCGCTTCGGCCTGCGCCGTGGTGGACACGAGGAAGGGGAAGTCCAGCAGGCCGAATTCCTTGACCACCGGCGCGAGGGACGTGGTCGTGGGAATGAACAGCTCCTGCGTGCCGCCGCGCAGCGCGCCCATCTCCTGGGCCTCGTTGCCCAGCTGCGAGGCCGGGTATTCCTTGATCTTCAGATGGCCGCCGCTCTTCTCTGCCACCAGCTCGGCGAACTTGCGCGCGCCCAGGGAGATGGGTGCGTCTGACTGCGCCTGGTGGCCCAGACGGATGGTGCGGTCGGCAAAGGCCTGGGCCGCGGCGTGCAGGGACACGCCCGAGACGAGCAGGGCCAGCGCGAGGCGGCGCAGGGAAGCGATTTTTGTCATGACTGTCTCCTTCATTGTTCTTGCGGGGCTGTCGGCGGATGGCCAGCACAGGTGGTGTGCGAAGGCGACCGCCGCCGGGCATTGCGTCGGCCTGTGAGGACCGCACCGGTGGGGTCGGTATTTACGCAAGTCAAGTCTAGGGGGCTGAATTTGGGAAATGAACTGACGAGTGGGGATACGGATATAGCCATAGGGAATAGCAATGGGCCTGCCGCCGGCTGGCCGACCCTGCTGGCACGCAAGCTGCCATGGCGGGGCGCACAATGGAGCCCCCTCGCACGAGCGGCCCGCAGGCCTTCCGGCGCGAGGTTGCAAGTCAAATCAGCCGCAAGCGCTTGTTCCACCGGCGCATACTGCTATCAAAAAAGAGAGTTTCGAGTTTTGTCTCCCGCGCATTTCGTCCTGCACGACGTCTTCGGCTACGACCAGTTCCGCGGCCCGCAGCAGGCCATCGTCGAGCATGTGATCGCCGGTGGCGATGCGCTGGTGCTCATGCCCACGGGCGGCGGCAAGTCGCTGTGCTACCAGGTGCCGGCCATCGTGCGGCGCGATGCGGGCCGGGGTGTGGCCATCGTCGTGTCGCCGCTGATCGCGCTCATGCACGATCAGGTGGGCGCGCTGCACGAGGCGGGCGTGGATGCGGCCTATCTCAATTCCACGCTGGACTGGCAGCAGACGCAGGAGCTGGAGCGGCGCGTGGCGCGCGGCGACATCACCATGCTCTATGCCGCGCCCGAGCGGCTGACCACGCCGCGCTTCCTGGAGCTGCTGGACGGCCTGCACCAGCGCGGGCAGCTGTCGATGTTCGCCATCGACGAGGCGCACTGCGTGAGCCAGTGGGGCCACGACTTCCGGCCCGAATACCGCGCGCTCACCGTGCTGCACGAGCGCTACCCGGGCGTGCCGCGCATCGCGCTCACGGCCACGGCCGACGAACTCACGCGGGCCGACATCGTGGAGCGGCTGCAGCTCGAAGGCGCGCAGCATTTCGTCTCCAGCTTCGACCGGCCGAACATCCGTTACACCATCGTCGAGAAGAAGGAGCCGCTGGCGCAGCTGCTGCGCTTCATCGAGCGCGAGCACCCGGAAGACGCGGGCGTGGTCTATTGCCAGTCGAGGAAGCGCGTGGAGGAGATGTCCGCCGCGCTGGTCGATGCGGGCCTGAAGTCGCTGCCCTACCACGCGGGCCTGCCGCCCGAGGTGCGCCAGGAGAACCAGGACCGCTTCCTGCGCGAGGAGGGCATCGTCATGGTGGCGACCATCGCCTTCGGCATGGGCATCGACAAGCCCGACGTGCGCTTCGTGGCCCACGTGGACATGCCCAAGAACATCGAGGGCTACTACCAGGAAACCGGCCGCGCCGGCCGCGACGGCCTGCCCGCCGATGCCTGGATGGCCTACGGCCTGCAGGACGTGGTGAACCAGCGCCGCATGATCGACGAGAGCCCCGCGGGCGAGGACTTCAAGCAGGTCATGCGCGGCAAGCTCGATGCGCTGCTGGGCCTGGCCGAGGCCACCGACTGCCGGCGCGTGCGGCTGCTGGGCTATTTCGGCGAGCCGTCAGAACCCTGCGGCAACTGCGACAACTGCCTGAATCCGCCGGCGGTCTGGGACGGCACGGACGCGGCGCGTAAGCTGCTCTCGACCATCTACCGCGTGCACGAGGCCAGCGGCCTCACTTTCGGCACTGGCCACATCATGGACATCGTGCGCGGCAAGGACACCGAGAAGGTCAAGCAGTTCGGGCACGACAAGCTCTCCACCTTCGGCCTGGGCCGCGACTACTCCGAAGCCCAGCTGCGCGGCGTGCTGCGCCAGCTGCTGGCCACCGGCGCCGTGGGACTGCACAAGGTGATGCTGGAAAGCGGCCACAGCTTCGACACGCTGAGCCTCACCGATGGCTCGCGCCCCGTGCTCAAGGGCCAGACGCCCGTGCTGCTGCGCGAATCCACGGCCAGCGCGCCGGCCAAGCGCACGCGCCGCAGCACCGCGCCGCCGGCCGCCGCCGCCAACCTGGGGCCGGACGGGCAGGCGCGCTTCATCAACCTCAAGGCCTGGCGCGCCGAAGTGGCGCGCGAGCACAACCTGCCGGCCTACGTGATCTTCCACGACGCCACGCTGGCGGCCATCGCCGAACGCGACCCGCAATCGCTGGACGACCTGCAGGGCATCAGCGGCATGGGGGCGAAGAAGCTGGAGGCCTACGGGGCCGATGTGCTGCGCGTGTGCCGCGCCAGCGCCTGAGAACGCCGCATTTTCCAGTGCGGCTCGCAAAGCCCAGCGAAGCGGTTCTGGCGAGGCGCCGCATCGCAGGCAGTAGCAGCGCTACGGCAAGATGCGGCAACGACGCCAGAAGGGATTTTCGAGCCGCTCAGCGGCGCAGCAGCAGTGCCTGGCGCAGCAGGCGCGACGCCCGGTCGCGGATCTGGAACGGGCTGTGGCCCGGCGCGGGGCGCACCTTGGCCAGCGAGCAGGCCGCCAGGAAGTCCTGCAGGATGGGCGTGTCGTCCAGCGCCACCGCGTCCTTGGCGCGGAATTCGGGGTGCCACTGCGTGGCCGCGATATAGCCCTTGCCCCGGCTGGGCCGGCGGCGGATGGCCTCGGGCACGCCGTCGGGGTAGCTCCAGGCCTCCACGTCGAAGCCCGGCGCCAGGTTCTTGATGCCCTGGTGGTGGATGCTGTTGACCACCACGCGCTGCTGCTGCGGATACATGGCGGCCAGGCGCGTGCCGGGCACCATGTCGATCTCGTGGAAGTGCTGGTCGTAGGTGACGGCGTTGCGGTGCTGCTGCGCGCCGGGGTGCTGGGTCTCGATGTCCTGGTAGAGCGTGCCGCCGAAGGCCACGTTGATGAGCTGCAGCCCGCGGCAGACGCCGAAGATGGGCTTGCCGGCCTGCTCGAAGGCCTCGACCACGGCCAGGTCGTAGAGGTCGCGCACGCGGTCGCCCAGCCAGGCGTCCTTGAGCGGCGACTCGCCGTAGCTGCCGGGCCAGACGTCGGCGCCGCCGTGCATCACGACGCCGTCCAGCCACTCGGCGTAATGCGCCAGCGTCACGTCGCCGCGCGCGGTCTCGCCGGTGGGGCAGGGCACCATCACCACCATGGCGCCGGCCGACATGATCCAGTGCGCGATGGATTGCTCCACGTACTGCAGCGTCTTGTTGGTGAAGAGGGAGCGGGACGGGTCGGCGTGCGAGAAGCAGGCCGAAAGGCCGATCTTCAGGCGGGCGGAGGTCGGGGTGGAGGTCGAAGCGGAAGAGGTGGCGGTCATGGCGCGGTGCCCTGCACGGGGTGGGTGGCGGCGATTCCGGCGGGACTCTCTGGCGCAGGGGGCCGCTGTGCAAAAGACATGCGCCCGTTTGTAACTCCGATCACGCTGTGTGGGTGTAGGAACGCGCCCCTGCGCCGCGTCGGGGCGGCGGGCCGGGCGCCGCGCGAGGATGCATTTCGTTCCCGGCCCGCCGGCTGCCATGGCCATACTCTGCCGCCATGCGAGGCTTCACGATCTTTCCTGCGGGCCGGCCGGCCGCGCGCCGCCCGCCCTTCGCGCTGGCGATGTCGGTGGGCGCGCTGGCCGCCTTGCTGATCTGGGCCGCCAGCCTGGCCCGGCCCTGGAACGTGCTGGAGATGGCGGTCTTCGACGCCTTCACCGTGCTGGCCGCGCCCGGCCGCAGCGCCGTGCCGGTGGTGTTGCTGGCGGTGGACGGCGCTTCGCCCGCCGCGCTGCCTGCGCGGGGCACGCATGCGCAGCTGCTCGAACGCCTGCATGCCGGCGGCGCTGCGGCAGTGGGCTTCGTCCTGCCGTTCTCCGGCCCCTCTACCCTTGAGGACGATGCGGCCTTCGAGCGCGCCATTGCCACGGCCTCTGCAGTGGTGCTGCCCGCAGGCCGCGGCCCCGGTGCCGGCCGCCCGCTGCAGCGCTTCGTCGCCGCCGGTGCGCTGGTGGGCGACGCTGGCCTGCAGCCCGACGGCGACGGAGTGGTGCGCCGGGCCTCGGCCCATGTCCACAGCCTCGCGAGCCGGCTGGCGGCCCTGGCCGACGCGCGCGCCACGCGCGAAAGCCGCGCCGTGGCACCCTCCGAATTCGTGGTCTATCGCGGGCCGCCCGGCAGCTTCGACACCCGGCGCTACGAGGACGCGCTGGCGCCGGGCCGGCTGCCGCAGGACTTCTTCCGGGGCAAGCTGGTGCTGGTCGGCATGGCCGGGCAGGACGGCCCGCGCTCGCCCTTTGCCGCCTGGGGCGGCGCACATGCCTTCACGGCCATGGAGCTGCATGCCACGCTGGCCGACAACCTGCTGACCGGCGCCCGCCTGCGCGCCGTGGATTCCGGCTGGTCCCCCGTCGTGCTGATGCTGGGCCTGCCGCTGCTGCTGGCTGCCGGCTGGCGCTGGCCTGCGGCGGCCGGCCCGCTGGCGCTGCTGCTGGCGGGGGCGGTGGCCGGCGCGTCGTGGCTGCTGTTCCGCCGCGGCCTGTGGTGGCCGCCGGTGTTTCCAGTCTCTGCGGTGGCGGCGAGCTGGGTGGCCCTGGCGCTGCTGGCCGCCTGGCCGGTGCGGCAGCCTCGCGGGATCGTGAGCACATCATGACCAAACGCAACCACAGGAAAGCAGACGCAAGCCACGATTGAAAGCGCAGCGCGGCAGCCCCACTGTCGAGTTGTCAACTTCAAGGAGTCCACCATGCAAGTACAGGTACAGACCGGCGACCACATCGAAGGCAGCGAAGCCATGAACCGCTGGATCGAAACGGAAACCCGCGAGCGGCTCGCGCGCTTCCGCGATCACCTGACCCGGGTGGAGATCCACTTCGCCGACCAGGACGCCAGCCGCTCGCACGGCGCAGACAAGCGCTGCAACGTCGAGGCGCGCGCCGCCGGCCGCCCCCCGCTGGCCGTGAACGCCGATGCCGGCAAGCTGCCCGAGGCCTTCACCGCCGCCATCGACAAGCTGGCCCGCGCGCTGGATACCGACCTGGGACGCCTGCGCGACCGCGCCGGCCGCGAGACCATCCGCACGGCCGAAAGCGACCTGGTCTGACCGGCCGGCAGCGCAGCCCCGGCCGGGCCCGGCGGCCCCGCGTTCAGCGCACGGCCGGAATGCGGCGCTGCGGCTCCGTGCCGCCCGCCGCCACCATGCGCGCGCTGCGCTCGTGGGCGCCGCGCGCCAGGCCGTCGATGAGGGCGGCTTCGGGCAGGTTCTTCCAGTAGCGCGTGGGCATCTCGCGCCGCATCATGTCCAGCTTCAGGCGCGCCGGATTGAAGGTGTGCCGGTAGTAGGTGAGCCAGAGCGCCTCGCCCGCATCGGGCGGCGGCGCATCGGCGCGCGTGGCGCCCGGGCCTTCCTGCAGCGTGCCCGCGTCCCAGCGCAGACTGCAGCCGGGTGTCAGGATGGCCCAGCGCATCTGCGTGAAGCGCTGCACGAAGAAGGCGGCATTGGCTGCGGCGATATGGTGGTCGGGCTCGAACCAGGCCACGTGCAGCGGCTCAGCCTGGCCGTCGTCCACGGCGCGGAAGCGCACGAAGGCGCGCATCTTGTGCATGTCGCGCCGCACGGCGGCGGCCAGGCGCTGCAGGCGTGCCAGGTCGGGGTCGAGCGCGTCGTGGCGCAGGGCCGCCTCGTGCGCCAGGCGCCAGATCGCACGGTAGAGCAGGGCGTGGCGTTCGGGGTCGCTGTGCAGGGCCGCGTGCTCGGCCAGCGCCAGGAAGGCGCGTGGCACACGGGCTGTGGGGGGCTGGGGCTGTCCCTCGTTCGCATCGCTCGCAGCGTCGGCCTGCGCTGCTTCCGGCAGCGGCTCGGCCGCGAACAGATCGCTTTCGGCATCGCCCGCCACCTGCCAGTGCACGTCCTCGGGCGGCAGGCCTGCCTGCAGGCAGGCGCGGGCCGCCTGGCGAAAGCCCGGCCAGTCGGCCGCATGGCTCAGGGTGATGGTTCGCTGCATGGTGGGGGCCTGTTCCGTTCCACGCCGGCTCAGGCGAAGAGCGAGGCCTGCGCCGGCGCGGGCGCCAGCTGGGCGCGCAGGCGGGCGGGCTCGCGCAGCCGGTCGGCGGGCAGGTGGTCGGCCGCCGCCACGAAAGGCAGCACCTTGGCCAGCGGCACGTGCAGCCGGCCCAGGTCGGCGTGGCGCAGGCGCCGCACGCGGCGTGCGGCCAGCAGCTTTTCGACCGTGCGCACGCCCAGGCCGGGCACGCGCAGCAGGCGTTCGCGCGGGGCGGTGTTCAGATCCACCGGAAAGCATTCGGGATGGGCCACGGCCCAGGCGAGCTTGGGGTCCATTTCCAGCGACAGCATGCCGCTGCCGCGCGCTTCGCCCGCGCCCAGGGATGCGGCCGGCGGCACGATCTCGTCGTGCGTGAAACCGTAGAAGCGCATCAGCCAGTCGGCCTGGTAGAGCCGGTGTTCGCGCACCAGCGGCGGCGCGGCCAGCGGCAGGGCGCGCGAGGCGTCGGGAATCGGGCTGAACGCCGAGTAATAGACCCGCCGAAGGCCGTAGCCGCCGTAGAGCCGGGCGCTGGTGGCGAGGATGGTGCGGTCGTCGGCCGCGTCGGCGCCCACGATCATCTGCGTGCTCTGCCCGCCGGGCGCGAAGCGCGGGGCCTCGGCGCGGCGCGTGCGGCCGGGCATGGAAACTATCCGTGCGCCGCCGCCCGGGCGCGGCTGCTGGGCGCGGGCCTGCTGGCGGGCGTCGTCGATGTGCAGCGCCAGCCGGCCCATGGAACGCTGGATGGCGGCGCCGTCCTTCTCGGGCGCCAGGGCCGCAAGCCCCTGTTCGGTGGGCAGCTCGATGTTGATGCTGAGCCGGTCGGCATGGCGGCCGGCGCGCTGCAGCAGCTCGGGCGAGGCGTCGGGAATGGTCTTGAGGTGGATGTAGCCGCGGAAGTCGTGCTCCTCGCGCAGCACGCGGGCCACCTCCACCACGCGCTCCATGGTGTAGTCGGGGCTCTGGATGATGCCGCTGGAGAGGAACAGCCCCTCGATGCAGTTGCGCCGGTAGAAATCGAGCGTGAGATCCACCACCTCCTGCACCGTGAAGCGGGCGCGCGGCACGTTGCTGCTGACGCGGTTCACGCAGTAGAGGCAGTCGTACTGGCAGTAGTTGGTGAGCAGGATCTTCAGCAGCGAGATGCAGCGCCCGTCTGGCGCGTAGCTGTGGCAGATGCCCATGCCCTCGGTGGAGCCGATGCCGCGCCCGCCCACCGAGTTGCGCGCGGACGTTCCGCTGGATGCGCAGGAGGCGTCGTACTTGGCGGCGTCGGCGAGGATGGCGAGCTTGGATTCGGTGAGCACTGTGATAATTTACAGTGTTTTGCCGAAACCCGCTGGGCAAGACCTTGCGGCCTGTCTTGCCAATTGCTATGCTAAATGTAGCTATCAGCCCTTTTGGATAAAGGGCAAAAGGCTGTTTTGATGCCTATTCCTGGCCTTGCGGGCCGGTGCCTCAGAACGAGCTGCCCGGCTGTTCCAGGAAGGCGGCTTCCTCGTCCGTCGTGGCCCGGCCCAGCGTGGCGTTGCGGTGCGGAAAGCGGCCGAAGCGCTGCACGATCGCCTGATGCTGCTGCGCGAAGTCCAGGCTGTTGGCGTTGCCCAGAGCCGTGAAGAGCCGCACCGACTCGGCCTGCATGCGCGCCGATTCGCTGTGCATGAAGGGCATGTAGAGGAAGGCGCGGCGCTCGGGCGCGAGCTGCGCGTCCAGCCCCCGGCCGACGGCCTCCTGCGCTAGCGCCAGGGCCATGCCGTCTTGCGCGAAGGCTTCTGGCCGGCCGCGCAGCAGGTTGCGCGAGAACTGGTCCAGCACGATCACCTCGGCCAGCCGGCCGGCGGCGTCCGTGCGCCAGGGCCACAGTTCGCCCTGCGCGGCGCTGGCATGCAGCGCGGCGAAGCGTTCGCGGATGGCGGCGTCGAAGGCGTCGTCCTTCCGGAACCATTGGGCGGGCGTGGATTGCTCGAACCAGAAGTGCAGGACGTCCTGGGGCGTGGCGGCGGGGTGTGCGGTCGTGGTCATGGCGGGCAGTATGGCGCGTGGCGCCGATGGCCCTGCGCCTTGTCCGGTCGCGTCAGGCCGCCGGTGCGATGGCGCTGCCCGCAGGCCGCGCCATGTGCTCGCGGATGGCGTCCAGCAGCAGCGCGGCCAGGCGCTCCGATGCCGGGTCCAGCGGGTGGCGCGCGCGGCCCAGGACCAGGTCCATGGCTGGCAGTTCCGGCAGGCCCGAGGCCGCGGGCGCCAGGGTGCGGACATGGGCCGGAAGGCCGAAGGCCGTGCGCACCGAAAGCCCCAGCCCGGCGGCCGTCGCCGCCCACAGCGGGCCCAGGCTGCCGCTGTGGAAGGCGTGGCGCCAGGGCTGGCCCGCGCGCTCCAGGGCCGCCGTGACGATCTGGCGCAGCGGGCAGGGCCCGTCCAGCAGCACCAGCAGCAGCGGCGGCCGCTCCGCCTGCCTCAGGGTCCGCCGGTTCCGCCACCAGGGCGCGTCGTCCAGCGTGCCTGCGTCGGCCGGGCCGATCCAGTGCAGGGGCAGGCGCATGACCGGCTCGGCCCGCACGCAGGAGAGGTCCAGGCCTGCGTCCCAGAGCAGCGCCAGGTCCAGCTGGCCCAGCGCGAAGCGCTCGCGCAATTCGGTGCTGCGGGCCACGCAGGCCTCGATGCGCACCTGCGGATGCGCCCGCGCGAAGCGGCCCAGCACGGCGGGCAGCAGCGTCTCGCCCACGTCTTCCTGCAGTCCCAGCCGGACCAGGCCGTGCAGCGGGCTGCCGCTCACGGCGGTGGCGGCCTCGTCGTGCAGGGCCAGCAGCCGGTGGGCGTAGGCCAGCAGGGTCTCGCCCGCCTCGGTCAGCGCCAGGCCGCGCCCGGACTTGCGCAGCAGGGGCGTGCCGGCCTGCGATTCCAGCTTCTTGAGCTGAGCGCTCACCGCCGAGGTGGAGCGGCCCAGCTGGTCCGCCGCGCGCGCGAAGCTGCCCAGCGCCACCCCGGTGGCGAAGGTGCGCAGCACGTCGAGGTCGTAGAGGATGCGGGTCATGGATCTGCCCAGTTCCAAAGGTGGATGAGGGACGGGGGAAGACCGTCCTGAAAATCGGGACGATCGCTGCATTATTTTCTGATATTCAAAATCGTGGCGGCTGCGGACACTTCGCGGCATGACCTCCACCACCTGCTCCACCGCGTCCTCCGCCGTCCACCCGGGCCCGGCCCCCGGCGCCCTGCCCGCCCGCCACCGCTGGAAGGTGCTGGCGGCCGGGGTCTGCGCCAATGCGGCCTTTTCCGTGGCCTTCAGCGGCATCCCCATGACCGCCGTGCTCATGCGCAGCGGCTACCAGCTGGACGCCGGCACCCTGGGCCTGATGCTGGGGCTGATGGGCCTGGGCATCGCCCTGAGCGAAATGCCCTGGGGCGTGCTCACCGACCGCTGGGGCGACCGGCCGGTGCTGCTGGCGGGCCTGGGCGGCACCGCGCTGGCCCTGGCGGCCATGGCGCTCTGGGCGGCGCCGACGGCCGCCGGGCAGGTGCCGCCGCTGCCGAGGCTGGCGGCCGGGCTGGTGCTGGTCGGCCTGCTGGGAGGCAGCGTCAACGGCGCCAGCGGGCGGGCCATCATGCTGTGGTTCTCGGACGGCGAGCGGGGCCTGGCCATGAGCATCCGGCAGACAGCCGTGCCCCTGGGCGGCGCGGTGGGCGCGCTGCTGCTGCCCGCGCTGGCGCTGCACTTCGGCTTCACCGCCGTGTACGGCGTGCTGGCTGCGCTGTGCCTGCTGGCGGCGCTTCTCGCGGCGGCCTGGGTGCGCGATCCCGTGCGGCCGCCCGGCTGCGCCGCCGCCGCACCGGCCAAGGCAGGCCCGGGCGGGCCGCTGCGCGATGCCCGCGTGTGGCGCCTGGCGGCGGGCATCGGCGTCTCGTGCGCTCCGCAGTTCGCCGTGCTGTCCTTCGGCTCGGTGTTCCTGCACGACTTCGCGTGCATCGGGCTGGGAGCCATCGCCGCGGCCATGGCGGCGGTGCAGGTCGGCGCCATGGCTCTGCGGGTATGGAGCGGGCGCTGGACCGACCGGCGCCGCAACCGCCCCGCCTATCTGCGCCGCTGCTGTGCCTTGAGCGGCCTGCTGTTCGCCGCGATGGCGCTGCTGGCCCGGGCCGGCGGCGTGCACGGGGCGCTGCTGCTTGCGCTGCTGGTGGCCTCGGGGCTGTGCGTGTCGGCCTGGCACGGCGTGGCATATACCGAGCTGGCGGTGTCCGTGGGCGCCGCCCGGGCCGGCACGGCGCTGGGCATGGCCAATACCAGCGTGTTCGTCGTGTGCTTTCTGGTGCCGCTTGGCATTCCCCATCTGCTGGCCGGCGGGGGCTGGGCGGTGGTGTGGGGCGCAGGCGCCTTGTGCGCGCTGGCGGGCCGATGGCTGATGGTGCCTGCGGTGCCGGCAAGGAATTCAGTGCTATCTAATCAATAGCGACTGGCCGTTGTGGCAGGCGCGCTGCGGGCGCGAATGGCCGCGGCATGCAAAGAAAAAAGCCCGGAGCCTTGGCGGCTCCGGGCTTTTGCTGTCGTCTGCGGCTCGTCCGGCTTACTTGCCGGCGATCACGCGCACCATTTCCAGGCACTTGTTGGAGTAGCCCCATTCGTTGTCGTACCAGGACACGAGCTTGACGAAGGTCTTGTCCAGGGCGATGCCGGCGTCGGCGTCGAAGATGGAGGTGCGGGTGTCGCCGCGGAAGTCGGTGGCGACCACCTTGTCTTCCGTGTAGCCCAGCACGCCCTTCAGCGCGCCTTCGGACTGGGCCTTCATCTCGGCCTTGATCTCTTCATAGGTGGCTTCCGAGTTCAGTTCCACCGTCAGGTCCACCACCGACACGTCGGAGGTGGGCACGCGGAAGGACATGCCGGTCAGCTTCTTGTTGAGTTCGGGAATCACCACGCCCACGGCCTTGGCAGCGCCGGTGCTGGAGGGAATGATGTTTTCCAGGATGCCGCGGCCGCCGCGCCAGTCCTTGTTGGAGGGGCCGTCCACCGTCTTCTGCGTGGCGGTGGCGGCGTGCACCGTGGTCATCAGGCCGCGCTTGATGCCCCACTTGTCGTTCAGCACCTTGGCCAGCGGGGCCAGGCAGTTGGTGGTGCAGGAAGCGTTGGAGATGATGGCCTGGCCGGCGTAGGTCTGGTGGTTCACGCCGTAGACGAACATGGGCGTGTCGTCCTTGGACGGGGCCGACAGCAGCACCTTCTTGGCGCCGGCGTCGATGTGCTTCTGCGCGGTGGTCTTGTCCAGGAAGAGGCCGGTGGACTCGATCACGATGTCGGCGCCGACTTCGTTCCACTTCAGGTTGGCGGGGTCGCGTTCCTGCGTCAGGCGGATCTTCTTGCCGTTGACCACCAGGGTGTTGCCTTCGACGGAAACCTGGCCATCGAAGCGGCCGTGCACCGAGTCGTACTGCAGCATGTAGGCCAGGTAGTCGGGCTCCAGCAGGTCGTTGATGGCGACGACTTCAATGTCGCTGAAGTTCTGCACGGCCGAGCGCAGCACGTTGCGGCCGATGCGGCCGAAGCCGTTGATACCGATCTTGATGGTCATGGTTTGTCTCTCCAAAGTTGCAAAGTTGAAAACTCGGAACCGCCACCACGACACGCCCGCCCGCTGCGGGCCGGCGCGACGGGCGGGGGATGGATCAGTGCGCCTTCTTCTTGGCGGCGGGCTGCTTCTTCAGGCGGGCGGCGCCGATGGCCACGCGCACGGTGTCGGCCACGTTCTCGGGCGTGAAGCCGAAGTGCTTGAACAGCACCGGCGCCGGGGCCGATTCGCCGAAGGTGTCGATGCCGACCACGGCGGCCACGCCGTACTTCCACCAGCCGTCGCTGGAACCCATCTCGACGGCGACGCGCGGCACGCCGGCCGGCAGCACGCTGGCCTTGTACTTGGCGTCTTCGCGGTCGAAGGTGGTGGTGCTGGGCATGGAGACCACGCGCACGGCGATCTTCATCGTGGCCAGCAGCTTCTGCGCGGCCAGGGCCAGCTGCACTTCGGAGCCGGTAGCGATGATCACCGCCTGGGGCTTCTTCTTGATGCCGGCGTCGGCCGGTTCGCTCAGCACGTAGGCGCCGCGCGAGATGTCGCCCAGGTCGCGCTTGGGGGCGTAGGGCAGGTTCTGGCGCGACAGGGCCAGCACGGTGGGCCGGTCGCGGTTGGACAGCGCAACGCTCCAGGCCACGGCGGTCTCGGCCGTGTCGCCGGGGCGCCAGACGTCCAGGTTGGGGATCAGGCGCAGGCTGGCCACGTGCTCGATCGACTGGTGGGTGGGGCCGTCCTCGCCCAGGCCGATGGAGTCGTGCGTGAACACGTGCACCACGCGCAGCTTCATCAGCGCGGCCATGCGGATGGCGTTGCGGCTGTAGTCGCTGAAGGTGAGGAAGGTGCCGCCGTAGGGGATGTAGCCGCCGTGCAGGGCGATGCCGTTCATGATCGCGGCCATGCCGAACTCGCGCACGCCGTAGTTGATGTGGCGGCCGCCGATCTTGACGGTGTCGGCGCCCACGGCCACTTCGGTCTGCACCACGTGCCCGGCTTCGTCGATGCGCAGCGCGGGCGTGCTCTTGGTGTTGGTGAGGTTCGAGCCGGTCAGGTCGGCCGAGCCGCCCAGCAGTTCGGGCAGCTTCGCCGTGAACGATTCCAGCGCCAACTGGCTGGCCTTGCGGCTGGCCACGGTCTCGGCCTTGGTATGCGCGCCCACCACGGTATCGACGGCAGTCTGCGCGAAGTGCTTGGGCAGGTCGCCCGCCATTCGGCGGGTGAACTCGGCGGCCAGCTCGGGATAAGCGGCGGAATAGGCGGCGAAGCGCTCGTTCCAGGCGGCTTCGGCGGCGGTGCCGGCGGCCTTGGCGTCCCAGTCGGCATAGACCTCGGCGGGGATCTCGAAGGGCGCGCTGCTCCAGCCGATGGCGTTGCGCGTCAGGGCGATCTCGTCGGCGCCCAGCGGTTCGCCGTGGGCCTTGGAGGTGCCGGCGCGGTTGGGCGAGCCCTTGCCGATGGCCGTCTTGCAGACGATCAGCGTGGGCTTGTCGGTGCTGGTCTTGGCCTGGCGGATGGCGGCGTCCACGGCGTCGGCGTCATGGCCGTCCACCGGGCCCAGCACGTTCCAGCCGCAGGCGCGCAGGCGGGCGGGGGTGTCGTCGATGAACCAGGGGGCGACCTGGCCGTCGATGGAGATGCCGTTGTCGTCGTAGAGGGCGATCAGCTTGTTCAGCTTCCAGGCGCCGGCCAGCGACACCGCTTCCTGGCTGATGCCTTCCATCAGGCAGCCGTCGCCCAGGAACACGAAGGTGTGGTGGTCCACGATGGCGTGGCCTTCGCGGTTGAATTCGGTGGCCAGCAGCTTCTCGGCCAGCGCGAAGCCCACGGCGTTGGTGATGCCCTGGCCCAGCGGGCCGGTAGTGGTTTCCACGCCGGGCGTGATGCCGTATTCGGGGTGGCCGGCCGTCTTGCTGTGCAGCTGGCGGAAGTTCTTCAGCTCTTCGATGGGCAGCGGGTAGCCGGTCAGATGCAGCAGCGAATACAGCAGCATGGAGCCGTGGCCGTTGGACAGCACGAAGCGGTCGCGGTCGGCCCACTGCGGGTTGGCCGGGTTGTGCTTGAGGTTGCGGCCCCAGAGTGCCACCGCCATGTCGGCCATGCCCATGGGGGCGCCGGGATGGCCGGAATTGGCCTGTTGAACTGCATCCATTGCGAGTGCGCGGATCGCATTCGCCATCTGTTGAGAATTGGCCATCGGGGGCGGCTCCGAAAAGAGGCTGAGGGAAACCGCGCATTTTACCGGCGCCGTCCGCCCGGCCTTTCGAGTGCCGTCTCCCCGCCTGTTCTCCCGCCAGGGCCGCGTGCCGCACTGCACTACAGTGCAGGCCCATGTCCGAACTGCCCGCTCCCGCCGATCACGCCGCCTCCACCCGCCCGCTGCCCGCGCAGCCCCCGGCCATGCTGCTGGCCGCCGGCCGCGGCGAGCGCATGCGCCCGCTGACCGACGCCACGCCCAAGCCGCTGCTGGCGGTGCAGGGCCGGCCGCTGCTGGAATGGCATCTGCGCGCCCTGGCGGCTGCCGGCGTGCAGCGCGCGGTCATCAACACCGCCTGGCTGGGCAGCCAGGTCAGCGACCGGTTCGGCAGCGAATTCGCGCTGCAGCCCTCACCGGGCCAGGGCGCTGCGCTATCGATTTCATACTCCCACGAGGGCCGCGACTTCGGCGACGCGCTGGAGACCGCCGGCGGCATCGCCCGCGCGCTGCCGCAGCTGGGCCCGGTGTTCTGGCTGGCCGCGGGCGACGTGTTCGTGCCCGACTTCGTCTTCGCGCCCGAGGCCGCCGCCCGCTTCGCCGCCGGCGACGCGCTGGCTCACCTGTGGCTGGTGTCCAACCCCGCGCACAACCCGCGCGGCGATTTCGGGCTGGCGCCCGATGGCCGCGTCCTGAACCTGCCGGCCGACCACCCCGGCCCGCGCCACACCTACAGCACCATCGCCCTGCTGCGCGCCGAATTGTTCGCCGCGCCCTGGTGCGACATCCCGCCCGGCAACCCGCAGGGCCTGCGCGCGCCGCTGGCGCCGCTCCTGCGCCGCGCGATGGACGCGGGCCGCGTCACCGGCGAGCCCTACACCGGCCGCTGGACCGATGTGGGCACGCCGGAGCGGCTGGCGGAGCTGAACCGCTGAACGCAAGCCTGCGCGCGGTGCAGGCAGCGCAGGATTGCTGCCAAATGTAAAGAGGCCCTGGCGGCGCCAGGGCCAGCTGCCGGGCAGAGCCAAAATGCGCGGATGACTCCCCTGCCGAATTCCGCGCTCTACGCCCAGCGCCGCGCCCGCCTTGCCCAGCAGCTGGGCGAAGGCGGCATCGCCATCGTTCCCACCGCGCCCGAGCGTCCGCGCAACCGGGACAGCGATTTCCTCTACCGTCACGACAGCTACTTCTATTACCTGACGGGCTTCGCCGAACCCGGCGCCTGTCTGGTGCTGGCCGCCGATGGGACCAGCACGCTGTTCTGCCAGCCCAAGGACCTGGAGCGCGAGATCTGGGACGGCTACCGGCTGGGGCCGGAGGCCGCCGTCGCCGCCCTGGGCATGGATGCGGCGCATTCATCGGCCACGCTGGAAGCGCAGCTGCCGCGCCTGCTGGAGAACCGCAGCCGCGTCTGGTTCCCGTTCGCCACGCACGAAGGCCTCGCGGCCCGGGTGGAGGGCTGGCTGGCCAAGGTGCGCGCGCGGGTGCGCTTCGGCGCCCTGTGCCCGGCCGAGCAGGGCGATCTCTGCACGCTGCTGGACGAGATGCGGCTCTTCAAGGACGCCCACGAGCAGGACGTGATGCGCCGCGCCGCCGCCATCAGCGCCCAGGCCCACATCCGCGCCATGCAGTGCAGCGCCCGCATGCTGCGTGCCGGCGAGGACGTGCGCGAATACCACCTGGACGCCGAGCTGCTGCACGAATTCCGCCGCCAGGGCTCGCAGGCCGTGGCGTACAACTCCATCGTCGCGGCCGGCGCCAACGCCTGCGTGCTGCACTACCGCGCCGACGCCGCCCCGGTGCGCGCGGGCGAGCTGGTGCTGATCGACGCCGGATGCGAGCTGGACGGCTATGCCAGCGACATCACCCGCACCTTCCCCGCCGACGGCCGCTTCACCGGCCCGCAGCGCGCGCTCTACGACCTGGTGCTGGCCAGCCAGGACGCGGCCGTGGCCGCGACCCGCGCCGGCGCGCGCTTCAACGACCCGCACGACGCCACCGTGGCGGTGCTGTCGCAGGGCCTGCTGGACCTGGGCCTGCTCGACAGGAACAAGGTCGGCACGGTGCAGGACGTGATCGAGAAGCGGGCCTATTTCCAGTTCTACATGCACCGCACCGGCCACTGGCTGGGCATGGACGTGCACGACTGCGGCAGCTACGTGGAGCCCACCGAGGTCGGCCAGGCCAGCCAGCGGCGAGACCCGCTGTCGGGCGAGGCCATCACCAACCGGCCCAGCCGCATCCTGCACCCCGGCATGGTGCTGACCATCGAGCCGGGCCTGTACGTGCGGCCTGCGCCCGGCGTGCCGGAAGCGTTCTACCACATCGGCATCCGCATCGAGGACGACGCCATCGTCACGGACGGCGGCTGCGAGCTGATCACGCGCGGCGTGCCGGTGAAGGCGGACGAGATCGAAGCGCTGATGCGCTGACCCCGCTGGCCTGGAGGACCCCCGCGCACTGCCCGGCGGAGGGCAATAGTGCATGAAACCGCTATGTAACCGGGGTCGTGCCAGAATTGAAACGCGGTTACAAGAGCCGCCTTCAACGCCATCCCCATAAAGAAAGAGAGACAACGCATGCAGATCCGCCGCGCCACCAAGATCGTCGCCACTCTGGGCCCCGCTTCCAGCGACCCTCAGCTGCTGGAGCGGATGATCCGCGCCGGGGTCAACGTGGTGCGGCTGAATTTCAGCCACGGCAAGGCGCAGGACCACATCGACCGCGCCGCCGCCGTGCGCGAGGCCGCGCAGCGCGCCGGCCGCGAGGTGGCCATCATGGCCGACCTGCAGGGCCCGAAGATCCGCGTGGGCAAGTTCGCCGAAGGCCGCGTCATGCTGCAGGCCGGCCAGCCCTTCGTGCTGGACGCCTCGCGCACCGAGCCGGGCGACCTGAACGGCGTGGGCCTCGACTACAAGGAACTGCCGCGCGACGTGAAGGCCGGCGACGTGCTGCTGCTCAACGACGGGCTGATCGTGCTGGTGGTCGATGCCGTGCGCGGCGAGGCCGTCCACACCACGGTGAAGATCGGCGGCGAGCTGTCCAACAACAAGGGCATCAACAAGCAGGGCGGGGGCCTGACGGCGCCCGCGCTCACGGCCAAGGACATGGAGGACATCAAGACCGCGATGAGCTTCCAGGCCGACTACGTGGCCGTGAGCTTCCCCAAGAACGCCACCGACATGGAGATGGCGCGCCAGCTGTGCAACGTGGCGGCCGCCGAATACCGCCACCGCCCGGGCCTGATCGCCAAGATCGAGCGTGCCGAGGCCGTGCCGCTGCTGGCCGAGATCCTGCGCGTGTCCGACGGCATCATGGTGGCGCGCGGCGACCTGGCCGTGGAGGTGGGCAACGCCGCCGTGCCTGCGCTGCAGAAGAAGATGATCCGCATGGCGCGCGACATGGACAAGGTCGTCATCACCGCCACGCAGATGATGGAAAGCATGATCACCAACGCCGTGCCCACGCGCGCCGAGGTGAGCGACGTGGCCAACGCCGTGCTGGACGGCACCGACGCCGTGATGCTCAGCGCCGAAACGGCCGCCGGCCGCTATCCGCTGGAAACCGTGGAGGAGATGGCCAAGATCTGCGCCGCCGCCGAGGCCGCCGAAGACCCCGAGCGCGATTCCGACTTCATCGGCCAGACGCTGGGCCGCATCGACCAGTCCATCGCCATGGGCGCGCTCTTCACCGCCCACCACCTGGGCGCCAAGGCCTTGGTGGCGCTGACCGAGAGCGGCTCCACGGCGCTCTGGATGAGCCGGCACCGCATCCACATTCCGATCTACGCGCTGACCCCCAAGGTGGCCACGCAGCGCAAGATGGCCATGTACCGCAACGTGCGCCCGCTGCTGATGGACACCAGCGCCGACCGCGACACCGCGCTGGAACAGGCCGAGGGGCACCTCAAGACGCGCAACATCGTGCAGCAGGGCGACCTCTACGTCATCACCTGCGGCGAGCCCATGGGCGCGCCGGGCGGCACCAACATGCTCAAGATCTGCCGGGCGAACTGAAGGCGGCTCTGGCGAGAGGGCTCAGGCCGGCGCCGCGAAGAAGCGCCGCCGCGCCGCGTCCACCGCCCAGGACGTCGTCCAGCACAGCCAGGCCGTCCAGAGGTTGTGGCTCATGAAATGGGCGCCGCGCATCTGCTGCACCCAGCCCAGCGCCAGGCCGCCCAGCAGGGCCGCCGCCAGGCAGGTGCGTGCCAGGCGCGGCGCGTCGTCGCGCCAGGCGAAGTAGAGCGCCAGGAAGCCGAAGCCGGCCGACGCATGGCCGCCTGGAAAGCAGTGGCCGCTGCCGCCGTCGATGACGCCCCAGCGCCAGTGCGACACGTATCGCGCCACGCCGCCGAACTCCGCCAGGTCCCAGGGGCAGCTGGTGTGGTTCAGCCGCTTGGCGATGGACACCACCGCCAGCGATGCCAGCAGCGCCACGGCCAGGGCAGCGCGGTGCTGCAGGTCGATGCGGCGCATGGGCCCCCAGGGCAGCCAGACCCCCACGATCAGCGCCGTGGCGATCACCCAGCCCAGCAGGCGCGCGTCGTCGTGCAGCAGGCGCGTGTAGAGCCAGGCGTCGCGCAGCGCGAAGCCGCCGGCATTGCCGTACCACCGGGCGAGCTGCAGGTCCAGGCCGGTCGTGTCCCAGAGCGCCAGCAGCACCGCCCCCGCCACGCTGGCCAGCAGCGCGCCGTCGATGCGGTGGCGCCGGGGCAGCACGGCGGCGGACCGTGGCGGTGGTGAGGAAGTCGTCATGGGCGCGCACCATAGCCGATCCGGCTTAACCGCTTCTTATTGACGGAATCGGCAGCTTCGAGCTTCTTGCACCCACCGTTCGGGCTCTGCCTGTCGAAGCCTTGCGGGGCGCTGCGATACGCATGGACAGATCCCAGTGAGTTGATGCCGACTCGAAATAACGAACCTGCCGGCGAGAGCACGCACAATCGCCGCATGCGAATCCTGGTGGTGGAAGACGATGCCGGCATTGCCGCCGGCCTGAGCGCCACGCTGCAGCAGCGTGGCTATGCGGTGGATGTGTGCGGCCGCCTGGCGGATGCGTGGAACGCGCTGTGCGCCGAAGCCTTTTCCGCCGTGCTGCTGGACCTGGGCCTGCCCGACGGCGATGGCGGCGAGCTGCTGCAGCGCCTGCGCGCCGGCGCGGAACGCGGTGCCGCGCTGCCCGACCCGGCCACGCCGGTGCTGATCCTCACAGCGCGCGACCAGGTGCATCAGCGCATCGCCGGGCTGGACCTGGGCGCCGACGACTACCTGGTCAAGCCCTTCGACGTCGACGAGCTGGAGGCCCGCCTGCGGGCGCTGCTGCGGCGCGCGGCCGGCCGGGCCGCGCCCACGCTCTGCCACGGCGACCTGGAGGTGGACCCGGCCGCGCGCACCGTGCGCCGCGCCGGCCAGCCGGTGGAGATGTCGCCGCGCGAATTCTCGGTGCTGCTGGTGTTGCTGGAGTCGCGAGGCCGTGTGCTGTCGCGCCAGCAGATCGAGGAGCGGCTCTACAACTGGCAGACCGCGGTGGAGAGCAATGCCATCGAGGTCCACGTCCACCACCTGAGGCGCAAGCTGGGCAACGACCGCATCGTGACCATGCGCGGCGTGGGCTACTTCATCCCGGCGGAGTGAGCGAGGCCATGCCCGCCGCATCCCGGACGCAGGACGAGGCCATTGCCGGCACCGCGCGGCGCCAGCCCTCGCTGACCTGGCGGCTGCTGTGCGGCACGCTGGCTGCGCTGGTGGTGGTCTGGGCCAGCTTCGTCGCCATGGCCTACCAGACCGGCGTCGAGGAGGCCGACGAGCTGACCGACGGCCACCTGGCCGGCGTGGCGGCGCTGCTGCTCAACCTGGCGCCCGGTGCGGCCGTGGACGCGGGCAGCGCCACCGAGCGCACCCGGCTGCCCCGGCTGAAGGCGCACGACTACCAGCAGTCCCTGAGCGTGGCGATGTGGGACAGCCGGGGCCGCCTGCTGGCCCGCACCGGCAATGCGCCGCTACCGCCTTTCGATATTCCCGACGGCTTCTCCGAGCTGAAGCCGCCCGGCCAGGCCAAGGCCTGGCGCGGCTTCGTGCAATGGAACCGGACGCACGAGCGCAAGGTCGCGGTGCTGCTGGAGATGCAGGAGCGCGACGCGCTGGCCGAAGACATCGCCAGGCAGATGGTGCTGCCCGGGCTCTGGCTGCTGCCCGTGGTGGCGCTGGTCCTGGGGCTGGCCGTGCGCAGCGGCCTGCGCCCGCTCTATTCCCTGTCGGACGACGTGGCCGCGCTCGACGTGTCGGGCGCCCAGCGGCTCGATGCGCGCGTGCCGTTGCGCGAATTCGCGCCGGTGGTCGCCTCCATCAACACCTTGCTCGACCGCCAGCAGGTGCTGCTGGCGCGCGAACGCCGGCTGGCCAACGAGGTGGCGCACGAGCTGCGCACGCCGCTGTCGTCCATCGTGCTGCATGCCGACGCGCTGGCGCGCGGCCTGCCGGCCGGGCAGCAGGCCGCTGCGCTGGACAGCATCGGCCGCGAGGCGCTGCGCGCCGGCCATGTGCTGAACCAGCTGCTGGCGCTGGCGCGCACCAGCCGTATCCGCCTGCAGGAAGCCGCTGCGCCGGTGGATCTGGCGGCGCTGGCCCGCAGCGTGGGCGCGGACTATGCCCAGGCGGCCTGGGAGCACGGCGGCAGCATCGCCATCGTGATCGAAGCCGACGCGCCCGTGGTGGTGCAGGGCAATGCCGTGCTGCTGGAGCTGGCCCTGCGCAACCTGGTGGAGAACGCGCTGCGCCATACGCCGCCGGGCACGCGCATCGAGGTGCAGGTGGGCCTGTCCGACCCGCAGCAGGCTGCAGCCGCCGGCACGGCCGCCTGGCTGCAGGTGTGCGACGACGGCGCCCGTGCCGGCGCCGTGCCCGCCACCCCGGCGGCGGACAGCCTGCACCTGGGCCACGAGATCGTCGCCCGCGTGGCACAGGTCCACGCCGGTGCGTTCGGCCCGGCCGAGGCGCCGCCCTCCTTCACCACCTGCTACCGCATGACGTTCGGCCTGCCGGCCGACATGCCCGGGCGGTAAAATCGAGAGTTACCAAGCGGTTACAGGGGCCCGTGCGGCCATACTGCACAGTGCTCCCGGAGCCTTCCCTTCTTCCCCACTCTGAACGGACCTCATCCATGCCTCTCGTCTCGATGCGCGAACTGCTCGACCATGCCGCTGAAAACAGCTATGGCATTCCCGCCTTCAACGTGAACAACCTGGAACAGGTCCAGGCCGTGATGTCCGCCGCCGACGAAGTCGGCGCCCCGGTCATCCTGCAGGCCAGCGCAGGCGCGCGCAAGTACGCGGGCGAGCCCTTCATCAAGCACCTGATCCTGGCCGCTGCCGAGATGTACCCCCACATCCCCCTGGTGATGCACCAGGACCACGGCACCAGCCCCGAGGTGTGCCAGGGCGCGCTGAACCTGGGCTTCGGCTCGGTGATGATGGACGGCTCCCTGATGTCCGACGGCAAGACGCCGTCGTCGTTCGACTACAACGTCGATGTCACGCAGAAGGTCGTGGCCATGGCCCACAAGGTCGGCGCGACGGTGGAAGGCGAGCTGGGCTGCCTGGGCAATCTGGAAACCGGCGATGCCGGCGAGGAAGACGGCATCGGCGCCGTGGGCAAGCTGGACCACAGCCAGATGCTGACCGACCCCGAGGAGGCCGCCACCTTCGTCAAGGCCACGCAGCTCGACGCCCTGGCCATCGCCATCGGCACCAGCCACGGCGCCTACAAGTTCAGCCGCAAGCCCACCGGCGACATCCTGGCCATCAGCCGCGTGAAGGAAATCCACGCCCGCATCCCCAACACCCACCTGGTGATGCACGGTTCCTCCTCGGTGCCGGCCGATCTGCTGGCCATCATCAACCAGTACGGCGGCAAGATGAAGGAAACCTACGGCGTGCCGGTCGAGGAGATCCAGGAAGCCATCAAGTACGGCGTGCGCAAGATCAACATCGACACCGACATCCGCCTGGCCATGACCGGCGCGGTGCGCAAGTTCATGGCCGAGAACCCCGACAAGTTCGATGCCCGCGAATGGCTCAAGCCCGCCCGCGAAGCCGCCAAGCAGATCTGCAAGCAGCGCTACATCGAGTTCGGCTGCGAAGGCCAGGGCGCCAAGATCAAGGGCCGCGGCCTGCAGGACATGGCCGCGCGCTATGCCCGCGGCGAGCTGGCCCAGATCGTGAACTGACCGCACGGCGTTCAGCGCACCCCTTCACCGCAGAACCGGCAGCCTCGCGCTGCCGGTTTTGTTTTCCGGGCCTGAGTGCATGGCGGGCGGCGGTGTGTCTTCATGTAAGCTCGTCGCCGGTTGACGCGTTGGGGGGCACGTCTCGCGTGCCGTCCAGAAATCCCATGGCGACATTCGAGGAGACTTCCCATGCAGGCGAGCCCTATTCCGACAGCGCAGCGCATCGGCGTGCCGCGCGAGACCTTTGCCGGCGAAAAGCGCGTGGCCACGGTGCCCGACGTGGTCGGCAAGCTCGTGGCGCTGGGCTTCTCGGTCGCGGTCGAATCCGGCGCGGGCGAGGCCGCGCACTGCAGCGACGACGCCTACCGCGCGGCCGGCGCCGAGGTGCTGCCCGATGCCGCAGCGCTCTGGGCCGCGTCCGACATCGTCTTCAAGGTGCGCCCGCCCAGCGCCGCCGAGGTCGCGCTGATGCGGCCGGGCACCCTGCTGGTGGGCTTCGTCTGGCCGGCGCAGCACCCCGAGCTGATGGCCCAGCTGGCCGAAAAGAACGCCACGGTGCTCGCCATCGACTGCCTGCCGCGCACGCTGAGCCGGGCGCAGAAGATGGATGCGCTCACCTCCACGGCGGGCGTGTCCGGATACCGCGCCGTCATCGAGGCCGCCAATGCCTTCGGCCGCTACTTCAACGGCCAGATCACCGCCGCCGGCAAGGTGCCGCCGGCCAAGGTCTTCATCGCCGGGGCCGGCGTGGCGGGCCTGGCCGCCATCGGCACGGCGGCGAACCTGGGCGCCATCGTGCGGGCCAACGACACGCGTGCCGAGGTGGCCGACCAGGTCAAGTCGCTGGGCGGCGAGTTCGTCAAGGTGGACTACGAGGAAGACGGCGCGGGCGGCGGCGGCTACGCCAAGGTCATGAGCGAGGGCTTCCAGGCCGCGCAGCGCAGGATGTACGCCGAGCAGGCGCGGGACGTGGACATCATCATCACCACCGCTCTCATCCCCGGCAAGCCGGCGCCCAAGCTCATCACCGCCGAGATGGTGCAGAGCATGAAGCCCGGCAGCGTCATTGTGGACATGGCGGCCGAGCAGGGCGGCAACTGCGAGCTCACCGTGCCCGGCGAGGCCGTGGTGCGCCACGGCGTGACGGTCATCGGCTACACCGACCTGCCCTCGCGCCTGGCCAAGCAGTCTTCGACGCTCTACGCCACCAACCTGCTGCGGCTGGCCGAAGAGCTGTGCAAGGCCAAGGACGGCGTGGCCGTGGTCGACATGGAGGACGACGCGCTCCGCGGCCTCACCGTCGTGAAGGACGGCGAGATCACCTGGCCGGCGCCGCCCCTGAAGGCCGCGCCCGCGCCGGCCCCCAAGGCCGCGGCAGCGCCCGCCGCCGAAAAGAAGGGCGGCCACGGACATGGCCGCAGCGGCCCGCTGCCGGCCCGCACGCTGGCCATCCTGTTCGCCGTGGCGGCCGTGGCCTTCTGGTTCATCGGCGCCCATGCGCCGGCGGCCTTCCTGGGGCATTTCACGGTGTTCGTGCTGGCCTGCTTCATCGGCTACATGGTGGTGTGGAACGTCACGCCAGCCCTGCACACGCCGCTGATGAGCGTGACCAACGCCATCTCCAGCATCATCGCCATCGGCGCCCTGGTGCAGATCGCGCCGCCGCAGGCCGCGGCGAACGGGCGCCCGGACGGGCTGATCCTCTGGCTGGCCTTCGCCGCCCTGGTGCTCACGGCCGTCAACATGTTCGGCGGCTTCGCGGTCACGCGGCGCATGCTGGCCATGTTCCAGAAATAACGGCAGCCACGACGAGGAGCAACGCACCATGTCCCACAACCTCGCCACGGCGGCCTATCTCGGAGCTGCCATCCTGTTCGTCCTGAGCCTGGGCGGACTGTCCCACCCCGAGACCGCGCGCCGCGGCAACCTGTTCGGCATGCTGGGCATGGGGCTGGCCGTGCTGGCCACGGTGTTCGGCCCCCGGGTCGGCGCCTCGGGCATCGCCTGGATCGTCGGCGCGCTGGCGATCGGCGGCGGCATCGGCCTCTATGCCGCCCGGGCCGTGAAGATGACGCAGATGCCCGAGCTGGTGGCGCTCATGCACAGCCTGGTCGGCCTGGCGGCCTGCCTGGTGGGCTTCGCCAGCTACGTGGACACCTCCATGCCCCTGGCCGGCGCCGAGAAGGCCATCCACGAGGTGGAGATCTACGTCGGCATCCTCATCGGCGCAGTCACCTTCTCGGGCTCGCTCATCGCCTTCGGCAAGCTCAACGGCCGCATCGGCGGCAAGCCGCTGCTGCTGCCGGGCCGCCACTGGCTCAACCTGGCCGCGCTGCTGGTGGTGGCGTGGTTCGGCCGTGCCTTCCTGCAGGCCGGGACGGTGGCGGACGGCATGCTGCCGCTGGCGGTGATGACGGCCATCGCGCTGCTCTTCGGCATCCACATGGTGATGGCCATCGGCGGGGCCGACATGCCGGTGGTGGTGTCCATGCTCAACAGCTATTCCGGCTGGGCCGCGGCGGCCACCGGCTTCATGCTGGGCAACGACCTGCTGATCGTGACCGGCGCGCTGGTGGGCTCCTCGGGCGCCATCCTCAGCTACATCATGTGCAGCGCGATGAACCGCAATTTCCTCAGCGTGATCGCGGGCGGCTTCGGCACGGGCGGAGGCGGCGCGCCCGCCGCCCAGGGCGCGGCGCCGCAGGGCGAGGCCGTGCCCGTGACGGCGGCCGAGACGGCCGAGATGCTGCGCGAGGCCAGGAGCGTCATCATCGTGCCCGGCTACGGCATGGCCGTGGCCCAGGCCCAGCACACGGTCAACGAGATCGTCCGCACGCTGCGCGATCGGGGCGTGCAGGTGCGCTTCGCCATCCACCCGGTGGCGGGCCGCATGCCGGGCCACATGAACGTGCTGCTGGCCGAGGCCAAGCTGCCCTACGACATCGTGATGGAGATGGACGAGATCAACGGCGACTTCCCCGAGACCGACGTGGCCATGGTCATCGGCGCCAACGACATCGTGAACCCGGCGGCCCAGGACGACCCGTCCAGCCCGATCGCCGGCATGCCGGTGCTGGAGGTCTGGAAGGCCCGGCACTCCATCGTGATGAAGCGCTCCATGGCCTCGGGCTATGCCGGCGTGGACAACCCGCTCTTCTACAAGGACAACAACCGCATGCTCTTCGGCGATGCCAAGAAGATGCTGGACGAGGTGCTCGCCACGCTCAAAACCTGACGGGGCATAATCCCTTCGGAAAAAAAGAACGACCGTGCTGAAATTGACCGCCGGCACCGGTCTGGCGACCACCCCCGGGGCGAAGGCGCCGGGATCTACCTGGAGACAATGGACATGAATGACCGCATCTGGCTCGGCAGCTATCCCCCGGGCGTGCCTGCCGATATCGACCCCTCGCAATACACCTCGCTGGTGGCGTTGATGGAGGAGGCCTTCCGCCAGTACGGCGACCGCGTGGCCTACAGCTTCATGGGCCGCGACGTGACCTATGCCGAGACCGATGCCCAGAGCCGCGACCTGGCCGCCTACCTGCAGGGCCTGGGCCTGGCCAAGGGCGACCGCGTGGCCATCATGATGCCCAACGTGCCCCAGTACCCGGTGGCCGTGGCCGCCGTGCTGCGCGCGGGGCTGGTGGTGGTCAACGTCAATCCGCTCTACACGCCGCGCGAGCTGGAGCACCAGCTCAAGGACTCGGGCGCCAAGGCCATCGTCATCATTGAGAACTTCGCCCATACCCTGCAGGCCTGCATCGCGCAGACGCCGGTCAAGCACGTGGTGCTGGCCTCCATGGGCGACCGGCTGGGCTTCCTGAAGGGCGCCGTGGTCAACTACGTGGTGCGTCACGTCAAGAAGCTGGTGCCCGAATTCCAGCTGCCCGGCGCGGTGCGCTTCAACGACGCGCTCTCCAGGGGCGCCGGAGCGAAGCTGGCCGCGCCCAGCCTGCAGCCCGACGACGTGGCCCTGCTGCAGTACACGGGCGGCACCACCGGCGTCTCCAAGGGCGCGGTGCTGCTGCACCGCAACGTGATCGCCAACGTGCTGCAGTCCGAGGCCTGGAACCTGCCGGCCATGGCCCAGGTGCCGGCCGGCGAGCAGCCCACCACCGTCTGCGCGCTGCCGCTCTATCACATCTTCGCCTTCACGGTGAACATGATGCTGTCGCTGCGCACCGGCGGAAAGACCATCCTCATCCCCAATCCGCGCGATCTGCCGGCGGTGCTGAAGGAATTGTCCAAGCACACCTTCCACAGCTTCCCGGCGGTCAACACGCTGTTCAACGGCCTGGCCCACCATCCCGACTTCAACACCGTCAACTGGAAGAACCTGCGCGTGTCGCTGGGCGGCGGCATGGCGGTGCAGGGCGCGGTCGCCAAGCTCTGGCTGGAGAAGACCGGCTGCCCGATCTGCGAGGGCTACGGCCTGTCGGAGACCAGCCCCTCGGCCAGCTGCAACCCGATCACGGCCAAGGAGTTCACCGGCACCATCGGCGTGCCGCTGCCCAGCACCTACATGAAGCTGATCGACGACGAGGGCCAGGAGGTGACCGGCGCCGGCCGCACGGGCGAGATCGCCATCAAGGGCCCGCAGGTCATGGCCGGCTACTGGCAGCGGCCCGACGAGACCGCCAAGGTGATGACGGCCGACGGCTATTTCCGCTCGGGCGACATCGGCGTGGTGGACGAGCGCGGCTTCTTCAAGATCGTGGACCGCAAGAAGGACATGGTGCTGGTCAGCGGCTTCAACGTCTATCCCAACGAGGTGGAAGACGTGGTGGCCGCCATGCCCGGCGTGCTGGAATGCGCCGTGGTGGGCGTGCCCGACGAGAAGACGGGCGAGGCCGTGAAGCTGGTCATCGTCAGGCGCCCGCCCGCGGCCGGCGCCGAGGAGCTGACCGAGGCCCAGGTGCGCGAGTTCTGCAAGGCCAACCTCACCGGCTACAAGCAGCCGCGCGTGATCGAGTTCCGCACCGAGCTGCCCAAGACGCCGGTGGGCAAGATACTGCGGCGCGAGCTGCGCGACAAGAAATGACCATCCCCCCGGACGGCGCCAGCGCGGCGGGGCGGCCCTTGCGCGGCGTCCGCCGGCATGGCGCGCGCCTGTCTCGCAGGCTGCATCACCCATGACCACCGCCATCCTCAGCGCCCTCCCGGAAGAACAGGCCGGCCTGGTCCACGCGCTCGCGCAGCCGCACCCGCCGAGCATCACCCATGCGGGCCGCGCGTTCTGGCGCGGCGAGATGCACGGCCGCTCCGTGGTGCTGGCGCTCTCGGGCATCGGCAAGGTGGCGGCAGCCACCACGGCCACGGCCCTCATCGAGCGTTTCGGCGCCACCCGCATCGTCTTCACCGGCGTTGCCGGCGGGCTGGGCGACGGCGTGGCGGTGGGCGATGTGGTGGTGGCGCGCGACTTCATCCAGCACGACATGGACGCCTCGCCGCTCTTCCCGCGCTGGGAGGTGCCCGGCTACGGCCGCGCCCGCTGGCCCTGCGATGCGGCGCTCACCGCCAGGCTGGAAGCCGCGGCCGACGCCTGCCTGCAGCGCCTCGCTGCCGGCCGCCGCCACACCGGCCTGATCGCCAGCGGCGACGTCTTCGTGGGCTCCGCCGCCGGTGCGCTGGGCCTGCGCCGCTCGCTGTCCGACGCCGGCCACGACGTGCTGGCGGTGGAAATGGAGGGCGCCGCCGTGGCCCAGGTCTGCGCCGACTACGGCGTGCCCTTCGCCGCCATGCGTACCATCTCCGACCGCGCCGACGACACCGCCCACGTCGATTTCTCCCGCTTCGTCACCGAAGTCGCCAGCCGCTACGCCGACGAAATCATCGGCGAGTTCATGCGGTCGCTATGAAGAAGCAGCGTAAGGCGCTGGATGGATGGTTCGATAGACGCTGCGAGCGTCACCGGCAGGGCTCCGGCATCGCCCGGAAGACGGCCTCCGGCACAGGGCATGCCTTCACCAGCAGACGCCACGGATCCGGCTCTGCCGGTCCGTAGGCGTCGTCCCCCTTGAGGGGGAAGCCGCGAAGCGGCTCAGGGGGTGATTACTTCAACCAGCCCCGCTTGCGGAAGTACCACATCGGCCCGATGGCGCTCGCCACCATCAGCGCGATGCCGTAGGCGTAGCCGTAGTCCCACTGCAGCTCCGGCATGAACTGGAAGTTCATGCCGTAGACGCTGGCGATCAGCGTGGGCGGCAGCAGGGCCACGCTGGCCACCGAGAAGATCTTGATGATCTTGTTCTGGTTGATGTTGATGAAGCCGACCGTGGCGTCCATCAGGAAGTTGATCTTGTCGAAGAGGAAGGCCGTGTGGTTGTCCAGCGACTCGATGTCGCGCAGGATCTGGCGCGCCTCCTCGAACTGCTCGGCGTTGAGCATCTTGCTGCGCATCATGAAGCTCACGGCGCGGCGCGTGTCCATCACGTTGCGGCGGATGCGGCCGTTCAGGTCTTCCTGCCGGGCGATGGCCGAGAGCACCTCGCCCGCGCGGGTGTCGGTCACGTCGCCGGCCAGCACCTGGGTGCTGACTTCCTTCAGTTCGTCGTAGATGTTCTCCAGCGTGTCGGCCGAGTATTCGGCGTCGGCGTCGAACAGTTTGAGCAGCACCTCGCGCGCGTCCTCGATCAGGCCCGGCGCGCGGCGCGCGCGCATGCGCAGCAGGCGGAAGACGGGCACGTCCTCGTCGTGGATGGAGAACAGCACGCCCTTGCTCTTGAGCGAGTCGTTGACCAGGTTCAGGATGAAGGCCACCCGCACCGAGCGCGGGTCTTCGTCGTCATCGATCAAAAAGTCGCTGCGGATGTGCAGCTCGCCGTTGTCCTCCGCGTAGAAGCGGGCCGATTCCTCGATGTCTTCGTCCATCGCGTCTTCCGGGATGGACAGGCCGTAGTGCTGCTTGATCCAGCGCTTTTCTTCGAGCGTGGGCGACTCCAGATCGACCCAGATGGGCTGGAACTGCGCGAGTTCCTCCAGGGATTCGATTTCTTCCTGGACGAGCCGGCCGTTGGCCAGCGTAAAGATGTTGAGCATGGGGGCTCACTCCCGGTGTGAGGTTGGCGGCTGCGGTGAGAGGGTGCGGGGGAGGAGGCGCTTTCAACCCCGCGGCAGGCGACCGGCCGGGCGTTGAAAGCTACCGACTGGGGTAGGTTTCCACGGAAGGGTTCTCCATGATTGAGCTGCAGGACATGCGAGGCGGCGGATTATGGCATCGCAGGCCCCTGCGGCGGCGCTTGCCGGCCGCGCGCCGCGGGGCTTTTCCCCACCCCTTCGTCGATGATCAGCCCGCGCTGCCGCGCACCAGGGCCAGCGCCCGGCACAGGTCGGCCCAGGCGGCGGCCTTGGCTTCGGGCGCGCGCAGCAGATAGGCCGGGTCGTAGCTCACCACGGCCGGCACGCGCATCCCGCCCGGGCCCTCGAGGGACTGCATGCCGGCCCGCAGCCGGCCCAGCGGTTCGCGGCTGCCCAGCACCACACGGGCGGCGCCCAGGCCCAGCACCAGGACCATGGCCGGGCGCAGTTCGGCCAGGGCGTCGGCGACGCCGTCGGCCGGCTCGGTCCCACCTGCCGCTGCCGCGCCGCTGCGGCCCAGCGTAGCGATCCAGGTGCGCGGATGGCGGTGCAGTTGCATGGCGCGCAACATGTTGTCCAGCAGCTTGCCGGCATCGCCCTGCAAGGGCTGCCCGGGCGTGGCGCTTTCGAGCACCACCAGCCAGCCGGAGCCCAGCGCGGACGGCGTGGCGGCCGGATCGGCCTGCGGGTAGGCCGCCACGGGAGCGTGCCAGACCAGGCCGGGGCCGGTGGCAGCGGTGGCGGCAGGCATGGCCGGCGCAGGGGCAGGGGCTGCCACGCGCGGGGCGGCGGCTGCCGGGGCTGCGGCGGGCGCGGGCGGCTGCTGCGCCGTGCGGGGGGCGGCCTGCGACGGCGATGGCGATGGCTCCACCGCCGGCGCGGCGGCAGGCGAGGAGGGCGCGGTCTGCAGTTCGGCGGCGGCCTGCGCCGCGGCGGGCGCGGGCGCCCAGACGGAGATGCCCATCTCCAGCAGCATGGCGCGTTGTCGGGCGTCGAGGTCCAGGCTCATAGTTTCAGGCTCATCACGATGGCGTCTTCACGCTGGCCGCCATGGGCGGGGTAGTAGCGCTTGCGCTCGCCGACGACGGCATAGCCGTGGGCGGCATAGACCTGGCGGGCCCGCAGGTTGCTCACGCGCACTTCCAGCCACAGCCAGTCGGCCCGCTGGCCGCGCGACCACAGGGCCAGCGCGTCGAGCATCACGCGGGCCCAGCCCTGGCGCTGGAATGCGGGCGCGACGGTGAGGTTGAGCAGATGCACCTCGTCCACGCCGCGCATGGCGACGAAGTAGCCGACCAGCGTCTCGCCGGCCAGCAGCAGCTGCGCCTGGTAGCCGGCGGCCAGCGCGTCGATGAAGTTGCCGCGCGTCCAGGGGTGCGGATAGGCGGCGTTTTCCACGTCGAGCAGGGCGTCGAGCCGGTCGATGGTCAGCGGCTCGAAGCGCACCTCGGTGCCGGGCTGCGCGCTGGGCGGACGGGGCAGGGCGCTCATGCTGCGGCCGGCGCGGCGCTGGCGGCTGCCAGCTTGGCGGCCGCGCGCTCTTCCGTGGTCTGCGCGACCTTGTCGCGGATGTAGCGCGGCAGCGCGGCGGCGGCGGGCAGGGCCGCACCGGACGCCAGCAGCGCCGGGGCCAGCCGCAGCAGGGCCGCCGCCGTGGGCAGGGCGTGGACGTGGGTGGCCTCGGGCGCAAGCCGTCCGGCGTAGGCGGCCTGGGCATTGCCCGCCACCGTGAAGCCGGCGGGCACGGCCAGCGCCTGCGGCGCGCAGAGGATGAAGTCTTCCGGCGCCAGCCAGCGGCCGTCGGCCTGGTAGGTGAAGGCGGCGGCATAGACCTCGTCCATGCGCGCGTCCAGCACCGCCATCACCTGCGTGCAGCCATGCTCGGCGCGGGCTTGCTCGGCCACGGCCAGCAGGGTATCGACCGGCAGCACCGGCACGCCCTGTCCGCTGCGCGCACCGAAGGCCAGGCCCTGGGCGACGGCGCAGGCGGTGCGCAGCCCGGTGAAGGAGCCCGGCCCGCGCCCGAACACCACGGCGTCCAGCGTGTCGAAGGACAGGCCCGCATCGGCCAGCAGCGCATGGACCGCCGGGATCAGCGTGGCCGACGCCTGAGCGCCGCCGGGCCCGCGATGCTCGCGCACCCGCTCGCCGTTGCGCACGGCGATGGACAGGGTGTCGGTGCTGGTGTCGAGGGCAAGCAGATGCATCGTGGGATCGGGAGGGCGGAAGCGGGTGCGGGAGCGGGGTGCGGACGAAGCCAGGCCCCGATTATCGGCGGGCCGCGATGGCCCCGGCCGCGGGGCGGTCAGCAGGCCTGGCGTGGATGCGAACACTGACGCAATCAGGCCCTAGACTGCCCGCATGGTGAAATTCTTCTTGCAACGGAGGGGCGTCTCTGCCGCCGCCGCTCTGGCCCTGCTGGCAGGCCTGCATGCCGTGCCTGCGGCATCCCAGGGCTTGGCCGCTTCCTCTTCTTCCTCGTCTTCCCCTCCCGCTGTTCTGCCCCCGGCCGTGGACGCCGCCCTGCTGCGCGCCAAGGTGCCGCGCGATGCGATGTCCGCCGTGGTGGTGGAAGTGGGCGGCCAGGTGCCGCCGCGCCTGGCCTACCGCGCCCAGGTGCCTGCCAACCCGGCCTCGGTCATGAAGCTGGTCACCACCTACGCGGGGCTGGACCTGCTGGGCCCGGCCTTCACCTGGGAGACGCCGGTCTATCTGGATGCCGCGCCTCAGGGCGGCAGCCTGCGCGGCAACGTCTATATCAAGGGCCAGGGCGATCCCAAGCTGGTGGTCGAGCGGCTGTGGCTGCTGATGCAGCGCCTGCGCGCCCAGGGCGTGCAGACCATCGCGGGCGACATCGTGCTGGACCGCAGCGCCTTCGACGTGCCGGCGCACGACCCCGGCCAGTTCGACGGCGAGCCGCTGCGCCCCTACAACGCCGCGCCCGACGCCCTGCTGGTCAACTACAAGAGCGTGGTCATGAGCTTCGTGCCCGACCCGGCGGCAGGCGTGGCCCGCGTGGCCTACGAGCCGCCGCTGGCCCCGATGCAGCTGCAGCCCACCGTGCCGCTGGCCGCGCCGGGCACGCCCTGCGGCGACTGGCGCGCCGGCCTGCAGGCCGAACTGGGCGAGGCGGCGCGCATCGGCTTTCAGGGCACGTATCCGGCGGCCTGCGGCGAACGCCAGTGGGCCGTGGCGGCGGCCGATCCGGCAGGCTTCGCGGCGCGCGCGATCGAAGGCATGTGGCGCGAGGTCGGTGGACGCCTCGCCGGCACGGTGCGCGACGGGCGCGTGCCGGCCGGACTGCAGCCGGCCTTCAGCCTGCGCTCGCCGCCGCTGGCCGAGGTGGTGCGCGACATCAACAAATACAGCAACAACGTGATGACGCAGCAGCTCTTTCTCAGCCTCGCGCTGCAGCGCGGCGGCACGGGCAGCTTCGACGGCGCGCGGGCCCTGCTGGGCCAGTGGTGGCGCCAGCGCATGGGCTCGGCCTTCGATGCGCCCGTGATGGACAACGGCGCCGGCCTGAGCCGCGAGGGCCGCATCAGCGCCGCCGCGCTGGCGCGGCTGCTGCAGGTGGCCTGGGCCTCGCCCGTGATGCCCGAGCTGATGGCTTCGCTGCCGATCGCGGGCGTCGATGGCACGCTGCGCCGCGTGCAGGGCCGGGCCGCCGGCAGCGCCCATCTGAAGACCGGCACGCTGCGCGACGTCACCGCCATGGCCGGCTACGTGCTCGGCGCCAGCGGCCGCCGCTATGTGCTGGTGGCGCTCGTCAACCATGCCAATGCGCCCGCGGCGCGGCCTGCCATCGAAGCCCTGGTGGACTGGGCCGCGGCCGACGGGCCGCGCGTGGATTGAGACGGTGGGCGGGTTCCGGGAGCGTTCGGGGCCGGACGGTTCCGGCAGTGCATCTGCAGGCCTGGCCGGACCGTGATGAAAGCCCCTTCGGGCAAAGTTGTCAGTGGCTTTTTGGAGCGTCAGTGTTTACCCGGGCAGTCGTGTGCAGGTGCCCCGCATACGATATCCCCTGGAAAAAAGAACGACCGTTCTATTTCATTACAGGAGCTTTAGATGAAACCTCGCATGCAATGGGCTGCCCGCGCGGCCGTGGCCTCCGCCGTCACCGCAATGCTCGCCGCCTGTGGCGGCGGTGGGTCCGACACCACGCCGGCTGCCAAAGTCACGTCCGTCCGCGTCATGGGCGACAGCCTGGCCGACAGCGGAACCTTCGGCTACAAGTTCACGGTGCAGGGCACGGCCGCCACCGGGGCGGGCTCCACCCCCATCTGGCCCGAGCGCGTGGCATCCGCCTATAGCCAGACGCTGTGCCCGCACTACGTCTTCACGGGCTCCAGCTTCAACGTCAACGCCACCTGCTCCAACTACGCGGTGGGCGGTGGCCGCATCAACAACTTCACCTCGCCCGCCTCACCCCAGTCCATCACCCGCCAGCTGCAGGATTCCGGCACCGCGGGCTACAGCGGCTCCGAATTGGTCCTGATCGACGGCGGCGGCAACGATGCGGCCGACCTGATCGGCGCCTACCTGAGCATCCAGCGCGATGGCGGCGCCTCCTACCGCGCCCTGCTGACCACGCTGCTCGACACCGCCACGGTCAACGCCGCCTTCGCGGCAGGCGCCGCGGGCCTGGCCCAGGTCGGCGGCCTCTACATGCAGACCCTGGGCACCCAGTTCGCCGCCAACATCAAGGCCCAGACCGTCGCCAAGGGCGCCAACCGCGTGGCCGTCGTGAACATGCCCGGCGTCACGCTCACGCCGCGCTTCCGCCTGGTGCTGCAATCTGTGGCCGCCGCCAGCGGCGCCGCTGCCGCCGCGCAGGCCTCCACGGTGTTCGACGGCTGGGTGCAGGCCTTCAACGCCACGCTCGCAGCAGGCCTGGCCGGCGACAGCCGCCTGGCCGTGGCCGACCTGTACAGCTCGTTCAAGGACCAGGCCAACAACCCTGCCCAGTACCAGCTGACCAATGTCACCACGCCGGCCTGCCCGGCCACCGGCATCGGCAGCGACGGCCTGCCCACCTACAACTTCCCCACCTGCACCGCAGCGTCCCTGTCGGCCCAGACGCCGCCGGCCGGCGCCACGGGCGGCTCGGCCTGGTGGCAGAGCTACGGCTTCGCCGACGGCTTCCATCCCACGCCCTACGGCCATCAGCTGGTGGGCCAGCTGGTCTCGCGCACCCTGGCCACCGCCGGCTGGCTCTGACCCGCCCCCGAGCGATACCTATCAGGAGTTGTCTTCCATGAAACACACGATCGTCCGGGCCGGTACGGCCCTCGCCACCACCCTCCTGCTCGCCGGCGCCGCGCAGGCGCAGGTCGCCGGCACCTGGAGCGTGCGCCTCGGCGCCACCCACATCTCGCCCCAGGTGAAGAGCGGCAACCTGAGCGCGCCGAGCTTTCCGAACACCAAGGTCGATGTGGGCTCGGCCACCGCGCTGACCGGCGGCATCAACTACATGCTGACCGACAACTGGGCCGTCGACGTGCCCTTCGGCCTGCCGTTCAAGCACAAGTTCTACGGCGACGGCGCCATCGCCGGCGTGGGCGAGGTGGGCGAGACCAAGGTGATCCCCGCCACGGTGTTCGCGCAGTACCGCTTCGGCGAAGCCAATGCCAAGTTCCGTCCCTACCTGGGCCTGGGCGTGACCTACGCCAAGTTCTTCAAGGAACGCACCACGGCCACCATGACCGGCCTGACCGGCGGCAGCCCAGCCAACCCCACCACGGCCAGTATCGACTCCCGCTGGGGCCTGACCCCGCAGGTCGGCTTCGTATGGAACTTCAACGAGCGCTGGTTCGTGGATGCGGCCTACTACAAGAGCTTCCTGAAGACCACGTCGCACCTGTCCACCGGCCAGAGCATCGACATCCGCCTGAATCCCAACGTGTTCGCGGTGGGCATCGGCTACCGGTTCTGACGCTTCCGCGCCCCAACGAAAAAGCCGACCTGCGAGGGTCGGCTTTTTGCATGGAGGAGCGGCACCGGTGGGGCGCCCGTCGCCCCTTGCGTCACCAGCGGGCGCGCAGACGGTCGTAGGCGTAGTTGCCGAACTGGCGGTGGGCCGAGGGCGTGATGTACACCGGGTCGGCGAACAGGTACTTGTCCTGGTTGGCGCCGGGCAGCAGCGTGCCGGTGGTGCAAAGCGCGGAGTTGACCTGGCCGGCACCGATGCCGATGCCCGGGCCCGGATCCACCGAGGTGCAGACCGGCGTGGTGGAGTTGTCGAAGCCGTAGGTGCCGGGCGATCCCTGGAACACGTTCACGTAGTAGGCCGCGTCCACGTAGAGCACGGTGTTGCCCAGATCGACGATGTCCACCAGCAGGCCCTGGTTGAAGCTGCTGCTGGCGCTGCCCAGCAGGGCGGCGTTGTTGATGGAGGCAGCCCAGGGCGAGCGGCTCAGGTCGTAGGTGCCGGTGACCACGATGTGCTTGGCGCCGGCGTTGGACAGGCGGCGCACCTGGGTGGCCAGGTCCTTGCCGGCCTGGCGGGCGGCGGCCAGGAACTGGTCGGTGGTCTGCTGGCCGGCCAGCACGGCCTGCATGCCGACGATCACGTCGCTCACGCCGCCGTCGATGATGACCAGATCGCCGTCGGCGAAGCTGCCGCCGGCCAGGAATGCATCCACCTGCTGCTTCACGGTCAGCGTGGCGCTGTTGCCGGCAGCGTCCGGCACGGCCGTCACGCGGGCGTTGCCGCGCGCATAGCTCAGGCCGCCAGCCGACAGCGGGGCGATGGTGATGCCGTAGCGCGAGGCGAGCTGCTGGGTCCAGTTGTTGACCGAGCCGTCGTTCACCGTGTACTTGAAGCCGCCCTGGCCGGCATCGGCCAGGCCGTCGCCGAAGGCGATGAGCCGCGTCGGCGTGAAGGCCGACTCTACGGTGCTCGATCCGCAGGCCGAGATCAGTGCGGCCGAAGCGCAAGCGGCGACCACGAGGGTGCGGCGCATCCAGTTTGCTGCCATGGTGTTTTTCTCCAGAAAGGTGGGCGAGAGTTTAATCACTACGCTGGCGTGGAGGCCGCATGGGCCGGCCGCCCCAGGGGGCAGGCCAGGTAAAGAGATGCAAAGCTGGTTCCGTCGCCGTGGGCGGGCCCGGGGCGGGCCGCTTCAGCCGGCGGCCGAGGCGCGCTGCAGCCGGTCGCGCACGCCCTCCCAGTCGGGCGTGTCGGGCGGGGTCTCGATCCAGATCAGCTTCACGCCGGCATCGTCGAAGCCACGCAGCGCGGCGAAAAGCTGCTGAGCTGCTGCTGCGGCGTCGTCCGGCATGCGGCGCTGAACCACCCGGTGCGACGGCGTGCGCAGCGGCGTGCGCGCATAGACGGCCAGGTGGGCCGCGTCGGCGCCCAGCACGTCCAGCCCGGCCTGCAGGGCGCGGGCATCCATCAGGCGCACGCGGGCGGTGGGGGCGTAGTGGGCCTCCAGCGTGCCCGACGCGCGCGGCGTGTGGGCGGGCAGTTCTTCCTTCGACAGCGGCGCCAGGCCGCAGGCGGCTGCGATCTGCTCGCGCGTGATGGCGCCGGGACGCAGCAGCACGGGTACGCCGCGCGTGCAGTCGATGATGGTGGATTCGATGCCCACGCCGCAGGGGCCGCCGTCCAGCACCAGCAGGGCTCCGCCGAATTCGTCCTGCACGTGCTGCGCCGTGGTCGGGCTGACGCGGCCGAAGCGGTTGGCGCTGGGCGCGGCCAGGCCCTGGACGGGCGCGCCGCCCAGGGCCGGGTCGTCCGACGCGCAGGCGCGCAGCACGGCCAGCGCCACCGGGTGGTCCGGGCAGCGCAGTCCCACGCTGTCCTGCCCGCCGGTGGCGGCCGTGGCCATGCCGGGGCGGCGCGGCAGGATCAGGGTGAGTGGCCCGGGCCAGAACGCATCGACCAGCGCCTGGGCGAAGGGCTGCACGTCGCTCGCGAAATGGGCGATGCCTGCGGCGCCCGCCACGTGGACGATCAGCGGGTGGTCGCTGGGCCGGCCCTTGGCGGCGAAGATCTGCGCGACAGCCGCGTCGCTGGCGGCGTCGGCCGCCAGGCCATAGACCGTCTCGGTCGGCAGGCCCAGCAGCGCGCCGCTGCGCAGGGCGCGGGCGGCGGCGGCGATGGATTCGGGGAGCTGGCCGTCGAGGATCATGGCGGGCGGTGGGCAGTGGCTGGGCGGTGCGCCGCTCAGAAGGCTTCGATGCCCAGCAGCGCGGCGGCCTGCAGGGCCGTGGCGCGCGCCGCCTCGGCCGTGGCCGCGGTCACGTTCAGGTGGCCCATCTTGCGGCCGGGCTTGGCCTCGGCCTTGCCGTAGAGGTGCAGATGCGTGCCGGGCAGGGCCAGCACCTCGGCCCAGGGGGGCGTCTGCGGCCGGGCGTGCGCGCCTTCGCGGAACCACAGGTCGCCCAGCAGGTTGAGCATGACGGCGGGGCTGTGCTGGCGCGGCTGCGTGAGCGGCAGGCCGGCCATGGCGCGCACCTGCAACTCGAACTGCGACACGTCGCAGGCGTTCTGGCTGTAGTGGCCGCTGTTGTGCGGGCGCGGGGCGATCTCGTTGACCACCAGCGAGCCGTCTTCCAGCACGAAGAACTCCACGCACAGTACGCCCACGTACTGCAGGCCTTCTGCTATCGATTTCGCTGCGGCAACCGCCTGCTCCGCAAGGGCTGCGGGCACGTTGCCTTCATGCACTTCGGTCACGGCCAGGATGCCGGCGCGGTGCAGGTTGCGCTGCACCGGCAGGTGGACGCATGCGCCGTCCGCGCCGCGTGCCACGATCACCGAGCATTCCAGCGCCAGCGGCAGCATCTTTTCGAGCACGCAAGGCACTTCGCCCATGGACTGCCAAGCATCGGCCAGCTCCTCGCGCGTCTTCACGCGGGCCTGGCCCTTGCCGTCGTAGCCCATGCGGGCGGTCTTCAGGATGCCGGGCAACAGGGCGGCATCGACGGCTGCCAGCTGTTCGGCCGATGCGATCACCGCATAGGGCGCGCAGGGCACGCCGCAGCGGCCGAAATGGGCCTTCTCGGCGGCGCGGTCCTGAGCGATCGCGACGGCGTCGGCGGCGGGTGCCACCGGACGCTCGGCGCCCAGGGTGCGCAGGGCCTGGGCCGGCACGTTCTCGAATTCGGTGGTGACGGCATCGCTCAGGGCCGCCAGCTGCGCCAGCCCGTCCGGATCTTCGTAGGCCGTGCGGACATGGTGGTGGCTCACCAGGCCGGCCGGGCTTTGCGGATCGGAGTCCAGCACGGCGGTGAAATAGCCCATGGCCTGCGCGGCATGCACGAACATGCGGCCCAGCTGGCCGCCGCCCAGCACGCCCAGCGTGGCGCCGGGGAGCAATGGGGCCCCCACGCTCCGCCGCTGCGCTGGGTCGCTGCCCCCCGAGGGGGCCTTCGCGCCTTGGGACGGCCCGGCGGCGCTCAATGGAGCCCCCACGCTCAGCCGCTGCGCTGGGTCGCTGCCCCCCGAGGGGGCCTTCGTGCCTTGGGACGGCCCGGCGGCGCTCATGTCGGGCGGCACGCTCATGCGGCCACCGGGGGCAGGGTCATGGCGCGGGCTGCGGCGGTCTGCTCGGCACGGAAGGCCTCGAGCTTCTCGCGCAGGGCTGCGTCTTCGGTGGCCAGCAGGGCCACGGCGAACAGTGCCGCATTGGCTGCGCCCGCCGCGCCGATGGCGAAAGTGGCGACCGGCACGCCCTTGGGCATCTGCACGATGCTGTGCAGCGAATCGACGCCCGACAGGTGGCGGCTGGCGACCGGCACGCCCAGCACCGGCACGGTGGTCTTGGCGGCGATCATGCCGGGCAGGTGGGCGGCGCCGCCCGCGCCTGCGATGATGGCCTTCAGTCCCAGGCCGGCGGCGGCTTCGGCGTAGGCGAACATGTCGTCGGGCATGCGGTGGGCCGAGACCACGCGCGCATCGTGAGCGATGCCGAATTGCTGGAGAATCTGCACTGCGTGCTGCATGGTCTCCCAGTCGCTGGAAGAGCCCATGACCACACCGATCTGGAAGGGTTTCATGTGGAGTGCGCGCGCCGGGCAGGCCCTGGCGCGCTGAAGTGGAACCCGCGATTTTACTTTTGTGCGCGCCTCCCGGGGGCTGCGCATCCAACGGGCTGAACCAATGATCGATGTCACCGTAGAGAATTTCGAAGCCGAGGTCATCGCCGCCTCGATGCAAGTGCCCGTGCTGGTCGATTTCTGGGCGCCCTGGTGCGGCCCGTGCAAGTCGCTCGGCCCCGTGCTGGAGAAGCTGGAAACCGAATACGCCGGCCGCTTCAAGCTGGTCAAGATCGACTCCGACCAGGAGCAGCAGATCGCAGCCATGTTCGGCATCCGCAGCATTCCCACCTGCGTGCTGTTGATGAACGGCCAGCCGGTCGATGGCTTCATGGGCGCGCTGCCCGAAGGCCAGGTGCGGGCCTTCCTCGACAAGCACGTGCCGCCCGCGGCCGAAGAGGCTCTGCCCGAGCCCCAGGAGGCCGCCGAGCCGGGTGCCGAAGACCCCGCGGCCCGGCTGGAAAAGCTCCAGCACGCCGTCGCCACCGATCCGGCCAACGACGATGCCCGCTTCGACTACGTCAAGCTCCTGCTGCAGCTCGGCCGCGAGGACGACGCCAAGGTCGCCTTCGCCCCGGTCATCGCCAAGGCCGGTGTGTCGCGCAAGATCGGCGCGCTCAAGGCCTGGATGGATGCTATCGATTCCGTAGCTGTTGGCGCAGATGCGGACGGCGCCCTCGCCGCTTTCGACGCGAAGATCGCCGCCAACAAGCGCGACTTCGACGCCCGCTTCGGCCGCGCCCGATGCCTGATGGCCTGCCAGCGCTGGACCGAGGCCATGGACGAGCTGCTGGAGATCCTGATGCGGGACAAGGCCTGGAACGACGAGGCTGCGCGCAAGACCTACGTCGCCATCCTCGAGATCATCGAACCGCCCAGGGTCCAGGTCGCCGAAGGCCAGATCCCGCCCGAAGACCCGGTGCTGGCCACCTACCGCCGGCGCCTGTCCAGCGTGGTTCTGAGCTGAGCCGAGGCCCCGGCCGCGTGCCGGGCCTGCTGTGCTGCATACCCTGAACGAAGAAACGGCCCTCGCGGGCCGTTTTCGTTTTGCCTGGGTGCTCCGAGCCTGGCGCTCAGGCCGCCGTCAGGCGCTCCAGCGCCTCGCGGTACTTGGCGGCGGTCTTTTCCACCACCTCGCGCGGCAGGCGCGGTGCGGGCGCGGTCTTGTCCCAGGGCTTGCCGTTCACCAGGGCCTGCTCCAGCCAGTCGCGCACGAACTGCTTGTCGTAGCTGGGCGGGTTCTGGCCGGCGGCGAGGGCGGCTTCATAGCCTTCGACCGGCCAGTAGCGCGAGCTGTCCGGCGTCAGCACCTCGTCCATCAGCACCAGCTCGCCGGCGGGCGTGAGGCCGAACTCGAACTTGGTGTCGGCGATGATCATGCCCTTTTCGAGCGCGATGGCGGCAGCCGCCTCGTACAGCGCGATGCTGATGTCGCGGATCCTGGAGGCCAGCTCGATGCCGACCATCTCCACCGTGCGCTCGAAAGTGATGTTCTCGTCGTGCTCGCCCACGGCGGCCTTGGCGGCCGGCGTGTAGATGGGCTGGGGCAGGCGGGCCGCGTTGGTCAGGCCCTCGGGCAGCGGCACGCCGCAGACCGAGCGCGATTCCTGGTATTCCTTCCAGCCGCTGCCTGCCAGGTAGCCGCGCACGACGGCTTCCACGGGAATGGGCTGCAGGCGCTGGACCAGCATGGAGCGGCCCCGCACCTGCGGCGCCTCGGCGGGCGTCACCACGCTTTCGGGGTCTTCGCCCGTCAGGTGGTTGGGCACGATGTGGCCCAGCTTGCCGAACCAGAACAGCGCCATCTGTGTCAGCAGCTCGCCCTTGCCCGGAATGGGCTCGCCCATGATCACGTCGAAGGCCGACAGCCGGTCGCTGGCCACCATCAGGATGCGGTCGTCGCCCACGGCGTAGTTGTCGCGCACCTTGCCGCGTGCCAGCAGCGGCAGCGAAGTCAGGGCAGAGGTATGCAGGGCGGCAGAGGCGCTAGGTGAATTCATGGCGGGAAGAAGAGGGCGGAAAGCGGAGTGAACGCCCGGCCGGAGGCTCCGTCCGGGGCGACCGGATTCTAGCGAGGGTGAATGCGCTCCCGAGGCCCCCCCCGGGGCATGCCGGTGCGCGCAGCGCCTGGGGCCGGACCGGCATCGCCTGAACTCGGCCATTGTGAAGCTTTTTTGGCAACTCCACACCTTCGGCCGTTAACCCGCAAAAGACTCTCGGGAACCGGTTTGTGTTTCACCGGGGCCGGGCGCATAGTGAACCCAAGCGAGCCCTGAATGCATTCAGTTCTGCGGCCTGCCCCTGACCGGCACGGGCAGCCATGTTCTTCAACGGTAAACATAGGAGATCCGTCTATGAACCTGACGATCAGCGGTCATCATCTGGAAGTCACGCCTGCCCTGCGCAGCTACGTCACTGCCAAGCTCGAGCGAATCACCCGGCATTTCGACCAGGTGGTCGATGTGAAGGTGCTGCTCTGCGTTGAAAACCAGAAGGAAAAGGACAAGCGCCAGCGCGCTGAATGCAATATCCACGTGAAGGGCAGCGACCTGTTCGCGGAAAGCTGCCATGCCGACCTCTACGCCGCCGTGGACGAACTGGTGGACAAGCTCGACCGGCAGGTCGTGCGCCACAAGGACCGCCTGCAGGACCACAGCCATGCACCCCTCAAGCGCGCCGCCGTGCAGCCGGCCGCTGCGGCAGCGGCGTGAACCGGCCGAGGCCTCCACATCCCCTCGTCACGCATCCATCGATGAATTGATTGATTGACGCGCCACGGTCGAATCCGTCCGTGGCCCGCGCCGGCCGGTCCGGCGCCGCAGCCGCCCTTCAAGGGCGGCTTTTCGTTGTCTAGCCTTCGGCAGTTGCTTGTAGTTACACTGCGAGGGTTTTCGATAGGTCCGTCCGCGGGACGTGCATAATCGTTTTCCACACCATGAACCGTCTCGCTTCCATACTGCCGCCCGCACAAGTGCTGGTGAGCGTCGATGCCACCAGCAAAAAGCGTGCTTTTGAAGAGGCGGGCCTGCTGTTCGAGAGTCAGCACGGCCTGTCGCGGGCCCTCATCACCGACAGCCTGTTCGCCCGCGAACGGCTGGGCTCCACCGGCCTGGGCCATGGCGTGGCCATTCCCCACGGCCGCATCAAGGGGCTGAAGGCGCCGATGGCCGCGGTGTTCCAGCTGGAAAATCCCATCGGTTTCGATGCGCCCGACGAGCAGCCCGTAGGCCTGCTCATCTTCCTGCTGGTGCCCGAGGCCGCGACGCAGAAGCACCTGGAGATCCTCTCCGAGATCGCCGAGCTGCTGAGCGACAGCGCCCTGCGCGAGCGCATCAAGTCCAGCACCGACGCGGTCCAGCTGCATGCGCTGATCGCCAACTGGCAATCCGCACAGGCCGCCTGAGCGGCTCCCTTCTTTTCGTTCTCCCCGCTCCGTGAAGCCCAACGTCGTCAGCGCCGATGTCCTGTTCGAGGAATTCCGCGGCCCGCTGAAGTGGGAATGGCTGGCCGGGCTGGGTGCCTCCGAGCGGCGCTTCGACGAAGTGGCCGTGCGGTCCGCCCGTTCCGGGGCCGATCTGGTCGGCTACCTGAACTACATCCATCCCTACCGCGTGCAGATCCTGGGCGAGCGAGAGGTCGCCTACCTGGCGAACGCCGCCACGCCGGAAGACTGCAAGCGCCGCATCGCACGCATCGTGACGCTGGAGCCGCCGGTGCTGGTGCTGGCCGACGGGCAGAGCGCGCCCGATGCGCTGCTGTCCATGTGCGAGCGGGCGCAGATACCGATGTTCGCCACGCACGAGTCCTCGGCCTTCGTGATCGACGTGCTGCGTGCCTACCTGTCCAAGCACTTCGCCGACCGCATCACCATGCACGGCGTGTTCATGGACATCCTGGGCCTGGGCGTGCTCATCACCGGCGAGTCGGGTTTGGGCAAGAGCGAACTGGGGCTGGAGCTCATTTCGCGCGGCAACGGCCTGGTGGCCGACGATGCGGTCGATCTCTTCCGCATCAACCAGACCACCATCGAGGGCAAGTGCCCCGAACTGCTGCAGAACCTGCTGGAAGTGCGCGGCATCGGCCTGCTGGACATCCGCGCCATCTTCGGAGAGACGGCGGTGCGCCGCAAGATGCGCCTCAAGCTCATCGTGCATCTGGTGCGCAAGGAAACGCTGGAGCGCGAATACGAACGCCTGCCCTACGAGCCGCTCACCCAGGACGTGCTGGGCGTGCCGGTGCTGAAGGTGGTGATCCAGGTGGTCGCAGGCCGCAACATCGCCGTGCTGGTCGAGGCGGCGGTGCGCAACACCATCCTCAACCTGCGCGGCATCGACACCTACCAGGAATTCGTGGAGCGCCACCGCCGCGCCATGGAGCGCGACGGCTCCTGACCCGTTCCCTCCTGGCCGCGCGCTTGGCGCAGCCGGGGAGCGCTCAGCGTGCAGCCGGCTGCTTGGCTGCGCAGGTGGCGCACTGGCCGTAGAGCGCCATGGAGTGGTCGTGCACGACCCAGCCCTTGGCCTTGGCCACGATCTGCTGGCGCTTCTCGATCTCGGCGTCGTAGAACTCCTCCACCTTGCCGCACACGGTGCAGATGAAGTGGTCGTGGTGCTGGCCCTCGTTCAGCTCATAGACGGCCTTGCCGCTCTCGAAGTTGCTGCGGTTGAGGATGCCGGCCTGCTCGAACTGCGTGAGCACGCGATAGACCGTGGCCAGGCCGATGTCGGAGCGCTCTTCGAGCAGCACGCGGAACACGTCTTCCGCCGTCATGTGGCGCTGCGCGCCCTTCTGGAAGATCTCAAGGATCTTCAGGCGTGGCAGGGTGGCCTTCAGACCGGTGCTCTTGAGTTCGTCGATATTCGTCATGACAGGGGGTCTTTCGTGTGGCGCCGGGCGTTCCTGCGCCGGGTGTACGGCCTTCGCAAGAGGGCGGGGCGGGCTCTGAAAACCTGCCGCTACAATGATCCGATCATATCGCTATGGTCTTCTCCATGTCCGCTTTCGCCCATTGCAGCGCCCGTTGGGCTGCCATCCTGTTGACCGGTGCCGGCCTTGCGGCATGCAGCACGGTCGACAATGTCAGCAACCGCGTGTCCAGCGTGGTCACCCCCTACAAGGTGGACGTGGTGCAGGGCAACTTCGTGTCCCGCGAACAGGTGCAGGCGCTGCAGCCGGGCATGACCCGCCAGCAGGTCAAGGAAATCCTGGGCACGCCCCTGGTCACCAGCCTGTTCCACGGCGACCGTTGGGACTACGTCTTCACCTTGAAGCGCCCCGGCGTCGATGTGCAGGAGCGCAAGCTCACCGTGTTCTTCAAGGGTGACGCCTTCGATCGCGTGGAAGGCGACGAGATGCCGACCGAGGCCGAATTCGTCGCCTCGCTGGGCTCCAAACGCGCCAAGGCCAAGGTGCCCGAGCTCGAAGCCACCGAGGCCCAGCTGGCCCGCTTCCCCAAGGCTGCGCCCCAGGCCGAGCCGGCCGCCAGCCCCGTGCCTCCGCCGCCTTCGAGCTACCCGCCGCTCGAATCCTCCACCCGCTGACCGTCCCGCCCACCCGGGCCGCAGGCATGCCGGCCTGCACCGGCGGGCTGCGGGGGCGCTGCTTATCTCTTTTGCTGCCATGACCGCTTCTTCTTCCGCTTCCTGCCGCGTCGCCATCGCCGGCGCCTCCGGCCGCATGGGCCGCATGCTCATCGAGGCCCTGCGCGCCACCGAAGGCTGCGTGCTGGCCGGCGCGCTCGACGTGCCCTCCAGCCCCGCCATCGGCTCCGACGCCACGGCCTTCCTGGGCCAGGCCAGCGGCGTGCCCATCACGGCCGACCTGCGCCAGGGCCTGCAGAACGCCGACGTGCTGATCGACTTCACCCGTCCCGAAGGCACGCTGGCGCATCTGGCGCTGTGCGCCGAACTGGGCGTGAAGGCCGTCATCGGCACCACCGGCTTCACCGAGGCGCAGAAGGCCGAGATCGCCGCCTTCGCCGAAAAGACCGCCGTGGTCTTCGCCCCCAACATGAGCGTGGGCGTGAACGTCACGCTCAAGCTGCTGGAGATGGCCGCCAAGGCGCTGTCCACCGGCTACGACATCGAGATCATCGAAGCCCACCACCGCCACAAGGTGGATGCGCCCTCGGGCACCGCGCTCAAGATGGGCGAGGTGATCGCCGAGGCCCTGGGCCGCGACCTGAAGGACTGCGCCGTCTATGCCCGCGAAGGCGTGACCGGCGAGCGCGACCCGTCCACCATCGGCTTCTCCGCCATCCGCGGCGGCGACATCGTGGGCGACCACACCGTGCTCTTCGCCGGCACGGGCGAGCGCATCGAGATCTCGCACAAGTCGTCCAGCCGCGCCGGCTATGCCCAGGGCAGCCTGCGCGCCGTGCAGTTCCTGCAGGCGCACCGCACCGGCCTCTTCGACATGTTCGACGTGCTCGGCCTGCGCTGAGCACGGGCGCAGGGCCACCATCCACCGACGGAAGAAGCCGCGCATGGACCTGCTGCACTGGTGGCGTCAGGGCGATGCGGTCACGCAGGGCACGGCCCTGGCGCTGCTGGCCATGTCGGTCTCCAGCTGGGTCGTGATCTGCTGGAAGGCCTGGCTGCTGCGCCATGCCCGGCGCGACGTGCAGCGCAGCGCCGCCGCCTTCTGGCAGGCGCCATCGCTCGCGGACGCGCGGCAGCGCCTGCAGCCTTTCGACCCCGATGCACTCGTCCTGCCTCTGGTCGTTGCTATTGAAGGTGTAGCGATCGATGCGGGGAGTTCCCCGGTCCCCGGCGCCACGCTGGCCACGCGCGGCAGCCGGTCGCAGCAGCTCACCCGCCTGCTGCGCGGCGCGCTGCAGGGCGTGGTGGCCCGGCTGCAGTTCGGCCAGGTGCTGCTGGCCACGGTAGGAGCCACGGCGCCCTTCGTGGGGCTGCTGGGCACCGTGTGGGGCATCTTCCATGCGCTCACCGCCATCGCGGGCGCCGGGCAGATCACCATCGAACGCGTGGCCGGCCCGGTGGGCGAGGCGCTGGTGATGACGGCCGCGGGCCTGGCCGTCGCCCTGCCGGCCGTGCTGGCCTACAACGTGTTCGGCCGCATCCTCGGCGCGGTCGAGGCCGAGCTCGAAGGCTTCGCGCACGACCTGCGCGAGCTGCTGCTGGACGCAGCACCCGGCGCGGGCCACTGAAGGCTCACGCCCGCGCCACCGCCATGGCATTCGGCCGATTCGAGCGCAGCCCCGGGCCCCGGCCCTTCAGCGACATCAACGTCACGCCGCTGGTGGACGTGATGCTGGTGCTGGTGGTCATCTTCATCCTCACCGCGCCGCTGCTGGCCAGCTCCATCCGGCTCGACCTGCCGCGCGCCGAGGGCGTGGCGCCGGCAGGCACGCCGCCCCGGGCGATCACGCTGTCGCTGGACCGCACGGGACAGGTCTTCCTCGACGATGCGGCAGTGCCGGCCGATGCGCTCGGCGCCCGGCTGGCCCAGGCCGCCGCGCAGGCCGGCCCGGGTGCGGAGGTGCAGCTGCGCGCCGACACGGCCGTGCCCTATGGCCGCGTGGTGGAGGTGATGGGCGCGGCCCAGGCCGCGGGCCTCTCGCGCATCGCCTTCGTGGCCGAGCCGGCATCGCCGGGCGCAGGCACTTCGGCCTCGCAGGCCCCTGCGCCGGGCCCGGGCCGATAGGGCAGGGCGGCCCGGTTCGCGGCGCTGGACAAAATGCCCCGCCGCACCTCATGGCTTCACGGCCATAATGCCGCGCATGCACCTGCTGCGCACCTCGTCGATGCTGGCCCGCCTGATCCTGGCGTGGTTCGTGTTGACCATGGGCGCGGCCATCGCTTCGCCCCTGGTGCATCCGCAGGCCATGGAACTGGTCTGCACGACCGGCAGCAGCGCGAAGCTGGTCGTCGTGGGGGATGACGACCCCGCGGGCAACCCGTCCGCGCATCACGCGTTGGACTGCCCCTTGTGCCTGCACTTCAGCGCACCGCCATCCCAGGCGGAGGCCTTGGCGGCCGTGCACCCGCAGCCCCTGGCCCATGCGCTGCGGCCGATCGTGGCCGCCACCCTGGCCGCGCTCGCGGGCGCGCCGCTGCCCCCGCGCGGGCCGCCCGCCTTCGTTGCCTGAGCCTGCTCCCCGCAGCCCGGTGCCGCCGCAGAAGCCTGCGCGCTGCGCCGCCTGAGCGGAGCGCCTTTCCCGCGCGCCTTCCGGCATTCCGCCCCTGCTCCGCCTGAGCCCCGCACGCCATTGCGTGCGGCGCACAGCGCGGTCGCTCCCAGGCCGGTCCGGGCGCCGGGTTTCCACGGACTCATCAGGAATCGAAACGACATGTCTCACGACCCGTCCTCCCGGGCGCGGCTGCCCGTGCTGCGGCTGCACGGCCGCCCGTTCATCGCAGCCTTCGTCTGCGCGCATCTGGCGTTGCTGGGCGCGGCCTATGCCGCCGCCGCGCTCCAGGCCGAACGCCATGAACTGCCCGCCGATGCGCCCGCCGCCGCTGCGGCGGTGCACCACTTCGGCCGCATGACGCTGCTGCCCTTGCGTGCGCAGCGGCTGCCCGAGGCCTCCGCCTGCTGCCGCGTCTAGCGGCAAAAGCCTGCCCATGGACCGCCGCTTCGTCCGCCGCCTGGCCTGCTGGCTGATCGTCTGGATGGCGTTCGCCAGCCTGCATTCGGCCCTGGCCGCCTCATGGCTGCTGCTGGGCGGCGGCACTGCGGGCGGCGCCCAGGTGGTCGAGGTCTGCACCAGCCAGGGCGTGCGCTGGGTGAGCCTGCAGCCGCAGCAGGACACGCAGGCGGACGCCGCCGACGACGCAGCCGGTGGCAACGGCACGGGAAGTGGCTCTGCCGACGGCCTGCCGCACTGCCCTCTGTGCCGCTTCGTGGGCGATGCGGCGCCCGATCTGGCGCGCAGCGACCTGCGCTTCGCCCGGCCCCTGCAGGACCGCGCCCCGCCGCCGGAGGCGCCCCCGCCGCCCGGCGGCGCGCTGGCCCACATCGCGCTCACGGCGCCGCCACGCGCGCCACCCGCCGCGCTGGGCTGAGCCGCCTGGCCGCCGCCGCTGTGGACAGCGGCGGCGGCGATGGGTCCGCTCGGCGACCGCTCCCCCTCCCGATCTTTTCCTTCCAGAGCCTGGCGCCTTGCCGGCCCTGGGCCGACTTTCCCTGGGTGCCGGCCGCTGCGCGATGCGGGGCCGGTGCCTGACTCGAATGCGCATTGCCATGACTTCTTTCTTCTCTCTGCCTTCTTCATTCCGCGCCGCGAGCCGCACCGCCCTGTGCCGGGCGCTGACGCTCGCCTTGCCCGTGGCCCTGGCGGCCTGCGGTGGCGGCGGTGGCGGCGGGGGCGGTAGCGACGCTGCTGCGGCCAATCCCACGCCGACCCCCGCTCCCACGCCCGCCGGCCCCAAGAGCGTGGCCATCACCTTCGCGGCCCAGGCCGGCTCCCAGGCCGTGAAATGCGGCACGCCGATCACCGGCCTGGGCACGGGCCGGGTCGGTGCCGATCTGCACGATCTGCGCTTCTACGTGAGCAACGTGGCCTTGCTGAACGACAAGGGCGAGGCCGTGCCCGTGACCCTGGAGGCGAGCGACTGGCAGAACCAGGACGTGGCGCTGATCGATCTGGAGGACGGCACCGGCGCCTGCGCCGACGCGGGGACGGCCGCCATGAACCTGCAGGTCAAGGGCACGGTGCCGGTCGGCAGCTACCAGGGCCTGAAGCTCACCGTGGGCGTGCCCGCCCGCCTGAACCACACCGACTACGCCGTGGCGGCCAAGCCCATGGACGTGCAGGCCCTGGCCTGGTCCTGGCAGGCCGGCCGCAAGTTCGCGCAGATCGAGGTGAACCCCGCCGGCGGCGTGGCGCGGCCGGCTCCGGCCGCGGCGGGCAAGACCTTCTACGTGCACCTGGGCTCCACCGGCTGCACTGGCAACCCGGTGACGGGCGAGACGGTGAGCTGCGCGCGCCCCGACCGCATGGACTTCAGCCTGCCCGACTTCGACCCGGCCCGGCAGAAGGTGGTGCTGGACCTGGCCGCGCTCTATGCCGGCACCGATCTGAACACCGACCAGGGCGGGGCGCCGGGCTGCATGTCGGGCGCCACCGACCCGGAATGCGCGCCGATCTTCAAGGTGCTGCAGCTCGATCTGGCGACCGGCCAGCCCATCAACAGCGGCAGCGGCCAGACCCTGTTCCGCGCCGAGGCGCTGTAACAGCATGGCGCGACACCATTCGCCCCTGCGGATGGCCGCCCGGGCGGCCGGCCTGGCCGGCCTGCTCGGGGCGCTGGCCCTGGGCGGCTGCGGCGGAGGGGGCACCTCCGTCAGCGACGACTCGGGGCGCAGCACGGGCTGGTCCTGGGCCCTGCCGGCGTTCTTCCCCACGCCCCGGGTGCCCGAGGCCAACCCCATCACCGCGCCCAAGGTGGCGCTGGGCCGCTTCCTGTTCTACGACAGGCGCCTGTCGGGCAACGGCACCCAGGCCTGCGCCAGCTGCCACATCCAGTCCAAGGCCTTCACCGACGGGCTGGCCACCTCCATCGGCTCGACCGGGCAGCACCACCCGCGCAATGCGCAGGGGCTGGCCAACGTGGCCTACAACGCCACGCTGACCTGGGCCAACCCCTCGCTGGTCACGCTGGAAAAGCAGATGGAGACGCCGCTCTTCGGCACCGACCCCATCGAGATGGGCGTGAACGACGGCAACAAGGACGCCATCCTGGCGCGTCTGGCGGCCGATGCCGGCTACCGCGAGCGCTTCGCGCGCGCCTACCCCGGCCAGGCCAGCCCCGTCACCTGGGGCAACGCCATCCACGCCATCGCCTCGTTCCAGCGCACCATCGTCTCGGGCGGCAGCCTCTACGACCGCTACCTGCAGGGCAAGGCCACGCTGCCGCCCGCGGCCGAGCGCGGCATGAACCTGTTCTTCGGCGAGAAGGCCGAGTGCTTCCATTGCCACAGCAGCTTCAACTTCAACGACCAGGTCGTGCACGCGGGCAGCCGCATCGTGGAAACGCCCTTCCACAACACCGGCCTCTACAACATCGGCGGCACGGGGGCCTTCCCCGAGCCCAACCGGGGCGTCTATGAATTGACGCAGCTGGTCAAGGACATGGGGCGCTTTCGCGCGCCCAGCCTGCGCAACGTGGAGGTCACCGGCCCCTACATGCATGACGGCAGCATCGCCTCGCTGGAGGAGGTGCTGGAGTTCTACGCGGCCGGCGGGCGCAACATCACCTCGGGCCCGAATGCGGGCGACGGGCGCGCCAACCCGAACAAGAACGACTTCATCAACCGGATCGACCTCACGGCCCAGGACCGCGCGGACATCGTCGCCTTCCTCAAGACGCTGACGGACCACGATCTGCTCACCAACCCCCAACTGTCCGACCCGTTCGCGGCGGCCGGAGCGCCCTAGATGCCAGCTGCTGCGCCATCCCCATCACTCCTCGGCCGCACCGCCGCCGCGGTGGCCGCTGCGGCGGCCTTCTGCCTGCCGGTCCCGGTGCCTGCGCACGAGGCCGGCAGCGCCGGCATTCCCGGCGACCCCGGCCTGCAGGTGGACGCCGCTGCCGCCGTGGGCTACCTGCATGCCAGCCGGCCCGTGCCCGCCCCGCGCCTGACGGGCATGCTGGGCCTGGGCGACACGCCCGCCGACCAGCGTGGCTGGGCGCTGGAGCACGCCACGCTGGGCGCCGGCTGGCGGCTCGCGCCCCAGCTGGGCGCGGCCATCGCGCTGGGCAAGCACGGCGGCGAGCGTGCCCACGTCGAAGCCGCCTGGGTGGAGGCCAGCCCCTCGGCCGACTCCACCTACGCGCTGGGCGCGGGCCGCAACCGCATGCCGCTGGGTCCGGTCATCGACCAGGCCGGCCACCTGGACCGCTATGGGCAGATGCCCCTCGCCAAGCGCGCCGCCTTCAACGGCGACTGGATCGAGGACGGCGTCAACTGGGCCTGGCGGCCGCATGCCGAAGGCGCCTTCGCCTGGCTGCAGGCGGTGGACGCGGGCCTGTGGCGGGCGCGCCGCTTTCCCGGCAGCGAGGACGCGGCCTGGGCGCCCACCGTGCACGGCCGCGCCGGCTGGCAGGCCTGGGGCGACTGGGAGGCCGATGCCTTCTACAGCCGCCTCAAGCCCCAGGCGCGCGGCGCCTACGTGCAGCGCGCCAACAGCGGCCACATCCACACCGCGCCCCAGTGCAGCGCCAGCCTGCGCGACATCAGCTGCTTCGACGGCACGGTGGACCTGCTGGGCGCCAGCGCCCGCTGGGCCACGCCGCAGCGGGGCCTGAGCCTGACGGCGGCCGGCGTGCTGCGGCGCGAGCGCGGCAGCCTCTATTCGCAGAACGGTGACACGCGCTACAGCGGCCGCACCCGCGGCGGCTGGCTGGAAGCGCTGTGGCGGCCAGCCGAGCGATGGGAGGCCGGCGTGCGCCAGGAATGGCTGCGCAGCGACAACCGCGTGGCCGGCCCAGGCGCCGCCCTGGTGGCGGCCGATGCCAATCTGCTGCCCAACGATCCGGCCCGCCGCTTCACGGCCATGCTGGGCTGGCGCCCGCAGCCCGGCTGGCTGCTGGCGCTGGAGGCCGGCCGCGAGCGCATCGCCGGACAGGGGCAGAACCTTGTGGGGCTGCGCGTGGTCTATACGCCGGGGCCCTTGATGACCGTCCGCCGGTAGCGGGCAGGTTCCGGACCGCCTGCACCTTCTTCCTTTTCATTTCCCTTTCCCTCAACCCTCTCGACTCAACAGGAGATCCATACCATGCCGACCATCCATTCCTTGCGCAACGCCATCGTCCGGGGCCTTTCGCGCCGCTCCGTCCTGCACGCCGCCGCAGCCGCCGCCCTGGCGCTGGGCGCGGCCGGCGCCGCCCAGGCCCACGACTTCCGGCTGGGCCAGCTCGTCATCGACCATCCCTATGCGCCGCCGTCGCTGGCCGGCACGTCCAACGGCGTGGCCTATCTCAAGGGCATCCGCAACCAGGGCGATGCGCCCGACCGGCTGGTGTCCGCCAGCACGCCCGTGGCCGAACGGGTGGAGATCCACGAGATGACCCACGAGGGCGATGTCATGCGCATGCGCGCCGTGCCCGGCGTCGAACTGCCTGCGGGCCAGGAAGTGCAGCTGCGCAAGGGCCAGCGCTACCACCTGATGCTGCTGGGCCTGCGCCAGCCGCTCAAGGTGGGCGACCGCTTCGACCTCACGCTGAAGTTCGAGAAGGCGGGCGAGACCACGGTCAAGGTGTACGTGCAGGAGCCCAAGGCCGCTGGCGCAGGCGGCGAAGGCGGCCACGAGCACATGCATCAGCACTGATGCTCCGGGCCGCCGGCATGTGCCGGCCATGCGGGCGGCCGGCAGGGGCTGAAAGGGAGGGCGCGCGCGGCTCATCAGCCTAAAATCGCCGGCTGGTTTCCGCTTATCCCTCCCTTCTTCTTCCGCGGCCGCGCCCCACCGGCCCCGCCTATCCATGCAAGACAAGTACCAACACACCGAGGTCGAGCGCGACGCGCACGGCCACTGGGCGGCCTCCGATGCCTACCGCGTGACCGAAGACGGGAGCCGGCCGAAGTTCTACGCCTGCTCGATGCTGCCCTACCCCAGCGGCAAGCTGCACATGGGCCACGTGCGCAACTACACCATCAACGACATGCTCACGCGCCAGCTGCGCATGAAGGGCATGAACGTGCTGATGCCCATGGGCTGGGACGCCTTCGGCCTGCCGGCCGAGAACGCGGCGCTGAAGAACGGCGTGCCGCCGGCCCAGTGGACCTACGAGAACATCGCCTACATGAAGAAGCAGATGCAGTCGATGGGCCTGGCCATCGACTGGTCGCGCGAGGTCGCCACCTGCGACCCCGACTACTACCGCTGGAACCAGTGGCTGTTCCTCAAGATGCTGGAAAAGGGCATCGCCTACCGCAAGACCCAGGTCGTCAACTGGGACCCGGTGGACCAGACCGTGCTGGCCAACGAGCAGGTCATCGACGGCCGTGGCTGGCGCACCGGCGCGCTGGTGGAAAAGCGCGAGATCCCGGGCTACTACCTGAAGATCACCGACTACGCCGAAGAGCTGCTGGGCTCCGTCACCGGCGACCAGCTGCCCGGCTGGCCCGAGCGCGTGAAGCTGATGCAGGAGAACTGGATCGGCAAGAGCGAGGGCGTGCGCTTCGCCTTCACGCACGACATCGCGGGCGATGACGGCGCGCTGATCGGCGACGGCCGCATGTACGTCTTCACCACGCGGGCCGACACCATCATGGGCGTCACCTTCTGCGCGGTGGCCCCCGAGCACCCGCTGGCCGCGCACGCCGCGCGCGGCAACGCCGAGATCGCCGCCTTCATCGATGAATGCAAGGCCGGCGGCACGACCGAGGCCGAACTCGCCACGCAGGAGAAGAAGGGCGTGCGCACCGGCCTTTTTGTGACCCATCCGCTGACCGGCGAGCCGGTGGAGGTCTGGGTCGGCAACTACGTGCTGATGAGCTACGGCGACGGCGCCGTGATGGGCGTGCCCGCGCACGACGAGCGCGACTTCGCCTTCGCGCTCAAGTACGGCATCGAGATCAAGCAGGTCGTGCTGGTCGATGGCGAGACCTACGACTACCACCGCTGGCAGGACTGGTACGCCGACAAGCAGCGCGGCGTCACCGTCAACTCCGACAGCTTCAGCGGCCTCTCGCACAAGGAAGCCGTGGCCGCCGTGGCCCACGCCCTGCGCGAAAAGGGCCTGGGCGACCTGAAGACCACCTGGCGCCTGCGCGACTGGGGCATCAGCCGCCAGCGCTACTGGGGCACGCCCATCCCCATCATCCACTGCGAAGAGCACGGCGCCGTGCCCGTGCCCGAGAAGGACCTGCCCGTGGTGCTGCCGCAGGACTGCATCCCGGACGGCTCGGGCAACCCGCTGCACAAGCACGAAGGCTTCCATGCCGGCGTGACCTGCCCGGTGTGCGGCAAGCCCGCGCGCCGCGAGACCGACACCATGGACACCTTCGTGGATTCGTCCTGGTACTTCATGCGCTATTGCGACCCGAAGAACAGCGAGGCCATGGTGGCCGAGGGCGCCAAGTACTGGATGCCCATGGACCAGTACATCGGCGGCATCGAGCACGCCATCCTGCACCTGCTGTATGCGCGCTTCTGGACCAAGGTCATGCGCGACATGGGCCTGGTCACGGTCGATGAACCCTTCACCCGCCTGCTCACGCAGGGCATGGTGCTCAACCACATCTACTCGCGCCGCACCGACAAGGGCGCCAAGGAATACTTCTGGCCGCACGACGTGGAGCATGTGCTCGATGAAGGCGGCAAGATCGTGGGCGCCAAGCTCAAGAACGCCGTGGGCGACCTGCCCGCGGGCACGCCCATCGACTACGAGGGCGTGGGCACCATGTCCAAGTCCAAGAACAACGGCATCGACCCGCAGGACCTGATCGAGAAGTACGGCGCCGACACGGCCCGCCTCTACACCATGTTCACGGCGCCGCCCGAAGCCACGCTGGAGTGGAACGACGCCGCCGTCGAGGGCAGCTACCGCTTCCTGCGCCGCGTCTGGAACTTCGGCTACAAGCTCTCGGTGGCCGACCATTCCGCGGCCCTGGCCAGCGTGGCCGGCGCCCGCAGCCTGCAGGAGGTGCCCTTCGGCAAGGAGGCCAAGGCCCTGCGCCTGGAGATCCACACCGTGCTCAAGCAGGTGGACTACGACTACCAGCGCATGCAGTACAACACCGTGGTCTCGGGCGCGATGAAGATGATCAACGCGCTGGAGAACTTCAAGGCCATGGACAGCGCGGGTGCCCCGGTCGCCCTGATCGAGGGCTTCGGCATCCTGCTGCGCGTGCTCTACCCGGCCACGCCGCACATCACCCACGCGCTCTGGAGCAGCCTGGGCTATGCCAGCGTGCTGGGCGATCTGCTGGACGCGGCCTGGCCCCAGGTGGACGAAGGCGCGCTGGTGCAGGACGAGATCGAACTCATGCTGCAGGTGGGCGGCAAGCTGCGCGGCTCCATCCGCGTGGCCGCCACCGCCGACAAGGCCGAGATCGAGCGCGTGGCCGTGGCGAGCGAAGACTTCCAGAAGTTCGCCGCCGGCGCCGCGCCCAAGAAGGTCATCGTGGTGCCCGGCCGCCTGGTCAACATCGTGATCTGAAGCCCCGGCCCCGCGTCCTCACACCGTCCGCAGCAAGCCCAAGGAGCCCATGCAGAAACGTACCCTTCTCACCTGGCTGGCGGCCATGCCGCTGGCCGCCTGCGGCTTTCACCTGCGGAACGCGCCGGACTTCAGCTTCGACTCGCTCTACGTGCAGGCGCCTCCCGGCTTCGGCGTGGCGCGCGAACTGCAGCGCACGCTGCTGGGCTCGGGCGGCAAGCTGCGGCTGCTGACCGATCCGGCGCAGAAAACCCAGGCCGACGCGGTGCTGGAGGTGCTGGCCGAGCAGCGCGACCGCGTCATCGTCGGCCTGAATTCCTCGGGCCAGGTGCGCGAGCTGCAGCTGCGCCTGCGCCTGCGCTTTCGCCTGCTGAACCGGCAGGGCGAGGAGCTGATCCCCGAGACCCAGCTCATGCAGCAGCGCGATGTGAGCTACAACGAATCGGTGGCCCTCTCCAAGGAAGGCGAAGAGGCGCTGCTCTACCGCAACATGCAGACCGATCTGGTGCAGCAGCTCATGCGGCGCCTGGCGGCGGTCAAGGCCGGCGCTGCGGCCACCACCACGGACGCGCCGCCGCTGCCGCCCCTGGACAGCGACACCGAGTGAACCCGGCCCGCCGGTGGTTCGCTATTTATCCGATAGCTTGTGGCGCGCATTCCGCGCGGGCTGCAGGCGATTTTGACTTGTAGGAAGAGGTTGTCGGCATGCAGATCGCGCTGAACCAGCTGGCCGCGCAGCTGCACAAGGGCCTGCGCCCGCTCTACACCCTGCACGGCGACGAGCCGCTGCTGCAGCAGGAAGCGGCCGACGCGATCCGCGCGGCAGCGCGCGCCCAGGGCTATACCGAGCGCAGCAGCTACACCGTGGCGGGCGCGCATTTCGACTGGAGCGCGGTGCTGGCCGCGGGCGGCTCGCTCTCGCTCTTCGCCGACAAGCAGATCGTGGAGATCCGCATCCCCTCGGGCAAGCCCGGCAAGGACGGCAGCGTCGCGCTGCAGCAGATCGCCGCAGCGGCCGAGGGCAACGACAGCACCCTGACCCTGGTGCTGTTGCCGCGCCTGGACAAGGCCACCAGGACCGGCGCCTGGTTCGCCGCGCTCGAATCCCACGGCGCCACGGTGCAGATCGACCCGGTGGAGCGCGCCGCCCTGCCCGCATGGATCGCCCAGCGCCTGGCGGCCCAGGACCAGCGCGTGACTCCGGGCGAGGAGGGCCAGCGCACGCTGCAGTTCTTCGCCGACCGGGTGGAAGGCAACCTGCTCGCTGCGCATCAGGAGATCCAGAAACTCGCGCTGCTGCATCCGCCGGGCGAACTGACGTGGGAACAGGTGGAGTCGGCCGTGCTCAACGTGGCGCGCTACGACGTGTTCAAGCTGTCGGAGGCCGTGCTTTCGGGCCAGGTGCTGCGCGTGCAGCGCATGCTCGACGGCCTACAGGCCGAAGGCGAGGCCGAGGTGCTGGTGCACTGGGCGCTGGCCGAGGACATCCGGGCCCTGAAGCGCGTGAAGGACGCCGTCAATGCCGGCAAGCCCCTGCCCATGGCACTGCGCGAGAACCGCGTCTGGGGCCCCAAGGAACGGCTCTTCGAGCGTATCGTGCCGCGCTTTTCCGACGCCGCCGCCGCGCGCCTGCTGCAGTCGGCCCACACGGTGGACGGCATCGTCAAAGGCTTGAAGGTGCCCGACTGGCCCGCCGACGGCTGGCAGGCCCTGCAGCGGCTGGCGCTGCAGCTGTGCAAGGCCTGCGCGGCGCGCTGAGCAGGCCCTTTCCGGCGAACCGGCATCGAAAAAGAAGGGGGCGCCGTGGCGCCCCCTTCTTCGTTCAGGCCCCGGTGGCCCCTGTTCGCGCTTACTTCACCGACACGAAGATCGGATTGGAATAGAACCAGAGATTGCCGTAGTTGCGGTCGTTGATCTGGTCGTGGCGCTTGGCCGGGTCCGACGTGGTCACGGCCTGGTCGGCCAGCGGCTCGCCGTTGGCCGTGATGCCGGCCACGTTCTCGCCCACGTTGGTGCCGCGCAGGCGGAAGTACTGGTTCTTGGTGATGGTGATCGGCAGTTCCATCACGTAGTAGCCCTCGCCATCCTGCTTCCAGTCGGCCGCCGTGAAGCGGCGCACCACGCGGGTGCTGGGGTTGGTGGCCAGGTTGTACTCGGGCGTGCCGGGCTGGGCGCGGGTGCCCACGTCGCCTGCGATCAGGTCGATGTGGTCCACCTTGGGCGTCATGTTGCCCAGGTTGCCGCTGGAGACCGGGCGCTGGTAGTTGTTGATGGGCGGGCTCTTGAAGCGGATGCGCACCGTCACGCTCTCGCCGGGCATGGCCTTGATCTCCTGGCCCATGAAGGCCTTGCCCGCCAGGGCCGAGACGTTGAAGTCCAGCGCGTTGACCAGGTCGCCGAACACGCCGAAGCTGCGGCCCGAGCGCAGGCTGTCGATCAGGCCGCCGATGCTGCCTTCGGTCTTGGCGGGCTGCCAGACGTAGGTCTTGGCATATTCGCCGGGGTAGTAGCCGCTGCTGTTGTTGTTGGAGTCGATCTCGAAGTGCGAGTCGGAGTCGGCGATGTTCCAGATGCGGCGGCCTTCGCCCAGCAGCGCGTCCCACACGCCGCCCAGCTGCGCCACGATGTAGTCGGTGCCGCCGTAGGTGCGGTTGGGCTTGTTGGCGTCGATGTAGGCCGAGGTGTAGCCGCCGCGGTCGGGTTCGAGCTGGTTGCCCACCATGCCCTCGATGGCGAACACGATCTTGGGCGCCAGGTCGTTCATCTGGCGGAAGTCGGCGATGGTGTACTTGCCCGGGTTGCGCGAGGGGTGGTTGATCAGCGCGTAGCTGTTGTCGGGGTATTTCTGCTGCAGCCAGGCGATGGCCTTGATGGCATCGTCGCCGGTCTGGTTGTAGCGCTGCGGGTACTGGGCCTTCCAGCGGGCCACGTCGGACGGGTCGAACAGCGATTCGGCGCCGGTGGTGAAGAGATACTGGAATTCCTTGGCCGCGTTGGCGGAGGTCTTCCAGGCGCCGGTGGCGCCTTCGAAGATGCCCACGCCGATGTGGTCGTGCGTGGGCATGTCCCATTCGAAGGCCGAATAGATCAGCTTGCCCTTGTAGTTGCCGGCATCCTGCAGCGCCTTGATGCGCGGCATCTCGTAGCTTTCCATGCCGTAGGCGAAGGCCTTGGGCGCAGGCAGCAGGTTGGCCGCGTTGTCGTACTTGGACGAGCGCAGGTGGTTGGTCACGGCCATCCAGTCCAGGCCGTAGCTGGTGAAGGCCTTGCCCAGCAGGAAGTCCAGGGTCTGCGTGGTGCGCGAATCGTCGGACTGCACGGTGTGCGTATGCAGGTCGCCGGTCGTCCAGCGGCCTTGCTTCTCGGCGTCCGAAGAGCCGCTGCCGTCGCCGGAGCCGCCGCAGGCGGCCAGCAGGAAGACGGGCAGGGCCAGGGCGATGGCCAGGGGCATCCGCGCACGGCGGAAGGAAGAAGGAAGGGTCGTCATGTCGTGTCAGTTTTTTCGGGTGGGCAATGCATGACCCCAACCTGGTGGGAATGGGGATGCATTGTTTGTGTTTGTAAATAAAACGGATGAAAACATGATGACGAAAACGTTTGCGCAGCCAAGCGTCGTCCTGTTCGTGACCTCTGGGGGCGCTTGAACACGTTCCTGGAGACTGCCCGCGTGTGCCCTGCGTGCGCCGGCAACTGGCAGAGGTACGGGGGTGGAAGTTGCCCGTCGGCCCTGAAAACGGGGCTTGGGCGGAGGGAGGCTGGGCCCCATCCGCCGCCGTGGGTGCGCGGCTCTGGCTGCCGGCGCCGGCTTCAGCCCGGCAACTGGCCCGCAGCCTTGCCGGCCCACATGCGCAGGCTGTCTATCAGGTCCTGCTGGCTGAACGAGCAGCTTTCCTCGGCGAAGAGCGCGCCCGCTTCCAGCCGGTCCAGCAGGCCCAGCAGCACCTCGTCGTAGCGCGCAGGCAGGGCCTGGCGCAGTGCGGACAGGTCGCGGGCCTGGGCGCTGAAGGCGTGCGGCGCGAGCGTGCCTTGCTGCAGGCCTTCCAGTGCCTCGCCGAAGGCGGCGAGCTGGAGGGCGGCGGTGGAAGAAGGGGGCGTGGATGTCATGGCGCGGCTCGGCAGGTCGGGATGGCCGAGCTTACGTGACCCGCCCTCCCTGCCGCATCTTCCGTCAATGCGCGCCGGCGGCGGCGTCCGCGCTGCCTTCGCTCGCGCGCACCGGGTGCGCCAGCCAGACCAGCGGGATCAGCAGCAGGAACAGCACGGCCGAGGCATAGAAGATGTCGTTGGCCGCCAGCATGAAGGCCTGCTGGTTCACCAGCCGCTCCACCTGGGCCAGCGCCTGCTGCTGCGTGAAGCCGCCGGCCTGCAGCCCCTGCAGCGTCTGCGTGACGGCGAGGCCGCCCTGCTGCAGCCCTTCGGTCAGCTGCGCATGGTGCAGCTCGGCGCGGCGCTCCCACAGCGTGGTGGAGACGGAGGTGCCGATGGCGCCGGCCGTGATCCGCATGAAGTTCGACAGCCCCGAGGCGGACGGGATGCGCTCGGGCGTGATCTCCGAGAGCGTGATGGTCACCAGCGGGATGAAGAAGAACGCCATGGCGATGCCCTGGATGATGGTGGGCACCATGATGGTCGTCAGGTCGGCCTGGGTGTTGAAGCGCGAACGCATCCACAGCACCAGCGCGAAGATCAGGAAGGCCAGCGTGGCGAAGCGGCGCGGGTCCACCTTGGCGATGTTCTTGCCCACCACGGGCGATAGCACCAGGGCCAGCAGGCCCACGGGGGCCAGCACCTCGCCGGCCTGCGTGGCGGTGTAGCCCATGTACTGCTGCAGCCAGAGCGGCAGCAGCACCACGTTGCCGAAGAAGAGCCCGTAGCCCACCGAGGTGGCCAGCGCGCCGGCCCAGAAGTTGCGGATCTTGAAGAGCGACAGATCGACCACCGGATGGTCCTCTCCGCGCTCCCAGAGCATGAAGGCCGCGAAGCCGACCACCGCGGTCACGGCGCAGGCCACCACCCAGGGCGAGGCGAACCAGTCGTGTTCCTTGCCGATGTCCAGCATCACCTGCATGGCGGCCACCCAGATCACGAGCAGGGCCAGGCCGATGGAGTCGATGGGCAGCGAGCGCCGCTCGGTCTCGCGCTTGTGGAAGATGCCCCAGGTGACCAGCACCGCCAGCACGCCCACCGGCACGTTGATGTAGAAGATCCACGGCCAGCTCAGGTTGTCGGTGATCCAGCCGCCCAGCAGCGGCCCCATCACCGGCGCGATCAGCGTGGTCATGGACCACATCGCCATGGCGAGGCCCGCCAGCGCCTTGGGGTAGCTGGAGAGCAGCAGCGACTGCGACAGCGGGATCATCGGCCCCGCGACGAAGCCCTGCAGCGCGCGGAAGGCGATCAGCGTGGCCATGTTGGGCGCCAGGCCGCACATCAGCGAGGCGATGACGAACAGCGTGACGCTGGCCACGAACAGGCGCACCTGCCCGAAGCGCTGCGACAGCCAGCCGGTCAGCGGCACGGCGATGGCGTTGGCCACGGCGAAGCTGGTGATGACCCAGGTGCCCTGCGTGGGGCTCACGCCCAGGTCGCCCGCGATGGCGGGCAGGGACACGTTGGCGATGGACGTGTCCAGCACGTTCATGAAGGTCGCGGCCGAAAGGGCCAGCGTGCCCCACATGCGGGCGCTGCCTTCCAGCGGAGGCGGCGCCAGGGGGCGTTGCTCGGGCGATGCCATGTCTTGCCTGCCCGATCTCAGTGGCCGGCCGCGCCGGCGCCCAGGTTGGCGGCGATCACGCGATCGACCTCGGCGTTGGCGCCTTCGTCCAGGTTGCCGTACACGGCGGTCTGCGCCACCGGACTGGTGCGCGGCGCCGCGGGCAGCAGGGCGCCGTCGCGCTGCTGGGTGTTCACCGTCACGTTCATCGACAGGCCCACGCGCAGCGGGTGGTCCTTGAGCTGTGCCGGGTCCAGCGCGATGCGCACCGGCACGCGCTGCACCACCTTGATCCAGTTGCCGGTCGCGTTCTGAGCGGGCAGCAGCGCGAAGGCCGCGCCCGTGCCCACGCCCATGCCGGCCACGGTGCCGGTGTATTCCACCTTCTTGCCGTAGAGGTCGGCCGTGAGCGTGGCAGGCTGGCCGATGCGCAGGTTGCGCAGCTGGTTTTCCTTGAAGTTCGCGTCCACCCATACGCCGCTCAGCGGCACGATGGTCATCATCGGCGCGCCGGGGGCCACGCGCTGGCCCAGCTGCACGGTGCGGCGGGCGACGTAGCCGTCCACGGGCGCGGGCAGCTCGGTGCGGCGCTCGGCCAGATAGGCCTCGCGCACCTTGGCGGCGGCGGCCTGCACGCTGGGCTGCTGCTTCACGATCAGGCCCTGGGTCAGCGCCTGGTTGCTGTTCAGCTGGTCGCGCGCAGCGGCGGCGCCGGCCTGGGCGGCGGCCAGCGCGGTGCGGGCCGATTCGACCTGGGCGCGTGCATGGTCCAGCTCTTCCTTGGACACGGCGCCGTTGCCCGACAGCGACTGCCGGCGGCGCAGGTCGTCCTGGGCGCGGCCCAGGTCGGACTGGGCGCGCGCCACGTCGGCCTCGCGCAGGCGGATCTGGGAGGACAGCGCGTTGTTGTTCACGTAGAGCGTGCGCACCTGCCGCACGGCCTGCGCCAGGTTGGCCTCGGCCTGCTGCAGCGCCACGCGGGCGTCGGCAGGGTCCAGCTGGACCAGGGGCGAGCCGGCCTTCACGAAGTCGGTGTCGTCGGCCAGGATGGCCATCACGGTGCCGCCGGTCTGCGGCGTGATCTGGATGAGGTTGCCCTGCACGTAGGCGTTGTCGGTGTCTTCGTAGTGGCTGGCGACCAGCCAGTCGTAGACGGCGGCGCCGGCGCCGGCCAGCACGACCACGGCGGCCAGGGTCAGCAGGGCCTTGCGGCGGGAGGCCTTCTTGTCGGCGGGCGTGGCGGCAGGGGTGGATTGCGTTGCGTCGTTCATGGCGGATGTCCGGAAGGGAAAGAGGTGCGGAGGCGTCTGGTTCTTGAGGAGAGTGGCGGCGGCGCGCGATCAGCGCGCGGCGGCGGTGGTGGTGGCAGCTGCGGCGGGCTGCTGCAGCGCGCCGCCGTCCTGCCAGCCGCCACCCAGCGCGCGCATCAGCGCCACCTGGGTGTCGAGCCGGCGCGCGGCCAGATCGACGGCCTGCCGGCGCTGGGCCAGCACGCCGGTTTCCGCCGACAGCACGTTCAGGTAGTTGCCCAGGCCGGCCTGGTAGCGCTCGCGGGCCAGGGCCCAGGAAGCCTCGGCGGCCTGCTGCGCCTGGCGCTGCTCGGCCTGCTGGCGGTCGATGGCGGCGGAGGAGGCGATCTGGTCGGCCGCGTCATGCACCGCATCGAGCAGCGTGGCGTTGTAGCTTTCCACCGCGGCATCCAGGTCGGCCGACTTGCCGCGCAGGTTGGCGCGCAGGCGGCCGGAGTCGAAGATCGGCAGGCGGATGGCCGGGCCCAGGCCCCATTCCTTGCTGCCGGCGCGGGCGAAGTTGTCCAGCCCGATGGTCGAGAGGCCCACGAAGGCCGTGAGGTTCACGTTGGGATAGAACTGCGCGCGTGCCACGGCCACGTCCTGCGTGGCGGCTTCCACGCGCCAGCGGGCGGCGGCCACGTCGGGCCGGCGGCCCAGCAGGTCGGCCGGCAGGCGCTGTGGACTTGCTATGGAATGCAGAGTGGCAAGTGAAGGCGCCGCAAGGGCCTGCGCCGCATTCGGGTCGCCCACCAGGGCGCCCAGCGCATTGCGGGCCAGGGCGATCTGCTCGCGCAGGCCTTCGATCTGCTGGCGCGCCTCGGGCAGGCCGCCTTCGGCCTGGCGGCGCTCCAGCTGCGTGTCCAGCCCGGCGGCGAAGCGGTCCTGCACCAGATGCAGGGTTTCGGTGCGCTGGGCCAGGGTGCGTTCGGCAACGTCCAGCTGGGCCTGCAGCCGCGCCCACTGGATGTAGCTGCGCGCCACGTTGGCGGCCAGCAGCAGGCGGGCGGACTGGGCCTCGGCCTGGGCGGCGTTGGCAGCGCCCAAGGCGGCCTGCAGCGCGGCGCGGTGCTCGCCGAAGAAGTCGATCTCCCAGCTGCCGGTCAGGCGGGCCGTGCCGCTGTTGTAGATGTTGCCGGCCAGCGGCGGAGGGTAGGGACCGTTGGCGCTGTAGAGCTGGCGGTTCACGTCCAGGCTGCCGGTCAGGCGCGGGCCCTCGGTGGCGCGGGCGGCTTCGGTGAAGGCGGTGGCGCGCGCCACGCGGGCTTCGGCCAGCTTCAGGTTGGGGCTGCCTGCCAGCGCCCGGTCGATCAGTGCGTCCAGCTGGGCATCGCCGAAGCCGCGCCACCAGTCGGCGGGCACGGCGGCGTCCACCTGCAGCGTGCCCGGGGCGGCCGGCGTGGCCGGGGCCAGGCCCAGCGAGGCGGCGTCGCGCATCCGGGCCTGCGAGGAGATGCCCGACATGTCGGCGCAGCCGGTCAGCCCGGGCAGGGCCGCGATGGCCAGGGCCAGCGTGGCGAAATAAAGCGCGGCGCCCTGCAGGCGGCTGCGGGCCGGCTCTGCGGGGCCGGGGAGGGAGGAGGAGGGATGGAGCTGGTTTTTCATGCTGTTGTGCTCATCGGGAAGGATCGGTTCGTGCTGGCTGCGTCGCTGCCGTTTCTTGTTTTTTGTGCGCGTTTTCTTCGCCTCAGGCCCCTGGGCCGCAGGGCTCGTGGCCCGGCTCGAGGGCCAGGGCGTTGCCGTAGAGGCGGGCCAGGAAGCCGCGCAGCTGCGCTTCCTCTTCGGCGCTGAAGCCCTGCAGCATCGATCGCTGCATGCTCTGGAGCACATCGGGCAGCTGCTGCGCTGCGGCGCGGCCTTCGTCGGTCAGTTCGATGTTGACGACGCGGCGGTCTTCCTGCGAGCGCTCCCGGCGCACCAGGCCCTTGGCCTCCAGCCGGTCCAGCATGCGGGTCATGCCGCCCGCGTCCAGCTGGCAGATGCGCGCCAGCGCGGCCACGGTGCCGGTCTGGTCCAGCAGCAGGCGCAGCAGCGGCTTCCATTGCGCGTCGGTCAGGCCCAGGGGCTCGACCTGCCGGTCGATGTGGGCCGTCAGCAGCGTCACGATGCGCCGCAGCTGGTAGCCCAGGTGCTGCTCGATGGGGTGAGGCACGGGCCACTGCCGGTCCAGGCAGGCGGAAAGGGCGTCGGAATTGGAATTCATGTCGCGGATATTAATTGACTAGACAATTAATGTCTCTGCAGTATTTGGTGTGTCATGGTCGTGAGCAGGGTCAATGCGGAGCCGCACCCGGATGCTGTACCGCGCGGCATGCCGCGCGCGTCATCGGATGGCGACGTCGGATGAAAGCAGAGGGCGCGCCGCTGGCGCGCGGGCGAGGTGCTTCAGTGCTGGCCGGTGCGCGCCAGATAGCGCTTGCGCCAGAAGATGGCGATGAGCGCGACGGCGCTGACCGTCATGAAGCCCATGGCCCACCAGAACCCGTCCTGCTTGTGGATGAGCGGGATGAATTCGAAGTTCATGCCGAAGATGCCGGCGATGAGGTTGAGCGGCAGGAACACGGCGGTGAGCGCCGTGAGGGTGCGCATGATGTCGTTGGTGCGGTTGCTCTGCACGCTGAAGTGCATCTGCACGGCGGTCTCGGTGCTCTGCTCCAGCCGGCGCACGTGATGCACCACCCGCTCGATGTGCTCCAGCACGTCGCGGCTGCGCACCTTGAGCAGGTCCAGCTCGCGCAGCGCGGCCATGGTGTCGGGCGGCGTCCAGGTCTCCAGCGTGTCCACCCAGTCCTGCACGGCGGCGCGCTGGTCCTCGCAGATCTCGTCGAGCCGGTGCAGGGTGAGGCGGGCGTTGAGCAGGGCGCTCCAGTTGCCGAAGCGGGCCCGGGGCTTGAGCAGCTCGGCCTGCCAGTGGTCGAGCTGGCGCGAGAGTTCGCGGCGCAGGTCCAGGTAGTTGTCCACGATCAGGTTGACCACGCGCAGCATCAGGTCGGCCGGGCTGGCCGGCAGGCGGCCGTTGGCCACCGGTGCGTGGGCCGCAGGGTGAGCGGCGGCTTCCGCCGGCGCGGGTGATGCGGCGGCGACCGAGGCCTGCGCCACCGGCTGCGGCGGCGCCAGCAGGCGCGCGGCGAAGGCGTCCCGGACGGTGCAGTCCTCGGGGTGGACGGTCAGCAGCACCTGGTCGAACACGGCGAAGCCCACCGGGCTGGTGTCGATGCGCCGCAGCACGGGCGGCCCGCCCTTGCCCATGGCGGCAGCATCGGTGCCGGGCAGGCCGCTGCCGGGCGCCAGGGCCGTGTCGCACTGCGTGGCCGTGAGCCGGCGGAAGACCAGCACGTCGTACTGCGAGGTGTAGTCGTAGTGCGAGGGCAGCTGCGCGTTCAGCAGGTCGGCCACATGCAGGTCCACCAGCTGCAGTCCGGTCGTGGCCTGCAGCATGGACTGCAGGCGCGGCAGCGCGGCGCCGAAGGCCGGACGGTTGCAGGCGATCCAGAAGAAGCCGCGCCCGGGCGGCGCGGCGGGCAGTTCGGGCAGTTCGCGCACCGTGCCGGGCTCGATGTGGAAGACGCGGATGGCGCCTTTGGCGCCGTGTGATGTGTCGGTCAAGACAGGCTCCAGCGCCCGTCCCATGAGCGCAAAGAGCTATGAGTTTAGTAGCGTCAGGCGTTTCGCAGCAGTCGGGCGGCATCCCGCGCGAAGTAGGTCAGCACGCCGTCCGCGCCCGCGCGCTTGAAGGCCAGCAGGCTTTCCATCATCACGGCGTCATGCTGAAGCCAGCCGTTGGCGGCGGCGGCCTTGAGCATGGCGTATTCGCCGCTCACCTGGTAGGCGAAGGTGGGCACGCGGAACTCGTCCTTCACGCGGCGCACCACGTCCAGGTAGGGCATGCCGGGCTTGACCATCACCATGTCCGCGCCTTCGGCGATGTCCAGCGCCACCTCGCGCAGGGCCTCGTCGGTGTTGGCCGGGTCCATCTGATAGACGTTCTTGTCTGCTTTGCCCAGTGCGCTGCGCGTGCCCACCGCGTCGCGGAAGGGGCCGTAGAAGGCGCTGGCGTACTTGGCGCTGTAGGCCATGATGCGGGTGTGGATGTGGCCCTGCGCTTCCAGCGCATCGCGGACGGCGCCGATGCGGCCGTCCATCATGTCGCTGGGCGCGACGATGTCCACGCCGGCTTCGGCATGCGCCAGCACCTGGCCCACCAGCAGCTCCACCGTCTCGTCGTTGATGATGTAGCCGGTGGCGTCGAGCACGCCGTCCTGGCCGTGGCTGGTGTAGGGGTCCAGCGCCACGTCGGTCAGCACGCCCAGGTCGGGGAATTCCTTCTTGAGCGCCCGCACCGTGCGCGGGATCAGGCCGTCGGGGTTCAGCGCCTCCTTGCCGTCGGGCGTCTTGAGGGCAGGGTCGATCGAGGGGAAGAGTGCCAGCACCGGAATGCCCAGCTTCACGCAGTCTTCGGCCACGGGCAGCAGCAGGTCCAGGCTCAGGCGGTCCACGCCGGGCATGGACGTGACAGCCTGGCGCAGGTTCGTGCCCTCGTGCACGAACACCGGATAGATGAAGTCGTGCGGCGTGAGCGCGTGCTCGCGCACCAGATTGCGGGTGAAGGCATCGCGGCGCAGGCGGCGCGGCCGGTTGGCGGGGAAGGGGGTGGGGCTGGACAGATGCATGCCCGAAATTGTGCGCCACATTGCCCCAGGCCGGGTCTGCCGGCGCCCGCGCCCGTACACTGCCCGCATGCTCTGGGTCAAAGCCTTCCACATCATCTTCGTGGCCAGCTGGTTCGCGGGCCTGTTCTACCTGCCGCGCATCTACGTCAACCTGGCCATGGTGCCGCCCGGCTCGTCGGCCGAACGCGAGCGCCTGCTGCTCATGGCGCGCAAGCTGCTGCGCTTCACCACCCTGCTGGCCGTGCCGGCGCTGGGCCTGGGGCTGTGGCTGTATCTGGGCTACGGCATCGGCAAAGGGCCGGGCAATGGCTGGATGCATGCCAAGCTCGCCGTGGTGCTGCTGGCGGTGGGCTACCACCATGCCTGCGCCGTGCTGCTGCGCAAGCTGGCCAGCGGCGAAAGCCGGCGCAGCCATCGCTGGTTCCGCTGGTTCAACGAAGTGCCCGTGCTGCTGCTGACGGCCGCCGTCGTGCTGGTGGTCGTCAAGCCTTTCTGAAGGCCAGCCGGATCGGGACCCGAGGCGCGCCCCCGATGCACAATACTTCCGCCTGGCCCCTGGCGCTGCTCTATGCGGCGCTGATCGTCTTCGCCAGCCTGTTCCCCTTCGAGGGCTGGCGCGAGCAGGGCATCTCGCCCTGGGTGTTCCTGAGCGCGCCGCTGCCGCCGCCCTACTGGACCTGGTTCGACGTCAACATCAACGTCGCCGGCTATGCGCCGCTGGGCTTCCTGCTGGCGCTGGCCATGCTGCGCAGCGGCTGGCCGCGCATGGCCGTCGCTCTGGCGGTGGCGGCCGGCACGCTGCTGTCGCTGTCCATGGAATTCCTGCAGATCTACCTGCCGCGCCGCGTGCCGTCCAACATGGACCTGGCGCTGAACGCCGCCGGCACCGTGCTGGGCGCGCTGCTGGCCTGGGCGCTGGAGCGGCTGGGCGCCATCGCCCGCTGGAGCCGGCTGCGCGCACGCTGGTTCGTGGCCGATGCGCGCGGCGCGCTGGTGCTGCTGGCGCTCTGGCCCATGGCGCTGCTGTTTCCGGCGGCCCTGCCGTTCGGCCTGGGGCAGATGTGGGAGCGGCTCGAGTCCGCGCTGGCCGACTGGCTGGACGACACCCCCTTCCTCGACTGGCTGCCGCTGCGCACCGAACCGCTGGAGCCGCTCTCGCCGGCCGCCGAGCTGCTGGCGGTGATGCTGGGCGTGCTCATTCCCTGCCTGCTGGCCTATTGCGTGGTCCGGCATGCAGGCCGCCGCGCGGTATTCGCGGCGGGCATCGTCTGCGTGGGTGTGGGGGCGACGGGGCTGTCCGCCGCCATGAGCTGGGGTCCCACCCATGCCTGGGAATGGATGACGCTGCCCACGCAGCTGGGCGTGACGGCCGGCCTGGGGGCTGCCCTGCTGCTGGTGGCCGTGCCACGGCGCGGCTGCGCGGCCCTGCTGCTGCTGCTGCTGGCGCTGCACCTGAACCTGCTGAACCAGGCGCCCACCAGCGCCTACTTCGCCGAAACCCTTCAGGCCTGGGAGCAGGGCCGGTTCATCCGTTTCTTCGGGTTGGGCCAGTGGCTGGGCTGGCTCTGGCCCTATGCCGCGCTGGGCTATGTGCTGCTGCGCGTGTCCAGCAGAGACCCCGAGGCGCTGCCGCCCGCCGCCTGCAGGCCGCCGCAGGGCCCGTCCTAGAATGCCGCCATGAGCGACACCCCTACCCAGCCCGCTGCGGCAACGGCGCCGGCGCCTGCTGCCTCCGGCTACTACGAACGCCACATCTTCTTCTGCCTGAACGACCGCACCAACGGCGAATCCAGCTGCGCGCACTTCGGCGCCCAGGCCGCCTTCGATCACTGCAAGGCGCAGGTCAAGGCGGCCAAGCTGTCGGGCCCCGGCAAGGTCCGCGTGAACAAGGCGGGCTGCCTGGACCGCTGTGCGGGCGGCCCCATCGCCGTGGTCTATCCCGAAGGCACCTGGTACACCTTCGTGGACAACGCCGACATCGACGAGATCGTCGAATCGCATCTGAAGAACGGCCGGGTCGTCGAGCGCCTGCTCACACCGCCGGAACTTGGCCGCTGAAACGCGCTCTGTTTCCGCTGGCAGCGCGATATTTCCGTGTGTTTGCAGCTTCCGGCCCTGGCTCGTCCAGCGCCGGAAGCTCTTGAATTGGTAGCAAAAATTGAATGCCCAGACTGAACGCCTGACCCTGGAAGGCCCGGCCGGCGCCATCGAAGCCGTGCGCGACGCGGCGGCGGTGCCTGAAGAGGGTGGCGCGCCCCGCGGCGTGGCCGTCATCGCCCATCCGCATCCGCTCTTCGGCGGCACCATGGACAACAAGGTCGTGCAGACGCTGGCGCGCGCCTTCGTGGCCAGCGGCTGGACGGCGGTGCGCTTCAACTTCCGGGGCGTGGGCGCCACGGCGGGCAGCTACGACGAAGGCCGGGGCGAACTCGAAGATCTGCTGGCCGTGGTGCGGCAGGTGGCGCCCCAAGGTGCGCTGGCGCTGGCCGGCTTCTCGTTCGGCGCCTTCGTCACAAGCCATGCGCTGGCGCGCCTCTGGGCCGAGCGCGAAGCCGACATCGAACGCGCCGTGCTGATCGGCACCGCCGCCAGCCGCTTCAGCGTGGCGCCCGTGCCACCCGAGGCCCACCAGCGCACGCTGGTCGTGCACGGCGAGGCCGACGACACCGTGCCGCTGGCATCGGTGATGGACTGGGCCCGCCCGCAGGTGCTGCCGGTGACGGTCGTGCCCGGAGGCGGCCATTTCTTCCACGGACAATTGCCGCTGCTCAAGAACCTGGTGGTGCGCCACCTGCAATCCCGCCTGTGAGGCGGCCCGCGCGGCCGCCGCCGGCGCGCCGCGGCCCGTTCCGCCTCGCTTTTCCTTTTTCTCCTCTTTCTTCCTCAAAACCAAGTGCAAGTCTCCATCCAGTCCTTCATGCCCTCGTTGCGATGCCTCGCCGGCGCGGCCCTGCTCGCGCCCACCCTGCTGTGGGCCCAGGTGCAGGCGCCCCAGCCGCCCGAGATCGCCGCCCGCAACTACCTGCTGCTGGACGTGACCGCCAACCAGGTGCTGGCGGCCAAGGACATCGACGCGCCCGTGGAGCAGGCCTCGCTCACCAAGCTCATGACCGCCTACCTGGTGTTCGATGCGCTGCGCGCCAAGAAGATCACGCTGGAGCAGAAGCTGCCCGTGAGCGTGCAGGCCTGGAAGATGCCCGGTTCGCGCATGTTCATCGACCCCAAGATGCAGGTGCCGGTGGAAGACCTCATCAAGGGCATGATCGTCCAGTCGGGCAACGACGCCAGCATGGCGCTGGCCGAGGGCGTGGGTGGCACGGCGGACAACTTCGTGAAGCTCATGAACGACCAGGCCAAGGCCCTGGGCATGACGCACACCGCCTACAAGAATCCCGAAGGCCTTACCGAGCCCGGCCACACCACGACGGCGCGCGACCTGAGCATCCTCGCCACGCGGCTGATGAAGGACTTCCCGGAGTACATGCACTACTACGCCATCAAGCATTACGCCTATCCGGGAACGCCGCCCTCCAACGGCAGCAACCGCAACGCGCTGCTGTTCCGCGATCCCACGGTCGATGGCCTGAAGACCGGCCACACGGCGGCCGCCGGCTACTGCCTGGTGGCCACGTCCAAGCGTGACTTCCCCAACGTCGGCCAGCGCCGCCTGCTGTCCATCGTGCTGGGCACCGCCTCCGAGAGCGCCCGCGCCAACGAAAGCCAGAAGCTGCTGAACTGGGGCTATACCGCCTACGACGCCGTCAAGCTGTTCGACGCCGGCCAGCCCGTCGCCACCCCGGCCGTCTGGAAGGGCAAGCAGAGCACGCTGAAGATCGGCCGTCCCGAGGCCATCGTCGTCACCGTCCCGGCAGGCAGTGCCGGCAAGGTCGCCACCCAGATCGTGCGCCAGGATCCGCTGGTGGCCCCGTTCACGCAGGGCCAGTCGGTGGGCACGCTCAAGGTCTCGCTGGGCGATCAGCCCCTGGCCGAAGTGCCGCTGGTGGCGCTGGAACCCGTCGAGCAGGCCGGCATCTTCGGCCGCGCCTGGGATGCCCTCCGCCTCTGGATCAAATAGCAGGCACATCCCCCGAGGCGCTGCCGCACCTCTACCCCTTCTCCCGAATCGCCATTCCATTCGGGAGGGAGGACTCGGCCGGCAATGACCCTGCGCTTTCGAGGAGCTTGCCGCACGGTGCCGAGGGGGTAGATAGGAAAGTGGAGCCGCTTGCCCGTTTGGGGGCTTGCTGCTACATTAGAAGGCTTTTCGGAATTTCCGAAGGGATTCACGCGTTTTCGTGTTCACGAAGCCGTCACGGCTTACACGAAACATTTCACGTTTAGGGACGTATTTCAATGCCAACCATCAATCAACTGGTCCGTCAGGGGCGCGAGGTCGAAAAGACCAAGTCCAAGAGCCCTGCGATGGAAAACTCTCCTCAGCGCCGTGGCGTGTGCACCCGTGTGTACACCACGACGCCCAAGAAGCCCAACTCCGCTCTGCGTAAGGTCGCCAAGGTGCGCCTGACCAACGGCTTCGAAGTCATCTCCTACATCGGCGGCGAAGGCCACAACCTGCAGGAACACAGCGTGGTGCTGGTCCGCGGCGGCCGTGTGAAGGACTTGCCTGGCGTGCGCTACCACATCGTGCGCGGCTCCCTCGACCTGCAAGGCGTCAAGGACCGCAAGCAAGCCCGTTCCAAGTACGGCGCGAAGAAGCCCAAGGCCAAGTAAGCCCTGCGCTTTCCGCAAGAAGAATTTTCGGTGCTGTTCCCGCGTGGCGCGGTGAAGCAGCGTAGTGACCCCAAACGCAGGCGTTCTGCGCGGGTCGAGTAAGTGGGAGTCCTGCTGGCTCTCGCGGTGCCTGGAAAGGCGCCAACTGAAGCAAAGATAGAGGTGAAAAATGCCACGTCGTCGCGAAGTCCCCAAACGTGAAATCCTGCCGGATCCGAAGTTCGGCAACGTCGAGCTGTCCAAATTCATGAACGTGATCATGGAAGGCGGCAAGAAGGCAGTTGCAGAGCGCATCATCTACGGTGCCCTGGAACTGATCGAGAAGAAGCATCCCGACAAGGACCCTCTGGAAGCCTTCACCGTTGCCATCAACAACGTGAAGCCCATGGTCGAAGTGAAGTCCCGCCGCGTCGGCGGTGCCAACTACCAGGTGCCCGTCGAAGTGCGCCCCGTGCGTCGTCTGGCCCTGTCGATGCGCTGGATCAAGGAAGCCGCCCGCAAGCGCGGCGAGAAGTCGATGGCGCAGCGCCTGGCCAACGAGTTGCTGGAAGCGACCGAAGGCCGTGGCGGTGCGATGAAGCGCCGTGACGAAGTCCACCGGATGGCCGAAGCCAACAAGGCTTTCAGCCACTTCCGCTTCTAAGTCCGAGTTTCGTCCTCATATCTCGAAGGCTGGGAGCCCGACCTGCCAACATCCATTGGCGGGCGGGCTCTTGGCCGTTAAACGAAAGAAACATCATGGCACGCAAGACCCCCATCGAGCGCTACCGCAACATCGGTATCTCGGCCCACATCGACGCTGGCAAGACCACGACGACCGAACGCATCCTGTTCTACACCGGTGTGAACCACAAGATCGGTGAAGTGCATGACGGCGCTGCCACCATGGACTGGATGGAGCAGGAGCAAGAGCGCGGCATCACGATCACGTCGGCTGCCACGACCTGCTTCTGGAAGGGCATGGACATGTCCTACCCCGAGCACCGCTTCAACATCATCGACACCCCCGGCCACGTGGACTTCACCATCGAGGTGGAGCGTTCCATGCGCGTGCTGGACGGCGCCTGCATGGTGTATTGCGCCGTGGGCGGCGTGCAGCCCCAGTCGGAAACCGTCTGGCGCCAGGCCAACAAGTACAAGGTGCCCCGTCTCGCGTTCGTCAACAAGATGGACCGCACCGGCGCCAACTTCTTCAAGGTCTATGACCAGATGCGTCTGCGCCTGAAGGCCAACCCCGTGCCCGTGGTGATCCCGATCGGCGCCGAAGAAAACTTCACCGGCGTGGTCGATCTGCTGAAGATGAAGGCCATCATCTGGGACGAGGCTTCCCAGGGCATGAAGTTCGACTACAAGGACATCCCTGCCGAGTTGGTCGAGTCCGCCAAGGAATGGCGCGAAAAGATGGTCGAAGCCGCTGCCGAAGCGTCCGAAGACCTGATGAACAAGTATCTGGAAGAGGGCGACCTCTCCGAGGAAGAGATCAAGCTGGGCCTGCGCACCCGCACGATCGCCACCGAAATCCAGCCCATGCTGTGCGGCACCGCGTTCAAGAACAAGGGCGTGCAGCGCATGCTCGACGCCGTGATCGACTACCTGCCTTCGCCCGTGGACATTCCTCCCGTGTCCGGCACGGACGAAGACGAAGTCGAAACCAGCCGCAAGGCAGATGACGGCGAGAAGTTCTCCGCCCTGGCGTTCAAGCTCATGACCGACCCCTTCGTCGGCCAGCTGACCTTCGTGCGCGTGTACTCCGGCGTGCTCTCCAAGGGCGACACCGTGTACAACCCCGTCAAGGGCCGCAAGGAACGTATCGGTCGTATCGTGCAGATGCACGCCAACGAACGCCTGGAAGTGGAAGAAATCCGCGCCGGTGACATCGCTGCCTGCGTTGGCCTGAAGGACGTGACTACGGGCGAAACCCTGTGCGACCCCGAAGCCATCGTGACGCTGGAGCGCATGGTGTTCCCCGAGCCCGTGATCACGCAGGCCGTCGAACCCAAGACCAAGACCGACCAGGAAAAGATGGGCATCGCCCTGCAGCGCCTGGCCGCTGAAGATCCTTCGTTCCGCGTCAAGACCGACGAAGAATCGGGCCAGACCCTGATCGCCGGCATGGGCGAGCTCCACCTCGAAATCATCGTGGACCGCATGAAGCGCGAATTCGGCGTGGAAGCCAACGTGGGCAAGCCCCAGGTGGCCTACCGCGAAACCATCCGCAAGACGGTGGAAGAAGCCGAAGGCAAGTTCGTGCGCCAGTCCGGCGGCAAGGGTCAGTACGGCCACGTCGTGCTCAAGATCGAGCCGAACGAAGCCGGCAAGGGCGTCGAGTTCGTGGATGCCATCAAGGGCGGCGTGGTTCCTCGCGAATTCATCCCGGCCGTGGAAAAGGGCATCACCGAAGCCGTGACGCAGGGCGTGCTGGCCGGCTACCCGGTCGTGGACGTCAAGGTCACGCTGCACTTCGGTTCGTACCACGATGTGGACTCGAACGAACTGGCGTTCAAGATGGCTGCCATCTTCGGCTTCAAGGAAGGCTGCAAGAAGGCCGGCCCCGTCATCCTCGAGCCCATGATGGCCGTGGAAGTCGAAACGCCTGAAGACTACGCCGGTACCGTGATGGGCGACCTGTCCTCGCGTCGCGGCATGGTGCAGGGCATGGACGACATGGTCGGCGGCGGCAAGGTCATCAAGGCCGAAGTCCCGCTGTCCGAAATGTTCGGCTACTCGACCTCGCTGCGTTCCGCAACGCAAGGCCGTGCCACCTACACGATGGAATTCAAGCACTACAGCGAAGCACCTCGCAACGTGTCCGAAGCCATCATGGCCGCTCGCGCCAAGTAAGGCGCGTGCAGGGCGGGCCGCTTGAGCGGCAGGCCCTGCGGTTTCGAGAGAAACCCGCTGCCAGCGCGCATCCGGTGTGCGCTGGCAGCTATGAATTCAGTAGCAAGATTCTTGCAATCTGCGACCCGGTGCCGTCCTGTTGCCCTGTGCGGGACGATTCAGCAACCGGGTGCAGACGTTAAACCCTGACACAGGCAATGCTCTTTGGAGATTCAAAATGGCAAAAGGTAAGTTCGAACGTACCAAGCCCCACGTCAACGTGGGCACGATCGGCCACGTGGACCATGGCAAGACGACGCTGACGGCAGCGATCGCCACGGTGCTGTCCGCCAAGTTCGGCGGCG
>CAJYHL010000070.1 GCA_913774625.1 uncultured Acidovorax sp.
GGCTATCCACGAGCGCCGCAACGCCGCAGACCGCCCGCCCACACCGCTGCCCTTCGGGTTGGAGCGAAATCGGGCGATTGGACGCCCCGGCTGCTTGCATGGGCACCAGCCCATGCGGCGCATCCGAGGCATCCACTCATTCCGATTGCGCTCCAACGCGATCCCCTGCGAGATCGTAAACACGTTCTAAAAGCGTGAGCCAATTCTGCGGGCCGGCACGCCTGCCCCGCCGTGCCAGCTCCCTCTGCGAAGCCCCGCCGGGCTGCGCGACACGGACTGCGCCCGCACCCAGCCACCAAGCGCTCATCCTTCGATAGCAGGCTGCCATTGACCGGCAATGCCTGCCACCCGATTTCGCCAGAAAATCGAGGCAACTGCGCCGTCCTGTACGGGCTGCGCGCCTGCGCCTGCCCCCCAAAAAGACAACGCCTTGCGTTCCGCTGAGCGGAAGGCAAGGCGTTTTTTGCAGTCCCCAGGAAGCCGGCCACGGCCGCAGCCCCTGCGGGCCGGCCGTGCGGTCAGTGCATCACGATGGGCTGGCGTTCGAACAGATGCTCGAACTGCGACAGCCAGGGCTCGGCCAGGCAGCGGATCTCGGCATCGTTGCGCAGGATGCGCTGCATGATGCGGGTCTTCTCGCGGCGATGTTCCGGCAGCAGTTCCTGGGCCTGGGATTCGTAACGCAGGCGCTCGATCAGCACCGCGCAGGTGCCTTCGTAGCGGACCACGCCGTCCCAATCCTTCAGCTTGGCGGCCTCCAGCATCTTGGCGCTGCTGTCTTCGATGGCCTTGTAGTAATCGATAAGCATTTCTGGCATAGGTCAGGCCTCGGCCGCCACGGGGTGGGCTGCGTCGTTGGCCGCCCGGACTTCGGGGGCGCCGGCCTTCTTGATCTCGTTCCAGCCCTGGGCGATGGGCTCGATCAGCTGGGCCACCTCGACCAGGATGGCATCGTCGCTGTGCACATTGGCCTGGATGAGCCGGCGCAGCGCGTAGTCGTAGAGCGCGTCCAGGTTGCTGGCCAGGGCGCCGCCGGCTTCGCGGTCGAGCGCGGTGCGCAGGCCTTCTTCCAGAATGCGGACAGCCTTGCTGATGCTGTTGCACTTGCCCGATACGTCGCCGCGCGCGATGGCGCCGCGGGCGGAGGCGATGGAATTCAGGACCCCTGCATACAGCAGACTGACCAGCTGGTGCTGGTCGATGGTGTGCATGCTGGTTTCGACGTTGATGCGCTGGTAAGCGGATGCGGTACGAGGGCTGGAGGCGCTGAACATGGCGGTCTTCTTTCCTGGACTTGTTATTCAGTTTATCGGCGCACCGCCGGAAAACTGAAGCCTTTCAGCGCGACTTATTCCAGGCAGTGACCTGCTGGCCGATGTAGGCATTGAGCGCATTCAGGCCCGACATCTTGGTGTCGAGCGCGGTGTAGCGGTCAGTCAGGCTCTTCTGAAGCCGGTCGGCACGGTCGAGGATGGTCTGGGTGTCCTGCGCGTTGCGCTTGAGCGCGGCGTCGTAGGTCTTGGACTTGGTGGCGAAGAAGCCGCTGGAATCGAGCAGCCGCGAGGTGGTCACCTTGAATTTGCTGGCGAAGCCGTCGGTCCCGTTGCCGTCGTCGGAGCCGCGGAAGAAGGCCTTGACGTCGTCCGGATTGGCCATGGCCTTGTCGAACTTCGTGGTGTCCAGGCGCAGGTTGCCGTTGGGAGACACGTTGCCCGAGCCACCATCGACCACCACGCCGATGTCGGACAGGCTGCGCAGCGTGCCGCTGCCGGCCACGGCCTTCAAGGCGTTGCGCAAGGTGTTCTGCAAATTCACGGCGCCGGAGTCTCCTTGCAGCAGCGCGCCGCTCTTGGTGGACTGGTCGTACGCGGTGGCATCGTTCAGCGCGCTGTTGAGCGCGTTGTAGGCCGTGACGAAGGCCTGCACATTGGCCTTGACCGCCGAGGTGTCCTTGGCCACCGTGATGGTGACCGGGTCGGTCGTGGTGGAGGTGGCGGTGAAGGTCACCCCGGCCACGACGTTGGCGAAGGCATTGGTGGCCGAGGTCACGGCCACGCCGTTGACCTTGGCATTGGCATTGGAGCCGTATTCGGTGGAGGAGTTGCTGACCAGCCGCGACAGGCCCGCGCTGTCGCCGGTATTGCCGTCGGCATCCTTGGTGACGGAGAGGCGGAAGCCCGCCGCATCGCCCGTGCTCTTGCTGGTGAGCATCAGGCGCTCGCCGTTGGCATCATTGATGATCGTGGCCGTGACGCCCGCGCCGGAGGCGCCGTTGATCTTGCCCGCGACGTCCGAGAGCGTGTCGGTGGCGGAGATATCGATGCTCACGGGGGTGGCGCTGCCGGCCGTGAAGGCCTTGGGCGAACCGGCCCAGGTCCCGATCTCCAGCTTGAGCGTGCCTGCGCCGACAGGCTTGCCGGACGGCTGCAGCGAGTCGGAGATGGTGGTCTGGGCCTTGGCCAGGTTCTGCACTTCCACACGGAAGGTGGTGGCGGCGGCGCCCCCCACGGCCGTGGCGGAGATGACGTCGCTCTTGGACGAGGTCGCCGTCACGCCGTTCCAGCCCGTCACGCTGGTGAGCTTGCCCAGCGCATCGGAGAGCGTGGACACCATGGACTTGAGCTGGCCGAAGGCCGACACCTTGGCCTTGGTGAGAGCTGCCTGCTGCTGCAGTCCGCCCTTTTGCGTGATGGGCGTCTTGGCAGCGGTGACGGCCGAATCGATGAGCCCGCCCACGTTGACGTTGCCGCCCAGGCCAATGCCTACCGATGAAAAGCTAGCCATGATCCATCTCCTCTCAGCGCACCAATTTGCATCAGCCGGAATTATGGAAGCCGGGACGCTCTCGCATCGCCGGGATAAAGACGGGAGAACCCGTCCAATCCACCGGCTATTCGCAGCACGACTGCCACCGTGGGCCGCCAATCGCCGAAAACGCCGCCGAAGCGGAACTCTAAGGCACCGGAACGCCTACGCCGAACGGGGCCGGGCCGGCGCCACCCTGGAACCCGGGAGCGGAGGGATGCATCGCAGAATAGTAGAAACGGCGACCGCGGATAACGCCGCCTCGCAAGAGGCTGATCCGCCGGTGCGGGCTCGATGCATGCGGCGAACGAATTCGCCGATCACTGGCGCAATGCCCTTCCCGGGGCTGTTACTCGGGTTATCGGCAGGCCGGCGGAAAACTGAAGCCGCTCAGAGCGACTTGTTCCAGGCCACGAGCTGCTGTCCGATGTAGCTGTTGAGCGCGTTGAGGCTGGCCATCTGGGTGTCGAGCGCGGTGTAGCGCTGCGTCAGGCTCGCCTGGAGGCGGTCGGCGCGGTCGTTGATGTCCTGGGTGTCCTGCGCGTTGCGCTTGAGGGCGTCGGCGTAGGTCTGGTCCTTGGTAGCGAAGAAGCCGCCCACGTCGAGCAGCTGGGTGGTGACCGACTTGAACTGCTCGGCGAAACCGTCGGTCGAGGAACCGTCGTCGGGGCCGCGGAAGAAGGCCTTGACATCGTCCGGATTGGCCATGGCGGCACTGAATTTGGCGCTGTCCAGGCGCAGGCTGCCATCGGGAGACACGTTGCCCGAGCCGCCATCGACCACCACGCCGATATCGGACAGGTTGCGCAGCGTGCCGCTGCCGACCACCGTCTGCAAGGCCGTGCGCAGCGTGTCCTGCAAGGTGACAGTGGAGGAATCCCCCTGCAGCAGCGCTCCGGTCTTGGTGGACTGGTCGTAGGCGGTGTCGGCGTTCAGCGCGCTGTTGAGCGCGTTGTAGGCCGTGACGAAGGCCTGCACGTTGGCCTGGACCGCCGAGGTGTCCTTGGCCACGGTGATGGTGACCGGATCGGTCGTGGTGGCGGTGGCGGTGAAGGTCACCCCGGCCACGACGTTGGCGAAGGCATTGGTGGCCGAGGTCACGGCCACGCCATCCACCGTGCCGTTGGCATTGGAGCCATACTGCGTGGAGGAGTTGTTGACCAGCCGCGACAGGCCCGCGTTGTCGCTGGTATTGCCGTCGGCATCCTGGGTGACCGAGAGGCGGAAGCCCGCAGCATCGCCCGTGCTCTTGCTGGTGAGCATCAGGCGCTCGCCATTGGCATCGTTGAGGATGGTGGCCGTGACGCCCGCGCCGGAGGATCCGTTGATCTTGCCGGCAATGTCCGAAAGCGTGTCGGTGGCGGAGATATCGATGCTCACGGGGGCTGCGCTGCCGGCCGTGAAGGCCTTGGGCGAACCGGCCCAGGTCCCGATCTCCAGCTTGAGCGTGCCTGCGCCGACGGCCTGGCCTGGCGGCTGCAGCGATTCGGAAATGGTGGTCTGCGCCTTGGCCAGGTTCTGCACCTGCACATCGAAGGATGTGGCGGCGGCGCCCCCCACGGCCGTGGCGGAGACGACGTCGCTCTTGGAGGAAGTGGCGCTCACGCTGTTCCAGCCCGTCACGCTGGTGAGCTTGCCCAGCGCATCGGAGAGCGTGGACACCATGGACTTGAGCTGGCCGAAGGCCGACACCTTGGCCTGGGTGATCGTCGCCTGCTGCTGGAGCCCACCGGCTTCGGTGATGGGCATCTTGACCGCATCGACGGACGCCTTGATCAGGCCGTTGACATCGACATTGCCACCCAGGCCGATACCAAGGGATGAAAAGCTAGCCATGATCCATTTCCTCTCAGCGCATCGATTGGCATGGGCCGGAATTGTGGAGTCCAGGAAGTCGTCGCATCGCGCGGATAAGAGCGGGATAAGCCCTTCAATCCGACGGCTATTCCGGCACAGCCGCCAACGACGAGGCGGCGGCGAAGAAATCCGCCACCGCCCTTGGAGGCAGGCGGACCGCCAGGGCCCGCCATGCCTCAATCAAACCACCGCCGCGATCAACGCAGCAGGGACAGCACGCCCTGGGGCAGCTGGTTGGCCTGGGCCACCATCGCCGTGCCGGCCTGCTGCAGGATCTGCGCGCGGGACAGGTTGGCGGTTTCCGAGGCGAAGTCGGCATCCTGGATGCGGCCGCGGGATGCGGACATGTTCTCGGCCGTGCTCTGCAGGTTGTTCACCGTGGTTTCGAAGCGGGACTGCAAGGCACCGAAGCTGGCGCGCTGCCCGTTGACCGACGCAAGCGCGGAATCGATGATCTTCAGGGCACGGGTGGCGCCATCGACCGTGGACACGTCGATGGTGTTCACGGCCTTCTGGGTGGAGGCGGTGGCAGCGGCGTTGGTCATCGTGCCGCCGGTACCAGCCACGGCGTAGCCCTTGTCGGAGCTGTACTCCACCGTGCCGCGCGAGGCCACCGTGACGCCCGTGCCCGCCGTGGTGGCTGCCGTGAAGGTCAGGGTGTCCGTGCTCAGCGTGGTCGCTGCATCCTGCGAGGCCAGGGTGATGTTGCCTGCGCTGGCGGCGGCGTTGGCGATGTTGATGTCGTTGCCGCTGTCGTTGGTCAGGATCAGGCCGGAGTTGTCGCTGTTGAGCTTGGCCGTGATACCGGTCTGGGAGGCCGAGTCGTTGATCGCCTTCATCGCGTCGGCCAGGCCGGCGGGCGTGTTGGTCGCCGTCACGTTGAACGTCACGTTCGCGGCCGTGCTGTTGTTGCCCTTGAGCGCCAGGCTGAACGAGCCCGTGGCGCCGAAGGTCAGCTGGGACACGTTGCGGGCCGAGGCGGTCACGCCGGTGGTGTCGGCCGCTGCATTCACGGCGGAGGCGATGTCGGCGGCCGTGCCCGATGCGGCCACGTTGATGGTCTTGGTCTGCAGACCGGAAATGACGATGGTGCCGGAAGCCGCGCCGGCGGAGCCTGCGCTGGAGCCCGTGGTGGCGGCACCGCTGGCCGAGGCCGTCAGATTGGCGCCGTAGCTGGTCGTGCGGAAGTTGCCGGTCGTGGCGGAAATGGTCTGGTTGGCATTGGCGCCGACCTGGAAGGTGGCCGAGCCGAAGGAGCCGTCCAGCAGCTTCTGGCCGTTGAATTCGGTGGTGCTGGCGATGCGGTCCATTTCAGACAGCAGCTGGCCGACTTCGGCCTGGATGGCCTTGCGGTCGCCGGCGCTGTTGGTGGCGTTGGCCGACTGCACGGAGAGTTCACGCACACGCTGCAGGATGTCCCCGGAGCTCTTGAGCGCGCCTTCAGCCGTCTGCGACAGCGAGATGCCGTCGTTGGCGTTGCGCACGGCCTGGTTCAGACCGCGGATCTGGGCGGTGAAGCGTTCGGAGATGGCCAGGCCGGCCGCGTCGTCCTTGGCGCTGTTGATGCGCAGGCCCGACGACAGGCGCTGGATGGAGGTGTTGAGCGAAGCCTGGCTCAGACCCAGATTGCGCTGGGCAGTCATCGAGGCGAGGTTGGTGTTGATGGTGGATGCCATTTGCAAATCTCCTGAAAAGAACTGGCTGGATCTGGCGTTACCGCCAACTGGGCCCAGAACCGTCTGGCCACAGGGTTCACAGCGCCCACGGGCCTCTGTTGAACGGCGGGCCCTGCCAACTGCTTGCTGTCTGTTCGCACGTCCCGTTGCGTTGGTTTTCGGGCAGGCGCCAGAAAACTTTAGGAACAAACGCAGGGATTGAGCGGTTTTTCTACGTCTTATCGGATCAACGCTCCCGCACCCGATCGACAGAATCCACCCATCGTTCCCGTAAGAGCGGCTAACGGAACCTATCGCAGCGGTTCTGGCCGGCGCCCGCATCGGAGGCCGTACCCCCCAGGTACGGCAGCCACCCGATGCGGACGACGAGACCAGAAGGGTTCTGTCAGCCGCTCGGAAAGACGCCGGAGGGGGTGATGCTTGAACCGGCAGAAATGTTCAATGTTTCCAGCCTAGCAGGAGTTCCACCATGGCCTCGACCATCAACACCAACATCAGTTCCCTGACGGCCCAGCGCAACCTGGGCATCAGCCAAGCCTCGCTCAACACCTCCATCCAGCGCCTGTCGTCGGGTCTGCGCATCAACAGCGCCAAGGACGACGCGGCCGGCCTGGCCATCTCCGAACGCTTCACCGCCCAGATCCGCGGTCTGAACCAGGCCGTGCGCAACGCCAACGACGGCATCTCGCTGTCGCAGGTGGCCGAAGGCGCGCTGGCCGGTTCCGGCAACATCCTGCAACGGGTGCGTGAACTCTCCGTGCAGTCGGCCAACGCCACCAACAGCGCCAGCGACCGCAAGGCCATCCAGGCCGAAGTCGGCCAGCTGCTGTCGGAACTCGACCGCATCTCCAGCACCACCGAATTCAACGGCCAAAAGCTGCTGGACGGCTCCTTCGGCTCGGCCACCTTCCAGGTCGGCGCCAACGCCAACCAGACGATCACGGCCACGACCGGCAACTTCCGCACGGCCAACTACGGCGTCAACCTGAACGAATCCACCGCCACGGTCGCCACCACGGGCGCCAGCGCAGGTTCCGCCGGCGCGGCCTCCGGCACCATCACCATCTCCGGCCTGCAGACCAAGACCATCAACGTGGCCGCCTCGGGCACGGCCGCCGACATCGCAGCCGCCGTGAACGCCGCCTCCGACACCACGGGCGTGACCGCCGTGGCCCGCAACGTGTCCGAACTGAAGTTCGGAGCCACCGGCTCGTTCACCCTGGCACTCAAGGGCGACAACGCCACGGCCGCCAACATCACCTTCAACGTGACGGCGACCAACACCCCCGCCGGCCTGGCCGACGCGATGAAGGCGATCAACGACTCGGCCTCGCAGACCGGCATCACGGCCAAGCTGAATGCCAACAGCGATGGCCTGGTGCTGACCAACGACGGCGGCAAGGACATCAACATCGCCAACGCTGCCTCCAGCGCCGGCAACATCACCCTGGCCTCGCAGGACGCGCCGGCCACCATGGCTTCGGCCAGCAACACCCTGACCTTCACGGCCGCCACCACCGCCGGCACTGGCGTCACGGTGGCCTCGCGCGGCACGGTGGAGTACAGCTCCGACAAGGGCTATGCCGTGGCCGGCACCACCGACACGATGGCCAACACCGCCGCCACGGCATCCACGCAGAAGGCAGTGAGCACGATCGACGTCTCCACGGTCGATGGCGCCACCCGGGCCCTGAAGATCATCGACTCGGCCCTTGCGGCGGTCAACGGGCAGCGCGCCAGCTTCGGCGCCTTGCAGTCCCGCTTCGAGACGAGCATCGCCAACCTGAACACCTCGTCCGAGAACATGTCCGCATCCCGCAGCCGCATCCAGGATGCCGACTTCGCCTCGGAAACCGCCAACCTGTCCCGCGCGCAGATCCTGCAGCAGGCTGGCACGGCGATGGTGGCCCAGGCCAACCAGATTCCGCAGGGCGTGCTGTCGCTGCTGAAGTAAGTAAGTAAGCGACGGCGGCCACGGCCGGAGGTGAGAGGCTGCAGCCTCTCACCTCCCAAAATGCAGGAGATACAGGGGGTCCGCAAGCCGAGCCGCACGCCCACGCCAACCAAGGTCAGCGGCTGCAGCTCTTGAGGACGCGCAACGAATCGCGGCCCTCCTGCCGCGAAATGCCCTCTGAAGGCATGCACGCGACCTTAAAATGGCTCGGGAGTACTGACTCGGCAACTGCGCTCAGCGAGCGCACATTGCGCCCCAAATGCCGGGCCGAACAGGGCTCGCAATCCACTCGACGGGGCAGAAATCGTTGGAAGGCTGGTCGCCGTGAACATTCCATTCCTGGATCTCAAAGCCCTCAACCAACGATTCGCGGGCGACTTCGCCGACGCCCTGCAGCGGGTGCTGGATAGCGGCTGGTTCATCCAAGGCGAAGAGCTCGGCCAGTTCGAGCAGGAATTCTCGCGATACTGCGGCGCGCAATATTGCGTGGGCGTCGGAAATGGACTCGACGCGCTCACGCTCATTCTGAAAGCTTATATAGAGTTGGGAAGAATCGCCCTCAAGGACGAGGTCATCCTGCCTGCCAACTCCTTTATCGCAACGGCCCTGGCCATTTCGCATGCAGGGCTCACGCCGGTCCTCGTCGAACCCGACCCGCGCACGAGCAACATCTGCCCCAAGGCGGTGGAGGCGGCACTAAGCCCCCGCACCCGGGCCATCATGCCCGTCCATCTCTATGGACGACCGGCGGATGTGCATGCACTGAGAGGCATAGCCGATTCGCACCGGCTGCTGCTTATAGAAGATGCGGCACAGGCACACGGAGCCTCGGTCCGGGGCAGAAAAGCCGGGAACCTCGGAGATGCAGCCGGTTTCAGCTTTTTCCCAGGCAAGAACCTGGGCGCGCTCGGGGATGCCGGCGCCATCGTCACCAGCGATCAAGAACTTGCGGACTGCGCCCGCTCCTTGCGCAATTACGGCTCCGCCCGGAAGTATCACCACGACCGGGTCGGACTGAACTCCCGCCTGGACGAACTGCAGGCGGCGTTTCTGCGCGTCAAGCTGCGGAAACTGGCGGAAGACGCAGATGCACGCCAGGAACTGGCGCTGCGATATTGCGCCGGCATCGCGAATCCCGCCATCAGGATGCCTGAAATGCCGCCCCATGATGCTCGCCATGCCTGGCATTTATTCACCGTGCATGCGCAGCACAGGAATTCGCTGCAAACGCATCTGCTATCCAGAGGCATTGAGACGCTCATTCATTATCCGGTTCCGATATGCAGCCAGCCGGCCTATGCGGCCAGCATGCATTCGAGCTTCCCCATATCCGAAGAGCTCGCCCGTACCGTTCTGAGCCTCCCGCTCTATCCAGGATTTCCCGAACAGCAGCGTGTCATCGACGCCTGCAACGACTTCCGCCCATCCTAGCCCCGCCGCACTCGGTATGTCATTACAGCACTGCAAAATCGTCGACCTTCCGAAGGTGGAGGACCCTCGGGGCAACCTCACCTTCATCGAGTCCGACACGCACATCCCTTTCGAGATCCAGCGGGTTTATTACCTCTACGACGTTCCGGGGGGCTCGCATCGAGGCGGGCATGCCCACAAGGGGCTGCATCAGTTCTTGATCGCGATGTCCGGCAGTTTCGACATCACCCTGGACGATGGCCGGACGAAATTCAAATACCACATGAACCGGTCGTATTACGGCCTCTACATCTCACCGATGATCTGGCGGGAAATCGACAATTTCTCCAGCGGCTCCGTATGCATGGTGCTGGCTTCGGAGAAATTCTCGGAGGATGACTATTACCGGGACTACGCGGAATTCCGCGCTGCCGTCACCGCACGCAACGCCAAAGGATAAATACATCCGGCCGGCAGCACCGACCAACATCCACAATTCACAGCATGGCCGACGCACAAGAGAAGAATACGAATGATTGCCGGGATGGAGGCTCGCCGGAGGGCATCGACGTCACCGTCGCCATCATGTCCTTCAACAACGCCCGCTATTTGAATCAGACGATAGATTCGATACTCAGCCAAGAGGGCGTGCGCCTGGAGGTCATCGTGCGAGACGACTGCTCGACGGACGACAGCCTGAGCAGGATGGAGGCGTTCGCACAAGACCCGCGCTTTCGCTTGGAGGTGAACGAGCGCAACCTGGGAATGATCGCCAACTTCAACCGCTGCCTCGATTCCGGCAGCGGGCGCTATGTGATCGTGCTGGGCTCGGACGACCTCATGGCTCCGGGCCATCTGTCGTCACTGGTCGCGGCGATGGACGCGCACCCCCAGGCGGCGCTGGGCTATGTCCAGTGCAACTGGATCGATGCGCAAGGCCAGCTGATCCGCTATGCCGACCATCCCGGGCATACCCCCCAGTCCTATAGCGGGGGGCGCAACGAGGTCGCGGCCCTGCTGAGCTTCGACAACTACATCACCCCCTCGGCGATGATGCTGCGGCGATCGAAGCTCGGTCTGGTGCGGCTGCCCGATGGCTCGATCCACGCGGACATGCTCGCCGGCGACTGGGACCTGGCCATCCGCATGGCGGAAGTCGCCCCGGACTTTGTCTTTCTGCGCCAGCCCAGCATCAGCTACCGCATTCACGACACGCAGATATCCAGCAAGTTCTACGCGTCCGTCGCCCCGCTGGACAACCATGTCCGCATCCTCGAAGGCGTCTTCGAACGCGGCCATCAGGATCTGATGCGAGGCCGTGAAAAGCAGATCCGCGACCTGCTCCTGCAGCGCCTGGCCGCCTATCCCGAGCAGAGGGAAAAAGACCTCGGCAGACGGGCCGAACGCCTGTGCCAGCGAATCGCCGAATTGTCGAAAAGTGCTGCGCGTGGACCGCTATTCTCCGTCATCCTCACCACCTACAACCGCCCCGTGTTGCTGAAACACGCGCTCGACAGCCTTGAAAAGCAGATTCAGCGCGATTTCGAAGTGATTCTGGTCAATGACCACGGCGAACCTGTCGAGCACGTGCTGGCTGCAGGCTACGGCTTTCCGATCACCTACATCCGGCAGGGCGTGAACCAGGGACTGTCGGCTGCGCGGAACGCAGGCCTGAAGATCGCTCGCGGGCGCTACGTCACCTACCTCGACGACGACGACATCTATCTGCCCAACCATCTTCAGGTACTGGCCGATGCATTCAAGGACCATCCCTACAGCGTCCTATACACCGATGTCGATTACGTCAACGAAAAGCTGAGAGGCAGCGAAAGAATCGAGCAGGGCCGCAGCCGCCCCCTGCACCACAGAGGGTTCGACCGGGACCGCCTGCTGGTTTCCAACTATATCCCCGTCAACACCTGGGCGCATCCGCGCAGCGCGATTGCCGACGTGGGCGAGTTCGACACCTCGCTGTCGGCACTCGAAGACTGGGACATGCTGCTGCGGCTGGTGTATCGCCACACCTTCATCCAGGTGCCCGTCCTCACGGCGGAAGTGCGGACCCGGGTAGGCACGCATGCCAGCGATCACATGCTGGGAAGAGAGCGCAAGAACTTCCTGGGCCTGTACCAGGAACTGTACCGCCGCTACCCCGTCACCGACTCTCCCAAGATAGCGCAGGAACGCAAGAGCCTGCTCGAGGGCCTGCAAGCCGCGCAGCAGCAAAGAGTTGCACCCACCCTGCGCGACTGGCTGGTGCAGCGCGCCCTCAATGCGGCGCAGATACGGCAGGTATCCCAGCAGATGGAAAAGCGGGGCGAAGAACTCTCCGTCGCGATCTTCGTCCGGACGGCCTGCGGCCCGCACGACGCATCGCTCGTCCAGAAAACCCTGGCCAGCCTGGACACCTTGCGGCCCCGGCCTCCGCTCATGGAGGTTCATCTTCTCGGCGAGCCATTCGCGCAGCCCGACGGGGATCATCCAGACATCCAGGTACACCACCTACCAACGGCAGGCAAGCAAGACGAGTTGCTCGCCATCAACCGCTGGGCCCAACAGGCACGGAGCCGCTGGTTCCTGGTGCTGGATGCGGGAGAGGAACTGCTGCCCGCGGGCCTGCAGACCCTCATGCTGGAGGCGGCCGCAGCCCCATGCCACGCCATGTGCGCCGACGAGATCGTGCGCGCCGAGGACGGCACGCTGGGCACCATCTTCCGCCCGCATTTCAACCTGGACATGCTGCTGTCCTGCCCTGCGGGCTTGTCGCGGCACTGGGTCTTTCAGCGGGAAGCCTTTGCGGCCCTGGGCGGCTTCGACGCCGGCTACGCCGAAGCCCCCGAGTTCGAGCTGCTGCTTCGCATCATCGAAACGCACGGCATGGAGGGCCTTCTGCATGCGGCAGAACCTCTGCTCATCACGGCCCCTCCCCAATTGGCGGCCAATGCCTCCGAGATGGCGGCGATCGAAAAACATCTCGCGGCCCGCGGCTATGCGGATGCGCGCGTGGACACGAGCCTGCCCGGCCGCTACCAGATCCACTACGGCCATGCGGACCAGCCGCTGGCCTCCATCCTCATCGCTGCGACGCATGAGCTTGCGCTGCTGCAGAGGTGCCTGGAACGGCTGCTGGAAAACACGGCCTACCCTCGCTACGAGGTCATCATTGCGGACGCAGGCTGCACCGACGAAGCGATGCGTCTCTGGCTCGACAGCATTCAGGGCCTGGGAACGGAGCAGATCCGCGTGCTGCGATCGGCCGAAGCCCAGGGCCGCTGGGAAGCCGTTCACGGGGCGGCCCAGGCGGCCCGGGGCGACTATTTCGTCCTGCTGAGCCCCACCACGGCCGTCCTGAACCGCGATTGGCTCGACGAACTGCTCAATCACGCGCAACGGCCCGAGGTCGGTGCGGTGGGGGCGAAGCTGCTCTCCGCCGATGGGCGGATTCAAAATGCGGGGCTGGTCCTCGGCCTGAACGGCGCCGCCGGCTCGCCTTTCCAGGGCGTGCCCGCCCAGGAGCCCGGCTACATGCACCGGCTGGAAATCGACCAGAACTACAGCGCCGTCTCCGGCGACTGCCTCGTCATCCACCGGGCCGTCTATGAATCGGTCGGCGGACTGGACACGCAAAGCCATCCCTCGCAGTTCGCCGACGTCGATCTCTGCCTGAAAGTGCGTCAGGCCGGGTTCCTGATTGTCTGGACGCCCCGCGCCCTGCTTCTGCAATCGGAGGACAACGCGCCCGGCGACGCGCAAAACGACAGTCCTGCAGGCATTCAGCGCCAGGAGGAGTCGCTCTACCAGAAGTGGCTGCCGGCCATCGCCCGTGACGACGCGTACAACTCGAATCTCTCGCTGCTCGGCGCCGGCTTCGACGTGGAAACCGACGCCATCGCCAATCGACGCCCCCTGCCCTGGCATCCCGCTCCCGTCGTCCTGGCCCTGGCCGCAGACGCCGCCGGCTGCGGCCACTACCGGGTGATGGAGCCGGTGCGCGCCATGCACCAGACCGGCATCGCCGACGCCCGTTTCAGCGGCCGCTACTTCAGGGTGGAGGAAGTAGAGCGCCTGCAGCCCGACGCCATGGTGCTGCAGCGCCAGGTGACCGAACAGCAGATCGAGCTGATCCAGCGCCTCAAGCGCCTGCGCCCGACCTTCATGGTGGCCGAGCTGGACGACTACCTGCCCAACCTGCCCATGAAGAATGCGCACCGCCACGAGATGCCCAGGGACGTGTTGCGGCATCTGCGGCGCTCGGTCGGGCTGATGGACCGCTTCGTCGTGTCCACGCCAGCGCTGGCCGAGGCCTTCGCCGGCTTCCATGACGACATGCGCGTGGTGCAGAACCGGCTGCCGCCGCGCTGGTGGCGCGGCCTTCAGAACAGCCGCCGCACCGGCGGACGGCCGCGCGTGGGCTGGGCGGGCGGGGTCAGCCACCAGGGCGACCTGGAGCTGATCGCCGACGTGATCAAGGCGCTGCATGGCGAGGTGGACTGGATCTTCTTTGGCATGGCGCCCGAGGCGATCAAACCCTATCTGCGCGAATTCCACGGGCCGGTATCGATAGAGCGCTACCCGCGCATGCTGGCGAACCTCAACCTCGACCTGGCCTTGGCGCCACTGGAGCAGAACCTGTTCAACGAGTGCAAGAGCAATCTGCGCCTGCTGGAATACGGTGCCTGCGGCTATCCGGTCGTGTGCAGCGACGTTCGGCCCTACCAGGGCGGGCTGCCGGTCACGCGCGTCAAGAACCGCTTCAAGGACTGGGTCGATGCCATCCGCATGCACACGCAGGACCTGGACGCCGCCGGCGCGGCGGGCGACCGGCTGAAGGCCGCCGTCGAAAGCGACTGGATGCTGGAGGGCCGGCACCTGGAGGACTGGCTCTCGGCCTGGCTGCCGGACGGGACAGGCGGTACACAGAAATAACCGACCGGTCACAGTGGCGGGGCTCAAGTGTGATACCTGAGGGCCGATACCATTGATACGATCCGTTAACCGCCGCGCCGGTCCCCGCCCAGAGCGAGGACCGGCTTCCTCCTGCCGCAGAAGCCGCCCCACTTTCCATGTTCGTCATCATTGGCTACCTCGTCTGCCTAGGCTGCATCTTCGGCGTCTATATCGCGCACGGCGGGAACATCTCCGTCATCCTGCACGCCCTGCCGTTCGAGACCATCACCATCCTGGGCGGCGCCCTGGGCGCCTTCGTGGTGAACAACCAGCCCAAGGTGATCAAGGCCACGCTCAAGGCGCTGCCCACGGTGTTCAAGGGCTCCAAATACACCAAGGCCCGGTACATGGAGCTGCTGGCCATGCTCTACGACATCCTGCAGAAGGCCCGCAAGGAAGGCCTGATGGCCATCGAAAAGGACGTGGAGAGCCCCCACGAGTCGGAGATCTTCAAGAAATACCCCACGGTGGGCAGCGACCACCACGTGATCGAGTTCACCACCGACTACCTCCGCATGATGGTTTCGGGCAACCTCAACGCGCACGAGATCGAAGCGCTGATGGACAGCGAGATCGACACCCACCACCAGGAGGCCCATGCGCCCGTGGCCGCACTGGGCCGGCTGGCGGGCGCTCTGCCGGCCTTCGGTATCGTGGCGGCCGTGCTGGGCGTGGTGAACACCATGGGCTCGGTGGGCCAGCCGCCTGCCGTGCTGGGCGGCATGATCGGCTCGGCGCTGGTGGGGACCTTCCTGGGCATTCTGCTGGCCTACGGCGTCATGGAGCCGCTGGGCGGCTTGGTGGAGCAGAAGACCGAAGATGCCGCCAAGGAGCTGCTGTGCATCAAGTCCACGCTGCTGGCCAGCATGCAGGGCTACAACCCGTCCACCGCCATCGAATTCGGCCGCAAGGTGCTGTTCTCGGGCGACCGGCCCAGCTTCAGCGAGCTGGAAGAGCATGTGAAGGGCAAGAAGTAGCAAGGCCGCGCGCAACGCCGCCCACCCGCATCCGCCATGGCTGAAAAGAAGCTTCAACCGATCATCATCAAGCGCGTCAAGAAGGGCGGCCATGCCGCCCATGGCGGCGCCTGGAAGATCGCCTATGCCGACTTCGTGACGGCCATGATGGCGTTCTTCCTGCTGATGTGGCTGCTGGGCTCCACTGCCAAGGGCGAACTGCAGGGCATCGCCTCGTACTTCGCTTCTCCCATGAAGGTGGCCATGCAGGGCGGCGACGGCTCGGGCAACAGTTCCAGCATCCTGCCGGGCGGCGGCAACGACCTGACCAAGTCCAACGGACAGGTGCGCCGCGCCGAAACCGAGGCGGTGACCCGGCGCATGAATGCCGAGGCGATGCGGGCCGAGCAGGCGCGCCAGGACCAGGCCCGCATCAAGGCCCTGCGGGCCAAGATCGATTCGCTGATCACCGAAAACCCCAAGCTCAAGGAATACAAGTCGCAGATCCGGCTCGACCTGACGCCCGACGGCCTGCAGATCCAGATCGTGGACGACCAGAACCGCCCCATGTTCGACAGCGGCAGCGCGCTGGTCAAACCCTACATGCGCGACATCCTGCGGGAAATCGGCGCCAGCCTGGGCGGGGTGGAAAACCGCATCAGCCTGGCCGGCCATACCGACGCCACGCCCTACGGCAACGGCGAGCGCGGCTACAGCAACTGGGAACTGTCGGCCGACCGGGCCAACGCCTCGCGGCGCGAACTGGTGGCGGCCGGCATGCCAGACTCCAAGCTGGGCCGCGTGGTCGGTCTGGCGGCCAGCGATCCGCTGGAGCCGGAAAACCCCAAGGCGCCCGTGAATCGCCGCATTACCATCACCGTGTTAACACGGGAAGCCGAGGAGCGTTTGATGGGCAAAGGCACCAAAGCAACACCCGCACCGGCGCCTGCTGCAGAAAAGCAGGAGAATGCCGCATCCGAGTCCCGGCCGTAACGACTTGTCACAGACACCGCGGCCCGTGACAATACGTACAGTTATTTTCGACCGAAAGGGTCCACAGTGACCACAGCCCTTCGTTTTTTGATCGTTGACGATTTCTCCACCATGCGCCGCATCGTGCGCAACCTGCTCAAGGAGAGCGGGTTCAACGATGCCGACGAGGCAGAGGACGGCGTCGCCGCGCTGAACAAGCTGCGCAACAGCAAGTTCGACTTCGTGGTCACCGACATCAACATGCCGAACATGAACGGCTTCCAGTTGCTGGCGGAGATCAAGAAGGACGACAAGCTCAAGCACCTGCCCGTGCTGATGGTGACGGCCGAAGCCCGCAAGGAAGACATCGTCGCTGCGGCGCAAGGCGGCGCGGCCGGCTACATCGTCAAGCCCTTCACCAAGGCCACCCTCGAAGAGAAGGTGACGCTGATCCTCAAGAAGCTGGGGCTCTGAACCATGGACAACTCGTGCAACCCCGCGCCGGACGCGCGCCCCGACGACGTTCACCAGAAGATCGGCCAGCTCACGCGGCAGTTGCATGACGCGCTCAACGAACTGGGCTACGCGGCCAAGCTGCGGGATTCCGCGAGCGAGTTGCCCGACGCGAAGAGCCGGCTGTCCTATATCGCCCGGCTGACCGGCGAGGCGGCGGAGAAGGTGCTCAGCCGCGTCGAGCTGGCCAAGGCGCAGCACGAATACATCGCGGCCGAGACCCGCCGCGTGGTCACCTCCCTGGTCGCCGACCCGGTGGCCGCCGTGGCCAAGGGCGAGATCTTCAACTTCATGACCGACGTGGAGCGCGTCACGCAGGAAGCGGACGTCCACCTGACCGAGATCATGATGGCGCAAGACTTCCACGACCTGACGGGCCAGGTGATCGCACGGGTCGTCACCCTGGCGGGCACCATCGAGGAACAGCTGGTGCAGCTGCTGATCCAGACCGCGCCGCCGCAGGCCCAGCCGGTCGCCATCCCCGAGCCGCGCCGCGAGCACCTGCAGGGCCCCGTGGTGGACCCGGAGAACACGCCCAACGTGGTGTCCAGCCAGTCCGAGGTGGACGACCTGCTGGCCAGCCTGGGCTTCTGAGCCCGCATCGCGCCCCCGCCAGCATCCAGCGGCGGGCGCTGCCTCGATCGCCGTCGATGGAAAAGGTGCCCGGCCCCTGCTTGCCGGGCGTTTTTCATCGGCATTGCGCCGAATGCCTCCCGAGCCCAGGCGGGGCGAGCACATGGCGCTATTGAAGCCATAGCACCCGAACGCGGTGCAGGGCGAGCGGCGCGGGCCCGTGGCCCCGGCCCGCTCCAGCCGGAATAGAGGCCCTCGCCCCACGCTATTCGGCCTTTAGATTCGGCGGGCGCTCACGACAATCGGCATGACCCCAATGCCCTGCCATGAGCTCCAGCCAAGACAAATCCCTACCCGCGACCGAGCAGCGCCTGCGCCAGGTGCGCAAGGACGGCCAGGCCGCGCGCTCGCGCGACCTGTCCCACATCGCCATCCTGGGCATGGGAGCCGCGGCGGTGCTGATGCTGATGCCCTACCTCATGGAGCATCTGCAGCGCGCCATGAGCCGCCAGCTGACGTTCAACGCGGCCACGGTGCAGGCCTCGGGCAGCATGCTGACACGCCTCTCGGAGATGGCGCTGATCGGCCTGGCGGCCTGCGTGGCCTTCGCGCTGCTGACCAGCGTGGCCGCCATCGGCAGCGCCATCGCCTCGGGCGGCTGGATCTACAGCTTCAAGCCGCTGTCGCCGCAGTTCGGCCGCCTCAACCCGCTCTCGGGCTTCTCCAACCTGTTTTCCAAGCAGCAGATGGTCACCGTGGCCAAGATGGTGCTGATGACCGGCATCCTCGCCGCCGTGGCCTGGCATTTCATGAGCTCCAGCATCGAGAAGGTGGCCATGCTGGTGCTGCAGCCATCGCCGGTCGCCATCCGCCATGCGGCCGACTGGATCACCTCGGGCATGGTGCTGCTGCTGCTGGTGGTGTTCATCGCGGCCGTGATCGACGTTCCGCTGCAGCTCTTCTTCTTCAAGTCCAAGCAGAAGATGTCGCACGAGGAAGTGAAGCAGGAGCACAAGCAGTCCGACGGCAACCCCGAGGTCAAGGGCCGCATGCGCCAGCGCGCGCGCGAAATCGCCAACCGCTCCAGCGTGGCCAACGTGCCCAAGGCCGACTTCGTGGTGATGAACCCCACCCACTACGCCGTGGCGCTGAAGTACGACGAGGCCACAATGAGCGCGCCGCAGGTCATCTCCAAGGGCACGGACATGCTGGCCTTCCGCATCCGCGACCTGGCCAACCAGCATGCCGTTCCGGTGCTGCAGTCGCCCATGCTGGCTCGCGCGCTCTACGCCAATGCCGACCTGGAGCAGCCCATTCCCGCCCAGCTGTACGCGGCGGTGGCCCAGGTACTGGCCTACGTCTATCGCCTGAAGGCTGCGCTGCGCGGCGAAGGCCGCATGCCCGAGCAGCAGCCCGACCCCTACGTGCCGCCCGAACTCGACCCCCTCACGCGGACCGCAGCGGCCGCCTCCACCGCCGTTAACGCCGTTACCGGCGCCGCAAAGGTTGACGCGCCATGAAAACGCTTTCGATGAACACGGTCCGCCAGTGGGCGGGCGGCAACTCCTCCATGCTGCAGGGCATGTCGGCGCCGCTGCTGGTGGTGGCCATCCTGGCATTGATGGTGCTGCCCATCCCGGCCTGGCTGCTGGACACCTTCTTCACCCTGAACATCGCCACCGCGCTGATGGTGATGATGGTGGCGGCCTACATGATCCGGCCGCTGGATTTCGCCGCCTTCCCGTCGGTGCTGCTGCTGACCACGCTGATGCGCCTGTCGCTGAACGTGGCCTCCACCCGCGTGGTGCTGCTGGAAGGCCATACCGGCCCGGGCGCCGCCGGCGCGGTGATCGAGGCCTTCGGCCACTTCCTGATCGGCGGCAACTTCGGCGTGGGCCTGATCGTGTTCGCCATCCTGGTGGTCATCAACTTCGTGGTGGTGACCAAGGGCGCCGAGCGCATCGCGGAAGTCTCGGCCCGCTTCACCCTGGACGCCATGCCCGGCAAGCAGATGGCGGTGGACGCCGACCTGAGCGCCGGCCTGATCGACGAGAAGGAAGCCCGCCGCCGCCGCGCCGAAGTGGCGGAGGAAGCCAACTTCTTCGGCTCCATGGACGGTGCCTCCAAGTTCGTGCGCGGCGACGCGGTCGCCGGCATCCTGATCCTGATCATCAACATCGTGGGCGGCTTCGCCATCGGCATGCTGCAGCACGACCTGTCGGCGTCCCAGGCCGCCAACAGCTACATCCTGCTGGCGGTGGGCGATGCGCTGGTGGCGCAGATCCCCGGCCTGCTGATCTCGGTGGCGGCCGCCATGGTGATATCGCGCGTGGGCAAGGAAGAGGACATGGGCCGCCAGATCGTGCAGCAGCTCTTCATGTCGCCGCGCGTGCTGGGCGTGACGGCCGGCATCCTGGTCCTGCTGGGCCTGATCCCCGGCATGCCGCACGTGGTCTTCCTGGTGATGGGCGGGTGCCTCGGCTACGGCGCCTGGCTGCTGATGCAGCATCAGAAGCGTCCGGCCCCGGTCGAGGAAGCGCCCGCGCCGGTCGCCGACGGCGAGGCCACCTGGGACGACCTGCAGCCCGTGGACCTGCTGGGCCTGGAGCTGGGCTACCGCCTGATCGCGCTGGTGGACAAGAACCGTCAGGGCGACCTGCTCACCCGCATCAAGGGCGTGCGCCGCAAGTTCGCACAGGAGGTGGGCTTCCTGCCGCCGGCCGTCCACGTGCGCGACAACCTGGAGCTCAAGCCCAGTGCCTACCGCATCACGCTGCGCGGCGTGGTGGTGGGCGAAGGCGAAGCCTTCCCCGGCATGTTCCTGGCCATCAACCCGGGCGGCATCTCCACGCCGCTGATCGGCACGCCCACGACCGACCCGGCCTTCGGCCTGCCGGCGCACTGGATCGACGACCACCAGAAGGAAGCGGCACAAATGGCCGGTTTTACGGTCGTTGATTCGGAAACCGTGATGGCCACCCATTTGTCACACTTGATGCAAGTGCAGGCCGCCAAGCTGCTCAGCCGTACCGAGACGCAGCAGCTGGTGGAGCACGTGACCCGCCTGGCACCCAAGCTCATCGAAGAAGTCGTACCCAAAATGGTCTCCATCGCCACGTTCCAGAAAGTCCTCCAGCTGCTGCTGGAAGAGTCTGTGCACATCCGCGATATCCGGACCATCATCGAAACGCTGGCCGAGCACGCCGGCGCCATCACCGACCCGGTGGAGCTGGCGCGCCGCGTGCGCATCGCGCTCTCGCCGGCCATCGTTCAGCAGATCTACGGCCCGGTGCGCGAGCTCAACGTGATCGCCATCGAACCCGGCCTGGAACGCCTGCTGGTGCAGGCCCTGGGCAACCCCGGCGGCTCGTCGCTGGACCCCGGCGTGGCCGACATCCTGACCCAGAAGGCCGCCGAGGTCGCCATGAAGCAGGAGGAGATGGGCCTGCCCGCCTGCCTGCTGGTGCCCGACCCCATCCGCAATGCCATCGCCCGGCTGGTGCGCCGGGTGGCGCCCCGGCTGCAGGTGCTCGCCCACAGCGAGATCCCTGAAACGCACACCATCCGCATCGGCCCGATCCTCAAAGGTGCATCCGCATGAACATCAAACGCTTCCACGCCCCCACGTCGCGCGAGGCTCTGGCCAAGGCGCGCATGGCATTCGGCGAAGGTACCCTGATCCTCTCCAACCGCCCCGTGGCGAACGGCGTGGAAGTGGTGGCGACGGCCGAGGACACGCTCTCCAGCCTGGAGGCGGGCCCGGAATCGGCCCCCGCTCCGCTGACGCCCGCGCCGGCAGCCAAGGTCGCGGCGCCCACGGCCCGGCGCCTGCACGAGCGCGCCTCCGACATGGCGGCCGAAACGCGCGCGCGCATGCCCTCGCGCCCGCAGCCGTTCGACAACGGCCGCGCCGCCATCCAGCAGGACACCGAGCAACTGGCCATGAGCACGCTCTCGTTCCAGGACTACGTGCGCGAGCGCATGCTGCGCCGCCGCCACGAGGCCCTGAACGGCGGCGCCAGCGCCGCCGCCCCCGCTGCGATGCCGCATGAGCCGCAGCGCCCGGCCTACGCGCCCGAGCCGCGCGAACAGCAGCGCCTGGCCGCCGCGCCGCAGGCCGCGCCCGTGGCCCGCCACAACCCGCTGCGCTCCATCCCCATGGACCTGCCCGAGCCGCCGCCCCGCCGCGCCGCCGCCGCGGCAGCCCCGGCCATGGCGCCGCAAGGGCTCATCAACGAGCTGCAGTCCATGCGCGAGCTGATCGAAGACCGCTTCAACACGCTGACCTGGCTGGGCCAGGCGCGCCAGGACCCGATCCAGTCCAATCTGATGCTCAAGCTGATCCGCGCCGGCTACTCGCCCGCCCTGGCGCGCGGCGTGCTCGAACGCATGCCCGAGGACCTGTCCGCCGGCCATGCCGTGCGCTGGCTGATGGAAGTGCTGGAGCGCAACCTGCGCACCGACTCGCATGCCCGGCCCATCTACGAGGAAGGCGGCATCTTCGCCATGGTGGGCTCCACCGGCGTGGGCAAGACCACCACCACCGCCAAGCTGGCCGCCCTGTGCGCCCGCATCCACGGTCCCGGCAGCGTGGGCCTCATCACTCTGGACACCTACCGCGTGGGCGCCCACGAACAGCTGCGCACCTATGGCCGCATGCTGGGCATCGTGGCCCATCTGGCGCACGACCGCGCCGCGCTGCAGGACCTGCTGGGCCTGCTCAGCAACAAGAAGATGGTGCTCATCGACACCACCGGCGTGGCCCCGCGCGACCCCCGCAAGCGCGACATGCTCGACGTGCTGAACCTGCCCGCCGTCAACCGCCTGCTGGTGCTCAACGCCGGCTGCCACGGCGACACGCTGGACGACGTGCTGGGCGCCTTCAAGACCGCCGGCTCGCAGCAGGCCATCCTCTCCAAGGTGGACGAGGCCGTGAAGCTCGGCCCCTCCATCGACGCGCTGATCCGCCACCAGATGGTGCTGCGCGGCGTGACCAACGGCCAGCGCGTGCCCGAAGACTGGGAAGCCGCGGACGCCCGCAAGCTGGTCAGCGCCTCCATGCGCTCGCCTGCCAAGTCCGCCTTCGACCCCAAGGCCGCCGACCTGAACTTCTTCTTCTCGCAGTCGCCGGAGCTGTCCGCCGAGAGAGGCCTGGCCGATGTTGCTTGATACCGGACTGCACCAGGGCGCCAGCCTCTACAGCGTGACGCCGCAGGCCGACCTGCGCCTGCTGGCCGTGCTGAACCAGCCAGACGCCAGCATGGGCCTGGAAACGCTGTGGCAGATCTGCTCCAGCCTGCAGCGGCTGGGCTACCCCGTAGTGGTGCTGGACGGCACCGCCCGCGAGACCGGCAGCGCGCCGGGACTGCAGCAGCTGCTGGCCGCCACCGACTGGCAGGGCGGAAGCCTCTCGCGCGGCGCATCGCACACCGCCTCGCTGGCCGTGGTGCCGGCCGCGCACGGCATGCGCCAGCTGGCAGAGCAAGCCGCGTGGAACGACACCGCCGTGCTGCAGCGTCTGCACCCGCTCTTTCGCGCCTATGCCCTGGTCGTCGCCTACGGGCCCCAGCAGGTCATGGCGCCCATCCTGCGGGGCAGCGCCGTGCTGCCGCTGGTGATGGCCGAGCCGGGCGCGCACGGCGTGGAGCAGTGCTACCGCCAGTTGAAGCACATGGCCGTCCATGCCGGCCTGCAGTGCACCGTGGCCTCGGTGGTCCAGCCCGGGCCCTACGAAGCCCGCCGCACCCGCGTGGCCCGCGTCGCGCTGGATGCGTTGCAAAATTGCGCCGCCACCCATCTGGGCCACGCGCCCCGCACGACCATCGTGCGGGCCGGCAGCCCCCAGGACGTGCAGCGCCTGGCCTTGCAACTGCTGGAAAACGCATGCACCATGGGCACCGGCATGCCCGCACTGACCCACGACCATCCCTCGGAGCCCGCTGCGCATTTCGTCCGGAGCCACTGACATCCATGATGTACACCGCCAAAGGCCAGCTCGATCGCGATGCGCAACTCCGCCAGCACGTTCCCCTCGTGCGTCGGATCGCGCACCACATGATCGCCAAGCTCCCGCCCAACGTGGAGCTGGACGACCTCATCCAGGTCGGCATGATGGGCCTGTCCGAAGCACTGTCGCGCTATGAAGCCGCGCAGGGCGTGCAGTTCGAGACCTTCGCCAGCCAGCGCATCCGCGGCGCCATGCTCGACGAGCTGCGCGAAGGCGACTGGATGTCGCGCAGCTCGCGCAAGAGCCAGAAGGACATCGAGCACGCCGTGCAGCGCATGGAGCAGAAGCTCGGCCGCAGCCCGCTCGAATCCGAGATCGCCGAAGAGCTGGGCCTGTCGCTGGCCGACTACCAGTCGCTGCTGGGCAAGGTGCGCGGCACCCAGCTGGTCTATCTGGAAGACATGAGCCGGGGCGAGGACGAGGACAGCTTTCTGGACCGCCACGTGGCCGACCACGAGGCCGACCCCATGGCCGTGCTGCGCGACCAGCGCCTCAAGGCCTCGCTGGTGGAAGCCATCAAGACCCTGCCCGAGCGCGAGCAGTACATCATGGGCATGTACTACGAGCACGACATGAACCTGAAGGAAATCGCCGCCGTTTTGGGCGTGACGGAATCACGCGTCTGCCAGCTGCACAGCCAGTCGATCGCACGGCTGCGCGCCAAGATGCGCTCGCACTGACCGCACCTTTATCCAACGAAGCAAACAAAGGCCGACGCAAGTCGGCCTTTTTCGTTGGCGGAGACTGGAACCGGGGAAAGGGAAAGGCGGGAGGGCTCAGCCCGGACCGCGGTAGATGCGCGCCGCGGTCTGCGCGCGGCTGGCACCGTAGGTCACCACGCCCGGCGCCGGGGGCAGGAGGGATGCGGCCTGGCGCTCGGTCAGGGCCAGCACGCGGGCGAGCTGGTCGCGCAGCAGGGGCAGGCGGGTGCCGATGGCACGGATGCGGCGGGTCTGGCCCTCATCGGGAGCCTGGCCGCCCTGCCGCTGAGGACCGTCGCCCAGCGCCTGCGCCAGCGCGATGGCGGCAGAGCGCAGCTGCATGGAAGCCTTTTCGAGAGTCGGGGGATCGGTGGCCAGCAGGGCGTCCTGCACCTCCTGCAGCTGGGCCTCGACGGTGGAGAGAGTGGCTTCGAGGGACATGGGGGACCGAGTCTAGGACGATTCGCTCGGCCGGACGCAGGAGACGAGACGGTGCGGGACGGGCCGACCGGTCTTCAGTTGCGCGAACGCGAGCGGGAGAAGGTTTCTTCTGCGTTGGAGAGCAGCTTGTCGGCGACGGCGTCGGCATCCACCTTGAACGTGCCGTTCTCGATGGCGGCCTTCACGGCCTTGACCTTGCCGGCATCGAACTCGGCCGGGCCGCGTGCCGCCGCATCCACGCCGCGTGCGGCGTTGGAGAACGTGACGGGCACGCCAGCGGCGGCCGCAGAACTTGCGCCCTTGGTCGCGGCTTCCGCCGAGGGTGCGGGTGCCTTGGCCTGCTGCTGCTTGGCGGCAACCTGGGCGATGGCGTTCCCGATGTCTGAGTTGTTTCCAATCTTCATAGCTCTCTCCACCACCCCGTCCGATGGGGGGCTCTGTAGCCATGTTTTCGGCCGTTCATGGGGGGACTTGAGGCCTTTATTGAAGTCCGAAGGCTACAAAGCCGCTTCTATCGTTCCATCTCCGGACACAGTGCCACTGATGACTCGGCCATTGTCCATGCGGACGCGTATGTTCTGGCCGACAGCCCCGGCCGTGACGGCCTGGCCGGACGCGGTGACCGAGAAGCCGGGGCCCTGGGCCACGACCCGCACCTGCGTGCCGGCCTTGAACAGTTCGGGCGCGCGGACCATATTCTGGCGCAAGGCCTGGCCCGCGAGCAAATAGCGCGAGGCGACCAGGCCGACCCAGGATTCCTGCGTGGCCGCCACGGGGGCCGTCTCGGCCGCCCAGTCCACCTCGCTCTCGATGGCATTGGCCGCCGTCAGCACGGTGCCGGAAGGCACGTTGCCGGTCAGCACGAAGGCCGGCCCCCAGGCCTTGACGGTCACGGGCAGGAAGACGTTCCAGTGCGTGGCGCCGTCCAGGCAGCGCAGCCCCAGCCGGGTCCGGCCCCAGAGGCGCGATCCGATGGGCAGATAGGGTTCCACGCGGTTGCAGGGGGCCAGGCGCAGGCGCGGATCGAGCGAGCCGACGCTCACTTCCATGCGCAGCGGCATGGCATTGGCACCGCCCTGCACCTGTGCGGCCTGCACGGCGTCGTTGAGCCAGCGGGTGGACAGCGCCCCCAGGTCGCCGGACGGATCGGCGGCACTGCCCGCCTGTGGCTGCAATATCTGCTGCTGTTGCGGCGGCGGCTGCGTTGCCTGGGGTGCCGGCTGCTGCGCCCCTGCCGCCAGCGCCAGGCCTGCGCCCAGCGCCGCGGCAGCGGCGGCGCGCCAGGCGCGCGCGGGGAAAGAGGGTGTGTTGCTGCGGTTCATCGGGGTCACCTCCTGGGGACAGCGGATCTGCGCCATGGCAGAACGGACAGAGCGGGCGGAAAGCGGCGACCGCCCGGGCCGGCACGCGCGGACAGTCGCGGGCGAAAGAAAAAAGGGTGGGGCCGGAAAGCATCGCGATCCAGCGCATCACGGCAGCCACTGTAGGCCGGAGGGCGCGGACACGATGGGCCGAACTGCCCGCCGTTTCCCGCGTTCTTCGCGCTTTAGGAAACCGGGGCGAATTCCACAATCGCTGCACGCCAGAAGTCCGTGCGGACCCGAGGCCCCCGACCACCCCGAGAGCGAGGACGCCATGCTCGACAAGATGACCGAACGACTGGACTTCCACGGCAACGCGCTGCTGCTGCGTTCCGAGCGCCAGCGCGCCATCGCGAGCAACATCGCCAACGCCGACACGCCCGGCTACGTGGCGCGCGACTTCAAGTTCGCCGATGCGCTGCGCGAAGTCACGAACGCCTCCGACCCGTCCTCCGAGCGCAGCCAGCTGCGCGCGCAGAGCACGAGCGATCCGCGCCACATTCCGCTGCCGGCCACCGACATGGGCAGTTTCTCGGGCGGCACGCTGGGCTACGCCATGCAGACGCAGCCGAGCCTGGACAACAACACCGTGGACATGGACCGCGAGCGCGCCGCCTTCGTGGACAACGCCGTGCGCTACGAGGCCACGCTGCGCTTCATCAACGGCAATGCCAAGACCATGCTGAGCGCCATCCAGGGCCAGTAGCCGGATAGCCGCACCCCGAACAGCCCCCCAGGAAAAGCGAAGCCGCCATGTCGATGTTCTCCATCTTCAACGTCTCGTCGAGCGCGATCAGCGCCCAGTCGCAGCGCCTCAACGTGGTGGCCAGCAACTTGGCCAACGTGGATGCCGTGGCCGGCCCGGACGGCCAGGCGTACAAGGCGCGCCAGGTGGTGTTCCAGACCACGCCCATGGGCGCCGAAAGCTCGGCCGGCGTGCGCGTGAGCTCCATCCAGGAAAGCCAGGTGCCGGGCCGCCGCGAGCTCGACCCGAGCAACCCGTCCGCCGACGCGGACGGATACGTGACGCATTCCAACGTGAACGCGGTGGAGGAGATGGTCAACATGATCTCCGCCTCGCGCTCCTACCAGAACAACGTCGAGGTGATGAACACCGCCAAGACGCTGCTGCTCAAGACCCTGCAGATGGGCCAGTGAGCCTGCACGCCACCGCCCGGCACGCCTTAAGCCCGAAAGACCGCACCATGATCCTCCCCGCCGTTGGTTCCTCCACCGCCACCACCGCCGTCAACTCCGGCAGTTCCGCCACCGGCAGCTCCGCCAATTCCACGACGGACCCGGCCGCCATGCAGGACCGGTTCCTGAAGCTGCTGGTCGCGCAGCTGAACAACCAGGATCCGATGAACCCGCTGGACAACGCGCAGATGACCTCGCAGATGGCGCAGATCAACACGGTCTCGGGCATCCAGACGCTGAACCAGACCATGCAGTCCATGGCCGCGCAGTTCGCCACCATGCAGACGCTGCAGGGCACGCAGATGATCGGCCGCTCGGTGCTGGCCGAGGGCAACAAGCTCAGCACCTCCAGCGGCGTGAGCAAGGGCCAGTTCGAGCTGTCCAGCGCAGCCGCCGACACGCGCGTGGAGATCGTCTCCCCCGGCGGCGTGGTGGTGGGCACGGTGGAGATGGGCGCACAGGAAAAGGGCCGCCAGTCCTTCCAGTGGGATTCCAGCAAGTACGCAGGCGATGTCTCCACCCTCAGCTTCCGCGTCGCCGCCAGCGCCACGGACGGCACGGCCGTGCAGGCCACGGCGCTGCAGGCCGCCAAGGTCACCGGCACGGGCTCGAACAACGGTGCGCTCACGCTCACGCTCGATACCGGCGACACGGTGGGCTACGACCAGATCCGCGCGGTGCTCTGACCGAGCGCCAGCCCACCCGACCCTCCGCATTCATCCGCCCCCCGTAGGAGCACATCATGAGTTTCCAGCAAGGCCTCTCCGGGCTGAACGCCTCCAGCAAGAACCTGGACGTGATCGGCCACAACATCGCCAACTCCGGCACCACCGGCTTCAAGTCCTCGCGCGCCGAATTCGCCGAACTGGTGGCCAGCGCCATCGGATCGGCCGGCGGCAACAATTCAGGCATCGGCGTGGAAGTGGCGGCCACGGCCCAGCAGTTCAACCAGGGCAACCTCACGGTCACCGGCAACAGCATGGACGTGGCCATCAACGGCAACGGCTTCTTCACCCTGCAGCAGACCGATGGCTCGCGCGCCTATACCCGCGCCGGCAACTTCAAGCTGGACACCAACGGCAACGTGGTCACCAACAACGGCGCCAAGGTGATGGGCTACACGGTCGATCCGATCACCAACCAGCGCACCGCCAGCAGCGTCGTGCCCCTGCAGTTCCCGACCTCGGCCCCCATTCCGGCCAAGCAGACCAGCCTCATCACGGCCTCGTTCAACCTCGACGCGCGCGCCGTCAACGCAGCGGGCGACCCCACGGCCAGCCCGCCCGTCGCCGCCACGCCGCGCGCCACCTACGGCACCTCGATCAACGTCTATGACGCGCAGGGCGTCGCCAAGCCGGTGAGCCTGTACTTCTCGAAGAATTCCGCCAACACCTGGGACGTGTACGACTCGCTCGACACCACCGCCACGCCGGTCGGGCAGATCAAGTTCGACGGCAACGGCGCCATCACCGCCCCGGTCGCTCCGCCGCCGGCCAGCGGCTTCTCGCTGCCGCTGACCATCGCGCCCAGCCCGCCCAACCCCAACGGCCTGGCGCCCTACCAGGTGCAGGTGCAGCTGAGCAACGTGACGCAGTTCGGCCAGAAGTTCGCCGTGTCCGACCTCAAGCAGGACGGCTACACCTCGGGCCAGCTCACGGGCATCAACATCGAGAACAACGGCATGGTCATGACGCGCTACTCCAACGGCGTGACCCGCGCCGAAGGCCAGATCGCGCTGGCCACCTTCCGCAACACGCAGGGCCTGTCCGACGTGGGCAACAACAGCTGGGTGGAGACCTACAAGTCCGGCCAGCCCGTGCTGGGCACGCCCACCGACGGCAACCTGGGTGCGCTGCGCTCGGGCGCGCTGGAAGACTCCAACGTGGACCTGACGGGCGAGCTGGTGAACATGATGACCGCGCAGCGCAACTACCAGGCCAACGCCCAGACCATCAAGACGCAGGACCAGGTGATGTCCACCCTGGTCAACCTGCGCTGACGTCCGGCCCGCAGCAGCCCCCATCGCCCCCTGAAGGAGACACCGCATGGATCGCATGATCTACACCTCCATGACCGGCGCCAGCGCCGCCTCTCATCGGCAGGCGGTGCTGGCCAACAACCTGGCCAACGTCTCCACCACGGGCTTCCGGGCGCAGATGTCCACCTTCCGCTCGGTGCCCATCCAGGGCGGCGGCTCCACCACCCGCGTGTTCGGCCTGGAGGCCACCTCGGGCTACGACGACACGGCCGGCCCGGTGCAGCGCACCGGACGCAACCTGGACGCCATGGCCGTGGGCAACACCTGGTTCGCCGTGCAGGGCCTGGACGGCACCGAGGCCTACACCCGCGCCGGCTCCTTCGAGACGACCGCCACCGGCCAGCTGGTCACGCGCTCCGGCCTGCCCGTGCTCTCCGACGCCGGCGGCCCGATCGAGCTGCCGCCCGGGGCCGACGTGACCATCGGTGCCGACGGCACGCTCACCGCCACCATCGCCGGCCAGCGCCCGCAGGCCGTGGGCCGGCTGAAGCTGGTCACGCCCACGGCGGAAGACCCGCTCAAGCGCGGCGACGACACCCTGTTCCGCACCACCTCGGGGGACCCCATCCCCACCGACCAGAACGCCCGCGTGCTCGCCGGCGCCACCGAAGGCTCCAACGTCAATGCGGTGGCCTGCATGGTCGGAATGATCGAGGCCTCGCGCCAGTTCGAGCAGCAGACCCGCCTGCTGCAGGCGGCCGAAACCGACGACAAGAGCGCCGCCCAGCTGCTGAGCCTGAACGGCTGACATGCCGCCCCGCCAGCCCCACACCCGATAGCCACCAGGACCCGCCATGATCAATTCCCTCTGGATCGCCAAGACCGGCATGAGCGCCCAGCAGACGCAGCTGGACGTGATCTCCCACAACCTGGCCAACGTCTCCACCAACGGCTACAAGCGCAACAACGCGGTGTTCGAAGACCTGATCTACCAGAACTTGCGCCAGGTCGGCTCGCAGACCACCGAGCAGAACCAGTTGCCCACCGGCCTGCATCTGGGCCTGGGCGTGCGCACCGTGGCCACCAGCCGCAACTTCACGCAGGGCACCCTGCAGCAGACGGGCAACCGGCTGGACGTGGCGATCAACGGCAACGGCTTCTTCGAGGTCACCATGCCCGACGGCACCCTGGGCTACACCCGCGACGGCTCCTTCCAGCTCGACTCGCAGGGCCGGATCGTCAACTCCAACGGCCTGCCGGTGGCCAACGGCATCACCGTGCCGCCCAACGCCACCAGCATCGACATCAGCGAAAGCGGCGTCGTCACCGCCCTGATCCCGGGCAACACGCAGCCGCAGCAGCTGGGTTCGCTGGCCATGGCCAGCTTCATCAACGCCGCCGGCCTGGAGCCGGTGGGCCAGAACCTCTACAAGGAATCGGCCGCTTCCGGCCAGCCCCAGCAGGGCACGCCCGGCACCAACGGCCTGGGCGTGGTGCGCCAGGGCTTCGTGGAAGCTTCCAACGTCAACGTGGTGGAAGAGCTGGTGACCATGATCCAGACCCAGCGCGCCTACGAGATGAATTCCAAGGCCATCCAGACCTCCGACCAGATGCTGGCCAAGCTCGCGCAGCTGTGACGCGCGCCCGCCCTGCCTTCCGGCCCCGCTCCCAAGGAATACGACCATGAACCGCCTCCTCGCCATCGCCCTGCGCCTGGGCGCCGCCTTCGGCCTGCTCGCCGCAGCCACCGGCTGCGCCCCTCTGAACCCGTCGCCTCCGGTCGATCTGGTGTCCACCGCGCCGCCCGTGATCGCCCCGCCGCCCCTGCCCACGGGCCCGGCCACCGGCAGCCTGTTCCACGCGGCGAGCTACCGCCCCACGTTCGAAGACCGACGCGCGCGCCTGGTGGGCGACGTGGTCACCATCCAGATCGTGGAGAACGTGTCGGCCAAGCAGAATTCCACCTCCACCGTGGGCCGCACGTCGGACACCAAGTCCGGCATCACCGCGCTGCCCTTCACGGGCGGCGGCATGCTGGGCAAGCTGGGCGTGGGCGCCAGCAGCAGCAATGCCTTCTCGGGCAAGGGCGGCACCGAAAGCACCAACACCTTCACCGGCACCATCACCACCACGGTGGTCGAGGTGCTGCCCAACGGCCATCTGGTGGTGGCCGGCGAAAAGCAGATCGGCGTGAACGAGAACGTGGACGTGATGCGCTTCTCGGGCACCGTGGACCCGCGCTCGCTGCAGCCTGGCAGCGTGGTCAGCTCCACGCTGGTGGCCAATGCGCGCCTGCAGTCGCGCGGCCGCGGCGCCCAGGGCGAGGCCCAGGCCATGGGCTGGCTGTCCCGCGCGTTCAATTCCGTCGCGCCTTTCTGACACGCATTTCTGACGTACCCACCCAAGCTCTCGGACCCATAGCGGCCAGCGCCCTTGAACAGGGCGCTGGCCGCTTTTTTGTGTAGAAGCGCAGGCGGCCGCAGCGCCCCGGCCGCCATTGCCGCCGATGGCAATCGGCGGCAATGGCGGGTGAACCGGCGTCTTTTTGGGGATTCTTCGAAACGCCCGGCTTTCACAATCGACGGCATGAAAGCCCTGTCCGCCCCCACCGCCTTCGGCACGCTGCGCCAAGCCGCCTCGCAGCGCACGCGCTTCGTGCTGGCATCGCTCGCGGTGGCGCTGGGCTCGCTGCTCGCCGCCCAGCCCGCGCAGGCGCTGCGCATCAAGGAACTGGCCGCCGTGCAGGGCGTGCGCAGCAACCAGCTGACCGGCTACGGGCTGGTGGTGGGCCTGGACGGCACGGGCGACCAGACCACGCAGATGCCCTTCACCACGCAGGCCATGTCCAACTACCTGCAGCAGATGGGCATCAGCCTGCCGCCGGGCACCACGGCGCCCCAGCTCAAGAACGTGGCGACGGTGATCGTCACCGCGCAGCTGCCGGCCTTCGCGCAGCCGGGCCAGACCATCGACGTGGTCGTGTCCTCCATGGGCAACGCCAAGTCGCTCAAGGGCGGCACGCTGATCGCCACGCCGCTGCGCGGCGCCGACGGCGAGATCTACGCGCTGGCCCAGGGCAACCTGGTGATCGCCGGCGCCGGCGCCGCCGCGGGCGGCAGCAAGGTGCAGATCAACCACCTGAGCGCGGGGCGCATTCCCGACGGCGCACAGGTCGAACGCTCGGTGCCTACGCCGCTCAACGACGGCGACACCATCAGCCTGGACCTGAACGCCTCGGACTTCCAGACCGCCCGCAAGGTGGCCCAGACCATCAACAGCCGCCTGGGCCCGGGCACGGCCACCGCGATGGACGGCCGCACGGTGAAGGTACGCGCCCCGCAGGACCCGGGCGGCCGCGTGAACTTCATCGCCGAGCTCGAAGAGCTGCCCGTGCCCGATTCGATTCCCTCCGCCAAGGTGGTCATCAACGCCCGCACCGGCTCCATCGTGCTGAACCAGGCCGTGACGCTGGGGCCCTGCGCCATCGCGCACGGCAACCTGTCCATCAGCATCAGTTCGACGCCGGTCATCAGCCAGCCCGGAGCGCTGTCGCAAGGCCAGACGGTGGTGGAGCAAAAGAGCGACATCCAGGTCAAGCAGGACGGCGGCAAGGTGCTGCAGCTGCCCGCCTCGCCGCAGCTGGCCGACGTGGTGCGCGCGCTCAACACGCTGGGCGCCACGCCGCAGGACCTGCTGGCCATCCTGCAGGCCATCAAGGCCGCGGGTGCGCTCAACGCCGAGCTGGAGGTCATCTGATGAACAAGACGCCCGCAGCCCTCTTCCGCCGTCCCCGCGCCGCCTGCCGGCGGCCGGGCCGCTGACCCGACGCAGGAGCGCGCCATGGCTTTCTCCGCCCTGTCCTCATCGACACCCGCCGCGAACGGCCAGCAGGCGCTGGCGGTGGACTCGCGTTCGCTCAACGCGCTGAAAATGCAGGCCGGCAAGAACGATCCGGCCGCCGCCAAGGAAACCGCCAAGCAGTTCGAATCGCTCTTCATGCGCGAGATGATCAAGAGCATGCGCGAGGCGACGATGAAGTCCGGGCTGCTCGAAGGCGCCGAGGGCAACATGGCCAGCGACATGTTCGACCAGCAGCTGTCGGTGCAGATGTCGGGCCGCCCCGGCGGGCTTTCCGAGGCCATCCAGCGCCAGTTGACCAGGCAGATGGGCGGCGATGCCGAGGCCACGCTGGTGCCCGGCTCCACCCTGGGACTGGACGCCAACCTGCGCCTGCGCAGCAGCGGCGTGCGTGCGCCCGCCACCTCCGCGCCGAGCGATGCGGCCGCGCCCGCGCCCAAGGGCCGCGACAAGTTCGTGCAGCACCACCGCGCCGCCGCCGAGCGCGTGGCGCAGGAAAGCGGCATTCCCGCCAGCTTCATGCTGGGCCAGGCCGGCCACGAGACCGGCTGGGGCCGCGCCGAGATCCGCACCAAGGACGGCAGCAACTCCTTCAACCTGTTCGGCATCAAGGCCGGCAAAGGCTGGACGGGCAAGGTGGCCGAGGTCACCACCACCGAATACGTGGGCGGCGTGCCGCGCAAGGTCACGGCCAAGTTCCGCGCCTACGACTCCTACGAGGATTCGTTCAAGGACTACGCCAACCTGATCAACGACAACCCGCGCTACGAGAAGGCCCGTGCCAAGACGCATTCGGCCGTCGCCTACGCATCGGAACTGCAGAAGGCCGGCTACGCCACCGACCCGCAGTACGCGCACAAGCTCAGCCGCGCCATCCAGAGCACGCTGAACGTGGCGCCCACCAGCGTGGCGCGCAACGCATCGCAGACGCAGGTCTGACCCGGACGGACTGACCCATGAGCCTGCTCAACGTCGGAGGCCGTGCGCTGCTGGCCAACCAGGTGGCCCTGCAGACGGCCGGCAACAACATCGCCAACGTCAACGTCCCTGGCTATTCGCGCCAGACGGTGTCGCTGAAGACCGTGCAGGGCCAGTTCACGGGCGGCGGCTACATCGGCCAGGGCGTGGACACCGAAACCATCCTGCGCAACCACAACGAATTGCTGACGCGCCAGGCAGCAGCGGCCGGCTCCGTCCAGCAGGCCGACGCCGTGCGCGCGCAGCGGCTGGCGCAGGTGCAGGACATCTTCAAGGGCGGCACTTCGGGCCTGGGCGCCTCGATCACCGACATGATGAATTCGCTGGCCGACGTGGTCGCGTCGCCCACCGACATCACCGCCCGCACCGTCACCCTCACCCGGCTCAACGAAATGGCCGGCCGCATGCGCTCGGCCGCCGACCAGCTGACCGAGGTGCGCTACTCGTCCATGCAGCAGCTCAACGGCGACATGGACAAGATCAATTCGCTGGCCAAGAGCATCGCCGACGTGAACGACCAGATCGCGCGCACCAAGGGCAACGGCCAGACGCCCAACGACCTGCTGGACAACCGCGACCAGCTCATCCGCGAGCTCAACCAGTACGTGCAGACCACCCAGGTCGATGCCGACGACGGCACCGTGGGCCTGTTCGTCGCGGGCAGCCAGCCGCTGGTGCTGGGCAACGTGGCGGCCTCGATGTCGATGCAGGAGGCATCGCAGTTTCCCGGCAGCGGGCAGCAGCGGCTCTACTTCAACCGCCCTGGCGCCACTCCCATCGAGCTGGACGAGAACATGCTGGGCGGCGGCGAGGCCTCCGGCATGCTGCGCTTCGTCAACAACGACCTGGCGGAGTCCAGCAACCTGCTGGGCCGCATGGCGCAGGGCATCAGCATGGTGATGAACAACCAGCAGAAGCTGGGCCTGTCGCTGGACGGAACTCCGGGCAAGGCGCTGCTGACCCAGCAGGCCTCATCGCCCGGCTACAGCAACGGCGCCGGCAAGGGCTCGCTGAGCTATTCGGACCCCACGCGCTTCGCCGCATCGAACTACGAGGTGCGCTTCACCACGCCGCCGGCCGGCCAGGTGGTGCGCCTGTCCGACGGACAGGCCACCAGCTTCACCGACCTGACCGACCTGTCCGGCAAGACCATCGACGGGCTGCAGTTCAACATGACGACCGCCGGCAACGCGGGCGAGCGCGTGCTGTTCCAGCCCTTCTCCTCGGCCGCGACCAACATCCAGGCCACGGTGTATTCGCCGCGCGACCTGGCCGTGGCCAACCCGGTCAACGCGTCGATGGGCACGTCCAATGCCGGCTCGATGCAGCTGGCAGCGCTGAAGGCGACCGGGCGCCAGCGCGACGCCACCACCGGCCAGATCGTCTCCACCGGCACGCTGAACCTGCCTCCTTCGCCCACCCCGCCCGCCACCACCGGCGGCGGCGTGAAGCTGAGCTTCGTGGCCGGGCCGCCGTCGGGCTACACCGTCTCGGGCACCAGCACCCGGCCGCTGAGCGTGGACCCCACGGCCGCCTACACCCCGGGCGTGACCGTCATTCCCTATGCCTCGGGCCAGCCCATCGAGATCGACGGCTGGTCGATCACGCTGCAGGGCGCGCCCAAGGATGGCGACACGGTGACCGTCGGCAATACGCTGGATGCGCAGTACGGCGATTCCTTCACCCGCAACGCCGGCAACGGCAAGGCCCTGATGGACCTGCGCGACGTGAAGATGTTCGACGACGCCACCCTGAGCGACGGCTACGCCGGCCTGATGGCCCAGGTGGGCACGCGCACGCAGAGCGCGCAGTACGCGTCCAACCTCTCCACCTCCATCGCCAAGAACCTCGAGGCCGACCGCACCGCCGTCTCGGGCGTGAACCTGGACGAGGAGGCCGGCAAGCTGATCCAGTACCAGCAGGCCTACCAGGCCTCGGCCAAGATGCTGCAGATCGCCCAGAACGTCTTCGACAGCCTGATCCAGACCATGGGCCGCTGAGCCGCAGCACGGCGAGGCATGCAGTCCACCGCACGGAGCACACCATGACCACTTTCTACCGCGTCGGCACGGCCAACATGTACGACGCGACGCTGACGAACCTGAACTCGCGCCAGTCCAACCTGGTCGATCTGCAGGAAAAGCTCACGGCCGGCAAGCGCGTGGTGCGGCCCAGCGACGACCCGGTCGCCGCAGCCCAGGCCGAGCGCTCGCTCACGCGCATCTCGCGCATCCAGACCGAGCAGCGCGCGCTGGAGGTGCAGCGCAACGCCATCTCGCAGGCCGAATCCACGCTGGGCGATGCCGTCGGCATCATGCAGGACATCCGCCAGCTCATGGTGGCCGCCGGCAGCGGCACCATCAAGGCCGAAGACCGCGTCACCTACGTCAAGCAGATCAACAGCCTGCGCGAGCAGCTGACCGATGTGGCCAACCGCAAGGACACCAACGGCATTCCGCTGCTGGGCGCCCTGGGCAGCGCGCTGGCGCCCTTCCTGGGGCCGCAGTCCGGCAGCCCCGACTACTCCTTCGCAGGCCAGCCCGGCCAGAACGCCAGCACCGGCACGGCGCTCACCAACACGCTCGACGGCCAGGCGGCCTTCATGTTCGACGTGAAGCGCGATGGCGTCTACAACGCCACCATCAGCAGCGTGCCCAACGGCCGCACGTTCACCACCGATGCGGTGCAGGTCACCAACCCCGGCCAGCTCACGGGCAACGACTACCAGATCAACTTCACGGCGGTGGGCCCGGGCGCCACGGCGGACACCACGTCGGCCACCTACACCATCACCAACCTCACCACCGGCGCCGTCTCCGCCCCGGTGACCGTGCCGGACTATCCCTCCGGCAAGTCCACCACCATCGCGGTGAGCGGCATTCCGGGCATGAGCATCAACATCAACGGCACGCCGGCCACGGGCGATACCGTCACGCTCAAGCCCAGCGCCAGCATCTTCAGCAGCATCGATTCGGCCGTGCGCGACATCGGCGGCGCGTCCAACAACAACGGCTCCACCCAGGCCGTGGGCCAGGCGCTCGCGGCCATCGACAAGGGGCTGGAGCAGCTGCACAACGTGCGCGGCTACGCTGGCGAGCTGCTCAACCGCGCCGACCGCATCACGGGCGACCAGCAGAACCGCTCCAACCAGCTGGAGGCCGACCGCTCCCGCGCCGAAGACCTGGACATGGTCCAGGGCATTTCGGACTTCCAGAACGCGCAGGTCGGGTACGAGGCCGCGCTCAAGTCCTATGCGCAGGTGCAGAAGCTCTCGCTGTTCAACTTCATCAACTGACGCGCCCGGGCGGGCTCGCGGCACCGGCGATCCTCCCGGGGGTCGCGGCATCTTCGACAATGGGCCATGATGGACCCCGGACTCCCTCCCCCTGACCCATGGCCCAATCCGTTCTAGGCAATCTCGTTCTCGGTTACCGCCCCCTGTGGAATGCGCAGCGCCGGCTGGCTGGGGTGCAGCTCTACGTGCAGAGCGACGGCAGCACCGCCGTCGATGCGCCGCACCTGCTGCGCACGCTGCAGGAGCTGTGGGCCGCGCATTCGCCCCGGCTGCTGCTGTCGCCGCAGAACCGCCAACTGCTTGCCGACCTGCTGGAGCACGCGCCCGCCGGCAGCCCCTGGATCGAGGTGCGCGGCGACTGGCTGCAGCACGACGCAGCCCTGCTGGCACGGCTGCAGGCCGCCCACCGGCGCGGCCTGAAGCTGGTCTGGCGCGGCGGGCTGGACCAGTTGCCCGAGCCGGCCGTGGCAGGCTGCTTCGACAACAGCCTGCTGAGCCTTTCGGCCACCGACGCCGCCAGCGCCCTGCAGGCGCGGGCCACCGCGGCCACCGCCCAGCGCCAGGCCGCCCGCGCGCCCGCCGGGCCGCCCAGCCCCGTCATCGACGGCCAGATGTACGAGAGCCTGGCCAACCGCGCCCTGCTGCAGCACTGCCTGGACGAGCACCGCGCGCTGGCCGTGGCCGGCTGGCCCCTGGAAGACGTGCTCTACAGCCTGCGCCACCACCCGGTGCAGCCCGCGCACGAGGTGGTGCATGCGCTGATGCGCGCCATCGACGCCGAGCAGTCGCTCGACGCCTTCGAGCACATCCTGGGCGAAGACCCCCTGCTGGCCTGGCGCTTCATGGTCTATACCAACTCGGCCGCGCTGGGCCTGCGCACGGGCATCGATTCCCTGCGCCGGGGCCTGGTGATGATGGGCTACGGCTCGCTGCAGCGCTGGCTGTCCGACCAGCTGCCGCACTGCGCCACCGAACCCGACCTGCAGCCCATCCGTGAATCCATGGTGCTGCGCGCCCGGCTGACCGAACGCCTGCTGGACGCCGGCGTGGAGAACGAGCTGCGCAGCGAGGTCTATCTCTGCGGCCTGTTCTCGCAGCTGGACGACCTGCTGGGCGAGCCGCTGGGCGCCATCCTGCGCCGCCTGCCCCTGTCCGAACGCATCTACGACGCCATCGTGCTGCGCACCGGCCCCTACGCTCCCAGCCTGGAGATGGCCTGCGCGCTGGAGACCGACGACATGGCCGCCATCCGCCAGCTGAGCGAAACCCACGAGATGAGCCTGGAGGCGGTCAACCGCGCCCTGCTGCGCATGCTGGCCGACCTGGAAGCCGCACGCCCGGCCGCTGCGCTGCGCTGAGGTGCGGGGCGGCGGCGGGTCGCTCCCCGGCCTTCATTCAGAACGTGTTCACGGTCTCAGAACGTGTTCACGTTCTCAGGGATGGGCTTCGAGCAGCGCCTCGAAGCGCCGTGCCGGCACCGGCGGACTGAACAGGAAGCCCTGGTACTCGTGCACGCCGCGCGATGACAGCCACTGCAGCTGGGTTTCGGTCTCCACGCCTTCCGCGACCATGTGCAGGCCCAGGATGCGGCACATGGACACGATCAGCTCGGTGATCGGGGAGTCGTCCACGATGCCCTGGATGAAGGTGCGGTCGATCTTCAGCGTCTGCAGCGGATAGCGCTGGAGGTATGCCAGGTTGGAGTAGCCCGTGCCGAAGTCGTCGATGGCGATGCGGAAGCCCCGCTGCCCCAGCTGCTCCAGCATGTGCACCGTCTGCCTGTCGTGGCCCAGCAGCATGGATTCGGTGATCTCCAGCTCCAGGCTGCGGCAGTCCGCGCCCGTGCGCTCCAGGAGGTCCACGAAGTCGTCGAGCAGCTGCGCATCGGCCAGCTGGCGCGGCGACAGGTTGACCGATATGAGCAGCGGCCAGCCCCGCGCCGCCCAGGCCACCTGCTGGCGCATCGCCTGCTCCAGCACGAAGCGCCCCACCGCCAGGATGAGGCCCGACTGCTCGCACAGCGGAATGAATTCGCCCGGCGGCACCAGGCCGCGCCGCGGATGGTTCCAGCGCACCAGCGCCTCGGCGCCCACGATGCGCCGGCTGGCGACGTCCAGCCGGGGCTGGTAGTACACCTCCAGCTCGCCGTTCTCCAGCGCGCTGCCCAGTTCGACCTCCATCGTCAGGCGGGACTGCGCCTTGACCGCCAGGTCCGACGAATAGCGCGAGATGCCGTCGCGGCCCCGCTCCTTGACCCGGTACATGGCCATGTCGGCGCGGCGCAGCAGCTCGTCGATGGACTGGCCGTCGTGCGGGAAGATGCTCACCCCCACGGAAGACGAGACGCGCACGGGCGTCTGGCCCAGCATGACGCTGCCCGCGATGCTCTTGCGTATGCGCTCGATGGGCGCGCTCACCTCCTGCACGACGTCTTCGGCCGACACCAGCACCAGGAATTCGTCGCCTCCCAGCCGGGCGATCAGGTCGCTCTGGCGCGTCTCCGATCGCAGGCGCCGGGCGATCTCGACCAGCAGCTGGTCGCCCGCCGAATGGCCCAGCGAGTCGTTGATGTCCTTGAAATGGTCCAGGTCGATGAACAGCAGCGCGGCCTGGCGGCCGGCCCGGCCCAGGGCGTCCAGCGCGGGCTGGAAGCTCTCCACCAGCGCGCTGCGGTTGGGCAGCCCGGTCAGCGGATCGTGCAGGGCCAGGTAGCGGGCATGGCCTTCCGCGTCCTTCACGTCGCTGACGTCCACCTCGCTGAGCAGCCAGGCCGGCACGCCGGTCACCGCATCGCGGCAGCGGCGCACCGAGATCTCGTGCCAGCGCTCGCCCTGGAGGGTCTGCACCTGGGCCACGATGCGGGCTTCGCCCTGGCGGCGCAGCGAGGTGCGCAGCCGGGCGCGCTGCTGGCGGTCGATGATGTAGTGCAGCCCGGCCTGCTGGGGCTCGGGCAGCCGGTCGCGCGCGGCGGGATTGCGGTAGAGCAGGCGGCCGCGCGGTCCGTACATCGAGATCATCACCTCGGTGTGCAGCAGCGCCTCCACGCTGCGGATCGACTCCGGATCGGACTGCTGCCGCGTATCCATCGCCTCGCAGAACAGGGCCATGCGGCCGTCCGCCAGCCGGTGGCCGCAGAAGACCATGTGCAGCGTGCGCGGCTGGCCGTTCGGATACAGCGTCCACTGCTCGTTGAAGCGCGCGTCGGAACGCTCGAAATCCTGCTGGTACTGCCGCAGGCGCCGGGCCACGGCAGGCGACATGTCGGCCCGCATGTCGCGGCCGCACAGCTCCTCCAGCGAAGGGGCGTTCCAGATCTGCAGCGCCAGGGCGTTGGCCCAGACCATGCGGCCGTGGTCGATGTCGAATACCCAGGCGGCATGGCTGATGAGATCCAGCACGCCGTAGGCCGCCAGCAGTTGGGGCGGGCACGGGGCCGCCGCCTCGGCTGCGGGCCCGGCCGGCGCATCGCCGCCCCCCGCGCATGCCTTCGGGTCCGTCATGGCATCCATCGTCAGGAAAGGCGGGCCGCTGTCAGCGGCGGGCGGCCCGGAAGGCGGCGCATCGGGCACTGACGGCCCAGGCCGCAGGCCCTCGTGGTGACGCCAAGATCGCGTGTGAAGCCCATGGCGGTTTTCTTCCCTCGCAGGTGAAGTGCTCTCTCATTAGATCCGTGAACCGGGCTCGATGGACGCGCGGACGCATGCGCCTATTGGTAAAGCGCATTCCATATGAAAAATTATCTGCCAGAAAGCGACGACTTCCCGGCGCGGCCCGCATTCAGCGCAAGAAGCGCCCGGAAACCGTCAACCGGGCCCTGCGGCCAGGCGGGCCGGGCCGACCTCAATGCAGAGATGCCCACCTACGACCGCCGACCCGCCCACGCCGCCACGCGCGCAGCCGCCATCTGCATGCAACAGCATGCAACAGAAGTTATCAATACCCCTAGTTGACCTAAATACACAATATCCCGCAAGAACGGCGAATACAGAGCTGTATGGTGCCGCAGCCTCTGCTGCACTGCCAGCAGGTGGTCACCTGCAGCGCTGCGGCGAGTGTTTCCCCACTCACCGGCGCCTGTGCTTTTTCCTTCTCGACTGGAGACTCACCATGCAACGCCTTCTTCGCCCCCTCAGCCCTGCCCGTCCGTTCGCTGCCATCGCCTTGGCAGCCCTGCTCGCCGCCTGCGGCGGAGGCGGCGGCGGTAGCCAGGACAACGGCGCCGCCCCGGGCAGCAGCCAGGACAGCAGCGGCGCCACGGGCGACGCTACGGCCCCCGCCAATCAAGATACCGGCTCCGTCTCGACCGGTTTCGTCGCATCCGTCAGCGGCACGCAAGCCTACTTCTACCAAGCCATCGGCACGCAGTCGTTCGGCCTGCTCAAGACTTTCACGCAAAGCAGCAGCGGCGCCATGACGGCGTTGAACGACACAACCCTCACGGGCCCGGCCGCCCGCACTCAGGACATCAGCGGCGATGCCTTCTCCACACAGGGCCGCTGGACGCAAGGTACCGTGAACCGCGCAGGCAGCTCGCGCGTGCTGGCAGGCAACGAGGCAGTGCACTACGTGGCGTTCAACCGGCACAACGCATTCCCCGACACCGGCACCTTCCAGTGCGACGCGGGGCGCTTCACCACGCCGACCTACGCCGGCGGCACCCAAGTACCGGCCAGCGCCCAGACCGGCACGGCCTCGTCCAGCGGGGCAACGCTGCGCTTCGGCAGCACCGGCGCGGTCGTGTCGGCCAGCTACACGGTGCAGGCGGGCACGGCCTCCGACTCCCGCAGCCTGAACGTGACCATTCCCAGCCCGACCAGCATGAGCATCCAAGGCGCCTATTTGGGCGGCAACCAGGGCTCGGCCTGGTCCGTGGGCGACGGCGGCAACGGCACCTACCTGGTCGTGGGAGCCTACCGCTCGATGCTGTCCAACGCCGCGATCTACCAGGGTGTGGTCACTCTGCGCTGCCACAGCTGATCCCGGGCGGCGCCCCGCACGGCCACGGCGGAGGGGCGCTCAACGCGGGCCTGCGCGATCCCTCATCACCCGCGCCCACACCTTCCAGAAGGCCACGTCCTGCGTGGTGGTGAAGTTGATGCGCATCAGGGTGCAGGGACGGCGCGTGGCGTGGAACAGCGCGCCGGGGGCGATGAGATAGCCCTCGTCCAGCAGGCGCTGGGCCAGCATGTCGGTGTCCACGCCCGTCTCCACCCAGCCGAAGAGGCCGGCCGGCTCCGACGCGAAGCTGCAGCCGGCCTCCAGCGCCAGTTGCACGCTGCGCGCGCGGGCCTGGGCCAGGCGCTGGCGCATGCGGTCGGCATGGCGGCGCAGCTGGCCCTGGTCGATGCAGAAAGCCAGCGCCTTTTCCAGCAGCGAAGGCGTGGTCAGCGTGGACAGCAGCTTGGTGTCCAGCAGCCGCTCGACCAGCGCAGGCGGTGCGGCCATGTAGCCCACGCGCCAGTTGGGCGCGAGGATCTTCGCGAAGCCGTTCACGTAGATGGTGCGGCGCAGCCCGTCCAGCGCGGCCAGCCGGGTGGCGTGGTCGGGCGCGATATGGCCGTAGGTGTCGTCCTCGACGATGTGGAAGTCGTGCCGCTGCGCCAGCTCCAGCACCTGGTGGGCGCTGCCGGGCGAGAGGCTGTAGCCCGTGGGGTTGTGCAGCACGCTCACGCTCACAAAGAGCTTGGGCGCGTAGGCCTCGCAATAGCGCTGCATCACGGCCAGGTCCGGTCCTTCGGGCCCGCGCGGCACGGGCAGCACGCGCATGCCCAGTGCGTCGAGCCGGGCGAATTCCACCGACCAGCCGGGCTCCTCCACCATCACCGGGTCGCCCGCCTTGAGCAGCGTGCGGCTCACGATGTCCAGCGCCTGGGTGGCGCCTACCGTGGTCATGATCTGCTCGGGCTGGGCGTGGACGTTGATGGCCGTCATGCGGCGCGACAGCGCATGGCGCAGCCCCGCATCGCCCATGGGCTCGCCGTAGCTCAGCGAGCCGTCCTGCAGGGCCCGGCTGGCGGTGATCCTGCGCACGGCGGCAGGAAGGAAGCGCGCCTCTTCCAGCCATTCGGGCGGGAATACCCCCGTGCCCGGCTGCGGCTGCGACGAGGCTTGGTGGAACATGCCGCGGATCAGCGCCGTGGCATTGATGTGGGAGCCCGAGGCGCGCATGCCGATGCCGCCCAGCGGCCAGGCCGCGCCCGCTGCCTTGTGGATGGCTGCATGCCCTGAAGCATCAGAGGCTGCCGCTGGCGTCTTCTGCAGATAGTCGCGCACATAGAAGCCGCGCTGCGGGCGCGCCTCGACCAGCCCCTGCGCCAGCAGCAAGTCGTAGGCGGCGACCACGGTGTGCGGGCTCACGCCCTGCTGGCGCGCGCACTCGCGCACCGACGGCAGGCGGGCGCCGGCAGGCAGCAGCCGCGAACGGATGCGCTCGGCGAAGCGTTCGGCGAGCTGCTCGGTCAGGGTGCGGTCGGACGAACGGGTGAGCATGGTCGAAAAGAGAAGAAGAGAAGAAAAGGGGGCTGTGCCGCTGCGTGAACCAATACAGATCAAGCAGCTGCCCCACTGTCTGTACTGCAACTGTAATGGAATCGATCCTACAGTGAATGCAAGTTCTCCGCATGACAGCCGTCAACGGATGAACGAACGAAAGCACGACACGACCGCCCCGCCCGCCATGCCCTTCGTCGAATTCACCGCCCTGCTGGCCCTGGCCACGGCCATGAGCTTCTCTCCCGGCCCCAACACCACGCTTTCCACCGCGCTGGCGGCCAACCGGGGGCTGCCTGCCGCCATGCGCTTCGTGTGGGCCGTGCCGGTGGGCTGGACGGCGCTGCTGCTGCTCTGCGCGGGCGGCCTGGGCGCGCTGCTGGTGGCGGTGCCGCTGCTGCGCCTGGCCGTCAAGGCGCTGGGCATCGGCTACTTGCTCTACCTGGCGTTCAAGCTCGCCCGCAGCGCGCAGCTGTCGCAGGCCGACGCGGCCCGCCTGAACGTGGGCTTCTGGCAGGGCGTGGGCCTGCAGTTCCTCAACATCAAGGCCTGGCTACTGGCCCTCACCCTGGTGGCCGGCTGGATCGCCGGCCGGCCCGACGCTCTGCCACGCCTGGGCTGGGTCACGCTGGTGATGCTGTTCTTCGCCTTCGCCAGCAACTTCGCCTATGCCACCGCCGGGGCACTGCTGCGCCAGTGGCTGGCCCAGGGCCGCAGGCTGCTGTGGTTCAACCGCGCCATGGCAGCCGTGCTGGTGGCGACCGCCGCCTGGATGACCCAGGCCTGACCGGCCCAGGCCGGCACCGAGACAAGCACCGCCAAAAAAGGCCCTGCCCATGACCCTCACCACCACCGCATCACCCGCCGCCGCGCCACCGGGCACGGCCGGCGCCAGCGCCGAGACGCGCGGCCTCTGGCTCGGCCTGCTGGGCGTGGCCATCTTCGCGCTCACGCTGCCGATGACGCGGCTGGCGGTAGGCTCGCCCGAGGCGCCGCAGATGGGCGCCGTCTTCATCGCCATGGGCCGCGCCGTGGTCGCGGGCCTGCTGTCGGCCGCGCTGCTGCTGGTCCGGCGCGCCCCGCTGCCGCAGCGGGCCGACTGGCTGCCGCTGGCCGTCACGGCCGGCGGCGTGGTGTTCGGCTTTCCGCTGCTGACCTCCCTGGCCATGCGCCATGTGCAGGCGGTGCATGCCAGCGTCATCGTCGGCCTGCTGCCGCTGGCCACGGCCGCGGTGGGCGCGCTGCTGCACCGGCAGCGGCCCTCGGCCGGCTTCTGGCTGTGCGCCACGGCAGGCACGGCGCTGGTGGTGGCCTTCGCCGTGCTGCGTTCGGGCAGCGCCGGCCTCGCCCTGCACCCGGCCGATCTGCTGCTGATGGCGGCCATGCTCTGCGCCGCCGTGGGCTACGGCTTCGGCGCCCAGCTGTCGCAGCGCATGCGGGCCGATGCCGTGATCTGCTGGGCGCTGGTCATCGCGCTGCCGCTGTCCGTGCCGCTGGCGGCCCTGTCGTGGCCCCGGTCGCCGCTGCCCGGCACCGCCTGGGGCGCCTTCGCCTATGTGTCGGTGGGCTCGATGTGGCTGGGCTTCTTCGCCTGGTACCGCGGCCTGGCCCTGGGCGGCACGGTGCGCGTGAGCCAGATGCAGCTGGTGCAGCCCTTCCTGGGCATGCTGGCCGCCGTGCCGCTGCTGGGCGAGAAGCTGGATGCCGTCAGCATCGGCTTCGGCCTGGCGGTGCTGGCCACCGTGGCCCTGGGCCGGCGCATGCCGGTGCGGTCCCGGCCGGAGCCCCCGGCAGAAAGGCGGACGGCCGCCCCTTGAAACCCCCACTGGCACGGGACCTGCAGGCGGTTAAGCTCCCCTGCGGCTCCACCCGCAGAGCCATCCATGGCCGCACGACGGCCGCATCGCAACGACGACACACAGCGCATCGCATCCACGCCTGGATGGGCGCTTCATGGAGATACCGGATATGACGAACTGGACCCTGGCCGAACGCGCCGCGAAGATGAACCCCTCGGTGATCCGCGAGATCCTGAAGGTGACCGAGAAGCCCGGCATCATCAGCCTGGCGGGCGGCCTGCCCTCGCCCAAGACCTTCCCCATCGACGCCTTCGCCCAGGCCTGCGCCACCGTGCTGCAGAAGGACGGCCAGGCCGCCCTGCAGTACGCGGCCAGCGAAGGCTATCTGCCGCTGCGCGAGGCTGTGGCACGCATGCTGCCCTGGCCGGTGGACCCGGACCAGGTGCTCATCACCACCGGCTCGCAGCAGGGCCTGGACCTGGTCGCGAAGGTGCTGATCGACCCGGGCAGCCGCATCCTGGTGGAAACGCCCACCTACCTGGGCGCGCTGCAGGCCTTCTCGCCCATGGAACCCAGCGTGGTCAGCGTGGCCAGCGACGACCACGGCGTGCTGGTGGACGACCTGGCGGCCAAGACAGGCACGGGCGCCGGCCGCGCCCGCTTCCTCTACGTGCTGCCCAATTTCCAGAACCCCACCGGCCGCACCATGCCCGAGGAGCGCCGCGCCGCGCTGGTGGCCCGCGCGGCCGAGCTGAACCTGCCGCTGATCGAGGACAACCCCTACGGCGACCTGTGGTTCGACCAGCCGCCCGCGCTGCCGCTCACGGCCCGCAACCCCGAGGGCTGCATCTACCTGGGCTCGTTCTCCAAGGTGCTGGCGCCGGGCCTGCGGCTGGGCTTCCTGGTGGCGCCGCGCGCCATGTACCCCAAGCTGCTGCAGGCCAAGCAGGCGGCCGACCTGCACAGCCCGAGCTTCAATCAGCGCATGGTGTCCGAGGTGATGAAGGACGGCTTCTTGGACCGCCACGTGCCCACCATCCGCCAGCTCTACAAGCAGCAGCGCGACGCCATGCTGGCCGCCCTGGAGCGGGAGATGGCCGGCCTCGACGTGCAATGGAACCGCCCGGACGGCGGCATGTTCCTGTGGGTGCGCCTGCCCGAGGGCATGGACGCCATCGCGCTGCTGCCCGAAGCCGTGGAGCGCAATGTGGCCTTCGTGCCCGGCGCCGCCTTCTACGCCGACGCGGTCGATCCGCGCACCCTGCGCCTCTCGTTCGTGACGGCCAGCGCCCAGCAGATCGCCACCGGCATCGCCGCGCTGGCCGCCACCATCCGCGCGCGCCTGGACCGCACCGCCGCCACGGCGCCCGCAGCCGCCCTGGCCTGACGACCTGAGCTGACACCACACGAGGAAGAACCACCCATGCTGCGCCTCTGGGGACGCCCTACGTCCATCAATGTCCGCAAGGTGCTCTGGACGGCGCAGGAACTGGGCCTGACGCTGCAGCGCACCGATGCCGGCGGCCAGTTCGGCCTGGTGCGCGAGCCTGACTACCTGCGCCAGAACCCCAATGGCCTGGTGCCGCTGATCGAAGACGACGGCTACGTGCTGTGGGAGTCGAACGCCATCGTGCGCTACCTGTGCGCCCGCCATTCGGGCGGCGATCTGTACCCGGACACCATCCCCGCGCGCTTCATCGCCGAACAGTGGATGGACTGGCAGCAGACCACGCTGAACCCGGCTGGACGCGATGCCTTCGTGCAATGGGTGCGCACGCCTGCCGCCGAACGCGACGAGGCCCGCATCGCCCAGTCCATCGCCGCCACCGAGCCCCTGCTGGACCTGCTCGACGCCCATCTGGAACGCCAGCCCTTCCTGGCGGGAGATCGCTTCACCATGGCCGACATTCCGGCCGGCTGCGAGATCCACCGCTGGTACGGCCTGCCGCGCGAACGCACGCCCCGCCCGCACCTGGACCGCTGGTTCCAGGCGCTGTGCGACCGTCCCGGCGCACGCGGCGTGCTGGACCAGCCGCTGGGCTGACGGCCCCGCCCGAACAGAGCACCCTGCGCAGGTGCCGCAGCCCCAGGCAGCGGCGCCGGGGCGCAGCCTTGCCCTCCGGCCAGCCAGCCCTTCCGTTTGTCCCGTGAACCTCAACGAAAGCGAACCATGCGCCAACGCCTCTTCAAGCAAGTCGATGTCTTCACCGAACGGCCCTACCTGGGCAACCCGCTCGCCGTGGTACTGGACGGCACCGGCCTTTCCACCGAGGAGATGCAGCACTTCACCAACTGGACCAACCTGTCGGAAGCCACCTTCCTGCTGCCGCCCACCGAAGCCGGCGCGGCCGCCGGCGCCGACTACCGCGTGCGCATCTTCTGCCCGGGGCGCGAGCTGCCTTTCGCCGGCCACCCCACCCTGGGCAGCTGCCACGCCTGGCTGCAGGCCGGCGGCCAGCCGCGCACGCCCGGCCGCGTGGTGCAGGAATGCGCGGCCGGCCTGATCACGCTGCGCCAGGACGGCGGCCGCCTGGCCTTCGCCGCGCCGCCGCTGCTGAAGGGCGGCCCGCTGGAGGAGGCCGACGTGGCGCTCATCGCGCGCGGGCTGGGCCTGCAGCGCTCGGACATCCTGGCCCATGCCTGGTGCGACAACGGCCCGCGCTGGCGCGGCGTGCTGGTGGACAGCGCCGAGCGCGTGCTCTCCCTGCAGCCCGATGCGGCCGTACTGGCCGGGCTGGACATCGGCGTGGTCGGCCCGCGCGGCAAGGTCGGCGTCATCGGCACGCACGGGGACGACGGCATCGCCTTCGAGGTGCGCGCCTTCTTCCCCGGCAACAGCGGCATGGTCGAAGACCCCGTCACCGGCAGCCTGAACGCCGCGCTGGCGCAGTGGCTCATCGGCGCCCACCTTGCGCCGCCGCAGTACGTGGCGGCTCAAGGCACGGCCCTGGGCCGCGCCGGCCGCGTGCATGTGGAGCAGGACGGCGACACCATCTGGGTGGGCGGCAGCTCGGTCACCTGCGTGGACGGGCAGGTCCTGCTATGACCTCGCCCGACGGATTGCACCGCTGCGCCATCGACCACCTGGTAGTCATGGCCGATTCGCTGGACGCCGGCACCGACTGGTGCCGCAGCACCCTGGGCGTGGCGCCCGCCATGGGCGGCGAACATCCGCTGATGGGCACGCACAACCGGCTGCTGCAGCTCTCGGGACCGGCCCACCCTCGCGCCTACCTGGAAGTCATTGCTAGCAATCCAGGAGCAAAAAACACGCTGGCGGCAGGCGCAAGGCGCTGGTTCGACATGGACGACGAATCCCTGCAGGCCATGGTCCGCAGCCAGGGACCGCAGCTCATCCACTGGGTGGCGTCCGTCCCCGACCTGGCTGCCGCGCGTTCAGCGCTGGCCGGCTGCGGGCTGGACCGCGGCGAGATCGTCCAGGCCAGCCGCCCCACGCCGCTGGGCCTGCTCCAATGGCAGATCACCCTGCGGCCGGACGGCCAGCGCCTGCTGGACGGCTGCCTGCCCACGCTCATCCAGTGGGGCGATCGCCATCCCTGCTACAGCCTGCCGGCCAGCGGCGTCACGCTGCGATCTCTGCAGCTGGAACATCCGCAATCGGCCCTGCTTGCCCGAGCCTGCACGGCGGCCGACCTGCAGCAGCGCGCCGCCATCGCCTTCGCGGCCGAGCCGCGCATCCTTGCCACGCTGGAGACGCCGCGAGGCATCGTGCAGCTGGCATCGCCGGCAGCCGGCGCCGCCGACTGAGTCCGTTCATCATCCACCACACACCGCCTCCCGGAAGCCAGACCATGACCTCGCCCCTGCCCACCTTGGCCGAGATAGAAGCCGCCGCCCAGGTCGTCTATCAGGACTTCGCGCCCACGCCCCAGTACCGCTGGCCCCTGCTGGCAGAGCGCCTGGGCACCGAATGCTGGCTCAAGCACGAGAACCACACGCCGGTCGGCGCCTTCAAGATCCGCGGCGGACTGACCTATTTCGACCAGCTGGCACGGAGCGGCCCGCTGCCGGCCGAGGTCATCAGTGCCACCCGGGGCAATCACGGCCAGAGCCTGGGCTGGGCTGCCCGCCGCAATGGCGTGGCCTGCACCATCGTCGTGCCGCACGACAATTCGACCGAGAAGAACGCCGCCATGCGCGCCCTGGGCGTGCGGCTGATCGAGCACGGCGACGACTTCCAGGCAGCCCGGGAGCATGCCGAACGGCTTGCGGCCGAGAGCGGCGCGCACATGGTGCCCAGCTTCCATCCCGATCTGCTGCGCGGCGTCGCCACCTACTGGTGGGAGTTCCTGCGCGCCGTGCCGCACATGGACGTCGCCTACGTGCCCATCGGCCAAGGTTCAGGCGCCTGCGCCGCCATCGCCGCACGGCAGGCGCTGGGCCATCGCGTGCGCATCGTGGGCGTGGTCAGCGCCCATGCCACCACCTATGCCGACTCCATCGCCGCCGGGCAGGTCGTGGCGGCCCCCGTCACCACCCAACTGGCCGACGGCATGGCCTGCCGCGTCGCCGATGCAGGCGCCTTGGCCATCCTCGGGCCTCAGCTGGATGGCATCGTCCAGGTGAGCGACGACGCCGTGGCCCAGGCCATGCGCGCCCTCTTCACCGACACGCACAACACCGCGGAAGGCGCCGGCGCGGCCGCGCTGGCAGCCGCCCTGCAGCAGCGCTCGGAACTGCGCGGCCAGTGCGTGGGCCTGGTGCTGAGCGGCGGCAATGTCGATGCCTCGCTTTTCGCGCAGGCCATCGCATCGCCTGCCTGAAGAAAGCAGCCGCTGTCTCCAGCCGCGCCACTCCACGCTCCGTATTTCATAGCATCCGTCGCTTTTGCGACAAGCTCTGTGCCCCCATCGGCTCAAGAATCCGCCGATGGGAACCCTCTACCTCGTGCGCCACGCGCAGGCCTCCTTCGGGGCCGCAGACTACGACCAGCTCAGCCCGCTCGGGCACCAGCAGGCCCGGCGCCTGGGCGAATACTGGCGCGGCAAGAGCCAGCGCTTCGACGCCGTGCTGAGCGGCACACTGCGCCGCCACCGGGAAACGCTGGAAGGCATCGCCCAGGGACTCGCGGCTGAGGACATGCCGGCGACGCAGCTATGGCCCGGACTCGACGAGTACGACAGCGCGGCCCTGATCCACGCCATTCATCCCGGCCCCCTGCCCCAGGCCGACACCCCGGCCCTCTACAGGCAGCATTTCCGCATGCTGTGCGACGCCTTGGCACAGTGGATGAGCGGAACCATCAGTCCGGCCGGCATGCCCAGCTGGAACGATTTTTCGGCCGGACTCCACGAGGTCCTGGAGCATGTTCGCCATCGCCACGCCGATCACGACGTGCTACTCGTCACCAGCGGCGGCCCCATCGGAGCGATGATTTCCAGAGTGTTGAGCACACCTGCGGAAGCCGGCATAGGGCTGAACATGAGGCTGAGGAACTGCTCGGTGAGCGAACTGAGCGTCAGCAGCAGGCGGCTGATGCTGCAGACCTTCAACGGCGTGGGGCACCTGGAGGGACAAGGACGCGAGGGGTGGATCACTCACGCATGAACGAGGGGCGAGCAATAGGGTGGAGAAGATCCGCCGAAACGGCGAGAAGGACTGCCGGCGTAGTTCTTCACACCTCTTCACCCGCACCCTGGTTTTCAGTTCCCCAAAGCAAAGCGCCCCGGGCAGAGTTCTCTGCGCGGGGCGGTTTGGGCTGTAAGAGCCTGACGATGACCTACTTTCACACGGGAACCCGCACTATCATCGGCGCGAAGTCGTTTCACTGTCCTGTTCGGGATGGGAAGGAGTGGGACCAACTTGCTATGGTCATCAGGCATAAAGGGTTGCTATCCTGCTTTTGAGGTCAGGACGGCGAATTCATAGAGTTAAATCAGCTTTTATATTTGACTGCGTCACTTGGCATAACAACCTGACAGCAATGTGAGATTGCTGATCAAAGTTATAGGGTCAAGCCGCACGAGCAATTAGTACTGGTTAGCTTAACGCATTACTGCGCTTCCACACCCAGCCTATCAACGTCCTGGTCTTGAACGACTCTTCAGGGGGCTCAAGGCCCCGGCAGATCTCATCTTGAAACGAGTTTCCCGCTTAGATGCTTTCAGCGGTTATCTCTTCCACACTTAGCTACTCGGCAATGCCACTGGCGTGACAACCGATACACCAGAGGTGTGTCCACTCCGGTCCTCTCGTACTAGGAGCAGGCTTCCTCAAATCTGCAGCGCCCACGGAAGATAGGGACCAAACTGTCTCACGACGTTTTAAACCCAGCTCACGTACCTCTTTAAATGGCGAACAGCCATACCCTTGGGACCGGCTACAGCCCCAGGATGAGATGAGCCGACATCGAGGTGCCAAACACCGCCGTCGATATGAACTCTTGGGCGGTATCAGCCTGTTATCCCCAGAGTACCTTTTATCCGTTGAGCGATGGCCCTTCCATACAG
>CAJYHL010000071.1 GCA_913774625.1 uncultured Acidovorax sp.
CTTTGCCTGGTTGGACAAGAACAGGCGTTTATGGAAGAACTGCGAGAGGTTGCTCAACACCAGCTTGCAGTTCGTCCACTTGGCATTCTTGGCTTTGCTGTGTCGAAGATCGTAAACAGGTTCTAAGCGCCTGTTCCTGGCTCCATAAGAACGTGTTGACGATCTCGCAGGGGATCGCGTTGGAGCGAAATCGGGCGATTGGACGCCCCGGCTGCTTGCATGGGCACGAGCCCATGCGGCGCACCCGAAGCATCCACTCATCCCGATTGCGCTCCAACGCGATCCCCTGCGAGATCGTGAACACGTTCTCACGGCGCATGCCCAGCACCTCGGTATAGAAATGGATGCAGGCCGCCTCGTAGGCGGTGGTGAGGACCAGGTGGTCCAGGCTGCGGATCATGGAAAGGCCTTTCCTCGTGGGGATGGAAGGGGGCGATCATGCCCCGGTCCGCCGGCCGGTCGCAGCCCTCATCCTTCCCTCATTCACGCTGTCATCAGTCGGCGTATATGCCTGCCTTGCGGATCACTGGCTCCCACTTGGCGATCTCGGCGGCCAGATGGGTGCGCAGGCCTTCGGGCGTGATCTTGTCGGGCGGGGGCACGTCGGAGCTGAGATCCGCCAGGCGCTGGCGCACCACCGGGTCCTGCAGGGCGGCATTCAGCGCCTCGTTGAGCTTCTTGATGACCGCAGGCGGGGTGCCGTGCGGGGCGTAGAGCCCGTGCCAGACCTTGACGTCGAAGCCCTTGAGGCCCTGCTCGTCCAGCGTGGGCACCTCGGGCAGCACGGCCAGGCGCCGGGGCACGGTCACGCCCAGCACCTTGACGCGGCCGTCCTTGATGAAGGGCACGGTCTGCGTGGTCTGGTCGCACAGCAGGTCCACCTGCCCGCCCAGCAGGTCGTTGATGGCCGGGCCCGTGCCTTTGTAGGGCACGGTGGTCAGTTCCTCGCCGATCTGCGTCATGAACAGCAGCCCGCACAGGTGCGACACGGCGCCCAGGCCGGCGTTGGCCAGCGTGACCTGGCCCTTGTGGGCCTTGATGTAGGCCAGCACGCCCTGCAGGTCGCTGGCCGGGAAGTCCTTGCGCGCCAGCAGGGTCATGGGCACGTCCACCACCTGGCCGATGGGGTCGAAGTCCTTGACCGGGTCGAAGGCGAGCTTCTTGTAGAGCGCAGGCGCCGTCGCCATGCCCATGTGGTGCAGGAAGACGGTGTAGCCGTTGGCCGGCGACCGCGCCACCTTGGCGGCGGCGATGGTGCCGCCCGCGCCCGCAGCGTTTTCGACGATCACCGGCTGCCCCAGCGACTTGCCCATGGGAATGGCCAGCATGCGGGCCACCACGTCGGTCGGCCCTCCTGCTGCGAAGGGGATGACCAGGGTCACGGGCTTGTCCGGAAAGCTGCCGGCCTGGGCCGTGCCGGCATGGCCCAGCGTCCATGCGGCGGCGGCCGCGCAGGCCAGGACCGCCCAGCGGCGCAGGCCGCGCCGCACAGGCGCGGGGTAGGAAGCGAGAGGCAGATGCATGGCGGTTGTCTCCTGTCTTGGTTTATGTGGCTGGCAGAGGGAAAGCAGGAAAGCCAGGGAGGCGCGGCGCGAACCGGGCGGAAGGGATGCCCGGGCCTGTTCTTCACTTTCCGTTCATGCCGGGGTCCCTTCTTCGTCCTGCGCGTGCCGCAGGATGCGGTGGGCCAGCGCCAGCACCGGCGTGTCCACCATCTGGCCGTCCACGGTGCAGACACCGCCTTGGGCGACGATGCTGGCCTGCAGCACACGGCAGGCCCAGTGGCGTTCCGCGGCGGACGGCGCGAACGCCGCATGCACGCCCGGCAGTTGGGACGGATGGATGCACAGCTTGCCGCCGAAGCCGAAGCGCCGCGCCCGGGCCGCGTCCGCCGCCAGCCGGCCGGCGTCGCCCAACGCGGTGGTCACGCCATCGACGGGCGGCGGCAGCCCGGCGCGGCGGCTGGCCAGCACCAGCGCCCAGCGCAACGGAGCCAGCTCGGCTTCGTCGGGCCCGCAGGCCATGCCCAGATCGGCCTGCAGGTCGATATGGCCCAAGGCCAGGCGCAGCACGCCGCGGGCGGCGGCGATGGCGCCCGGCTGCGCAGCGCCTTCGGCGGTTTCGATCAGCGGCAGCAGCGCCAGGCCCAGCCGGGCATACAGCACGGACAGGGCTTCGCCGTCTTCCGCCTTGGGAACGACCAGGGCCTGCAGGCCCTGGCCGGCCAGGCGCTGCATCAGGTCAATATCGTGCGCATGGTCGGCCGTGGCCATGCCGTTCACACGCACGGCCACGCGACGCCGGTCTGCCGGCGCCACGGCGCCCCACGCGGCGGCCAGCGCGGCACGCGCAGCGGGACGGGCGGCGGCGGCCACCGCGTCTTCCAGATCGACGATGACCGCATGCGCGCCGCTCGCCAGGGCCTTAGGCAGGCGCTCGGGACGGTCGGCGGGCACGAACAGCAGGCTGTGCGCAGTGGCCAGCAGGTGGAGGAAAGCGGCGGGGCTCATGGGCAGTGCTCGTAGAACGTGTTCCTAGACGGCGCCGGCGGCACGCCAGCGGGCGATGGCGTCGCTTCCGTAGCCCAGCTCGCGCAGGATGGCGTCGGTGTGCTGTCCCACGGCTGGTATGGCGTCCATGCGGTAGCCGAAGCCGGAATGCCGGCCCGGCGGGAGCAGCGCCGGCAGCGGTCCGGCGGGCGAATCCACCGGTTGCCAGCGTTCGCGCGCCCGCAGCTGGGGGTGGGCCCAGAGCCCGGCCATGTCGTTCATGCGGGCGTTGGCGATCTGGGCGCGGTCCAGGCGCTGCAGCACCTCGTCGGTCGTCAGTCCGGCGAAGGTCTGCAGAATGAGCGCCTGCAGTTCCTCGCGGTGGGCGTTGCGGCGCGCGTTGGCGTCGAAGCGCGGGTCGGTAGCGAGTTCGGGCGCCAGCAGCACCAGGTCGCAGAACGCCTTCCATTCGCGCTCGTTCTGCAGGCCCAGCATCACCGTGCCGCCGTCGCCGGCCGCGAAGGGGCCGTAGGGATAGATGCTGGCGTGCGCGGCGCCAGCACGCGGCGGCGGCGGTGCGCCGTCGAAGGCGTAGTACATGGGATAGCCCATCCACTCGCCCAGCGATTCGAGCATGGAGACATCGATGTGCCCGCCCTGCCCCGTGCGTCCGCGCTGCAGCAGCGCGGCCAGGATGGCGCTGTAGGCATACATGCCGGCGGCGATGTCGGCCACGGAATGGCCGGCCTTGGCGGGCGCATCGGCGTCGCCGGTGACCGAGAGGAACCCGGCCTCGCTCTGGATCAGCAGGTCGTAGGCCTTCCTGTCGCGGTAGGGGCCGTCCTCGCCGTAGCCGGAGATGTCGCAGACGATCAGGCGCGGGTGCCGCGCTCCCAGCGAGGCGTAGTCCAGCCCCATGCGCGCGGCGGCGCCCGGGGCCAGGTTCTGCACCAGCACGTCGGCGCGGCCGATCAGCGCCTTGAGGGCTTGCAGCGCCTCGGGCTGCTTCAGGTCCAGCGTCAGGCTTTCCTTGGAGCGGTTGGTCCAGACGAAGTGCGACGAGAGGCCGCGCACCCGCTGGTCGTAGGCTCGGGCGAAGTCGCCGCTGCCGGGGCGCTCCACCTTGATGACGCGCGCGCCCAGATCGGCGAGCTGGCGGGTACAGAAGGGCGCGGCAATGGCGTGTTCGAGCGAGACGACGGTGATGCCGTCGAGGGGGCGGGTCATGGGAAGGCCTTCCGGTGCCATCAGAACGAGCGCGGCAGCCCGAGCACATGCTCGGCCACGTACGAGAAGATCAGGTTGGTGGAGATGGGCGCCACCTGGTAGAGCCGCGTCTCGCGGAACTTGCGCTCCACGTCGTATTCGCAGGCGAAGCCGAAGCCGCCGTGGTATTGCAGGCAGACGTTGGCCGCCTCCCAGCTGGCCTTGGCCGCCAGGTACTTGGCCATGTTGGCTTCCTTGCCCATGGGCTGGCCGGCGTCGAACAGCTCGCAGGCGCGCCAGCGCATGAGATTGGCGGCCTCCACTTCGATGAAGGCCTCGGCGATGGGGAACTGCACGCCCTGGTTCTGTCCTATGGAGCGGCCGAAGACCTGGCGTTCCTTGGCGTAGCGCGTGATGCGTTCGGTGAACCAGTAGCCGTCGCCTATGCATTCGGCGGCGATCAGCGTGCGCTCGGCATTCAGGCCGTCCAGGATGTACCGGAAGCCCTGCCCTTCCTGGCCGATCAGGTTCTCTTCGGGAATCTCCAGGTTCTCGAAGAAGAGCTCGTTGGTCTCGTGGTTGACCATGTTGGCGATGGGCCTCACGGCCATGCCGCCTCTCTCGGCCTGGCGCAGGTCCACCATGAAGATGGACAGGCCCTCGCTCTTGCTCGCCACCTCGGCCAGCGGCGTGGTGCGCGCCAGCAGGATCATCCAGTCGCTGTGCTGCACGCGGCTGATCCAGACCTTCTGGCCGTTGACCACGTAGCGGTCGCCCTTCTTCACGGCGGTGGTCTTGATCCGGGTGGTGTCGGTGCCGGTGCTGGGCTCGGTCACGCCCATGGACTGCAGGCGCCATTCGCCGCTGGCGATCTTCGGCAGGTAATGCGCCTTCTGCGCGGGCGAGCCATGGCGCAGCAGCGTGCCCATGTTGTACATCTGGCCGTGGCAGGCGCCGGCATTGCCGCCTGAGCGGTTGATCTCTTCCATGATGACCGAGGCCTCGGCCAGCCCCAGGCCGGATCCGCCGTATTCCTGGGGGATCAGCGCGGCCAGCCAGCCGGCGCGGGTGAGCGCATCGACGAAGGCCTCGGGGTAGGCGCGCTCCGCATCGATGCCGCGGTGGTATGCGTCGGGAAATTCGGCGCAGAGGGCGCGCACGGCGTCGCGGATGTCCTGATGGCGGTCGGAGGCAATGGTGTTCATGTCGTGGAGCGGTGGGAGTGCGATGGGCGGCGTGTGGGCTGCGCCTTCAGACGGCCAGCGTGGCCGTGCCTTCCATGGTCAGCCAGCCTTCGTGGTCCTGCGCCCAGAGGCGCACGCTGCGGCCGTCGGCGGCGGGCTGGCCGTTCAGGCGGAAGGGGTGCAGGTCGAAGGTGGGCCGCACGGCCTTGAAGGCGAAGCCCGCCACCTGGGCCTGCGGCATCTGCCGGCGCAGCAGGTCCAGTAGCAGCGTGGCGATCAGCGGACCGTGGACGATGAGGCCGGGATAGCCCTCGACGCCCGTCACGTAGCGCCGGTCGTAGTGGATGCGGTGGCCGTTGAAGGTGAGCGCGGAATAGCGGAACAGCAGCACGTCGTCCGGCACCACCTCGCGCTGCCACGCGGCGCCCTGCCCGGCTGCGGGCGGGAGCGGCGCGGCGTCGCCCGGGCGGGCAGCGGCGCGATAGACGATGTCGTGCTCCTCCACCAGCGCCAGGCCCTGGGTATTGGAATAGGCGTGCTCCACCAGCACGAAGACCAGATCGCCCGTGCGCCCCGCCTTGTGCGTGACCGAGACGATGCGCGAATCGCGCCGGGCTTCGTCGCCCACCCGCAGCGGGTTGCCAGGCTCCCAGCGCAACCGTCCGCCCGCCCACATGCGGCGCGGCAGCGGCACGGGCGGCAGGAAGCCGCCGCGCTGCGGATGGCCGTCGGGCCCCAGCGCGCTCTGGCGGGCGTGGGGCAGGAAATAAGCCCAGTGCCAGAGCGGCGGCAGCAGCGTGCCGGCAGCGGGCAGCGGGTCGTCCCGGTCCAGCGTGGCGGCCAGGCCGCGCACGGGCGCGGCGGCGATGAGGTCGATGGTGGATTCGGTGCGGCCCTGCCAGGCCTGCAGGCGGGCCAGCTCTGCGGGGTCCAGGAAAGAAGCCGCCTGGAATGTCTCGGATGCTTGGGTCATGGGCTGCATGGTCGCCCTGGCCCGCGGGGCGCACAATCGCGCATTTCCAAACCGAGCCTTCGGCCATACCGAAGGCTTCGCCCGGCGAAACGCGTTAGTCCATGCACTTCGACCTGACCGACCTGCGTCTCTTCGTCCATGCCGCCGACGAAGGCAGCCTCACTCGCGCGGCTGCGCGCCAGCACCTCTCGCTGGCGGCGGCCAGTGCCCGCATCAAGGCGCTGGAAGCGCAGAGCGGCCTGCCGCTGCTCTACCGCGAAGCCCGCGGCGTGCGCTTGGCCCCGCCCGGCGAAGCCTTCCTGCACCACGCCCGCGGCGTGCTGCGGCAGGTGGACCAGCTGCGCGCCGACCTGCAGGAATACGGCGGCGGCCTGCGCGGCCATGTGCGCGTCTTCGCCAACACCACGGCCGTGACCGACTTCCTGCCCGACATCCTGCCGGCCTTCCTGGCCGCGCACCCGCGCGTGAACGTGGACCTTCAGGAAAAACCGAACGCCGAGATCGCGCGCGGCGTGCTGGACGGCCGGGCCGACGTGGGCATCGTCGCTGGCGCGGTGGACACGCTGGGCCTGCAGGCCATCCACTTCAGCACCGACCGGCTGGTGCTGGCCTGTGCGGCAGCACACCCCTTCGCCGACACGCTGCCGGAGGACCATGTGGGCCTGCAGGCCGGCAGCACGCTGCAGACCTTTCTCGCCCAGGTGACGGAGCGGCTGGGCCAGCCGCTCAAGCTGCGCATACAGCTGTCCAGCTTCGACGCCATGTGCCGCATGATCGGCGCAGGCGTGGGGGTCGGCATCGTGCCGGAAAGCGCTGCGCGCCGGCACCAGGCCGCGTCGGGCCTGGCGCTGGTGGAGCTCGCCGACGCCTGGAGCGTGCGCGAACGCTACGTGCTGGTACGCGATCGGGACAGGCTGCCGGGCTACGCGGACGCGCTGGTCGAGGCGCTGGTGGCGCATTACCGCAGCAGCCCCGAAGCCGCCTGAGACGCACCGCCCGGCCCCCGGCTGCAGGAAAGGACGTACGACGCGAGCATTCGATAATGGTTCTTATTTAGAATGCTGTGCTTTCCATCCGCCCACGCCTTCCCCCTTTTCCACCGATGCCATCCGCCACGTTCAGAGACCAGATGGAAGCGATGTTCCGCGAGCACCATGGCTGGCTGCACGGCCGGCTGCGGCGCAGGCTGGCCAATGCCAGCGATGCGGACGACGTGGCGGCCGAGACCTTTCTGCGCGTGGCCGAGGACGGAGGGCGCAGCGACATCCGCGAGCCGCGCGCCTTCCTGACCACCCTGGCCAAGCGCGTGCTGTTCGGCCTGTGGCGCCGCCGCGACCTGGAGCAGGCCTATCTGGACACCCTGCGCCACATGCCACAGGCGCTGGCCCTCTCTCCCGAAGAGCACGCGCTCATGCTGGACGCCATCCAGCACATCGACCGCGCGCTGGGCTCCCTGCCCGCGCCGGTCAAGGCCGCCTTCCTGCTCTCGCGGCTGGACGGCCTGACCTATCCTGACATCGCCCGGCAGTTGGGCGTGTCGCTGGCCACGGTGGAGCGCCACATGCAGCGCGCCCTGCTGCACTGCCTGCGCTACGCCCCATGAGCGATGCGGCTCTGCAGGACGCGGCTCTGCGCACCGCCGTCGCCTGGAAGGTGCGCCAGGAATCCGCCCCGCTGGATGCCGCGCAGCAGGCCGCCTTCGAGCGCTGGCTGGCCGAGGCGCCGCAGCACCGCCAGGCATGGGGCCGGGTGGCCGGCGCGCTGCAGGAGCCGATCGCGGCGCTGCAAGGCCTGCGCGCCCAGGGCGGCCAGGCCGGCGCCGGCCATGCCATGGCCGCGCGGCAGGCGCTGCTGACCACCGCCCGCCGCCGCTCCCTGCTGCGCGGCGCGCTGGCCGTGGCGGGGGTGGGCGGGGCCACGGCCTGGCTGGCCGACCGGCAGGCGCCGCTGGCGCAGATCGCCGCCGACCTGCGCACCGGCACGGGCGAGCGCCGCAGCATCGCCCTGGCCCAGGGCGCCAGCGTGCTGCTGGACGCCCGGTCGGCGATCGACAGGGACGGCTCCCGCCTGCTGCTGCGGGCCGGCGCGCTGATCGCCACGAACACGGCGGCAGGCGCGGGCCCTCTCACCGTCGTCGCCCCGCAGGTGCAGGCCGTGCTGGACCAGGCCAGCCTGATGTGCCGGCTGCACCCGGGCGCCACGGAAGTCGTCGCGCTTGAAGGCAGCGCCCTGCTCACGGCCGCCGATGGCCTCACCCGGCGCCTCGCGCCCGGCGAAGGCGTGCTCGCCACGGCCGCCGGCCCGTGGCAGCCCCTGCCCGGCCGTCCCGCCGACCGCGCGGCCTGGCGCGACGGCATGCTGGCCGCCGACGACTGGACGCTGGCCGACGTGGTGGACGCCGTCCGCCCCTACTTCGCCGGCCACATCCGCCTGGACCCGGCCGCCGCCGGCCTGCGTGTGTTCGGCATCTTCCGGCTGCAGATCGACGAGGTGCTGGCCGCGCTGGCCCAGGCGCTGCCCGTGGCGGTACGCCGCTTCGGTCCCTGGCTGGTTTCCATCGAGAAAGATTCCTGAGGGGTTTTCCGCGCTCGCGCCACAAGGGTTGCGACAACCCAGCGAAAGAAAGGAAACCCGTCCATGCCTTCTTCATCTCTCTCCCCGGCCCAGCTGCGGCATCCACTGGCCTTGGCCGCCCTGCTGTATTGCGCCGCGCCCCTGGCCCTGGCCCAGGGCTCCGCCGCCGCCCCGGGCCAGGCCGTCGCCGCCTTCGACATTCCGGCCGGGCCGCTGGCCGCCACGCTGACCCGCATCGGCCAGGCCGCGGGCCGCACCATCACGGCCGACCCCGCACTGCTGGCCGGCCGGCAGGCGCCGCCCGTGCGGGGAGCGATGACGGCAGCCCAGGCGCTGCAGCAGGCGCTGGCGGGCTCGGGCCTGGCCTTCGACGACACGCCCGCCGGGCTGCGCGTGCGCGCCGACGCCATGGTGCGCGAACCGGCCACGCGCCGCCCGGCGGCAGATGCGGCTCCGGCATCGGCACCAGCCCCCGCACCGGCCGAGGCCGCCACGCTGTCCACCGTCGTGGTGAACGACCAGCGCCTGGGCGGCGGCTCGCTGATGCAGCCCACCCGCCAGGTCACGGTGATCGAGGGTCAGGAGCTCGACGCGCTGCGCGCCACCTCGGCCAACCTGGGCGGCATGCTGGCCAAGAGCGTGCCCGGCATGTCGGACTCCAGCCGCTCGCTCACCGATTTCGGCCAGACCCTGCGCGGACGCAACGTGCTGGTGCTGGTGGACGGCATTCCGCTCAACACCAACCGCGACACGGCGCGCAACCTGGTCAACATCGATCCCGGCCGCATCGAGCGCGTGGAAGTGCTGCGCGGCAGCAATGCCATCTACGGCAGCGGCGCCACGGGCGGCATCGTCTCGGTGACGACGCGGCCGGCCAACGGCGAAAAGATCGTGCAGACCACGGTCGGCGCAGAAACGGCGCTCTCCGGCCTGCACCGCGACGGCCTGGGCGGCCAGGTGCAGCAGTTCGTGTCGGGCGGCAAGGACGCCATCGACTACGAGGTGGACATCTCCGCGCGCCGCACGCCCAGCGGCTACGACGGCCATGGCGACCGCATCGCGCCCGACGTGAGCCAGGGCGACCTGATGGATTCCAACACCTACAGCCTGGGCGGCAAACTGGGCTTTCGCATCGACGGCAACCAGCGCCTGCAGCTGGCCGCCAGCCATCTGCGGGCGCGCCAGCATTCGGACTACGCGAGCGACCCGTCGGTGAACGCCGCGCCGCCGGGCAGCGTGGCGGCGCGGGCCCTGCGCGGCCTTCAGCTGGCCGAGCAGAACCAGATCGACAACACCATGCTGAGCGCCAGCTACGAGCACAAGGACCTGGCCGGCAGCAAGCTGTCCGCACTGCTCTACGGACGCGACAACTTCACGCGCTTCGCGCCCTTCGATTCGCGCGCCAACACCAACCGCGGCAACCAGGTGGACCAGGTCACGCAGAACAACAAGGTGTTCGGCGGGCGGCTCACGGTGGAAACGCCCCTGGGCGCTGCCAAGGACTCGCGCCTGGTCTGGGGTGCCGACTACATCCAGGAGCGCAGCGACATGCCGCTCACGGTGTTCGACCCGGCGCTCTACGACGCCAGCCGGGGCCTGGTCTTCCGCCCCACAGGCGAGCTGACCTACCTGCCCTGGACGACCACGCGCAGCGCCGGCGCCTTCGCGCAGCTGCAGCACCGCTTCGACAGCCGCTGGTCGGCCGAAGGCGGCCTGCGCTACGAGCGCGCCCAGGCGAGCTTCGACGACTTCCGGCCGCTGTCGCAGTCGCGCGTGGCCCGGCCCGCCACGGTGCGCGGCGGCCGGGTGAGCTACGACGCCACGCTCTACAACGCAGGCCTGTCGTTCAAGCCGGTGCCGGACCACGAGTTCTACACCTCGTTCAGCCAGGGCTTCGATCTGCCCGACGTGGGCCTGCAGCTGCGCAATGCGGGGGCCTCCTTCGACATCAACGCGTCCGAGCTGGAGCCCGTCAAGACCGACAACTACGAAGCCGGCTGGCGCGGCGCCTTCGGCGACACGCTGGGCACGCTGGCGGTGTTCCATTCGCGCTCCGACCTGGGCGCCATCCAGTCCTTCAACAACGGGCTGCGCCTGCAGCGCACGCGCGAGCGCATCCGCGGCGTGGAAGCCACGGTGGACCACTACGGCCGCCACTGGAGCGGCGGCGGCACGCTGACCTGGATGCAGGGCCGCGAGACACCGCAGGGCGCCACGGCCGACCAGCCCATGACGGGCTACCGCATCCCGCCGCTGAAGATCACCGCCTATGTGCAGTACCAGCCCGGGCAGCGCTGGAGCCTGCGCGCGCAGCTCACCTGGTTCGGCGCGCGCGACTACCGGCTGGCCGACGGCCGCACCCAGTTCGCCCGCGCCGACGTGCGCAGCTACTACACGGTGGACCTGCTGGGGCGCTACGCCATCGACGAGAAGAACACCGTCAACGTCGGCGTGCAGAACCTGTTCGACCGCTACTACCTGCCGCTCTACAGCCAGCTGATGCGCAGCGGCAGCAACAACAGCCGCCTGCCGGCAGCGGGCGCCGTGCTCACGGCCAGCTACACGCACCGCTGGTAGAGCATTCACGGAAAGCAAAACGGGGGCCTCGCGGCCCCCGTGGAATGCTGGCTGGATGCCTGGTGCAACGGGGCGGGCGCGAAGGCGCCGCCCCGTCTCGTCTTCACATCAGAAGTCCACCTTCACGCCCACCTTCAGGCTGCGGCCCGGCAGCGGAGCCTTGGGATACGCCGTCGTCGTCAGGATGGACGTGGGGCTGTAGGCCAGCTTGTCGGTGATGTTGTCCAGGCGTGCATACCACAGCACGTTGCTGCGGGTCGCGCCGAACTGCCACTGCGTGCGGTAGCCCAGCGAGGCGTTCCACAGCGTGTAGGCGCTGGTGGCGCGGGTGCCGTCGTTGGGAACGCGGTTCTGCGCGGCCAGGTAGTCGAAGCCCAGGCCTGCGCGCCACGGGCCGCCGGCCCACAGCAGCGTGCTGCCCAGGCGCAGGGGCGAGATGCGCGGCAGCGGCTGGCCGGTGTCGCGGTTGCTGGCGCGCACCAAGTCGCCGCGCATCTGCAGATCCAGCGTGGAGCCGCCGCCCAGCACGCTCGAAGACGGCGCCACCAGGCCGCTGTCGCCCACCAGTCGCACGTTGCCGCTGGCTTCCAGGCCGTAGAAGCGTGCGCGCATGCCTTGGTAGAGGTACTCGGGCAGGGAGTCGGCGGTGCCGACCGGCACGGCATTGCCGTCGTCGTCGCGAGACACGCCCGTGGGCGTGAGGCCGATGTAGTTGGAGAACTGGCTCACGAAGCCGGTCATGGCGAAGCGGTGCGGGCCGCTCTTCCAGGCCGCGCCCAGATCCAGGCTGGTGGATTTCTCCAGGCCCAGGTTGGGGTTGCCGGTCTCCCAGGCCACGGTCGCCACGTGGGGGCCGTTGGCGAACAGCTCGTAGTCCTTGGGCGCGCGCTGGGTGTACGACAGGTTGGAGGTCAGCTGCCAGGCCGGCGTGAGGTTCACCAGGGCGCCCACGGCCGCGCTGTGCGGGTTGAAGTCGTGCTTGCCGGTGGCGAAGCGGTCCACGCCGGCCAGACCGAAGGATTCCACCGTGTCGCGCTCGGTGCGGGCGCCGAAAGTCAGCTTGCCCCAGTCCGTGCCCAGCTCTTCATGCACGAAGAGCGCAGTGCTCTGGCTGCGGCTGCGCGGGGCGAAGGCTTCCTCGCCCACGGCCGAGAAGCGCGAGGCCTCGGCCTGCAGGCCGACCACGCCCTGCAGCCGGCCGATGGGCGCGTGCTTCGCCTCCACGCGCAGGTCGTTGCCCGCGTTGCGGAAGGTGGTGCCGGGCGCTCCGCCCTCGAATTCGGTGTGGCGGTAGTCGGTGTGGCTGGCCTGCACGCGCACGCTCTGCAGCGGGCCGGCATCCAGGCGCCAGAGGCCGTCCAGCGCATAGCGGTTGGAACGCATGCCGATGGTCACGTCGTCTTCGGCCACGGTGCCGTAGTCGCTGCGGTAGGTGCTGGCCGACAGGCCCAGGTAGCCCCGGTCGAAGAAAGCCGTGCCGCCCACCGCGCCGCCGCGCGTGTGGCTGGCCGAGTTGCAGATGCGCCGCGCCTGGGCGGGCGAGCCGGGCTTGGTGCAGTCCAGGTCCTTGGGCACGCGCACGTCGTCGGTGTTGCGGTCGAACACGTCGGCATGCACGGCGAAGCGGTCGTTGCCGCCTTCGATCATGGCGGCGCCCGCACGCTCGCCGTTGCCGGTGGCGCCCGAGGCTTCGACTTTGCCGTCCACGCCGTTCAGGGGTTCGCGCGGAATGCGGTTGTCGATCACGTTCACCACGCCGCCCACGGCGCTGCCGCCGTAGAGCAGCGCAGCCGGGCCGCGCAGCACTTCGATGCGCTCGGTGGTCAGGGCCTCGGTGGGCACGGCGTGGTCGAAGCTCAGAGCCGAGGCGTCCAGCGTGGCGCCGCTGTTCTGCAGCACGCGGATTCGGTCGCCGTCCAGGCCGCGGATGATGGGGCGGCTGGCGTTCGGGCCGAAATAGGTGCTGCTCACGCCCGGCAGGCCGTCCAGCGTTTCGCCCAGGGTGGACCGGGTGCGCAGCGTGAGGTCGTCGCCCGAAAGCTGGGCGGCGGGCGCCACCACCGTCTCGGAACCCAGCGGGTTGCCGGTCACGGTCACTTCGGACAGGCGGGCCGTGGGGGCGCTAGGAGCCGCCGCCGGGGCGGTCTGCGCCTGGGCCTGGCAGGCCAGCAGCACCAGCACGGCGCTGGCCAGCGGGTGCAGTGCCAGGCCGCGGCGCGCGGAACGCGAAATGCCCGAAGAGGTGGAGTAGGAAGAAGTCATGGCGAATGCAGGAAAAGAAAACAGGAACGGAACAGGACGGGCGGACGCGCACGTCCACGGCGCCGGCCGAGCGGAATGGCGGCGTGCGGCAGCCAGCCCCTGGACCTGGTGGCCCTCGGGGAACCGGCTGGAGGCATGCGGCCAGCGAGCGGACGAAAGGAACGGGAGTAAGAAGGGAAGGCCTACAGGCCACGTACCGGCACCCGCTTCGGGGCCGGGCCGCGTTCAGGCCTGGAGCACGGCGGACGCCGCTGGCGGAGCGCGGGCCAGGAAGCGGCGCAGCACCCTGGCACTGGCCGAGGCCAGCGGCGGCGTCTGCGGCGGCGGCACCAGATCGCGCACCGGCAGCAGCCAGAGCGCTGGCAGCAGGAAGGCGCCGAACAGCAGCAGGTCCAGCAGATCGCAGGTGCTGCCGGTGTGGCTGCCGAAAAGCGCTTCCACCGTGCCGTGGGCAGGGGAAGCTTCGCTTGCGAAGCCGCCGTGCTGCTCCTGGGCGCCGGCCGCAGGCGCCGCCATGGCCTGCGCCCGGAACGCCGGCCCGTGCAGCACCTGGTGCATGCGGCCCAGCGCCGGCGCCACGAGCAGGCACAGGGCCAGCCACCAGAGGGCGGCGCGGGCATTGAGCGGAAGGCGCTGAAGCATGCGGCTGGGAAAGAAGGAAGCGGTGGAGCGGCGGCGGCAGGCGGATCAATCCACCTGTTTAGCGTCCACCATGCGGTAGAACAGGCCGTACTGGTCGTCCTGCAGGGTCTGGAACCGCCCTTCGACCACGACGGGTTCGAGCGAATAGCGCACCGGCGTGCGCGCCTTCACCTCGATCATGCTTTCCGGCCCGCCGGGAATGCAGAACGGGCAGGTCAGCGGCACCGAGGTCAGCAGGAAGTGTTTCTGCCCCGGCTTGGTATCCATGGGCACCATGAAGCCCTGCACCCGGCGCACCGTGCCGTTCATGGCCTTCTGCTCGCTGGTGAACACGGGCTCGATGCGGGTGCGCAGGGTTTTCTTGGTGAGGTCGGTGAGGCTGGACCACGGCACCACGTCGCTGCGCTGCGGCAGCGGCTTGATGGGGCTTTGCGGGCTGTGGAAGCCAGGCCCCTGGCCGGCCGGCAGCGCACCGCCGCCCAGCGGCGAAGAGAGCACGGGCGCCCCGGGGGCCGGCGCCTGCTGCGGGCTCTGGGCCCGCGCCGCACCCGGCCCGGCCAGCAGGGCGCAGGCCATGCATGCGGCAGGCAGGGCTGCCAGGGACAGGCTGTGCAGGAAGCGGGTGGAATTCATGAAGGGGCGCAATGCTAGTCGGGGGGTGTGACAGTAGCCGTCACGTGCGGCGGCAAGGGCTCCGCATCAATGCTGGTGCTTCATGCCGCAGAACTTGCCGATGGCCAGGCCCTTGCAGGCGGCCTGCAGTTCCTTCATGCACTGGTCGTGGCCCTTGCCCGCTTCCAGGCACTTGGCGGCGGCTTCGTGCGCGGCGGCCATGGCGCGGTGGCGCTCGGCGTCGGCCTTTTCCTCGTCGGCGCTATGGGCCTGCACGCTGGACAGGGCTGCGAGGGCCAGCAAGGGAGCGAGGGCCAGGCGGGAGAGGAAACGCTTCATGGAATGCCTTTCGGTGAGATGGATGAAAGAAAAACGAGTGGTAAAGATTCAGGGCTGGGCCAGCAGGTCGGCCACGTCGGTGCGATAGGCGCGCCACACGGGCAGCAAAGCCGCCAGGCAGGCCACGGCCAGCGCCAGGGCGGGCACGGCCCATTCCTCGGGCAGCCACAGTGCGCCGCTGACCGGCATGGAACCCTGCGCGCGCAGCATCTGTCCGGCGATGGCGGCCAGGCCATGACCCAGCGCGAGCCCGGCGGCGGAGGCCAGCAGCGCCAGCCACAGGGCCTCGGCCAGCAGCAGGCCGGCCACGCGCCAGGGCGGCGCGCCCAGCAGGCGCAGCAGCGCCAGGTCGGCGCGGCGTTCGCGCACCGCGCTCCACAGGGCCATGAACACGCTGAGCGCCGCCACGCCCAGCAGCACGCCGCCGAAGGCGCGCAGCACATCGGCGCCCACGCCCAGCAGGCGCACCAGGCGGGTGATCTCCACCGCGGGCGCGGCAGCCTGCATGGGCGTGCCGGAATTGATGGCGCGCGGCAGCGTGACGGCGGCCAGCGGGCTGCGGTAGCGCACCAGGGCCAGAGTCACTTCGCGCTCCTTGCGCAATTCGGCCAGGTCATCCGGGTCGTCGGCCTGGGCGTGCTCATGCACCTGCCAGACCGATTCGAGCGAGGTCAGCACCAGCCGGTCCAGCACGCAGCCGCAGGGCGCCAGCACGCCCACCACGGTGTAGGGATGGTCGCCGTGCTCGTGCCCGCCGCCGGCGAGCCCGTGGGTGCCCACGAAGCGCCGGCCGAGGAGCGCCCCGCCCTGCGCATCGGCACCCGCCGCCATGGACCGGGCCACGGTAGCGCCCAGCACCGCCTGCATGGGTGCCTGCCAGAGCGTGCCCTGGGCTAATGGGGCGCCGTAGTGCGCCGGATATTCCGGCGTCGTGCCCACGATGCGGTAGCCACGGAAGCTGTCGCCCAGGCTCAGCGGAATGGCCTGCGCCACCATGGGGTTGCGCTGCAGCTCCTCGAAGTCTGCCAGGGCGATGTTGCCGGGCGGCACATCGATGTGGAAGACGCCGGCCAGGATGAGCTGCAGCGGACTGCCCTTGGCGCCCACCACCAGGTCGATGCCCTGCACGTCGCGCTCGAAGCCCCGGTCGATCTGCGTGCCCACCAGCAGCACCAGGGTGACCACGGCCAGGCCCAGCGCCAGCAGCAGCAGGTTGAGCACGGCCTGCAGCGGCCGGGCCCACAGGTAGCGCCAAGCCAGCGCGGCAATGCCTGCTACGGCCTTCATGGCAAACGGCCCTTTTCATCCGATGGATGCCGGGCGATGGCGGCAGCGTCCTCGGCCGCCCCTAGCTGCAACGCCTGGGCGCCCTCCAGCGCCAGCAGCCAGCGGGCGGCCCGGGCATCGTGCGTGGCCACGACCAGGGTGGCGCCGCAGCGCTCGGCCGTGGCATGCAGCAGCGCCAGCGCAGCGGCGGCGGAGGCGTCGTCCAGGCTGGCCGTGGGCTCGTCGGCCAGCAGCACGCGGGGGCGCAGCAGCACGGCCCGCGCCAGCGCCACGCGCTGCGCCTGCCCGCCCGAAAGCTGGTGCGGGCGGCGCGCGGCGAGCGCAGGGTCCAGGCCCAGCTGCTGCAACACGCCCGCGATGGCCGCGTCGTCGCGCGGCAGCCCGGCCGCCAGATAGGGCAGCGCCAGGTTCTGCGCCACGGTCAGGGCTGCGCTGAGGTGCAGGCGCTGCGGCAGGAAGCCGATGCTCCTGGCCCGCCAGGCATCCAGCGTTGCGCCGCTGCCCAGGGTGTCCAGCGGCGTGCCCGCCACCTCCAGCGAACCGGCCGAGGCGCGGCGCAGCCCGCCTACCAGCGCCAGCCAGGTGGATTTGCCCGTGCCCGAAGGCCCGCGCAGCAGCAGCCGTCCGCCCTGGGCGAGCCGGACGTCGGGAAAGCGCAGCGGCGCGGCGGCGCCTGCATGCCGGAAGGCCAGGCCCTGCGCGGCGATCACGCGCCCGCCCCTTCGGCCGGGTGGGCGCAGCCCGCGCAGCGCCCGCGCACGGCGATGTCCACGGCCAGGTCCTCATGGCCGGCGGAGGCCAGCGCCTTGAGCATCTGCCGGGTGGCGTTCTGCAGCTTTTCCGATCCCTCGGACAGGCGGAACTGCCGGTGGCAGTCGTCGCACTCGAAGCGCGGCAGGCCGCCCTGCTCGGGCGCCTCGGGCTGCGCCAGGGTGTAGCGCGCCACACGCTGGGCATCCACCTGCCGGCGCAGCAGGCCGGCGCCGGCCAGGCGGTCGAGCAGCCGATAGACGGTGACACGGTTCACCGCCACGCCGGCGCTGGTCAGAGCGGCTTCCACCTCGGCCTCGGACAGCGCAGCGCCGGGCTGCTGCGACAGCAGCGCCAGCGTGGCACGGGTGGCACGGGTGGAGCGCAGGCCGGGCGGCAGCGCCGGAGCCGGGCTGGCAGGCTGGGAGGAAGCGGCGGCGCGAGGCATGGAACGGATGGGCGCAAGACGGGGCTGCCCCTGGATGGCAGGCAGCCAATAACGCAAATGGGTTGCATTATGCGGCATGCCCGGCCTGCCGCCGACCGGTTCACGCCGGCTCGGGCTTGAGGTACCGGGTGAAAGTCTTGCGGAACTTGGCCACCTTGGGGCCGACCACGAAGGCGCAGTAGCCCTGCTGGGGATGGTTCAGGTAGTAGTCCTGGTGGTAGTCCTCGGCGGGCCAGTAGCTCTGCAGGGGCAGCACCTCGGTCACGATGGGTGCGCCGAAGAGGCCGTCCTGCGCCATCTGCGCGATCAGTTCCTTCGCCACCGCTTCCTGCGCCGGATCGGTGAAATAGATGCCGCTGCGGTATTGCGTGCCCACGTCGTTGCCCTGTCGGTTGGGCGTGGTGGGGTCGTGTGTGGCGAAGAAGATCTCCAGGATCTCCCGCACGCCGATCACGGCCGGGTCGAAGCTGAGCTTGACCACCTCGGCATGGCCGGTCTGGCCGGTGCAGATCTGCTCGTAGGTCGGCGCAGGGACATGTCCGTTGGCGTAGCCGCTTTCCACATCGACCACGCCGCGCACGCGGTCGAACACGGCCTCGGTGCACCAGAAGCAGCCGCCGCCCAGGACGATGGACTCGAGCCGCCGGTCTTTCGAATCTTCCATGAAGCCTCTCTTGTGTGTTTCGCTGGTTGCAGGAACGCGGGCCGTCAAGGCCTGCGAACCGAGCATGGTAGGCGCCGCGCCGCCCTCGAACCGGCAGGCCCGCGAACACTTGGCATGCCAGCAAGGGCTTGGGCGGGACAGCGCAGGAGCGGCGCGCCCGCCCCTGCGACGTTGACGCTGCGTTGGGAGGCTGCTACATTGCTTACTAACCAGCTGGTCATTAAGAGCCGCAATCGAACTGCCGAAAAGCGCGCGGCATCCATGCCGCATGCGGCCCGAAGGGGCCACCGGTTCTTTCCGTATCCGCCGTTCCAGGAACGATGCTCCCCAAGCCCCATCCATCCAGCCCCGCCGCAGATGACAGCCCGCGGCGCGAACGACGCAAGGAAGCCCGCCCGGGCGAACTGCTCGAAGCCGCGCTCGACCTGTTCGTCGAAAAAGGCTATGCCGCCACCAAGGTGGACGAGGTGGCTGCGCGCGCCGGAGTGTCCAAGGGCACCCTGTTCCTCTATTTCCCCAGCAAGGAAGATCTCTTCAAGGCCGTGGTGCGGGACAGCATCGCCGGCCGCTTCGCTGAATGGGACATGGAGGTGGATACCTTCACCGGAACCACCTGCGAGCTGATCCGCTGCTGCCTGCAGGAATGGTGGGACCGCATCGGCTCCACGCGCGCCTCGGGCATCACCAAGCTGATGCTCTACGAGGCCCAGAATTTCCCCGAGATCGCCCGCTTCTACCGCGAAGAGGTGGTGGAGCCCGCCAACCGGTTGATACGCCGCGCCCTGCAGCGCGGCGTGGACCGGGGCGAGTTCGAGGTGGCCGACCTGGACTACGCCATCTATCCCGTGATCGCACCGCTCATCTTCCTGGCGATGAACCAGCATGCGCTGGGCGTGTGCGCAGGCGGGCCGGGCTCGATCGAGCCCGAACGCTATATCGCCACGGTCGCCGACACCTTGCTGCGCGGCTTCTGCGTGCGCGCGGAAGCCGACCTTGCCCCGCCTAGAATCGTGGGTTTGTCACCGTCGTCCTGACCCACTGATCCACGAGTCCCGGAGTCCTCCCATGAACATGCCCCTGAACACGTCCGCCAATGCCAGCGATCCGATCGCGCAGGCGCGCTACAACATGATCGAGCAGCAGATCCGTCCCTGGAACGTGCTCGATCCCGAGGTGCTGGATCTCCTCGCGGTCGTGCGCCGGGAAGAGTTCGTGCCCGCAGCCCACTACGGCATGGCCTTCATGGACACCGAGATCCCGCTCAACGCATCGGCCGACGAAGCCCTGCGCCTGGGCCAGTGCATGCTGGCGCCGCGCGTGGAAGCCCGCATGCTGCAGGACCTGCAGGTCAAGCCCACCGACCGCGTGCTGGAGATCGGCACCGGCTCCGGCTACATGGCGGCGCTGCTGGCGTCCCGTGCCGAACACGTGACCACGCTGGAAATCGCCCCCGAACTGGTCGAATTCGCCCGCGAGAACCTGCAGAGCGCCGGCATCGCCAACGTGGAAGTGCGCCAGGCCGACGGCGCCGATGCAGGCCAGCTACCCCAAGGCCCGTTCGACGTGATCGTGCTGAGCGGCTCCGTGGCCGAAGTGCCCCAGGCGCTGCTGTCCCTGCTGCGCGACGGCGGCCGGCTGGGTGCCGTCGTGGGCCTGGAGCCGATGATGCGCGCCACCTTCGTGCGCCGCGCCGGCAACCGCTTCGACACCACCACGCCCTGGGACACCATCGCGCCGCGACTGCAGCGCTTCCCCGAGCCCTCGACCTTCACGTTCTGATCCCCGGCAGCCGGGCGCCGGCCTTGGCGCTCCAGCGTCGTCTCCTCTTTTTCCCTGATCGAAGCCTCGCATGATCGACCACGTCCGCCCCGCCCAACTGTCCGACTGGTTCGCCGCCGCGCCCGAGGCCGGCCGCCCCCTGGTGCTGGACGTGCGCGAGCCGTGGGAGCTGCAGACCGCCAGCGTCGCGCCCGAAGGCTTCGAGCTGCTCTCCATTCCCATGGGCTCGCTGCCCGACCGCCTGGCCGAACTCGATGCCGCCCGCCCCATCGCCTGCCTGTGCCACCACGGCATGCGCAGCCTGAGGGTGGCGGGCTTCCTGGAACACCACGGCTTCGAGCGGGTCGCCAACATCAGCGGGGGCATCGATGCCTGGTCGCAGGAACGCGACCCGGCCGTGCCGCGCTACTGAGCCGGGTTGAGCGCGCCGCGCAGCGCCTTTTCTTTTCGCTCCACGCCGCAGCCACGGCGTGGCCGAGCCCTGGATGGATCTGGCTGACACGAGGAAGAAAGACGAGACTTATGCTGAAGACCTCTCTGGCGCGGCTTGCCTGTGCCGCACTGGCCGCCTGCGCATCGCTGGGCCTCGCCTCGCCGGCACGGGCGCAGAGCCTGTCCGAGATGGTGGCGCTGGCCCGCAGCTACGACGCCGCCTGGCAGTCCGCCCGGGCGCAGTTCGATGCCGCCGGAAGCCGGGCCGAGCAGGCCCGTGCCGGCCTGCTGCCCAGCGTGGGCCTTTCGGCCGGCGCCAGCTATGCGCAGACCGAGGTCAGCCGCCCGCCCATCGACCTGGACGCGCCCACGCAGCAGATCGGCGTGAACGCCACCCAGCCGCTCTACCGGCCCGCCAACCGCATCGCCTTCGAGCAGGGCCAGCGCAGCGTGGCCATCGCCCAGGCGCAGCTCGATGCCGCCAGCCAGGACCTGCTGGTGCGCGTGAGCCAGGCTTATTTCGACGTGCTGGCAGCGCAGGACACGCTGAGCTTCGTGCAGGCGCAGAAGGCTGCGGTGACCGAGCAGCGCGCCGCCGCGCAGCGCAACTTCGAGGTCGGCACCGCCACCATCACCGATTCGCGCGAGGCGCAGGCGCGCTTCGACCTGGTGGCGGCGCAGGAGATCGCCGCAGAGAACGACCTGCGCGTCAAGCGCCTGGCACTGGACCAGCTGGTGGGCCGCCCGGGCACGGCGCCGCTGCCGCTCAAGCAGCCTGTGCAGTTGCCGCCGGTGCTGCCCGCCGACGTGAATACCTGGGTCGCCACGGCCGAGGACCAGCAGCCGCAGGTGCGGCAGGCCGCCATCGCGCTGGACGTGGCCGAGCTGGAAACCCGCAAGGCCGAGGCCGGCCACCTGCCCACCGTCGATCTGCAGGCCGGCTATGCCGTGGTGCGCAACCCGCGCGGCACCGTCACCACGCCGGGCCTGAACTCGCGCACCAACAACGCCACCGTGGGCGTGGCGCTCACACTGCCGCTCTTTGCCGGCTTCGCCGTGCAGAACCGCGTGAAGGAAACGCTGTCGCTGGAGGAAAAAGCACGCGCCGACCTGGAGAACGCCCGCCGCAGCGTGGCGCAGGCCACGCGCACGGCCTTCTTCGGCGTGCAGTCGGGCCAGAGCCAGGTCGCCGCGCTGCAGGCCGCCGAGGCCTCCAGCCAGAGCGCGCTGGAGGCCAACCAGCTGGGCTACCAGGTGGGCGTGCGCATCAACATCGACGTGCTGAACGCGCAGAGCCAGCTGTTCCAGACCCGGCGCGACCTGGCCCAGGCCCGCTATGGCGTGCTGATGGGCGGGCTGCGCCTGAAGCAGGCCGCCGGCACGCTGACCGACCAGGACGTGAACGCGCTGGATGCGCTGCTGGTGCGCTGAAACTCCAGCCTTTCCACAGCCAGCCCATGCGGAACCTGGGCAACCAGCTGTCGAATAGATAGCAGCTGGAAAAGTGCCGGCCGGCTGCTACAGCTGATGCACTACCAGCTTGAAGTCCCGGTCTTCCTCGAAGGCCTTGACCTCGAAGCCCAGGCGCCGCATGAGCTTGAGCATGCTGGGGTTGTTGGAGAGCACCAGCCCGTTGATCTCGGCCAGGCCCCGGTCGCGGGCCACGTCCATGATGCTGAGCATCAGGCGCGAGCCCAGGCCGCGGCCGTTGAAGTCGTCGGCCACCACCAGGGAAAATTCGCAGCTCGACTGGTCCGGATTGGTCACGTAGCGCGACACGCCCACCACGCGCTCGGTCTCGCTCACGTCGCCCGCCGCGTTCACGCTGCGTTCGCGCACCACGGCCACCAGCGCCATCTCGCGGTCGTAGTCGATGAGCGTGAAGCGCGCCAGCATGCTGGCGGGCAGCTCGGCGATCTGCGAGATGAAGCGGAAGTAGCGGCTCTCGGGCGACATGCCCTTGACCAGGGTCTGCAGCATCTGCGCGTCGTCCGGGCGGATCGGCCGCACCAGGAATTCGCCGCCCCCGCGCATGGGCCAGATCTGCTCGTAGCGCGCCGGGTACGGAAGGATCGCCAGATGGTGATAGGTGCTGGGCCCACCTACATCGGCCCGCGCCGCCAGGCCCTGGCCCACGCTGGCGATGACGATGCGCGCATCCACCGCCACCGCACCCTCCTCGTCGGCGATCAGCGGGTTGATGTCCATCTCGCGCAACTGCGGCAGCGCGCAGACCATCTCGGACACCCGCAGCAGCACCTGCTCCAGCGCCTCGCGCTGCACGGCGCTGGCGCCGCGCCACTCGCCCAGCGTTTCGGCCACGCGGGAGCGGTCGATCAGCCGGCGCGCCAGGAACTGGTTGAGCGGGGGCAGCTCCATGGCGCGGTCGTCGATGAGTTCGACCATGGTGCCGCCCGCGCCGAAGGTGATGACCGGGCCGAAGGGCTCGTCGGTCACCACGCCGATGCAGATCTCCCGGCCGCGCCGCGCGCGGGCCATGTTCTGCACCGTCACGCCGTTGATGCGGGCGCCGGGCTGCAGCCGCGCGACGCGCTGCACCATGTCGGTGTAGGTGTCGCGGGCGGCCTGGCCGCTGTGGATGTTGAGCGCCACGCCGCCCACGTCGGACTTGTGGGCGATGTCGGGCGAATCGATCTTGAGCGCCACCGGAAAGCCCAGCTGCGTGGCGATCATCATCGCCTCGTGCGCGGAGCGCGCCAGGATGGTCTTGGTGACCGGGATGTGGAAGGCCGCCAGCAGCGTCTTGGACTCCATCTCGGTCAGCACGTTGCGGCGCTCGGCCAGCACGCTTTCGATGACCAGGCGCGCGCCCTCGATGTCGGGCTTGGCCAGCGCCGTGAGCGGCGGCGGCGTCTGCTGCAGCAGCTGCTGGTTCTGGTAGAACGAGGCGATGTTGCCGAAGGCGCCCACAGCCGCCTCGGGCGTGCGGAAGTTGGGGATCTCGGCGGAATGCAGCACCTCGCGCCCCGGCACCACCGAGGCATCGCCCATCCAGCAGGCCAGCAGCGGCTTGCCGATGTGCTGCTTGGCCTCGGCCAGCACCCGGGCCACGGCCGCCGAATCGGAGCCCACCTTGGGGGAGAAGATGGCCAGCAGGCCGTCCACCTGGCGGTCGCGCGCGGCCGACTCGAGCGCGGCACGGTAATGCTCGGGGCCGGCTTCTTCCGAGACGTCGATCAGGTCCGCCAGCGAGGCCAGCGGCGGCAGCTGCGCGGCCAGCGCCGTGGCCGAATCGGCAGAAAGCCGGGCCAGTTCCAGATGGATCTCGTTGACCCAGTCGGCCGCCAGCACGCCGGGGCCGCCGCCGTTGGTGATGATGGCCAGGCGCTTGCCCACCGGCCGGTAGCGCGAGGCCAGGCACTTGGCGGCCGAAAAGAGTTCAACGAAGGAGCGCACCCGCACCGCGCCCGCGCGGCGCAGCGCGGCGTCGAACACGTCGTCGCTGCCCACGATGGTGCCGCTGTGGGTCTGGGCGGCCTCGTTGCCCGCCGGCTTGCGGCCGGCCTTGAGCACCACCACCGGCTTGGCGTTGGCGGCCGAGCGCAGCGCGCTCATGAAGCGCCGGGCGCTGGAGATGCCCTCCATGTAGACCACGATGCTCTGCGTGCGCGCGTCGTTGGCGAGGAAGTCCAGCACCTCGGCGATGTCCACGTCGGTATTGCGGCCCAGCGACACCACGGTGGAAAAGCCCACCGCGTTCTTGCTGGCCCAGTCCAGGATGGACGCCGTGAGCGAGCCCGACTGGCAGACCAGCGCCAGCGAGCCTTCGCGCGCCAGCGGCCCTGCCGCGCTGGCGTTGAGCTGCAGATGCGGGCGCTGCAGGCCCAGCGAATTCGGGCCCAGCAGGTGCATGCCCTCGCGCCGGGCGATCTGCTTGAGCCGCGCCGCCTGGTCGCCGTCCAGCCCGTGCGAGAGCACCAGCGCCGCGCGGCAGCCGATGCGTCCGGCCACCTCCAGCGCCGCCACGGTGTCGGCCGGCGGCAGCGCGATCACGGCCAGGTCGGCCCGGGTCTGCGCCAGGTCGGCCAGCGTGCCGCTGGTGTGGATGTCCAGGAACTGCAGCGTGCCGGTGAAGCGCTGCGCACGCAGCGCCTCGTGCAGCGCCCGGCCGCAGGGCGTCAGCGTCTCGGGCTGATCGGCACGGCCGGCCAGCACGGCGATGGAACCGGGGGCGAAGAGCGCGGTGAGGTAGTGTTTTTCGATCATGGGCGGACGGAAAGGCAAGCTGGCATGCCGGCAGGCGGAGAGGCGCGGGTGCGCAGACCCGCATTTTGCGGGAAGGCCCGCCCCGGAAGGCCACATGCATCAAGCCCGGGCCGGATACGAGCAGGAATCAGCGCAAGCCGATCAGGCGGCAGCCTGAGCCAGCCGCTGCGCCACGGCACGCGCCGTGGCCTCGGCCGCGCCCCGGTGCGCGGCGGTGAAGGCCCGGGCCTGCTGCCGGGCCTGGGCCAGCCGGACGCCGTCATGCACCAGGGCCTGCGCCACCGCCACGCCCTCGGCCATGTCTTCCACGCGCAGCGCGGCGCCGGCCTCGCAGGCCAGGCGCGCCGCCTCGGCGAAGTTGAAGGTATGCGGGCCGGTGACCACCGGGCAGCCGCAGGCCGCAGCCTCGATCAGGTTCTGCCCGCCCAGGGGTTCGAAGCTGCCGCCCAGCAGCGCGGCATCGGCCAGGCCGTAGTAGAGCGCCATCTCGCCCAGCGAATCGCCCAGCCACACGTCGGCCGCATCGGGCGCATCGGCCCAGCCGCTGCGGCAGGACACGCTCAGGCCCGCCGCCTCGATCAGCTGGCGTACCTCGGCGAAGCGCTGCGGGTGGCGCGGCACGACCAGCCACTGCACACCGGACCGGCCGGCATTTGCTTCGTTTTCGATAGCACCCTGCGATGATCCTGCAAGGGCCTGAGGCCGATTTCGCTGCAGAGCTTCAAGCCACACCGCCTCCTCGCCCTCGCGGCTGCTGGCCAGCAGCAGCACCGGGCGCGGGCTGGCCTCGCGCCAGGCCCGGCCCTGCGCCAGTTGCGCGGCATCGGGCTCCACGTCGAACTTCAGGTTGCCGAAGACGCCCTCCACCCGGGCGCCGGCCGCGCGCAGCCGCTCGGCATCGGCCTCTGCCTGCGCCCAGACCGCCATCAGGCCCGCATAGGCCGGCCGTGCCAGCCAGGACCAGCGGAGCGCGCCGGCCAGCGATTTGTCGTTCAGCCGCGCATTCGCCAGCACCAGCGGAATGCCGCGCCTCTGGCAGCCCGCCACCAGGTTGGGCCAGATCTCGGTTTCCATCAGCACGCCGATGGCCGGGCGGAAGCGCTCCAGGAAGCGGCCGACCGCGCCCGGCGTATCCCAGGGCTGCCAGACCTGCACGTCGCCCGGGCGCAGCAGCTTAGCGCCCTCGGCCCGCCCGGTAGCCGTACCGTGGGTGAGCAGGAGCCGCATGCCGGGCAGCTGGGCGCGCAGCGCCTTCAGCAGGATGGCCGCGGCGCGGGTTTCGCCCAGCGAGACGGCATGGATCCAGACCAGCGGACCATCGCCCTCGCCGCTCACCGCCCCCGTCGGCCCCTCGTAATGGCCGAAGCGCTCGGGGATGGCGGCCAGATAGCCGGGCTCGGTCGCGCCCCTGCGGCGCAGCTTGGCGCGCAGCAGGGGCTGTGCGCCCAGCATGAGCGCGGAATAAAGAGCACGGACCGCGTTCACGGCGCGACCGCGACCGCCTGGGCGGACCAATGGCCGGCAGCGCGCTCCGCGACCACCAGCCAGTCGCCGCCGCCATCGGCCTGCGCCAGCAGCTCGCCACCGGGTGCCCAGAAGGCGCTGTGGCCCACGCAGGCATAGCCGCCCGTGGGCGCTCCGTGGTTGGCCAGCAGCACGGCCATGCCGCAGCGCCGGGCATGGCCCTGCGCGCAGGCGGTGTCCTGTGCCTGCCCCCGGTCGGACATCACCACGCCCGCCGCGTAGAGGGCTGCACCGGCCTCTGCGGCGGCGTCGCCATGCCGCTCGTGCCCGATGTCGGCGCAGACGGCCAGCGCCACCGGTAGGCCGGCGATGCGCTGGAGGTGCGCGTCCTCCCGGCCCGGTGCGGCGTACAGCTCCTCGCCGGGATGCAGATGGCGCTTGCGGTAGATGTGGCAGCTGCCGTCGGGCAGGAAGGTGAAGGCGCCTATGCCCGGCCGGCCCGCGCCCTCTTGCGCCTGCGCAGCGGCGCCGGCCACCAAGGCCATGCCATGGCGGCGCGCGGCCTCGGCCAGGGGCGCGAGCGAGGGGTCACCGGGGTGCAGGGCCCAACCCGCCAGCCCCTGCAGGTCGTAGCCGCACAGGGACAGCTCGGGAAAGACCAGCAGCTGCACGCCCTGCCGGGCGGCTGCTTCGGCGAAGCGCAGGTGGTTGCCGACGTTGGCCGCCGGCCCGCCGGGCAGCGAAGCCGTCTGCGCCGCGGCAACGCGCACGTCGGCCGGCCTCAATGCGCCGCGCTGCCCACCTGGGCGCCGGGCTTGACGCGCTCCAGCAGGGCCAGCATCTCGCCTTCGATGCGGTGCATGGCCTCGGGCGTGTGGCCTTCGAAGCGCAGCACCAGCACGGGCGTGGTGTTGCTGGCGCGGATCAGGCCGAAGCCGTCCGGCCAGTCCACGCGCAGGCCGTCGATGGTGTTGATCTGCGCGGGCGCCGGGAAGGTGGCTGCAGCCAGGGCCTGCAGTTCGGCCGTGAGGCGGTGGGGTTCGCCCTCTTCGCAGCTCACGTTCAATTCGGGCGTGGAATGGCTGGTGGGCAGGCCGTTGAGCACGGCGCTCAGGTCGCTTTCGCGGCTCAGGATCTCCAGCAGGCGGCAGCCGGCGTAGGTGCCGTCGTCGAAGCCGAACCAGCGTTCCTTGAAGAAGATGTGGCCGCTCATCTCGCCGCCCAGGGGGGAGTCGAGCTCCTTCATGCGCGCCTTGATCAGCGAATGGCCGGTCTTGTACATGACGGGCGTGCCGCCGGCTTCGGCGATGGCCGGCGCCAGGCGCTGCGTGCACTTGACGTCGAAGAGGATGTGGCCGCCGGGCACGCGCGAGAGCACGTCGCGCGCGAACAGCATCATCTGGCGGTCGGGGAAGATGTTCTGGCCGTCCTTGGTGACGATGCCCAGGCGGTCGCCGTCGCCGTCGAAGGCCAGGCCCAGCTCGGCGTCGGACGACTGCAGCTTGGCGATCAGATCGCGCAGGTTCTCGGGCTTGCTCGGGTCCGGGTGGTGGTTGGGGAAGTCGCCGTCCACCTCGGAGAAAAGCTCGATCACCTCGCAGCCCAGCGCGCGGAAGATGCCGGGCGCCGAGGCGCCGGCGATGCCGTTGCCGCTGTCCACCACGATCTTCAGCGGGCGGGCCAGCTTCACGTCGGCGGTGATGCGCTCGGAATAGGCGGGCAGCACGTCGGCATGGCGCACGCTACCGCCGTCCTTCAATTGCCAGCTTTCCTCTTCCATGGTGCGGCGCAGGCCCTGGATCTCGTCGCCGTAGATGGCGCGGCCGGCCAGCACCATCTTGAAGCCGTTGTAGTCCTTGGGGTTGTGGCTGCCCGTGACCTGGATGCCGCTGCTGCAGAGCGTATGGGCCGCGAAGTACAGCATGGGCGTGGTGACGGCGCCCACGTCGATCACCTCGATGCCCACATCCACCAGGCCGGCGATGAGCGCCGCCGACAGCGCCGGGCCCGACAGGCGCCCGTCGCGGCCCACGGCCACCACGGTCTGGCCCTGGGCCAGCGCCGCGGTGCCGAACGCACGGCCCAGGCCGCGCGCCACGTCTTCGTTCAGGGTGCTCGGCACGATGCCGCGGATGTCGTAGGCCTTGAAGATGGCGGGCGTGATTTGCACTGAAAGGTTCCTTCAGGGTTTAAGGGCGGATGCGGGCCGACACGCAGGCGTGGCGGAAAAAGAAAAAGGAAAAGCGCTCGGCCAGCAGGCGGGCCGCTCGCAGTTGGCGCGCATTGTAGGCGCGGCGCGGGGGCGGGCCGGCGCCTGGCCGCGTAGGCCTGCGCCGCGATGCACAGGTCCGGAAACGGCCAGCGCGAACCGGGAGCGCGCCTATGATTTGCCCCATGCCCCGTCTTGCCGCCCACCCCTCCGACGATCCGCAGCAGCGCGCGCTGGACGATGGCCGCTACCTGGCGCTGGCCGCGCGCGACGCGCGCTTCGACGGCCGCTTCTTCACCGGAGTGACCAGCACCGGCATCTACTGCCGGCCGGTCTGCGGCGTGCGCACGCCCCGGCGCGAGAACTGCCGCTTCTTCGCCCTGGCCGCGCAGGCCGAGGCGGCGGGCTTCCGGCCCTGCCTGCGCTGCCGGCCCGAACTGGCGCCGCGCCATCTGCCGTGGTCCACGCAGGATGCGCCGGACATCCTGCTGCGCGAGGCGCTGCGCCTGCTCGACGGCGAGACCAGCGGCGCCCCCGGCCTGTCCGGGCTGGCTGCCCGCCTGGGCGTGAGCGACCGCCACCTGCGCCGCGTGTTCGAGACCGCCCTGGGCGTGTCACCCCTGCAGTACCTGCAGACGCGCCGGCTGCTGACGGCCAAGCAGCTGCTGACCGATACCGACCTGCCCGTGACCCAGGTGGCGCTGGCCAGCGGCTTCGGCAGCGTGCGGCGCTTCAACGCCGCCTTCTCCGGGCATTACGGGCTCAACCCCACGCAGCTGCGCCAGCGCGGGCCGGCCCGCATGGGCGGCGCCGTCACCGTGCGCCTGCCCTGGCGCCCGCCGCTGGACGTAGCGGCCCTGCTGCGCTTTTTCGCGCAGCGGCAGATCCACGCGGTGGAGCACATCGAAGCGGCACCCGGCCGCCAGGCGCTGCGCCGCACGGTGCGCATGGCGCCCGGCGCAGGCCGCGAGCCCATCGCCGGCTGGCTGGACGTGGCCTTCGACCCCGCCCGCCCCGTCGCCTGGCTGCGCGTGAGCGACCAGTTGCACCCCGTGCTGCCCCAGGTGATCGCCCGGGTGCGCGGCATGCTGGACCTGGACGCCGACCCGCAGGCCATCCATGCGGTGCTGGGCGGCGACTTCCCTGCCGGCGAAGGCCTGCGCGTGCCCGGCGTGTTCGACGGCTTCGAGCTGGCGGTGCGCGCCGTGCTGGGCCAGCAGATCACGGTGGCGGCGGCTCGCACGCTGGCGCAGCGGCTGGTGGAGCGCTTCGGCGAGCCGCTGTCCACGCCCTGGCCGGAGCTGTCGAGGCTGTTTCCAGCCCCGGCCGTGCTGGCGGCCGCCGAGGGCGAGGCCCTGGGTTCGCTCGGCATCGTGCGCCAGCGGCAGGCGGCCATCGTGGCACTGTCGCGGGCGGTCCAGACGGGCCAGCTGCAGCTGCATGCGGGCGCCGACGTGGCCGAGACCACGGCCGCGCTCTGCGCCCTGCCCGGCATCGGCGACTGGACGGCGCAATACATCGCCATGCGCGCGCTGCGCTGGCCCGACGCCTTTCCGGCCGGCGACGTCGCCATCCACGCCGCGCTGGGCCTGCGCGGCCAGCCGCGCCCGGCGCAGGCCGCCGCCGCCCGCGCCGAAGCCTGGCGCCCCTGGCGCAGCTATGCCGTGGTGCGCGCCTGGGCGGCGGGCAGCCCTCCCCCTGAACCACTATCGAAAAAGTAGCGCCCTGTGCAGGCAGGAAAAGCGCTGCAACCTCATTCAACCCTACAGGATTTCGCCATGCCCTTTTCTTCCGACATCGTGCAGAGCCGCATCGCCACGCCGCTGGGCGAGGTGCGCCTGGCCGCATCGCCCCGGGGCCTGGCGGGCCTCTGGTTCGACGGCCAGCGCCACCAGCCGGTGCAGGCGCTGGACGGGCCCGCCGCCTGGCCGCAGGCGCCGGCCGATCACCCGCTGCTGCGCGAGGCGGCCGGCCAGCTGGCCGGCTACCTGCGGGGCGAGCGCACCGGCTTCGACCTGCCTCTGGACCTGGACTCGGGCACGCCCTTCCAGCAGGCGGTGTGGCGGGCGCTGCTGGGCATACGCCACGGCGCCACGGTCAGCTACGGGGCGTTGAGCCGGCAGCTGGGCCGGCCGCTGGCGGTGCGCGCCGTGGGCGCCGCCGTGGGCCGCAATCCGGTCAGCGTGGTCGTACCCTGCCACCGCGTACTGGGCTCGGGCGGCGCGCTGACGGGCTATGCCGGCGGGCTGGAGCGCAAGGCGGCCCTGCTGCGGCTGGAGGGCGCGCTGGCCTCGCTGCGCACAGCGCATGCGCAGGACGGCGGCGGCGCCAGCGACGACGACGACGCTCTGCCGCTCTTCGCCCAGGCCGCGGGGATGCAGGCGTGAGCGGCGCCACTACGGCCTCGGCGGTGGGCGCGCGCGCCTGGGTTCCCGAATTCGTGGTGCTGGCCGCCATCTGGGGTTCGTCCTTCCTGTTCACTCGGCTGGGCGCGGCCGAGTTCGGTGCCCTGGCCACCGCCGGCCTGCGCACGGGCCTGGCCGCGGCCTTCCTCTGGCCGCTGCTGATACGCCAGGGCCAGTGGCCGGCCCTGCGGCAGCACTGGCGGCCCATCCTGCTGAGCGGCGTGATCAATTCGGCCATTCCTTTCGCGCTCTACGCCTGGGTCGTGGCCCATCTGGCGACGGGGCTCACGTCCATCCTCAACGCCACCGTGCCGCTCTTCGGCGCGCTGGTGGCCTGGGCGTGGCTGGGCGACCGCATCAGCCGGCTGCGCACGCTGGGCCTGGTGCTGGGCTTCGTGGGCGTGGCGCTGCTGGCCTGGCGCGTGCCCGCGGGCGCAGGCGGACAGTCGCCCTACGCCACCTGGGCCATGGCGGCCTGCCTGCTGGCCACCACCTGCTATGCGGTGGCGGCGAGCTTTGCGCGGCGCTACCTGGTCGGCGTGCCGGCCCTGGCCAACGCGGCCGGCAGCCAGCTGGGCGCCTTCCTGGCGCTGGCCCTGCCCACCGCCTGGTTCTGGCCGGCGCAGATGCCGGGCGCCCGCGCCTGGGCGGCGGTCGTCTTCCTCGCCGTGGTGTGCACCGGCATCGCCTACGTGCTCTATTTTCGGCTGATCGCGCGGGCGGGGCCCAGCCGCGCGCTCACCGTGACCTTCCTGGCGCCGGTGTTCGCGCTGGCCTATGGAGCTCTGTTCCTGCACGAAGCCATCACGCCCTGGATGATGGGCTGCGGCGCGGTGATCGTGTGCGGCACCATGCTGTCCACCGGGCTGGTGCGGATCAGGCCTCCCGCCGCAGCCGCGCCCTGCCGCTGAAATTCGCCACGAAAAAAGGGGGGCGGCCGACCTACACTTCCGGCCATGCCCGTCGCTTCCGCCAAGCCCACAGCCCTCCTCCCGCTGCCGCCCTGCCGAAGTGGCCTGCAGGGGTGCTGACCGTGGTGCCCGGCCCCTTCATCATCAGTTGCCTGGTCTATCTGGCCCTGCCGGCCTTCGTGGCGTTGCTGCCGCAAACGCCCCGGCAGTCGCGCCACAGGCAGGTGGCGGTCGGCGCCTTCGCCGGGGCGCTGTCCCTGCTGGCGGGACAGCTGATGCCGCAGTTCATGCAGAGCATGTCCGGCGGCACCCAGGTCGTCATCCATCCGGCCCTGGTGGCCGTCTGCAGCTTCACCTTCAGCCCGCTGGCAGGCGCCGTGGCCGGCCTGCTGCCGCTGATGGCGCATCAACTGGCAGGACCCGAGAACTGGCCCGCTTCCGCCGCGCTGGCGCAGTCAGGCGCCGTGTGGCTGCTGGCCAGCCTGGCGGCGCTGGCGCGGCGGCGCTATGAAGTGCGCTCCGGCTGGCTGCTGCTTGCGCTCGCCATCCTGCTGCCCGTGGTCCTGGCGCCCTGGTCGCCGGACGGGCCGCTGCGATGGCCCTGGCATTACGGCGCGGCGGTGCTGGCCCTGGGCAGCCTGCTGGAGCTGCACCGGGCCTACCGGCACACGGTCCGGCAGCTGAGCGCGCGCGAACAGGAGCTGCTGAGGACCCTGGAAGCCTTCGGCAGCGGCCACTGGGAATGGCATGTCCAGGAACAGCGCTTCACCTACTACGGCAGCTTCTACGAAGGCTTCGGCCTGCCCAGCACTCCGTCGCCCGACGCCCAGGGACAGGACCGGGCCTGGCAGCGCTGGAACGCCCTGCGCCATCCCGAGGACACGGCACGCATCGGCCCGCACCTGCACCGGGCCATGCAGGGGCTGGAGGAAGTGTACGAAGCCCAGTGCCGCATGCGCGACGCCCGCGGCAACTGGCGCTGGGTGATATCGCGCGGGCAGGTGGCCGAGCGCGACGACCTGGGCCGTGCCGTGCGCATCGTGGGCATGGACGTTGACGCGACCGAGCAGCGCGAGCTGCGCGAGGCGCTGGACGTCTCGGAGGCCAAATACACCACCGTCTACCAGACCCTGCCGGACCCGGCCGGCATCATGCGGCTGCGCGATGGCTGCTGCCTGGACGTGAACCCCGCGCTGGCCCGACTGCTGGGCCTGCCCGTCGCCGAGATCGTGGGCCACACGGCCGTGCAACTGGGCTTCTGGCTCTCGACCAGGGAGATGGCCCGGCTGCTGTCGGCCCTGAAGCGCAGGGGCGAGGTCATCGGCCTGCCGATCACCGCCACGCCGCAGGGCCGCCGCCTGCGCGGGCAGCTGTCCGCCCAGACCATCCAGCTGGACGGCGAGGCCTGCGCCGTGTTCGTGTTCCACGACATGACCGAGGCCTCGCGCATGCGCGAGCAGCTGGAAACCGCCAATGCCCTGATGCAGCAGGCCGGCCGCATGGCGCGACTGGGCGTGTGGCTCAACGTCTATCCCGTCCCCGGCGGGCCGGCCTACTGGTCCGACGTGTGCCGCGACATCCACGGCCTGCAGCCGGGCGATCCGCTGCCCACGGCCCAGGACTATCTGCGCGACTTCGTCGCCCCCGAATGGCAGGATCTGGTGCGCAGGCGCTTCGTCCAGGGCATGGCCGACCTCCAGCCCTGGCGCATGGAAGTCGAGATCATCCGCCGGGACGGCCGCCGGGTCTGGGTGCGCATGAGCGCCGAGCCCGAACAGGAGAGCGGACGCCTGCTGCGCCTGCGGGGCGTGATCCAGGACATCGACGAAGCCAAGCAGGCCGAGCAGGGGCTGCGCCGGTCGGAGACCCGCTTCGCCCAGATGTTCCGCGCCCTGCCCTATCCCATGGGGCTCACGCGCAAGGCCGACGGCTCCTACATCGACGTGAACCCGGCCTGGGAGCGGATCACGGGCTTCAGCCGCGAAGAAGCCCTGGACAGCACGGTGGTGAGCCTGGGCCTGTATACGTCCGAGCAGCGCGATCGCCTGGCGCAGCAGGCCAACGCCCAGGGCGGTCTGCTGGCCTACCAGGTCGAGATGCGCACCCGCAGCGGCGAGCGGCGCACCTTGCTGCAATCGATGAGCCCGGTCGAAGCCAACGGCGATGCCTGCTGGCTCTTCGTGGTGGACGACATCACGGAACGCGAGCGCGCGGAGCAGCGCGTGCGCGAGCGCGAGGCGCAGCTCTCGCTCACCATCTCCGCTGCCGCCCTGAGCCTCTGGGACTGGAACCTGCAGACCGGCCTGATCACGGGCGACGAACGCTGGCAGGCACTGCACGGCCTCGATCTCGGTGCCGGCAACGATGGCGTGCCGTGGAACACCGCCATCGCGGCGGAGCACATCGAAGGCATCGAAGCCGAATGCCGGCGCCACGCCGCGCAGCCCGCCACCCCCTTCGACGCCACCTGGCAGGTGCGCAGCCAGACCGGGGGCGCGCGCTGGCTCCGCAATCTGGGCACCATCGTCGAGCGCGACCTGCGCGGGCAGCCGCTGCGCATGGTCGGCGTGGGCATCGACGTGACCAGCCAGCACGAGAAGCAGGCCGTGCTGCAGCTGCTGGCCCATCACGACGCGCTGACCGGGCTTCCCAACCGCGTGCTGATGGGCGAGCGCCTGCAGGAGGCGATGGACGAGGCCCGCTCCAGCGGCCGGCTGCTGGGCCTGGCCTACCTGGACCTGGACGGCTTCAAGCCGGTCAACGACCGCCTGGGCCACGGCGCGGGGGACCAGTTGCTGGTGGTGATCGCCGGCCGCCTGAGCCGTGCGCTGCGGCCGATCGACTGCGTGGCCCGGCTGGGCGGCGACGAATTCGCCGTGCTGCTGCCGCAGCTGGAATCGCGCCGCGAATGCGAGCGACTGCTGCACGCGCTGATGGAGAGCGTCGCTGCGCCCTACAAGCTGGAAGGCGAGCGCGTGGTCGTCACCGCCAGCATCGGCTACACCCTCTACCCCGACGACGATGCCGATGCCGACACGCTGCTGCGCCATGCCGACCAGGCCATGTACCTGGCCAAGCAGGCGGGCCGCAACCGCTACCACGCCTTCGACGCGGCGCAGGAGCGCGCCCAGCTGGCGCGCCGCACCCAGGCCGCCGAACTGGCGGAGGCGCTGGCCCAGGGCCAGTTCGCGCTCTATCTGCAGCCCAAGGTGGACATGCGCCGCGGCTCGGTGATCGGCGCCGAGGCCCTGGCCCGCTGGCACCACCCGCAGCGCGGCCTGCTCGCGCCTGGCGCCTTCCTGCACCTGATCGAGAACACCGAGGTCCAGGCCCTGTTCGGCGAATGGGTGACCGACACCGCCCTGGGCCTGATCGCCGGGCTGCACCGAGCCGGGCTGGATCTGCCCATCAGCATCAACATCTCCGCCGAGCACCTGCAGCACGAGGGCTTCGCCGACTGGATGATCCACCGTATCGCCCTGCAGCCGGAGGCGCCGCCGCATCTGCTGGACATGGAGATCACCGAAAGCGCAGCGCTCTACGACATCGACCACGTCGCGGACGAGCTGGAACGCCTGCGCGCCCTGGGCGTGACCGTGTCGCTGGACGACTTCGGCACGGGCTATTCGTCGCTGGCCTATCTGCGGCGGCTGCCGCTGGACCACATCAAGCTGGACCGCAGCTTCGTGCACAACATGACCACCGACGCCGGCGACCGCGCCATCGTGCGCGGCGTGATCGGCCTGGGCGAATCCTTCGGCTACGGCATCATCGCCGAGGGGGTGGAAACCATCGAGCAGGGCGAAATGCTGCTGGACATGGGCTGCACCTGGGCACAGGGCTACTGCATCGCACGGCCCATGCCGGCGGAAGAATTCGCGGCCTGGGTCAGGGCCTGGCGGGCGCCCAGCCAGTGGCTGGTGCGGCCCGCGAGCTGGCCGCACCCGTCCACCAGCGGACGCTGATCGGCGCTGCGCCCGGCGCCGGCAGGGCCCCTCATCCCGTCAGCCCATCAAGTCCTTCACCTGCTGCAGCGCGGCCGGGTCGTCCAGCGTGGTCAGGTCGCCCGGATCGCGCCGCTCGGCCACCGCCTGCAGCGCGCGCCTCAGCAGCTTGCCGCTGCGCGTCTTGGGCAGCAGGCTCACGAAGAACACCCGCGACGGCCGGGCCACGGCTCCCAGCTGGCCATCGACCTGCTGCATGGCTTCGCCCTCCAGCCGGCGGGCGGCCTCGGGGTCGGCCAGCGCCGCGGCATCGCGCGGCACGGCGAAGGCCATGGCCACCTGGCCCTTGACGGCATCGGCCACGCCTACTACCGCCACTTCGGCGATGCCGGGGTGGGCGGCGATGCTTTCCTCGATCTCGCGCGTGCCCAGCCGGTGACCGGCCACGTTGATCACGTCGTCGGTGCGGCCCAGGATGAAGTAGTAGCCGTCCGCGTCGCGGATACCCCAGTCGAAGGTGCTGTAACGCATGGGACCGGGCAGGCTCTTCCAGTAGGTGTTCACGAAGCGCTCGTCGTCGCGCCAGACGGTCTGCATACAGCCGGGCGGCAGCGGGCCGTCGATCGCCAGCACGCCCTTCTGGCCCGGTTCGGTCAGTTCCTCGCCGGTGGATTCGTCGATCAGCTTCACGTCGTAGCCATAGACGGCACGGCCCGGGCTGCCCAGGCGGGGTGCCTGGGGCGCCACGCCCATGGCCAGCGTCAGGATGGGCCAGCCGGTTTCGGTCTGCCAGTAGTTGTCGATGATGGGCACGCCCAGCGCCTCGCCGATCCAGGCGGCCGTGGGCGCATCCAGCGGCTCGCCGGCCAGCCACAGGGCCTTGAGCGAGGAGACATCATGGCGCGCCAGATAGGCCGCGTCCTGCTTCTTCAGCACGCGCACCGCCGTGGGCGCGGAGAACATGTGGGTGACCTTGTGCCGCTCCACGATGCTCCACCACACGCCCGCATCGGGCCGGGTGGGCAGGCCTTCGTAGAAGATGGTGGTCATGCCCGCCAGCAGCGGGCCATAGACGATGTAGCTGTGGCCCACCACCCAGCCGATGTCGCTGGTGGCGAAGAACACCTGGCCGGCCCGGGCGTCGAACAGGTGGCGCATGCTGGCCGCCAGCGCCACGGCATAGCCGCCCGTGTCGCGCTGCACGCCCTTGGGCCGGCCGGTGGTGCCGCTGGTGTAGAGCGTGTAGCTGGGGTGGGTCGCGTCCACCCATTCGCAGGGCACCTGCGCGTCCAGGTGCTTTTCGCGCAGGGCGGCCCAGGCATGGTCCCGCCCGGGCGTGAGCGGCATGGGGGCCAGTCCCCGGTCCAGCAGCAGCACGGCGCCGGGCTGGTGGCGCGACAGGCGCAGGGCCTCGTCCAGCAGCGGCTTGTAGGGCACGACCTTGCCGCCGCGCGAACCGGCATCGGCGCTGACGATGGCCACCGGCTCCGCATCGTCGATGCGCGAGGCCAGCGCCCCGGAGGCGAAGCCGCCGAACACCACGCAATGCAGCGCGCCGATGCGCGCGCAGGCCAGCATGGCGAAGGCGGCCTCGGCCACCATGGGCATGTAGATCAGCACCCGGTCGCCGCGCCGCACGCCCAGCGACTGCAGCATGGCCGCCACGCGCTGCACCTCGGTATGCAGCTCGGCATAGGAATAGCTGCGTTCGCTGCCGGTCTCTGTCGATATGGCGACCAGTGCCGGCTGCCCGGCGCGCTCCGCCAGATGCCGGTCCACCGCGTTGTGGCAGAGGTTGGTGGTGCCGCCCGCGAACCAGCGCGCGAAGGGCAGGTTCGAGTAGTCGCAGATCTGCGCAGGAGGGGTGCGCCATTCGATCAGCCGGGCCTGCTCGGCCCAAAAGCCTTCGCGGTCCTCGATGGACCGACGATGGAAATCCGCAACAGAGGCGCTGGTCTGCTCTGGCATGGCTTTGTCTCCTGTTTTGTAGGTTTGGCGAAAGGAAGAACAAGCTTGTTCAGAGCGGCTGACAGAGGCCTGACAGGACGGTCCGGGCAGCGCCGCCCAGGGCTGCCGTGCTGCGGCCCGCAGCCTGCGCCGGGCCGGGAGGGACGGCCACCCCTCCACCGGACCCCTCGCGCCTTTCCATCGACCGTGCCGATGTCGAATAGGCGAGGAATATTCGGCGAAGATTTGAGGTGTATTAAAAGGATACGGAATACGCTGCCTGCATTGTTGCGGACGTATCACATGGCATGGGCCTTGAGGCGAGCGCCGCAGCTGGCAGGTGAACGTCGCCGTCACCCACCTGGACCAGATGACCCAGCAGAATGCCGCGCTGGTCGAGGAGTCGGCTGCCGCGGCGGGCAGCCTGGAGGAGCAGGGACGGCGCCTGGCCGAGGCGGTGTCCCGCTTCCGGCTGAACTCGCAGGCCACCGCCGGCATCGGAGCCGCAGCGCCGCAACTGCGATGACTCGCAGACACGGACCGCGGCCCCTGCCAGGGCACGGGCGCCGCTGGAGCTTCCGTTCTGCGTTCTGCTTTCGGGGTTATTTCACCAGCGCCAGCACGTCCTTGAATGCCGGGTGCTCGCAGCCGCGCAGCCACTCGAAGGCCACCATCTCGGTGGTCACCAGTTCGGCGCCGGCGCCGGCCAGCCGGTCGAAGGCCGCATCGCGGTTGCGCTCGGTGCGCGAGCCACAGGCGTCGGTCACCACCCAGACCTCGAACTCGTCCTCCAGCAGGTCCAGCGCCGTCTGCAGCAGGCAGACATGGGCCTCGCAGCCCGCGATGACGATGCTGCCGCGCGCGTCGGCCGGGCTTTGCTGCTGCGCGTTCTTCTGCAGATGGCGCGGCAGGCTGCGGGCGTTGCCGCCCTGCTGCGGCTTGGCCGGCGGGCGCAGCCATTCGCCCAGGCCCTCTTCAGCGGCGCTGAACTGCATCTTGGCCAGCGTGCGGCGGCAGGCGGCGCGCACCACGGGGTCGTTGGGCCCCAGGCGCGAAGGATTCTGCTCAGTGCCCCAGACAGGCACCTCCAGCGCCTGGGCCACCTGTGCCAGCAGCCGGGCATTGGCCAGGACGCCGGCGCCTTCGAAGATCGCAGGCATCAGACGTTCCTGGTAGTCCACCAGAACGAGTTGGGATTCGAGTGCGTCGAGAAGCATGGTGGCGTACCTTGGGTCCGGCTGAATGGAAGCGAAATGACCTGCCTGCGCTTGCGGAATCGGCACAGGCAGCTATCAATCATATAGCAGCCTACGGGGCCACAGGCGCCCCTGTGTTCAGGGCCGCAGCCGCAGCAGCTGCCCATCCGGGCTGTCGGTCAGCAGGTAGAGCCAGCCATCGGGCCCCTGGCGCACGTCGCGGATGCGGTTGCCTGCCTTGTCCAGCAGGTATTCGTCGCGCACCACCCGGCCCGAGGCGTCGAACTGCAGCCGGTGCAGGCGCGCGAAGCGCAGCGAGCCTACGAACAGGCTGCCCTTCCAGGCCGCCCCATAGCGGTCGCTGGTCAGAAAGGCCATGCCCGAAGGCGCGATCGACGGCACCCAGTAATGCAGCGGCTGTTCCATGCCCGCCTTGGCCGTGCCTTCGCCGATCTTGCCGCCGCCGTAGTTCTCTCCATAGGTGATGACCGGCCAGCCATAGTTGCGGCCCGCCTGCACGATATTGATCTCGTCGCCGCCCTGCGGGCCATGTTCATGCGTCCACAGGCGCCCGTCGGGCCCCAGCGTGGCGCCCTGCACGTTGCGATGGCCCCAGCTCCAGATCTCGGGCAGTGCCCCGGCAGGGGCCGGGTTGCCCGGCGCGGCGCCGCCGTCTATGCGCACATGAACGATCTTGCCGAGGTGGTTGTCCAGGGTCTGCGCATCGTCCCTGCGGCTGAAGCGGTCGCCGAGGGTGAGGAACAGGCCCCCTTGCCCGTCCTGCACGATGCGGCAGCCGAAATGCGCCGTGCTGCGCACCTTGGGCTTCTGGCTGAAGATGACCTGAACGTCCTTCAGCGTCTTTTCCTCGGATGGAAGCGTAGCCCGTGCCAGCGCCGTGCTGTTGGTGCCGCCGCCCTTGGCATCGGGTTCTGAAAAGCAGAAGTAGATGCGTCGGTTGCGCTCGAAGTCGGCATCCGCCACCACGTCGAGCAAGCCGCCCTGCCCGCCTGCGGCGATCGCCGGTAGCCCTGCCAGCGGCGCACTGAGGCGGCCGTCGGACTCCACGATGCGCAGGCGGCCGGGCCGCTCGGTGACCAGGAAGCGCCCGCCCGGCAGGAAGGCCAGCCCCCAGGGATGCTCCAGCCCGGTCGCCACCACTTCGGTGGAAACCGCTGAACGCGCGGCCACCGGGGCTACCGGCGGCGCCCCTGCGGCCGCATGCGCGGGGGCCACGGCCCAGGCGATGGCGGTGGTGAGAATGATCGCCGCCGCTACCTTAACCATAGCTGCCTGTGGCCTCTGCATCAGGGTGGGGCCTGCATTTCGTTGCAAATTCATCGGGGTCTCCTCGGAAGCCCCGGCTACGGGGCCCGCCCATGCCGCAAACCCGCGTCGCTGCGTGCTCTGGCGGACTTCATCATCGGCAAAAACCATGACTATCTCCCGAGCATCCCGACTCAAAAAGCAGGACGTTCGGCATTTTTTTGTAGGACTTCCGCCCAAGCCGTGCTACTCTCGCGACCCATGTCACGTTGGATTTGCTTTTTGTTACTTGTTGGCGCCCAGGCCGTACACGCAGCCCCCGCTGCCAGCAAGATCAGCGACGATGAAATCGACCGCATCCTCAAGGAACGCGGCTTGATGTCCCAACTGCAGGAAGTGCGCAACGACGTCACCGACCGCACGACCACCCTGGTGTCCACCGCCATGGGTTTTCTGGGCGTTCCCTACCGCCGCGGCGGCAGCAGCGCAGAAACCGGCTTCGACTGCAGCGGCTTCGTCAGGACCATCTTCGAGCAGGCCAAGGGCCTGGTGCTGCCGCGCCGCGCCAAGGAACAGGCCGCCGCCACCGAAGTCATCGACAAGAAAGACCTGAAGCCCGGCGATCTGGTGTTCTTCAACACCATGCGCCACGCCTTCAGCCATGTCGGCATCTATCTGGGTGACGGCAAGTTCATCCACTCCCCCCGCAGCGGCTCCGAAGTGCGCGTGGAAGACATGACGGGCAAATACTGGCAGCGCCGCTTCAACGGTGCCCGCCGCGTGGTGGCAGAAGATGACGCCGCCGACGCGCTCGCCAATTCGGCGCGCCGCTGAGCGCCTACTGCAGCCGGGCACTCCTCCCCAGAAAAAGCCGCCTCATGGCGGCTTTTTTGCGTCTGGACTCCTCTGAAAGCATCCTGCCGGCCGTGCCAGGGCCGCATGTGCGGCGTCGTCCTGCAAGGGAGGGTCGCGCCGCTGGCCACAATGCGCCTCAGCGGCCTGCAGGGCATGCCCATGCGCCGTACCGTCTTCCTCAACCCTTGCACTGAAAGCACCCCATGATGTCCCTACTCGGCACTCTGTTCGTCGGCCTGATCGTCGGCCTGCTGGCTCGCGCCATCAAACCCGGTGACGACAAGCTCGGCTGGTTCATGACCATGCTGCTCGGCGTTGCGGGCGCCTTTCTCGCCACTTATGTCGGCGTCGCCATGGGCTGGTACGCGCAGGGCCAGGCCGCAGGCTGGATCGCCTCCATCGTCGGCGCCATCGTGCTGCTGGTGCTCTACGGCATGATCCGCCGCAAGGGCTGAGCTCGGCGTCCGGCCTTCGCATGATGCAACCCCGCCGATGCTGAAGAAATCCAGGCCTCCGTCCGCAGAGCAGCTGGCGGACGGCGACAGGGCGCTGCAGGCCGCCATCGAAAGCAGCCGCCGCCTGCTGCACCGCCGCGCCCTCTATGCGGCGGTGGCCAGCACTGTGCCGGTCCCTGGGCTGGATTGGGCTGTGGACGCCGCGCTGCTGTCGCGCCTGGTGCCCCAGATCAACGCCCACTTCGGCCTGACGCCCGCGCAGATCGACGCCCTTACGCCCCACAAGCGCGAGCAGGTGCAGAAAGCCGTCTCGATGGTGGGCTCGGTACTGATCGGCAAGCTGGTCACGCGCGAACTGGTCATCCGCGCCAGCCGCACCATAGGCATGCGCCTGACCGCCACCCAGGCCGCCAAATTCGTTCCCCTGGCCGGCCAGGCCGTGGCGGCCGCACTGGGATATGCCACGCTGCGCTACCTGGGCGAGCAGCATCTGCAGGACTGCGTGCGGGTGGTCAAGCAAGCCCAGCTGAGTCTGCCCGAGCCCAGGGCCTGAGCACCCCGGCGCACCGGGCGCGGCACAATTGCCGGCCAGTGACCGACCCCGGACCGTTCCCCCCTTCCCCCGCTGCTTCCTCCGGCGCAGCCGCGCCGCCCGCGTTCCGACAGGCGGTTGTCGCCGCCTGGATCGGCGCCCTGCGCCGACGCGCCGATACGGCCACCCTGCACGCGCTGCCCCAGCCGACCGAGGCCGAAGCCGCCCGCGTGATGGCGCTGATGCGCGGCGACGCCCCCACAGATGCGCCTCCGCCTCTGCCAGCCGGCGTGACCGCCGGGCGATTCCAGCCCAGCATCACCCTGATGACCCTGGGCCGGGGCGACGGCCTGCTGGGGATGGAGCGCCACGGCGCCATCGGCCCGCGCGGCGGCAGCGTGACGCTGGCGCAGATCGACTGGATCTACCGCGTGGATTCAGGCCCAGGCGCGGATGCCGACGAGCCGAGCCCGCTTGTCTGGCAGACGCCCGCGCCCACCACCGTGCTGAACGCCCGTCCGGCCCCCGTGCAGGAGCTGCCCAGCTCAGGCCCATCGCCACTGCGCCTGCAGCGCGACCTGGCTGCGGAAGCGGACGCCATCGACCTGGTGCGGGACCTGGGCCTGCAGCCCATCGACGCCCGCAAGCTGCAGTGGCGCGATCCGGAGGCAGCGGACTGCCCTGGCCCGCTCTGGACGCTGCCGCAGGAATCCGCCTTCGGCGACTTCTGGGCCGATGCGGTGCCCCGCCTGCGCGCCCAGGGCTGGCGGGTGGTGGTGCGGCCGGGCTTCGCGCACGAAAGCGTGGCGGTGCAGCGCTGGAGGCTCGTCGTTTCCCCCGACACCGGCGAGCCGGAAGCCAAGGAAGTGGACGGCCCGCTGGCCACACGCCCACGCCCTGTGCAGAAGCTGCGCCTGTCCGAGCGCGAAGGCGCCTGGCTGCTGAGCCTGGGCGTGGAGATCGACGGCGAGACGCTGGACCTGGCCCCCATGCTGGCCGACCTGCTGCGCCGCGATGCGCGCTGGCTGGACGCGCGGCGCATCGCCGCCATCGACGACATCGCCATCATCACGCTGCGCGCGCCGGGCGGGCGACGGATCGAGGCGCCGGCCGAACCGCTCAAGGCCATCGTCGGCGCGCTGGTCGATCTGCTGGCCGATCCCGCCCGACAGCAGCGCCGCGAAGGCGAACCGCTGCGGCTGGGTGCCTGGGAGACGCAGCGGCTGCAGGCCCTGCAGGCCGCACTGGGCCAGGGCGCGCAGGCCTGGCAGTTGCAGGGCGATGCCGGGATTGCCCTGCTGGCGCGGCGGCTCAAGGCCAGCGGCACGCCGCAGCCCGTGGCAGCGCCCCGGGGCCTGCAGGTGCCCTTGCGCGGCTATCAAGCACAAGGGCTGGCCTGGCTGCAGTATCTGCGGGCCCAGGGCCTGGGCGGCATCCTGGCCGACGAGATGGGCCTGGGCAAGACCGCGCAGGCCCTGGCCCATGTGCTGCTGGAAAAGGAAAGCGGCCGCCTCGCCCGGCCCACGCTGGTGGTGCTGCCCACCTCGCTGCTCTTCAACTGGCAGGCCGAGGCCGCGCGCATGGCGCCCGGTTTGCGCGTGCTGGTCCTGCAGGGGCCCGACCGGGCCAGGCACTTCGCGCGGATGGCGGAACACGACCTGGTGCTGACCACCTACCCGCTGCTCTGGCGCGATGCGCCGGCCCTGTCGGCCCAGGCCTTCCACCTGGTGATCCTCGACGAAGCGCAGATGGTGAAGAACGCCGGCAGCCGCAGCGCCCGCGCCCTGCGCAGCCTGCAGGCCACGCACCGGCTCTGCCTGACCGGCACGCCGCTGGAAAACCATCTGGGCGAGCTCTGGGCGCAGTTCGACTTCCTCATGCCCGGCTTTCTGGGCGATGCGCGGCAGTTCGCCCAGCGCTGGCGCAAGCCCATCGAGGAAAACGGCGAAACCCTGCGCGCGCAGCTGCTGGCCCAGCGCGTGCGCCCCTTCATCCTGCGCCGCCGCAAGGCCGACGTGGCGGCCGAGCTGCCGCCGCGCACCGACATCCTGCAGAGCGTGCAGCTGCAAGGCCGCCAGCGCACCCTGTACGAGGCCGTGCGCACCGCCGCCGACAAGCAGGTGCGCCGAGCCCTCGCCCGCCAGGGCTGGGCCGGCGCGCAGATCGCGGTGCTGGACGCACTGCTCAAGCTGCGCCAGGTCTGCTGCGACCCGCGCCTGGTCAAGGGCGCCCAGGTGGCTCCTGGCACAGAAAGCGCCAAGCTCGAATGGCTGGCAGCCGCCCTGCCCGCTCTGGTCGAGCAAGGCCGCCGCGTGCTGGTGTTCTCGCAGTTCACCGCCTTGCTGGACCTGGTGGGCGAGTGCCTGGATGGGCTGGAGCAGCCCTTCCTGCGCCTGACCGGCCGGACGCCGCCAGCGCAGCGCGCCAAGGTGGTGGAGCGATTCCAGCAGCAGATACCGTCAGCGGGCGGCGGCGCCCCGGTGCTGCTGGTCAGCCTGAAAGCCGGCGGTACCGGCCTGAACCTGACGGCCGCCGACACCGTGATCCACCTCGACCCTTGGTGGAACCCCGCCGCCCAAGAGCAGGCCACCGCCCGCGCCCACCGCATCGGGCAGGACCAGCCCGTCTTCGTCTATCGGCTGGTGGCCGAAGGCAGCATCGAAGAGCGGCTGCTGGAGCTGCAATCGCGCAAGCAGGCCCTGGCGGACGGCGTGCTGGGCCACGATGCGGCAGAAACGGTCAAGTTCAGCGAAGCCGATCTGCAGGGGCTGCTGGCGCCGCTGGCCGCCGCGCGCGACGTCATGCCGGATGCGGGCGGCATGGTCTGAGCCTGCAGGACTTTGTCGGAAAATCCCGCCATGTCTCCTGCCTCCGCCCCCACTCCCGACGCAACAGCGCCCCGCCCAACCCGCTACTGGCTGATGAAGTCGGAACCCGAGGAATGCTCGATCGACGATGCGCTGGCGGCCCCCGATGCGACCGTCGCCTGGACGGGCGTGCGCAACTACCAGGCGCGCAACTTCATGCGCGACGAGATGCAGGTCGGCGATGGCGTGCTTTTCTACCATTCCAGCTGCCCAGAGCCGGGTATCGCAGGCATCGCCCGGGTGGCCTCGGGCACCCGCGCGGACCCGACGCAATTCGACCCGGAATCTCCCTACTTCGATGCCAAATCGGCCCCCACCCAGCCGCGCTGGCTGCTGCTGGACGTGCAAGCGCTGCACAAGATTCGGCTCATCGCGCTGGCCGATCTGAGGGCGCAACCGGCCTTGGCCGGCATGCGCGTACTGCAAAAGGGCAGCCGGCTCTCCATCACCCCGGTCGAGGCGGCCGAGTGGGAGTTCATCACCCAGCGGATGGCGCAGCCGGCCTGACCGGGCCACAGCCTCGCCACGCCCGCCCCCAGCCAAAGCCCGTCTAGAAACGGAAATCCAGCGTCCTGGGCGACTTGCCCACCTCGACGCTTTGGCGCTGCGTCTTGCCGGCCATCTCGGCTTCCACCGCGTACCGCCCGGCGGGCAGGTTCAAAAGGCAGATCGGCCCGCTGGCCGTGAAGCTGTGCGGCTCACCCGCGCCTTCGGGCTTTACGGTGACGCGCACGTCGGCCTCATAGGCGCCACCGGCTGCGGCGAACAGCAGCGAGAGAGGGTGCTCCTTTATCGCGGCCCGCATGGCGGTCGATTCATCCAGCCCGATGCCGCCGCAGCTGTAGCGCAGGCTCCCCTGCGTGTGCGCCTGCGGCAGGCTGCCTTGGGCAGACACGCCTGCGCTGAACGATGCGGCCATCACGGCCGCCAGTGCCATGGCGAGGGAGGAAGAAGTGAAACGCCGATCGGAGTGCCGGGTGGCGGGGGTCATGATGGAAGGGCTCCAGGGTGAATGAGAGAGAGCCATGCTCTTGCCGAGCCGGCGACTCGGGTGTCAGCAGGCGTAACGACAGGTTGTCGGCAGGCATGACCGTGTGCGGGCTCTGCAGGCGCGATGATGCGCCTTGTCGGCAGTTGCTGAAGCGGACCGCCTTCTGCACTATGTAGCCTCATCCCTTGGACGAGCTGCCGTGCTTTTTCAACGAAGCCTCAACACCATATGGCTGTCACGGACTGAACTCCAGATGACCTTGAACCTATCCCTCGGCGACACCCTGGGCGACGATGAAGTGATCGCGCTCTACAAGGCGAATGCGTGGTCGTCGGCAGAGAAACCCCGCCAGCTTCTGGCGGCGCTGCGCAACTCGCACACCCTCGTCACTGCGCGTGTGAATGGGCGGCTGGTAGGGCTCGGCAATGCGATATCAGACGGGCATCTGGTGGTTTATTTCCCGCACATGCTGGTGCACCCGGAATTCCAGCACCAGGGGATCGGCCGAGCGATGATGGGTGCGCTGCTGGAACGGTATGCCGATTTTCATCAAAAGATGCTGACGGCCGATGGAGATGCCGTCGAGTTCTACAAATCCATGGGTTTCGAGCGGGCCGGCAAAACGGAACCCATGTGGATCTACGCCGGGAACGAGCACTGATTCCATCTACCAGTTCCCGGCATATCTTTTGTCGATAGGCCCTGGGCCTTGGCTGAAAGGCGCAGGGCCAGCGCCATTCAGGCGATAGAACCCGGTAGCGGATCCGCCCGGTACACCACCACCTTCAGCGCCCTGCCCTCATCCACATCCGCGAACACCGCCGGGTTCGCCACCCGCTCAACGAAGCGCAGCTCGGGCGCCTGTTCCGCCATCTGTCCCTGCAGGAAATCCAAGCCCAGTTCCGGCGCATTCAGGCACAGCAGCGCATGGCCCCCCGGCGCCAGCAGATCGGGCAGGCGACGCATCAGGCGGGCGTAGTCCTTGGTGGCGACGAAGCTGCCCTTCTGGTAGCTGGGCGGATCGGCGATCACCAGATCGTAAGGGCCGCCGCGGGTGATCTTGCCCCAGGTGCTGAAGATGTCGTGGGCCAGGAAGCTGGCGCCGGCCGACAGGCCGTTGAGCTGGTGGTTCTGCTGGCCGATGGCCATGGCGCCGCGGGCCATGTCCACGTTGACCACCTGCCGCGCACCGCCCTGCAGCGCGGCCACCGAGAAGGCGCAGGTATAGGCGAACAGGTTCAGCACCTTGGCGCCGCGCGGCTCGCGCGCCTTGCGGCCGGCCATGTGCTCACGCACCCAGCGGCGGCCTTCGGCCATGTCCAGGAACAGGCCGTGGTTCTGTCCTTTCAGCACATGCACGCGATAGCAGGCGCCGTGCTCGGTGACCGTGTGCGGCTCCGGCACGCTGCCGGCCATCAGGCGGGTTTCGCGGGCGTCGTCATGCCGGCACTGATAGACCCAGCTCAGCGGCTGCGATGCCTCCGGCGCGATCTGCGTCCAGCGGGCCTGCAGCGCAGCGCCGACGGCGTCGAGCGCACCGCCGGCCAGCGGCTCGAAGCTGGTGAGCACGAAGACGGGCGGGTAGGCGTCCAGCGCCAAGTGTTCGCAGCCGGGAAAGCGGCCTCCGCGGCCGTGGAAGATGCGCCGGGCATCTTGGCAGAGGGGCATTGCGGCAATGGCGTCGAACAGGGCTTGCATGCCGGCATTGTGGCAAAGATCAAGTCCCCTGCAGGGCTGCAGCGCTTGTTTTTCCTTGGCCTTCAGCTATTCAAAGCATAGCAATCCATCGGCGCAGCATCTTCCAGCCCGGTACAAAAAAAGGATTCACGTCACTCAGACGTAACCAACCGAAACGAGCATTTCGCGATCACGGCGCCCAGCCCGCAGCAGACGGGCCGGCCGACATCGCCGTGCATGCCTCTTCCCCCACGTCTTGACCGAGCTCTGGAATCCATGGACCACGAATCCTTCCCCTCTTCCGAATCCTCTTTCGCGCAAGCGCCCTCGGCGCAGCGCCGGGCCCTGCTGAAATGGCTGGCCGGCACGCCCATGCTGCCCCTGGGCGGCGCGCTGGCGGCCACGGCCCTGACCGGCTGCGGCGGCGGTGACGACGGCAGCGTCGGCGCCGCGCCCAGCGCCCCCGCCTCGCCCGCAGCGCCTGCGGCTCCCTCCGTCAGCATGACCTCGACGTCGTTCGTCAGCATGGCCGCGCCCGACCTGAGCACCCCCAACGCCATGGCGACCTGCACCGTGGGCTCGCAGCTCAAGGTGGGCTTCAGCGACGGCAGCACGCGCACCTTCAAGCTCGGCTACCAGCCCTTCTTCCTGACGGGCGACAAGGTGCCGGACGGCAAGGGCGGCACCATCGTCGCGGGCGGCATCTACGACATCAACAACCGCCCCATCATCGACGCCTCGGTGCCGGGCAAGGAACGCCAGTTCTTCTCCGACTGCCCGGACGGCAGCTCGCTGCTGACGGTGCCCAATGCCAAGGTGGCCGGCGTCAAGGGCAACCCGGTCTTCGCCGTGGTGCAGTTCGAGTACACCGACACCAACCTGGCCAATACCGACAAGACCGACCAGCTGTGGGCCGAGCTGCCCTCGCCCATCGCCGTGCTGACGCTGGACCAGGACCCGACCACCGGCAAGCTGAGCCTGGTCAAGTACCACAACGTGGACACCTCGGCCGTGCACGGCCTGTGGGTGACCTGCGGGGCCAGCCTCTCGCCCTGGGGTACGCACCTGTCCAGCGAAGAGTACGAGCCCGACGCCTTCCGCCAGGGCATGGGCGGCGCCACCACGGTCAAGATCGACCGCTTCAGCGCCAACCTGTACGGCGACGCATCCAAGGCCAACCCCTACCACTACGGCCACATCCCCGAAGTGACGGTGAACCCCGACGGCACCGGCAGCATCAGGAAGCACTACTGCCTGGGCCGCATCTCCCACGAGCTGATCCAGGTGATGCCCGACGAGCGCACGGCCCTGATGGGCGACGACGCCACCAACGGCGGCTGGTTCATGTTCGTGGCCGACAAGCCGCGCGACCTGTCTTCCGGCACGCTCTACGTGGCCCACTGGACCGAGAAGTTCACCGACACCAGCACGGCCGCCATGCAGTGGATCAAGCTGGGCAGCGCCAGCAGCGCCGAGATCGAAGCCATGATCAACAACGGCATCAAGCCGACGGACATCATGGACTCCACCACCACCAACCCCAATGATCCGACCTACACCCGGATCATGCTGAACAAGAACAACAACTGCTGGGTGCGCCTGAAGCCCGGCATGGAAAAGGCCGCCGCCTTCCTGGAAACGCACCGCTACGCAGCTCTGATGGGCGGCAGCCTGGCGCTCACCAAGAGCGAAGGCGTGACCGTGAACGTGCGCGACAAGGTGGCCTATTCCGTCGTCTCCAGCATCCGCGACTCCATGGTGGTCGGCGGCAGCGGCTACGTCGAATCGCACAACGTGGCCTTCCCCAAGCGCGTCAACGCAGGCGGCATCCTGGCTCACGACCTGGCCGGCGGCCAGAAGGACAGCACCGGCAACGCCATCAACAGCGACTGGGTGCCCAAGCAGTCCCGCGTGCTGCTGATGGGCGAAGACATCGCCGCCGACGTGCTGGGCAACACGGCCCATCCCGAGAAGATCGCCAGCCCCGACAACATCAAGTTCTCGGAAGGCATGCGCACCCTGTTCATCGGCGAAGACACCACCGACCACGTCAACAATTTCCTGTGGGCGTACAACGTGGATACCAGGCAGCTCAGCCGCGTGCTGTCCACCCCGTCGGGCGCCGAATCCACCGGCCTGCATGCCGTGGACAGCATCAACGGCTGGACCTACATCATGAGCAACTTCCAGCACGCGGGCGACTGGCAGTCCGTCCACAGCAAGGTCAAGGACACCCTGGACCCCATCGTGCGCAAGACCTACAACGACCGCTTCTCGGCCGCCGTGGGCTACCTGACCGCAACGGACGCCGCCATCACCTTCCGCACCTGAGCCGCACCGCGCCATCCGCCCTGCCCCGCCCGCTCCACGGGCGTAGCGGGGGATGGAGCGACAAGGCCCGGCCTCTCACAGGTCCGGGCTTTTTTCTTTTTCGAAGCGATTCTTCTGACGGATGTTCAGGCGGCGACGCCTTGGGCACCCCCGGTCGGCTCAGACCCGAAGCCCCGCCGATGGAGTGCTCAACGACTCACTTCTTCTGCGGCGGAACGCCCGTGCAGGAGCCGTGATTGATCATGTCGCCGGCATGAGCCCCCCACGATGCCGCTGCCCAGGATCTTGCCGTAGCCATGGGCTTCGGGCGAATCGTCGAACATCAATACAGCATCGTAATGCGAGCCAGTAACAACAAGCCCCCAACTTCAGGCTTGAGGATATTTAATTTTTTTGGCGATGGCGCGTGAATTTGCAGCGCATTTTTCCCTTGGAGAGCTTGCAGGTCGATTCCTCGATCCATTGGCCGTCCGCCGTGTATTGCTCCGACCAGTTTCCTACTTCGGTCAAGCGGCCTTGGATGTACTGCCAGGTGCTGGCATAGTGCGAGCAACAACTGCCGCGCGACGCCGAGGAAATCGTCTTGCTTTTCGGATCGATGGAAATCTGGGTCAGCTCTGACAGCGCCGCGTCGTAGGCGAATTCAGAGGTGGCGGGTTTGAACAGGAAGAAGTTGTCCGTGGAATTAGGGCCGGCACCGCCGCTGCTGCCGTGAATCGACAGGTCCGGATAGCCATCGAAGTTCGCATCGACCAATTCGAGTGCCTGGGTGGAAGGCTCTTGCGGCTCTGAGTAGAAATCGCGAAATACCTGGAGTCGTTTGCCGGTGGAGGCTTCCAGCACTTCGATGGCCACCGCCGTTCGCTCGCTCGAGTAGTCGGGCCCCGTGGCATCGAATGCGACCCTGAACCTGAAATTGCCGACGGTAGCATCCTGGTCGATCCATTGGAGTTCGGCCATTCTGTCTCTGTCGAGCCAGCCACGAACCAGGCCGCCATCCGGCTTCAAGAGGACGACCTCCATCCATTCGGAGTCGGTATGAAGAATGCCGACATGCGTGTCCGTGTCCAGTACCTCGTCCGGGAAGGCCGAGCCGCGTCCAGGGTATAGCGGCACAGGCCGTCCCAACTGGAGGATGCGCTGGATTTCCAGAGGCGTCTGCAGCGTGAACCGGCTCTGCACATGGCTGATTTCGGTGGCGCGGATGTAGTGGCCGCTGATGCTCAAGCCCAATATCACCGCCGCGCCAACTCTCGCGGGATCTGGCGGTTTTTTCTCTTCGATGTACGTCGGCGGCAGTTCCTTCGTCTGGTCGTATCCGTCGATGGTGAATGATTTTCCGTCGGCGCCGGGATTCAGCTTGAATGCATGGTTGCTGCAGAGCCCGCTGCCCTCGCCGTTATCATTGAAACCATAGCCTGCGCAGGCCCGATCCGGTGTCGAGGATGGGTTGGACGAAGCCGCGGAAGGGGCCAAAAGAACTTGCCATCCGGGGTACTGGCTGAATTCGAATTTCTGGCGCACGAGCATGGCAAACCTGGCATCCGGGCGAACCGCAGGCACGTTGCGGTGCACTTGAATGGTTGAATCGTGGACTTCCGGCGGCGGCGGATCGACATTCCCGGCAGGGGGTTCCACTCGATAAATACCGGCAGGCAAGGGCGTACCGGCCCAGGCGATCTGGCCGATTGAAAATGTCGCAGCAATCCAAAAAATGGAACCCAGGTTTAATTTTTGCAGCTTCATGACTATTTCAAGAGCGAAGTTTGCAATTATTAGAGGACTGCTGGCCCAGCCCCGCCCATCGCATGCCAATACCCTGCCCGGCAGAAAACGAAAAGGCAGCCGAAGCTGCCTTTCCCTGTGAACCCGCGGCGGAACACCTCACTTCTTCTGCGGCGGAACGTCCGTGCAGGAGCCGTGGGCGATCTCCGCCGCCATGCCGATGCTTTCGCCCAGCGTGGGGTGCGGATGGATGGTCTTGCCGATATCCACCGCGTCCGCGCCCATCTCGATCGCCAGGGCGATCTCGCCGATCATGTCGCCGGCATGGGTGCCCACGATGCCGCCGCCCAGGATCTTGCCGTGGCCATGGGCCTCGGGCGAATCGTCGAACAGCAGCTTGGTGTAGCCCTCGTCGCGGCCGTTGGCGATGGCGCGGCCAGAGGCCGTCCAGGGGAACAGGCCCTTCTTGACCTTGATGCCCTGGGCCTTGGCCTGGTCTTCGGTCAGGCCCACCCATGCCACTTCGGGGTCGGTGTAGGCCACGCTCGGGATCACGCGGGCGTTGAACGCGGCGGAAGCCAGCGCCTTGTCGCCCGTGAGTTCGCCGGCGATGACTTCGGCCGCCACATGCGCTTCGTGCACCGCCTTGTGCGCCAGCATGGGCTGGCCCACGATGTCGCCGATGGCGAAGATGTGCGGCACGTTGGTGCGCATCTGGATATCGACGTCGATGAAGCCGCGGTCGGTCACGGCCACGCCGGCCTTCTCGGCGCCGATCTTCTTGCCGTTGGGCGTGCGGCCCACGGCCTGCAGCACCAGGTCATAGACCTGCGGCTCGGGGGCGCTGCCGCCCTCTTCCGCAGCGGCGAACGTGACCTTGATGCCCTCGGGCGTCGCCTCGGCCCCCACCGTCTTGGTCTTGAGCATGATGTTGTCGAAGCGGTGGGCATTCATCTTCTGCCACACCTTGACCAGGTCGCGGTCGGCGCCCTGCATCAGGCCGTCCATCATCTCGACCACGTCCAGGCGCGCGCCCAGCGTGGAATAGACGGTGCCCATTTCCAGGCCGATGATGCCGCCGCCCAGGATCAGCATGCGCTTGGGGACTTCCTTCAGCTCCAGCGCGCCGGTCGAATCGACCACGCGCGGGTCCTTGGGCATGAAGGGCAGATGCACGGCCTGCGAGCCGGCGGCGATGATGGCGCGCTTGAAGGCCACGACCTTCTTGCTGCCCGTCTTCTCCTGGCCCTTGGCGCCGGTGGTTTCCTCCACTTCGAGGTGGTTGGCACCGACGAACTGGCCCACGCCGCGCACGGTGGTCACCTTGCGCATCTTGGCCATGGCGGCCAGGCCGCCGGTCAGCTTGCCGATGACCTTTTCCTTGTGGCCGCGCAGCGTGTCCACATTGACCTGGGGCGTGCCGAAGTCGATGCCGGCCGCCTTCAGGTGGCTGGCCTCGTCGATGACGGCCGCCACGTGCAGCAGCGCCTTGGACGGAATGCAGCCCACGTTCAGGCACACGCCGCCCAGGGTCGAGTAGCGCTCGACGATGACGACCTTCAGGCCCAGGTCGGCCGCGCGGAAGGCGGCGCTGTAGCCGCCGGGGCCGCCGCCCAGCACCAGCACGTCGCACTCGATATCGGCATTGCCGCCGAAGCTGGCCGCTTCGATTTTAGGAGCGGCGGGCGCTTGCGCTGCAGGCGCTGCAGCCGACTTGGCTGCAGAGGCGGCGGGCGCTGGCGCGGCGGCAGGCGTCGCGGCGGCACCTGCATCGGCCGCTTCCAGCGTCAGCACGACGGAGCCTTCGGCGACCTTGTCGCCCAGCTTGACCTTCACCTCCTTGACGATGCCGGCATGGCTCGACGGGATTTCCATCGATGCCTTGTCGGATTCGACGGTGATGAGGCTTTGTTCCACCTTGATGGTGTCGCCGGCTTTCACCAGCACTTCGATCACGCCCACTTCGGCGAAGTCGCCGATGTCGGGCACCTTGATGTCGATCACTGCCATGTCAGCTTTCCTTTCACAGCACGATGCGGCGGTAGTCCGCCAGCACCTGACCCAGGAACGCGTTGAAGCGCGCGGCAGCAGCGCCGTCGATCACGCGGTGGTCGTAGGAGAGCGACAGCGGCAGCATCAGACGCGGCACGAACTGCTTGCCGTCCCACACCGGCTTCATCTGGCCCTTGGAGAGGCCGAGGATGGCCACTTCGGGCGCGTTGACGATGGGGGTGAAGTGCGTACCGCCGATGCCGCCGAGCGAAGAGATCGACATGCAGCCGCCCTGCATGTCGGCCGCGCCGAGCTTGCCGTCGCGGGCCTTCTTGGCAAGCTCGCCCATCTCCTGGCTGATCTGCATGATGCCCTTCTTGTCGGCATCCCTCAGCACCGGCACCACCAGGCCGTTGGGCGTGTCCGCCGCGAAGCCGATGTGGAAGTACTGCTTGTAGACGAGCGTATCGCCGTCCAGGCTGGTGTTGAACTCGGGGAACTTCTTCAGGGCCGCGACCAGGGCCTTGATGACGAAGGCCAGCATGGTCACCTTGACGCCGGACTTCTCGTTCTCCTTGTTGGTGGAGACGCGGAAGGCTTCCAGCTCGGTGATGTCGGCCTCGTCGTTGTTGGTGACGTGGGGGATCATCACCCAGTTGCGGTGCAGGTTCGCGCCGCTGATCTTCTTGATGCGCGACAGGTCCTTGCGCTCGACCGCGCCGAACTTGGCGAAGTCCACCTTGGGCCAGGGCAGCAGGTCCAGGCCGGCGCCGGAGCCACCGCCGGAAGCGGCAGGCGCCTTGGCGGCCTGGGCCTTGGTCTGCACGCTGCCCGCCATCACCTGCTTGGTGAAGGCCTGCACGTCTTCTTCGGTGATGCGGCCCTTGGGACCGGAGCCCTTGACCTCTTCCAGCGGAACGCCGAGTTCACGGGCGAACTTGCGCACCGACGGCGAGGCATGCGGCAGGCCGATGGGCGCGGCGCCCGGGGCATGGGGCGCGGGCGCCGGAGCAGCGGATGCGGCAGCGGCCGGTGCCGGCACAGCGGCCTGGGCTGCAGGCGCGGGGGCAGCAGCTGCCGGAGCGGGCGCAGCGGCAGCAGGTGCAGTTGCAGCGGCGGGAGCGGAGCCCTCCAGCACGGCCACGAAATCACCCACGTTGACCTTGTCGCCGATCTTGATCTTCAGCTCCTTGACCACACCGGCGGCGGGCGAAGGGATCTCCATCGAGGCCTTGTCGGACTCGACGGTGAAGAGCGACTGCTCTTCCTTGACCGTGTCGCCCACCTTGACCAGCAGTTCGATGACGGCCACGTCCTTGAAGTCGCCAATGTCGGGCACGCGCACTTCGATGGAGCCGGCCGCAGCGGCGGGCGCCGCAGCGGGAGCAGGCGCAGCAGCCGCTGCAGCCGGAGCCGGAGCAGGCGCCGCCGCCTGGCTGGGCGCAGGAGCGGCTGCAGCGGGCGCGGCCGATGCGCCGGCGTCGGCAGCTTCCAGCACCACGATCACGGAGCCTTCCTTGACCTTGTCGCCCAGGGCGACCTTCATTTCCTTGATGACGCCGGCGTGGCTCGACGGGATCTCCATCGACGCCTTGTCGGACTCCACCGTGATCAGCGATTGCTCGGCCTTGACCGTGTCGCCGGGCTTGACCAGCAGCTCGATCACGCCCACTTCGTCGAAATCCCCGATGTCCGGGACCTTGATATCTACCAGTGCCATGTGTTGTCTCCGGTGCGGCTTAGGCGTAGAGGGGATTGATCTTGTCGGTGTTGATGCCGTACTTCTGGATGGCTTCGGCCACCTTGGATGCAGGCAGCACGCCGTCTTCGGCCAGGCCCTTGAGCGCGGCCACGACGATGTAGTGGCGGTTGATCTCGAAGTGCTCGCGCAGCTTGCTGCGGAAGTCGCTGCGGCCGAAGCCGTCGGTGCCCAGCACCTTGTAGGTGCGGCCCTTCGGAACGAACGGGCGGATCTGCTCGGCGTAGGCCTTCATGTAGTCCGTGGAGGCGACCACCGGGCCGCTGGTCTTGGACAGCTGCTCTTCAACGTAGGAGACGCGCGGTGCATCGGTCGGGTGCAGCAGGTTCCAGCGCTCGGCTTCCTGGCCGTCGCGGGTGAGCTCGTTGAAGCTCGGGCAGCTCCACACGGAAGCGGCCACGCCCCAGTCCTTTTCCAGCAGTTCCTGGGCGAAGAAGGATTCGCGCAGGATGGTGCCGCTGCCCAGCAGCTGCACGGCGGGCGCGCCCTGCGGCAGGGCCGGGGCCTGCTTGCAGAGATACATGCCCTTGATGATCTGCGCCTCGGTGCCGGGCTGCAGGCCGGGCATGGCGTAGTTCTCGTTGAGCAGCGTCAGGTAGTAGAAGACGTTTTCCTGGCGCTCGACCATGCGCTTCAGGCCGTCGTGCATGATCACCGCCACTTCGTGCGCGAAGGTCGGGTCGTAGCTCACGCAGTTCGGGATGGTGTTGGCCAGGATGTGGCTATGGCCATCTTCGTGCTGCAGGCCTTCGCCGTTCAGCGTGGTGCGGCCCGAGGTGCCGCCCAGCAGGAAGCCGCGCGCCTGCATGTCGCCGGCCGCCCAGGCCAGGTCGCCGATGCGCTGGAAGCCGAACATCGAGTAGTACACGTAGAACGGCACCATGATGCGGTTGTTCGTCGAGTACGACGTGGCAGCGGCGATCCAGCTGCTCATGCCGCCGGCCTCGTTGATGCCTTCTTGCAGGATCTGGCCGGCCTTGTCTTCCTTGTAGTACATGACCTGGTCCTTGTCGACCGGGGTGTACTGCTGACCGTGGGGGTTGTAGATGCCGATCTGGCGGAACAGGCCTTCCATGCCGAAGGTGCGGGCCTCGTCCACCAGGATGGGCACCACGCGCGGGCCCAGGGCCTGGTCGCGCAGCAGCTGCGTGAGGAAGCGCACATAGGCCTGCGTGGTGGAGATCTCGCGGCCTTCGGGCGTGGGGTCGAGCACGGCCTTGAAGGTTTCCAGCGCGGGCACGGTGAAGCTCTCGTCGGCCTTGGTGCGGCGGTGCGGCAGGTAGCCGCCCAGGGCCTTGCGGCGCTCGTGCAGGTACTTCATTTCCGGCGTGTCGTCGGCCGGCTTGTAGAACGGCAGGTCGGCGATCTGGCTGTCCGGAATCGGGATGTTGAAGCGGTCGCGGAAGGCCTTGATGTCCTCGTCGCCGAGCTTCTTGGTCTGGTGGACGGTGTTCTTGCCTTCACCGATCTTGCCCATGCCGAAGCCCTTGACGGTCTTGACCAGCAGCACGGTGGGCTGGCCCTTGTGCTCGTTGGCAGCGTGGAAGGCCGCATAGACCTTTTGCGCATCGTGACCGCCGCGGCGCAGGTTCCAGATCTCGTCGTCGCTCATGTGCTCGACCATCTTCAGCGTGCGCGGATCGCGGCCGAAGAAGTTCTTGCGCACGTAGGCGCCGTCGTTGGCCTTGAACGACTGGTAGTCCCCGTCGTTGCACTCCATCATGATCTTGCGCAGCGCGCCATCCTTGTCGCGGGCCAGCAGGTCGTCCCAGCCCTTGCCCCACAGCAGCTTGATCACGTTCCAGCCGGAGCCGCGGAATTCGCCCTCCAGCTCCTGGATGATCTTGCCGTTGCCGCGCACCGGGCCGTCCAGGCGCTGCAGGTTGCAGTTGATGACGAAGATCAGGTTGTCGAGGTTCTCACGCGCGGCCAGGCCGATGGCGCCCAGCGATTCGACTTCGTCCATTTCGCCGTCGCCGCAGAACACCCAGACCTTGCGGTTCTCGGTATTGGCGATGCCGCGGGCGTGCAGGTACTTCAGGAAGCGAGCCTGGTAGATGGCCATCAGCGGGCCCAGGCCCATCGAGACGGTCGGGAACTGCCAGAACTCGGGCATCAGCTTCGGGTGGGGATAGCTGGAGAGGCCCTTGCCATCGACTTCCTGGCGGAAGTTCAGCAACTGCTCTTCGGAAAGACGCCCTTCCAGGTAGGCGCGGGCGTAGATGCCGGGCGAGACGTGGCCCTGGATGTAGAGCAGGTCACCGCCGTGGTTCTCGCTTTCGGCATGCCAGAAGTGGTTGAAGCCCGCGCCGAACATGTTGGCCAGCGAGGCGAATGAGCCGATATGGCCGCCCAGGTCGCCGCCCTCGGGCGGATGGTGGCGGTTGGCCTTGACCACCATGGCCATGGCGTTCCAGCGCATGTAGGCGCGCAGGCGGCCTTCGATTTCCAGGTTGCCGGGGCAGCGCGCCTCCTGGCTGGATTCGATGGTGTTCACATAGCTCGTGTTGGCCGAGAACGGCATGTCGATGCTGCTCTGGCGGGCGTGATCGAGCATCTGCTCGATCAGGAAATGCGCGCGTTCGGCACCTTCCCTATCGATGACGGCGGTCAGCGCGTCCAGCCACTCCCGGGTCTCTTGCTGATCGATATCGGCGGGGGTCGAAGCGACACCTGCGCCCTGCTGCGCGGTCTGATCTGACATGCCTTGTCTCCTTTAGGTAGCGGCTACGGTAAACGATCGCGGCGGAGTTTCTCATAAATTCCCGCAATTTCAAATTGTGCCTTTCATTTTCACAATACAGAATATTGCTGCAATCGCACATATTTTCTTCAGATGAAAAACAGGGCTCGAAGAGGATATGAAGCGAGTCCCTGGACCAGTGAAGACAAGGCGATGCGGCCTACACTCGCCGTCCATGCCCTCCATGGATTCCCAGGCCGCCGACGTCGATCCCATCACCGCCATCCACCTGCCCGTGCGCTGGTGGAGGCGCTGGTGGCGCAATCTTTCGCCCACCCGGCAGGACCGGTTCGCCGCAGTGGCCCCGCTGGCCGCCGTGATGATGTTTCTCGCGGCCATCGTCGCGGCCTTCTGGTATTTGCGCATGGAGGAGGTCGAGCGCGAAAAGGAAGCCCTCAAGCGCGACGTGGAATATTCGCAGCAGCGCGTGCGCCTGCGCCTGCTGGAACGGCAGGAGCAGATCATGCGGATCGCACGCGATCTCTCCAACCACGACCTGGAGCGGGCCGAATTCAACAGCCGCGCCGAAGCGCTCATCAGCCAGTACCCCGAGCTGCAGGTCATCACCTGGGTCGATGAGCGCCGCCGCATCCGAGCCAGCCAATCCGCCCCCACCGTGCCCACAGCCCAGCAGCGCGTAGCCGGCGAGGAGCTGAAATCCGGCGACGCCGCCGACACATTCAGCCTGGCGCGCGACCTGCAGCAGCCGGTCTATTCGCAGCCCACCACCTCGCCCGGCGAGAACGCCCCCATGCTGCAACTGCAAGTGCCGCTGGCCGCCCAGGGCCGGTTCAGCGGCGTGGTGCTGGCCGAATACTCCATCGACAGCCTGCTGCGCTACGGCATGCCCACCGAGGTGCTGGCGCGCTACGCCGTCACGCTGTTGGACAGCAATAGCCAGGTGCTGGCAGGCACGCCGCTGGCGCCGCGCAATGCCGGCCTGCTGCCCTGGCCGGCGCCGGCCAACGAGTACGAGGTGCCTGTCTCCCCCGTCGGCAACGGCCTCATGCTGCGCGCCCAGGCCTACCGCACGTCGCTGGGCCTGGTCGGCAGCGGCCTTTTCTGGCTGGTGGGCGCCCTCAGCGCCATGACGGCCTGGCTGCTGATCGCCACCTGGCGCCACACCCGCCGCCGCATGCAGGCGCAGCAGGCGCTGGTGGCCGAAACCAATTTCCGCCGCGCGATGGAGAACTCCGTGCTGACCGGCATGCGTGCGCTCGACATGCATGGCCGCATCACCTACGTGAATGCGGCCTTCTGCCAGATGACGGGCTGGAGCGAGGCCGAACTGGTCGGCCAGATGCCGCCCTATTCGTACTGGCCCGAGGGCGACCACGAGATCCTGCATGCCAAGCTGCGCGACGAAATGTCGGGCAAGCACTTCGCGGGCGGCTTCCAGGTGCGCGTCAAGCGCCGCAGCGGCACGCTCTTCGACGCACGGCTCTACGTCTCGCCCCTGGTGGATGCCCATGGCGTGCAGACCGGCTGGATGACCTCGATGACCGACATCACCGAGCCCAACCGCGTGCGCGAGCAGCTGTCCGCATCGCACGAGCGCTTCACCATCGTGCTGGAATCCCTCGACGCTTCGGTGTCGGTCGCGCCGCTGGGCAGCGAAGAGCTGCTGTTCGCCAACAAGCTCTACCGCCAGTGGTTCGGCTCGCAGACCTCCGGCCATCTGCAACTGGTGGCGCAGGCCGGCGTGCTGCCAAGCCGTGGAGCCACCGGCCTGGACGACGAGGACGGCCTGATGGGCCTGCCCACCGATCCGCTGACCAGCGCCCGCTCGGAGAACGCGGAAATCTATCTGCCCGACCTGGGCAAATGGCTCGAAGTGCGCTCGCGCTACCTCAACTGGGTGGATGGGCGCTTGGCCCAGATGGTGATCGCCACCGACATCACGCCCCGCCGCCTGGCCGAGGAACAGGCCGCGCGCCAGGCCGAACGCGCGCAGTCCGTCAGCCGGCTCATCACCATGGGCGAGATGGCCTCCAGCGTGGCGCATGAGCTGAACCAGCCGCTCACCGCCATCAACAACTACTGCAGCGGCATGGTCTCGCGCATCCAGAGCGGCCAGATCACCGAAGAAGCGCTGCTGTCCGCGCTGCAGAAGACCTCGCACCAGGCGCAGCGGGCCGGCCAGATCATCCAGCGCATACGCGCCTTCGTGAAGCGCAGCGAACCCAACCGCACCCTGGCCGAGGTCCCGGCCATGGTCAGCGAAGCGGTGGAGCTGGCCGACATCGAGCTGCGGCGCCACAACGTGCGCCTGTCGCACTACGTCGCGGCGCGGCTGCCCAAGGTGATGGCCGACACCATCCTCATCGAGCAGGTGCTGATCAACCTGATGAAGAACGGCGCGGAATCCATCGCCAACGCCCAGCGCCCGCCCGCGCGCCGCAGTGTTGAGCTGCGCGTGCTGCCACGCACCGTCGAAGGGCGCGAGGTGATCGAGTTCTCGGTGCAGGACACCGGCCGGGGCCTGGCGCCCGAAGTGCTGGAGCATCTGTTCGAGGCCTTCTACTCCACCAAGCAGGAAGGCATGGGCATCGGACTGAACCTCTGCCGCAGCATCGTGGAGTCCCATCAGGGCCGGATGCAGGCCGAGAACATCTACAATGGATCGGAGGTGACCGGTTGCCGGTTCTCCTTCTGGCTACCGCTGGCCCAGCCTTCGGATGGCACTACGAATTCAATAGCAAACACGCCCAACCCAAGGACCGTTGCATGAGCTTGATTCCGAAAAAAGGCACCGTCTATGTCGTCGATGACGACGAAGCCGTCCGCGATTCCCTGCAATGGCTGCTGGAAGGCAAGGACTATCGGGTACGCTGCTTTGATTCGGCCGAATCCTTCCTTTCGCGCTACGACCCGCGCGAGGTCGCCTGCCTGATCGTAGACATCCGCATGGGTGGCATGACCGGGCTGGAATTGCAGGACCGCCTCATCGAACGCAAGTCGCCGCTGCCCATCGTCTTCATCACCGGCCACGGCGACGTGCCCATGGCCGTGAACACCATGAAGAAGGGCGCGCTCGATTTCATCCAGAAGCCCTTCAACGAAGAAGAGCTGGTCGGCCTGGTCGAACGCATGCTGGACCATGCCCGCGACGCCTTCGCCGGCTACCAGCAGGCCGCCAGCCGCGACGCCCTGCTCTCCAAGCTCACCAGCCGTGAAGCGCAGGTGCTGGAGCGCATCGTCGCCGGCCGCCTGAACAAGCAGATCGCCGACGACCTAGGCATCAGCATCAAGACCGTGGAGGCGCACCGCGCCAACATTATGGAAAAGCTGGGCGCCAACACCGTGGCCGACCTGCTCAAGATCGCACTGGGCCCGACGGCCGCCAAGGTCTGATCCGGGCATTCCCGCCACACACTCCCCCTGACAGCTGCCTGCGCACGCTCCACCGGCGCCAGGCGGCTTTTTTACTGTTCCATCCTCCTTGACCATGACCGCCCAACTGATCGACGGCAATGCCCTTTCCCGCCAACTGCGCACAGAAGTCTCCCAGCGCGCCGCCGCCCTGAAGGCTCGCGGCGTCACGCCGGGGCTGGCCGTGGTGCTGGTCGGCGACAACCCGGCCAGCCAGGTCTATGTGCGCAACAAGGTCAAGGCCTGCGAAGACAGCGGCCTGCATTCGGTGCTTGAGAAGTACGAAGCCTCCATGACCGAGGCCGAGCTGCTCGCCCGTGTCGAGGCCCTGAACGACGACCCCGCCATCCACGGCATCCTGGTGCAGCTGCCGCTGCCCGCGCACATCGACGCGCAGAAGGTCATCGAGGCCATCTCGCCCGCCAAGGACGTCGATGGCTTCCACATCGCCAGCGCCGGCGCGCTGATGACCGGCATGCCCGGCTTCTGGCCCTGCACGCCCTACGGCTGCATGAAGATGCTCGAATCCATCGGCTACGAACTGCGCGGCAAGCACGCCGTGGTCATCGGCCGCAGCAACATCGTGGGCAAGCCCATGGCGCTGATGCTGCTCGGCCAGAACGCCACCGTCACCATCTGCCACAGCGCCACGCGCGACCTCAAGGCACAGACGCTGCAGGCCGACGTGATCGTCGCCGCCGTGGGCAAGCGCAACGTGCTCACGGCCGACATGGTCAAGCCCGGCGCCGTGGTGATCGACGTGGGCATGAACCGCAACGATGAAGGCAAGCTCTGCGGCGACGTGGACTTCGACGGCGTCAAAGAGGTGGCCGGATGGATCACGCCCGTGCCCGGCGGCGTCGGCCCCATGACCATCACCATGCTGCTGGTCAACACCATGGAAGCCGCCGAACGCGCCGCCGGCGCCGCCTGACAGGCCATCGCAGCTGGCCGGGCAGGCACCGGCCGACCGATCGCCGCCATTGCCAGGTTCTATCGCCCCGTCATTGAAACCACGCCGCCCGGCCGCACAATGCTTCGCATGAGCAATCCCCTCCTCGACTTCTCCGACCTCCCTCTGTTCGACCGCATCGCTCCGGCCGATGTCGCACCGGCCATCGCCGTGCTGCTCGAGCGTGCCGAAGCTGCGCTGGAAACGGTCACCGCGCCGGACTTCCCGGCGAGCTGGAACGGCATCTCCCGCGTGCTGGACGTCGCCACCGAGGAACTGGGCCGCTCCTGGGGCGCCGTCAGCCATCTGAACAGCGTGGCCGACACGCCCGAGCTGCGAGCCGCCTACAACGAGGCCCTGCCCCGCGTCACCGAGTTCTGGACCCGCCTGGGCGCCGACGAGCGCCTGTACGCCAAATACAAGGCCATCGATCCCTCCACGCTCAATCCCGAGCAGCGCCGCGCCTGGGACAACGCCATGCGCAATTTCGTGCTCTCCGGCGCCGAGCTGCAGGGCGCGGCCAAGGAACGCTTCGCGCAGATCCAGGAACGCCAGGCCGAGCTCAGCCAGAAATTCAGCGAGAACGCGCTGGACGCCACCGATGCCTTCGCCTACTACGCCAGCGCCGACGAGCTCGACGGCGTGCCTGCCGACGTCCAGCACGCCGCCCGCGCCGCTGCCCAGGCCGAAGGCAAGGACGGCTACAAGCTCACGCTCAAGATGCCCTGCTACCTGCCGGTGATGCAGTTCGCCCGCAGCAGCGCCCTGCGGGAAACGCTCTACCGCGCCTACGTCACCCGCGCCTCCGACCAGGCCACCGGCGACGCCGCCCGCTTCGACAACAGCGCGCTGATCCGCGAGATCCTCGCGCTGCGCAAGGAAGAAGCACAGCTGCTGGGATACGCCAACTTCGGCGAAGTCTCGGTCGTGCCCAAGATGGCGGAGTCGCCAGCCCAGGTCGTCGGCTTCCTGCGCGACCTGGCGCGGCGCGCCCGCCCCTTCGCCGAGCAGGACGTGGCCGACCTGCGAGCCTTCGCCGCCGAGCACCTGGGCCTGTCCGCACCGCAGTCCTGGGACTGGCCCTACATCTCCGAAAAGCTCAAGGAAGCGCGTTACGCCTTCAGCGAGCAGGAAGTCAAGGAATACTTCACGGCGCCCAAGGTGCTGGCCGGCCTCTTCAAGATCATCGAGACCCTGTTCGACGTGGCCATCCGCCGTGACCAGGCGCCCGTCTGGAACCCGGCCGTGGAGTTCTACCGCATCGAGCGCGGCGGCGAACTGGTGGGCCAGTTCTATCTGGACCAGCCCGCCCGCGTGGGCAAGCGCGGCGGTGCCTGGATGGACGACGTGCGCGCCCGCTGGCTGCGCCCTGACACCGGCCGGCTGCAGACGCCGGTCGCCCATCTGGTCTGCAACTTCGCCGAAGGAGTGGGCGGCAAGCCGCCGCTGCTCACGCACGACGACGTGATCACCCTCTTCCACGAATTCGGCCACGGCCTGCACCACATGCTCACCCGCGTTAACGAACGCGACGTGTCCGGCATCAGCGGCGTCGAATGGGACGCGGTGGAACTGCCCAGCCAGTTCATGGAGAACTTCTGCTGGGAATGGGACGTGCTCAAGCACATGACTGCCCACGTCGAAACCGGCCAGCCGCTGCCCCGCCAGCTCTTCGACAAGATGATCGCCGCGAAGAACTTCCAGAGCGGCATGGGCACGCTGCGGCAGATCGAGTTCGCCCTGTTCGACATGCTGCTGCATACCGAACACGATCCAGCCCAGGACTTCATGCCCTTGCTGGACCAGGTGCGCGCCGAAGTCGCCGTGCTGCAGCCGCCGGCCTTCAGCCGCACGGCCCACACCTTCAGCCACATCTTCGCCGGGGGCTACGCTGCCGGCTACTACAGCTACAAGTGGGCCGAGGTGCTGAGCGCCGATGCCTACGCGGCCTTCGAAGAGGCCACCGGCCCCGATGGCCAGCCCGACCCCGCCGTGGGCCGCCGCTACCGCGAAGCCATCCTGGAAGCGGGGGGCAGCCGCCCCGCCATGGAATCCTTCAAGGCCTTCCGTGGCCGCGAGCCCAGCCTGGACGCGCTGCTGCGCCACCAGGGCATGACCACTGCCGCCACCGCCGCCGAAGACACGGCAGCTCTGGCCGCCGCAGCCTGAGGCGCATGCACGGACCGCCCCGTGCGCTCAACGACAGGAGAAACCGCATGAAGACCGCCGCCACCTCCGCCCCATTGCTGTCCCTGTTGCTGCTGCTGTGCGGCGGGATGGGCGCAGCAGCGCAGGCGCAGCAGGTCTACCGCACTGTGGGGCCGGACGGGCGTGTCACCTTCTCAGACCGGCCACCGGTGGACGCGAAGCAGCCGCAAACCGCCACGGTGGGCGGCGGCACATCGGCGGCGGCATCCGATACCGGCGCCGGCACCCTGCCCTATGCGCTGCAGCAGGTAGCCACCCGCTTTCCCGTCACGCTCTATACCGGCAAGGACTGCGCGCCTTGCGCCAGCGCGCGCAACCTGCTGGTCGCCCGCGGCGTGCCCTTCACCGAGCGCACCGTGGCGTCGAACGAGGACATCGATGCGCTCAAGCAGCTGAGCGGATCCACCAGCCTGCCCTTCGGGACCATTGGTGGGCAGCGGCTGGAGGGATTCTCCGACGTGGAGTGGACGCAATACCTGGACGCCGCAGGCTACCCCAAACAGTCGCAGCTGCCCGCCGGCTACCGCAGACCCGCAGCCCAGCCGCTGGTCGCCAGCGTCGAGAAGGCACCGGCGCCGGCCGATGGCGCGGCACGCTCCCGCACGACTCCGCCACGGGCACCTCAGCAGGCGCCGGCCCCCACGCGCGCCAACCCGTCCAACCCGGCGGGCATCAGCTTCTGAGCCGGGCACGCGCGCTGCCTGCGCAGCGCGGCCATCGTCAGAAGCGGAGGGTTTCCACGCCCTGAGCCGTGCCCAGCAGACACACATGGGCGCGTTGGTGCGCGAACACGCCCACCGTGACGACGCCCGGCCACTGGTTCACGGCCGACTCGAACGCCAGCGGATCGCGGATGCCGAGGCCCCGCACATCCAGGATGTGCTGGCCGTTGTCCGTTACCAGCGGCCGGCCATCCTTCAGGCGGATCGTGGCCTCGCCCCCCTGGGCCTCGAAACGGCGCTGGATGTGCGCCGCCGCCATGGGAATGACCTCCACCGGCAGCGGGAAACCGCCCAGCACATCGACGCGCTTGGATGCATCCGCGATGCAGACGAAGCGCTTAGCCAGCGCCGCGACGATCTTCTCGCGCGTCAGGGCCGCACCGCCGCCCTTGATCATGTAGCCATTGCCATCGATCTCGTCCGCGCCGTCGATATAGACCGACAGGGACTCGACCTCGTTGGCGTCGAAGACCGGAATGCCCAGCTGCTCCAGGCGTTCCGTGCTCGCGCTGGAGCTGGATACGGCGCCGCGGATGCGGTCCTTCATGCCGCCCAACGCATCGATAAACTTGTTGACGGTGGAGCCCGTGCCCACGCCGACGATCTCGCCGGGAACCACGTACTGCAGCGCCGCCTGGCCGACCAGGGTCTTGAGTTCGTCTTGGGTGAGGGATGGAGGTGTCGTCATGGGGGAAAATCGGAGTGAATCCCGAATTATCTCCATGTCCCTCATCCCCTACTCCATCGCCCGCCCCATTCTCTTCCGCATGGACCCGGAAGCCGCCCACGACCTGACGATGGACTGGCTGGCACGCGGCCAGCGCACGCCGCTGCAGCATGCCTGGGCGCAGCCCCGAGTAGATGACCCCATCGAGCTGGCGGGCCTGCTGTTTCCCAACCGCGTCGGCATGGCGGCAGGGCTGGACAAGAACGCCCGCTGCATCGATGCGCTGGGCGCCATGGGCTTCGGCTTCGTCGAAGTGGGCACCGTGACGCCGCGCGCACAGCCCGGCAACCCCAAGCCGCGCATGTTCCGCCTGCCGCAGGCGCATGGGCTGATCAATCGCCTGGGGTTCAACAACCAGGGGCTCGACGCCTTCCTGCACAACGTGCAGGAGGCGCGCTTCCGCGAGAGCACGGGCGCCCGCCCCATGCTGCTGGGCCTGAACATCGGCAAGAACGCAAGCACGCCCATCGAACAGGCGACCAGCGATTACCTGGCCTGCCTGGACGGCGTGTTTCCCCATGCCGACTACGTCACGGTGAACATCAGCTCGCCCAACACCCAGAACCTGCGCGCCCTGCAGAGCGACGAGGCGCTGGATTCCTTGCTGGGCGCCATCGCCGAGCGCCGCGAGACGCTGGCGCAGCAGCACCGGCGCGGCGACGGCACGGCACGGCGGGTGCCCATCTTCGTGAAGATCGCGCCGGATCTGGACGCGGCCCAGGTGGACGTGATCGCCGCCACGCTGCGTCGGCACGGCATGGACGGCGTGATCGCCACCAACACCACGGTATCGCGCGATGCGGTCCAGGGGCTGCAGCACGGAGCCGAAGCCGGCGGCCTGAGCGGATCGCCGGTGCTGGCCGCCAGCAACCGCGTGATCACCCAGCTGCGAGCCGCACTGGGCAGCGGCTTTCCCATCATCGGCGTGGGCGGGATCCTGAGCGCCGAGGACGCAGTGAGCAAGATCCGCGCTGGCGCGGACGTCGTGCAGATCTACACGGGCCTGATCTACGAAGGCCCGGCCCTGGTGACGCGCTGCGCACAGGCCCTGCGCGCCTTGCGCAGCGCCTGACTCGCCTTCCACGGCAGAGGTTCGAGCGCAAAAAAAACATGGGCCGCTCGAAGAGCGGCCCATGGAATACGGTCAAAGCGGGCGACAAACGCCCCGGCTGACTAGCGCCGGAAGCGGCTGACCAGCGGCAGCACGAAGCCGGCCCAGCGCACCAGACGCGACGGACCAGCCACGACGGCCGCGGCCGCAGCCACGGCGACCGCCATCGGGTGCAACCGCGCGAAAGCGATCAGCCGTGCCGACAACGGCGCATCCGGATCGACCGAATGCTGCTCCTCGCGCAAGGCCAGAGCCTGGCGCCGCGCAGCACTGCGCGCATGCAGACGTTCGCGCTGCTGTTCGATGCGCTCGAGCACCTTGCGCTGCTCGGCGCTGGGTTCGGGCAACAGGAGTTGGTTTTCGGGGGATGCCGTGCTCACAGCCGCTCCTTGATGAGTCGCCAGTCGGTGGCGATTTCCCGCCGGGTCAGCGCGAATGCATTGCCCGCCTTGCGTGCCACCGACACCAGCAATGCCAGCACCAGCGCCCAGACGACGAGCCAGCCGCCGGCAAGCAGCCAGGCCGCGGCAACGCGATGGGGTGTGTCCCAGAACTGGACGACCACAGCGATCGACAGCATGGTCAGCGCCACCACCGTGATGCCGCCCAGAGCCACTGTGAACACGAGCAGCAGCGCAAGGCGGCGCTTTTCGTCCGCCCACTCCAGCCGGGCAAGATCGAGCCGGTCTTCGGCGGCGATGGCCGCCTCCATGACGTTGGCGCGCCAGCGCGCAATCCATCCTTCCATTCCGAGAAGGGAAATCCAGTTCATGCGCGGCGCTCCTGCGTCATCGGTTCAGGCGGTGTGCGTGCTGCAGCAGCCAATCAGCGACGAGCCAGCAGGAAGCCGACCAGGGCGCCCACGGCCAGCGCAGCGCTGGCGACGCGCCACGGTTCGTCGTGCGCATAACGGTCAGCTGCGCGGGCTGCCTCCTTCGCCTGGTAGGTGGCATCCTGGGCCACGCGGACGGCGGAGTCGCGCACGGAATGGATACCGTCATCCAGACGCTGGCGCAGCTGCTTGATTTCGGGAACGCCGTCCAGATCCTTGCTGGACAGCAGGCCCTTCAGATCGGAGACCAGCTTGTCCAGTTCACGTTGAGCGGTGGAGACGGTTTCGGAAGCAGAAGACATAGACAAACCCTTTCTTGTAGTAGGTCACAACGGTAATCCGCCCCTCATCCGGGAGGTGTAGGCGGATGACCTATCTTAGAACGGGTTCACGCACCCACAAGATGGCACAGCTGCATAAGCCTCCTCGCTCCGACGCAGGTCAATGAGTGCGCGAGCCGGAGCTTCGTGCTTCAGTGCTGGGCACCGATGCCAATACACCTTCAGCCACCCAATCGCCCAGCGCAAGCGCACTCGTGAGGCCCGGCGACTCGATGCCAAACAGCTGGACCAGGCCGGGCACGCCGTGTTCGGCCGGTCCTTGCACCAGGAAATCCGCAGCGGGTTCGCCGGGGCCGTGGATCTTGGGGCGCATGCCGGCGTAGCCCGGCAACAGTGCGCCGTCGGGCAGCTGCGGCCAATACTTGCGCACCTCGGCATAGAAGCCGAGCGCGCGGTCCGGGTCCACCTCCAGGTCGTCAGGACGATCCACCCACTCCACATCCGGCCCGAACTTGGTCTGGCCTCCCAGATCGATGGTCAGATGCACCCCCAGGCCCGCCGCCTCGGGCACCGGATAGACCAGGCGGGAAAAAGGCGCGCGGCCTGCGAGCGTGAAATAGCTGCCCTTGGCATAGTGCGCCTGGGGGACATGGCGCGCGTCCAGCCCCTCGATGCGGGCGGCCAGGGCTGGCGCCCCCAGGCCCGCGGCATTGACCACGGTGCGCGCGAGCAGCTCGGTGCCGTCCTGCGTGCGCAGCGCGATGCCGCCGGCAAGCACGCGCATGGACTCCACTGGCGAATGGAACACCACGGCGCCACCAGCATTCTCCAGGTCGCCCTGCAGGGCGAGCATCAGGGCGTGGCTGTCGATGATGCCGGTTTCGGGGGACAGCAAGGCAGCCAAGCATTCGAGCTGAGGCTCCAGCTGCTGGGCCTGCGCCCGGCTCAACCAGGCCAGGCCCTCTACACCATTGGCGAGAGCTCGGCGCTCCACGTCGCGCAGCGCGGGTAATTGGGCTTCGGAAGTGGCGACTATGAGCTTGCCGCAACGGCGGTGCGGCACATGCCGTTCGGCGCAATACGCATAGAGCAGTTCGCGGCCCCGCACGCAAAGCCGCGCCTTGAGCGATCCCTGGGGGTAATAGATGCCGGCGTGGATGACCTCGCTGTTGCGGGAACTCGTGCCCGTTCCGATGGCGCCGGCCGCCTCCAGCACCAGCACGTCCCACCCCTGCAATGCCAGCGCCCGGGCCACGGCCAGGCCTACGACGCCAGCCCCCACCACCACGCAATCCGCCTGATCCATGCCCGCCTCCACATCGACTTTGCCAAGCGTGCATTGTTGCTGCGTGCTGACGGCTTGCGCAAATACCGGCGGGCAGCAGCGCGGCTAGGGCAATCGTTTCGAAAACGCTTCGAGCAGACGCAAAAAAGCCCGCATGAAGCGGGCTGATCTGCCAAAAATCTGGTGGGTCGCAGAGGGGTCGAACCTCTGACCCCCGCCGTGTGAAGGCGGTGCTCTACCACTGAGCTAGCGACCCGGATTTTCGTTAAGCCTCACATTATATCCATCTTTTACCGTCCTTCAGGCAGCGCCGCGCATTTCGTTGACTGCAACGACGAACATCGAGCAAGAAGGCAGGCCTGCCCCTGGCGAGCCGAACAGGAGTGCCCTGGCGCACAAGGCAACCGCCCCTCCACTCCAAGCAATGAGCGGAAAAACAAAAGCCTCGCAGGCTGAACACCTGCGAGGCTTTTTTTGAATCTGGTGGGTGATACATGGATCGAACATGTGACCCCTGCCGTGTGAAGGCAGTGCTCTACCGCTGAGCTAATCACCCCAGTTGTCTTTGCGACAAGACTTAGATTATTGCACAGATTTTTCAGTTCGCAGGCAAAGCCTTCCAAATTGTTTTGCCGCCGCTGGCCTTGTCGATCTGGGCCAGCGTGGCTTCGTGCTCGGCCAGCTCCTCGTCGCTGGCGCGCAGCACCTGCAAGGAGATACGGCTCAGATCGATGGGCGCGACCTTGAGGCTGCCGCCCCCCTCTTCCTCCTGCGCCTCGTCGGCGATCAGCAGGGCATCCTGTCCTCGGGTGAGGTTGATGTACACATCGGCCAGCAGCTCGGCATCGAGCAAGGCGCCGTGCAGGGTCCGGCTGGAGTTGTCCACGCCCAGGCGGTCGCACAGGGCATCGAGCGAATTCCGCTTGCCCGGATACATCTCCTTGGCCATGGCCAGGGTGTCGGTGATGCCGGCGACGAAACTGCCGAAGGGCGGCCGGCCGGTCAGCTCCAGCTCCTTGTTGAGGAAGCCGACGTCGAAGGCCGCGTTGTGGATGATGATCTCGGCACCCTGCAGGTACTGCAGGATCTCCTCGGCCATGTCCGCGAACTTGGGCTTGTCCTTCAGGAATTCGTTGCTGATGCCGTGGACCTTGAGCGCGTCCTCATGGCTGTCGCGGCCCGGGTTGAAGTACAGGTGCAGGTTGTTGCCGGTGAGCTTGCGGTTGAGCAGCTCCACGCAGCCCAGTTCGATGATGCGGTCGCCGCCCTCGGCCGACAGGCCGGTGGTTTCCGTATCGAGAACGATCTGACGCGACATCAGTGGTTTTCCTTGGCGTGGTTGATGGTGTACTTGGGAATCTCCACCGTCACATCGGCCTGCGCCAGGATGGCCTGGCAGGACAGGCGCGACTGCGGCTCCAGGCCCCAGGCACGGTCCAGCAGGTCTTCCTCCTCCTCTTCGGCCTCGTTGAGCGATTCCAGGCCCTGGCGCACGATGACGTGGCAGGTCGTGCAGGCGCAGCTCATGTCGCAGGCGTGTTCGATCTTGATGCCGTTGTCCAGCAGTGCCTCGCAGATCGAGGTGCCGGCGGGCGCGGAGATTTCGGTGCCGGAGGGGCAGTATTCGGCGTGGGGAAGAATCTTGATGACGGGCATGGGGCTCGGTGTTCTTGGGGTCTGGAAAACAGCGCGGATCAGAGCTTATCGACGTTCTTGCCGGCCAGCGCCTCGCGGATGCCGCGGTTCATGCGCTGGGCCGCGAACGCCTCCGTGCCCTTGGCCAGGGCCTGGGTGGCGGCCTCGATGGCGGCGGCGTCCTCCGACGCATCGCGCAGCGCCTTCAGCTGGCGCATCAGGCCGTCGATGGCCACGCGCTCCGGTTCGCCCAGCACATCGCCGTCGGCCTGCAGGGCGCTTTCCGTCGCCATGAGCATGCGGTCGGCATCCACACGGGCTTCGACCAGGGCACGGGTGCGCACGTCCTGCTGCGCGGTGGCGAAGCCTTCCTGCAGCATGCGCGCGATCTCGTCGTCCGAAAGGCCGTAGGAGGGCTTCACATCGATGCGCGCCTCGACGCCGCTGGCCTGCTCGCGCGCGCTGACGCTCAGCAGGCCGTCGGCATCGACGGTGAAGGTGACGCGGATGCGCGCCGCGCCTGCGGCCATGGGAGGAATGCCGCGCAGCTCGAAGCGGGCCAGGCTGCGGCAATCCGCCACCAGGTCGCGTTCGCCCTGCACCACATGGATCGCCAGCGCCGTCTGGCCGTCCTTGTAGGTGGTGAAGTCCTGCGCCTTGGCCGTGGGAATGGTCTCGTTGCGGCCGACGATGCGCTCGACCAGCCCCCCCATGGTCTCGATGCCCAGCGACAGCGGGATCACGTCGAGCAGCAGCAGATCGCCCGCTGCGTTGTTGCCCGCCAGTTGGTTCGCCTGGATGGCAGCGCCCAGCGCCACCACCTCGTCGGGATTGAGATTGGTCAGCGGCTCCTTGCCGAAGAAATCGGCCACGGCCTGGCGGATCTGCGGCATGCGGGTCGAACCGCCCACCAGCACCACGCCCTGGACCTCGTCCTTTTGCAGCCGGGCGTCGCGCAGCGCGCGGCGCACGGCGGCGAGCGACCGAGCCGTCAGTTCGGACGTGGCGGCGTCGAAATCCTGCCGCGTGACATCGAATCGCACCTCTGCGCCTGCGATGGCTGCACTGAATGCTACCTTTTCGGTAGCAGTCAGCGCCTCCTTGCAGGTTCGCGCAGCCACGCGGGCCGCCGACTTGTCCTGGGGCGTGGCGGCCTGCAGGCCGAGCCGGCCCAGCACCCATTCGACCAAGGCCGCGTCGTAGTCGTCGCCGCCCAGCGCCGAATCGCCGCCAGTGGAGATGACCTCGAAGACCCCTTGCGTCAGTCGCAGGATGGAGATGTCGAAGGTGCCGCCGCCCAGGTCGTACACCGCATAGACGCCTTCAGAGCCGTTGTCCAGCCCGTAGGCTATGGCCGCAGCCGTGGGCTCGTTGATGAGGCGCAGCAGGTTGAGCCCGGCCAGTCGTGCCGCATCCTTGGTGGCTTGGCGCTGGGCATCGTCGAAATAGGCCGGCACGGTGATGACGGCACCGTACAGGTCGTCGTTGAAGGTGTCTTCCGCACGGTAGCGCAGCGTGGCGAGGATCTCCGCGCTGACTTCGACCGGCGACTTCACGCCGCCTGCCGTGGCCAAGGCCACCATGCCGCTGCCGGGTGCATCGGCAGCAGCGGCCTGCGTGAAGTCGTAGGGCAGCTTCTCGCGACCGGCGATGTCGGCGAGGCCCCGGCCCATGAAGCGCTTGACCGACACGATGGTATTGACCGGATCGGACGCCTGGGCCTCGAGCGCGTCGAAGCCGATCTTGCGCCCTCCTCCTTCCAGGTAGCGCACGGCGGACGGCAGCAGCACGCGGCCCGCATCGTCGGGCAGGCATTCGGCCACGCCATTGCGCACGGCGGCCACCAGCGAATGGGTGGTGCCCAGGTCGATGCCGACGGCGATGCGCCGTTGATGCGGGTCGGGGGATTGCCCCGGTTCGGAAATCTGCAGAAGCGCCATGTGGATGGGTGGTGTTTTGGGGAGAAGCTGCGCACCTCGCCGATCGTCGATGGCCGATCGGCCGGCACTGCGCGCGTTCGTTCTCTGTACTTGATCTGTGCGTGTATGCGAGAGGGATATGGACGTGCCGGAGCGGCTGCCGAGCCTGGGGCCGGCGGCGCTCGCATTCCTGCCCTGGCTATTGTCCCAGTTGCTCCCGGCGTGCCTCGATGTCCTGGCCAAAACGCGCAATGAACATGAGGGCTCTGACCTCCTGCGCGGCAGCGGCATAGTCCGCACGCTCGTCGATGAGCTGCCGGCAGCGCGCTATCGCAGCGGCCTGGGACTGCGCCACATCCCTGTCGAGCGCATCGAATTCGGCCGCACTACCCGCCTCCTCCAGCGCCTCGCGCCATTCCATCTGTTGCATCAGGAAAGCGGCGGGCATGGCGGTGTTGTCTTCCGCTCGGATGGGGGCTCCATGCAGTTCGCACAGATAGGCCGCGCGGCGCAGCGGATCCTTCAGGCGCTGGTAGGCCTCGTTGATGCGCACCGACCACTGCATGGCCACGCGCTGGGCCGCGCCGCCCTGCGCGGCGAAACGGTCTGGGTGCGCCTCGCGCTGCAGCGCCTTCCAGCGCGCATCCAGCGCGGCGCGGTCCTGTTCGAAGCGCTTGGGCACGTCGAACAGTTCAAAGTCGTCGGATTGGAGATTCATCGGATAGGCCTGTGGCGCGCGATGATGGAAAAAACCGCCAGCGCTGGGGGCGTTGGCGGTCACAGTGGTCAGCGTGGCGAAAGCGGGCTCAGACGCGGAAGCTCTCCCCGCAGCCGCAGCGATCACGCTCGTTGGGGTTGTTGAACTTGAAGCCTTCGTTCAGGCCTTCGCGCACGAAATCGAGCTCGGTACCGTCGATGTAGGCCAGGCTCTTGGGGTCGATCAGCACCTTCACTCCGTGGTTCTCGAAGACCAGGTCTTCCGGTTCCTGCGAATCCACGTATTCCAGCTTGTACGCCAGGCCCGAGCACCCCGTGGTCTTCACGCCCAGGCGCACGCCTACACCCTTGCCACGGCGGCTCAGGTAGCGGTTGACGTGCCGTGCAGCGGCTTCTGTCAGGGTGATGGCCATGGCGTCAGGCAGCTTGCGCGTCGGTGGTGGAAGTGGCGGCGGTGGCGTGCTTGGTCTTGTAGTCCAGCACGGCAGCCTTGATGGCATCTTCCGCCAGGATGGAGCAATGCACCTTCACGGGCGGCAGCGCCAGCTCTTCGGCGATCTGGCTGTTCTTCAGCGCAGCCGCTTCGTCCAGCGTCTTGCCCTTGACCCATTCGGTCACCAGCGACGACGAGGCGATAGCCGAGCCGCAGCCGTAGGTCTTGAAGCGGGCGTCTTCGATCACGCCGGTTTCGGGATTCACCTTGATCTGCAGCTTCATCACGTCGCCACAGGCCGGTGCGCCGACCATGCCGGTGCCCACGGATTCGTCGCCCTTGTCGAACGAGCCCACGTTGCGCGGGTTCTCGTAATGGTCGATCACTTTGTCGGAATAAGCCATGATGTCTACCTCTTCAATTCTTCGCTTCAATCAATGCGCGGCCCACTGGATCGCGCTGATGTCGATGCCGTCCTTGTACATGTCCCACAGCGGGCTGAGCTCCCGCAGCTTGGCCACGTTGTGGCGGATGGTGGAGACGGCGTAGTCGATCTCTTCCTCGGTCGTGAAGCGGCCGATGGTCATGCGCAGACTGCTGTGCGCCAGTTCGTCGCTGCGGCCCAGGGCGCGCAGCACGTAGCTGGGCTCCAGGCTGGCGGACGTGCATGCGGAGCCGGACGACACGGCCAGGCCCTTGATGCCCATGATCAGCGACTCGCCTTCGACGTAGTTGAAGCTGATGTTCAGGTTGTGCGGAACGCGGCGCTCCAAGTCGCCGTTGACGAACACCTGCTCGATGTCCTTGAGGCCGTCCAGCAAGCGCTGCTGCAGCGCACGGGCCTTGGCCAGGTCCTGCGCCATCTCTTCGCGGGCGATGCGGAAGGCTTCGCCCATGCCGACGATCTGGTGCGTGGGCAAGGTGCCCGAGCGCATGCCGCGCTCGTGGCCGCCGCCGTGCATCTGCGCTTCCAGGCGCACGCGGGGCTTGCGGCGCACGTAGAGTGCGCCGATGCCCTTGGGGCCGTAAGTCTTGTGCGAGGCCAGGCTCATCAGATCGACGGGCAGCGTGGCCATGTCGATCTCGACCTTGCCGGTGGCCTGGGCCGCATCGACGTGGAAGATCACGCCCTTTTCACGGCACAGCGCGCCGATGGCGGGAATGTCCTGGATCACGCCGATCTCGTTGTTCACGAACATGACGCTCAGCAGGATGGTGTCGGGGCGGATGGCCGCCTTGAGCACCTCGAAGTCGAGCAGGCCGTTCTCCAGCACGTCGAGATAGGTCACCTCGAAGCCCTGGCGCTCCAGTTCGCGGGTGGTGTCCAGCACGGCCTTGTGCTCGGTCCTCACCGTGATGATGTGCTTGCCCTTGCCCTTGTAGAAATGGGCAGCGCCCTTGATGGCGAGGTTGTTGGATTCGGTGGCGCCGCTGGTCCAGACGATTTCGCGCGGATCGGCGCCAATCAGCTCCGCCACCTGGGTGCGGGCTTTCTCCACGGCCTCTTCGGCCTCCCAGCCCCAGGCGTGGCTGCGGGACGCGGGGTTGCCGAAGTGCTCGCGCAGCCATGGAATCATGGCGTCGACGACGCGCGGGTCCACGGGCGTGGTGGCACCGTAGTCGAGATAAATCGGGAAATGCGGGGTCATATCCATGGCTGGCTCAAACAAAAACTCTGGCTGGCAAGGCCGGGCGGGCGCCCGGCGCTCAGGATTTGGCGAACACGTTGCCCAGTGCGAACACCGAGTTGGGCGCGTTCACGCGGATGGGTTTGACCACGGGCGTGGTCGAGATGGCGCGGCGCACGACCGGCTTGTCTTCCACCTGCACGCCCTTGGCGAGCTGGTCGTCCACCAGTTTCTGCAGGGTGACGGAATCGAGGAATTCGACCATGCGCTGATTCAGCGAGGCCCAGAGTTCATGCGTCATGCAGCGGCCTGCGTCGCCCAGGCAGTTTTCCTTGCCGCCGCACTGGGTGGCGTCGATGGGCTCGTCCACCGAAACGATGATGTCGGCCACGGTGATGTCGCCGGCCTTGCGGGCCAGCGTGTAGCCACCGCCAGGGCCACGGGTGGATTCGACCAGCTCATGCCGGCGCAGCTTGCCGAAGAGTTGTTCGAGGTACGACAGCGAGATCTGCTGGCGCTGGCTGATGGCAGCGAGGGTGACCGGGCCGTTGTTCTGGCGCAGGGCCAGATCGATCATGGCGGTGACCGCAAAACGGCCTTTGGTTGTGAGACGCATCGCAAGCTCCTTGCTTTCAGGCTTGTTCGTTGTAGAAATCCAGAAGCTGGGGATTCCCGCCTCCGGCACCGTCTCCGCCCCTACTCCGGCAGGCGCCTGGGACCTGTGGAGCCCCGTTCATCCTGGGCTTTTCTTTCTTGACTATTTAAGGCAAGTATAGCACAAACCCTATTGTTTTTGTCGGGTACCCTGACCAGATGGTTCGTTCCAAGACCTCTCGGTAAGCAGGCGCTCAGACTGCCACCTGGTCGCCGCCATGCGCACCGAAGGCGCGGTCCTTCAGGCGTGTGAGCTGGTCCCGCACGCGGGCGGCCTGCTCGAACTCGAGGTTGCGGGCATGGTCCAGCATGAGCTTTTCCAGCCGCTTGATCTCGCGCGACACATCCTTCTCGGACATGTCCTCCACCTGGGCCCGCTGCATCGATTCCTGCTCGAGCCGTTCGGCTTCCTTGCCGGACTTTTCGCTGTAGACCCCATCGATGAGATCGCGCACCTGCTTGACGATGCTGCGCGGCGTGATGCCCTGGGCCTCGTTGTGTGCGATCTGCTTGGCGCGGCGGCGTTCCGTTTCGTCGATGGCTTTCTTCATCGAGTCGGTGATGCGGTCCGCGTAGAGGATGGCCTTGCCGTTCAGGTTGCGGGCCGCCCGGCCGATGGTCTGGATCAGGCTGCGTTCGGCGCGCAGGAAGCCTTCCTTGTCGGCGTCCAGGATGGCGACGAGCGACACCTCGGGAATGTCCAGGCCCTCCCGCAGCAGGTTGATGCCGACCAGCACGTCGAAAGCGCCCAGGCGCAGGTCGCGGATGATCTCCACCCGCTCCACCGTGTCGATGTCCGAGTGCAGGTAGCGCACCTTGACGCCGTTGTCGGTCAGGTAGTCGGTCAGTTGCTCGGCCATACGCTTGGTCAGCGTGGTGATGAGTACGCGTTGGTTCTTTTCGGAGCGAATGCGTATTTCCTGCAGCACATCGTCCACCTGATGGGTGGCGGGACGCACTTCGATTTCCGGGTCCACCAAGCCCGTAGGGCGCACCACCTGCTCCACCACGCGACCGGCGTGGGTCTTTTCGTAGTCGGCGGGCGTGGCCGACACGAACACCACCTGGCGCATGCGCTGCTCGAATTCGTCGAACTTCAGCGGGCGGTTGTCCAGGGCCGAGGGCAGCCGGAATCCGTATTCGACCAGCGTGGTCTTGCGCGCCCGGTCGCCGTTGTACATGGCGCTGAGCTGGCCGATCATCTGATGGCTCTCGTCCAGGAACATGATGGAGTCGGGCGGCAGGTAGTTGGTCAGCGTGGGCGGGGGGTCGCCCGGCTGCGCACCCGAGAGGTGGCGCGTGTAGTTCTCGATGCCCTTGCAGTGGCCGACCTCGCTCAGCATCTCCAGGTCGAAGCGGGTGCGCTGCTCCAGCCGCTGGGCCTCGACCAGCTTGCCTTCGGACACGAACTGCTTGAGCCGCTCGGCCAACTCCAGCTTGATGGTTTCCACCGCCGCCAGCACCTTGTCGCGCGGCGTCACGTAGTGGCTGCTGGGGTAGATGGTGAAGCGCGGGATCTTCTGCCGCACCCGGCCGGTGAGCGGATCGAAGAGCGACAGCGACTCCACCTCGTCGTCGAACAGCTCGATGCGGATCGCCAATTCGCTGTGCTCCGAAGGGAACACGTCGATGGTGTCGCCGCGCACGCGGAAGCTGCCGCGCGCGAAGTCCTGCTCGTTGCGCGTGTACTGCATGCGGATCAGCCGGGCGATTACGTCGCGCTGGTTCAGCTCGTCGCCCACGCGCAAGATGAAGCGCATCTGGGTGTAGTCCTCGGGTGCGCCGATGCCGTAGATGGCGCTCACCGTGGCCACGATGACCACGTCGCGCCGCTCCAGCACGCTCTTGGTGGCCGACAGGCGCATCTGCTCGATGTGCTCGTTGATGGCGCTGTCCTTCTCGATGAACAGGTCGCGCTGGGGCACATAGGCCTCGGGCTGGTAGTAGTCGTAGTAGCTGACGAAGTACTCGACCGCGTTCTTCGGGAAGAACTCGCGGAATTCGCTGTAGAGCTGAGCGGCCAGCGTCTTGTTGGGCGCGAAGACGATGGCAGGCCGGCCCAGCCGGGCGATGACGTTGGCCATGGTGTAGGTCTTGCCCGAGCCGGTCACGCCCAGCAGGGTCTGGAAGACTTCGCCGTCGCGCACGCCCTCCACCAGCTCTTCGATGGCCGTGGGCTGGTCACCGGCGGGCGGATAGGGCTGGAACAGCTCGAAGGGCGAATCGGGAAAGCGCACCAGCTGGCCCTCTTGCGCGGGCGGCATGGCTTCAATGGGTTTTGGCATGGGGTCGCGGGAAGTGGAGCCCTTAAAATCGGGCCGGCCCGGCAGACTACAACAGGCCCGGACCTCCGCTCTGACATCCTTTGTCGATATTTCCCCAAGGAAAGCATTCCATGTCTCTCTTCACCGCCGTCGAAATGGCACCACGCGACCCGATCCTGGGTCTGAACGATCAGTTCGCTGCTGACACCAACCCGAACAAGGTCAACCTGGGCGTGGGCGTGTATTTCGACGACAACGGCAAGCTCCCCCTGCTGCAGTGCGTGCAGGCCGCGGAAAAGGCCCTGATGGACAAGCCCACCGCCCGCGGCTACCTGCCCATCGACGGCATCGCCGCCTATGACAACGCCGTCAAGGCGCTGGTGTTCGGCGAAGGCAGCGAGCCCGTCACCTCCGGCCGCGTGGCCACCGTGCAGGCCATCGGCGGCACGGGCGGCCTGAAGATCGGCGCCGACTTCCTGAAGAAGGTCAGCCCCGATGCCAAGGTGCTCATTTCCGACCCGAGCTGGGAGAACCACCGCGCCCTCTTCACCAACGCCGGTTTCACGGTCGATACCTACGCCTACTACGACGCGGCCAAGCGCGGCGTGAACTTCGACGGCATGCTGGCCAGCCTGAAGGCTGCAGCGCCCGGCACCATCGTCGTGCTGCACGCCTGCTGCCACAACCCGACGGGCTACGACATCACGCCCGAGCAGTGGGACCAGGTCATCGCCGTCATCAAGGCCCAAGGCCTGACGCCCTTCCTCGACATGGCCTACCAGGGCTTCGGCCACGGCATCGCCGAAGACGGCGCCGTGATCCAGAAGTTCGTGGCCGCAGGCCTCAATTTCTTCGTCTCCACCTCGTTCTCCAAGAGCTTCAGCCTGTACGGCGAGCGCGTGGGCGGCCTGTCGGTGCTGTGCTCCGACAAGGAAGAAGCATCGCGCGTGCTGAGCCAGCTCAAGATCGTGATCCGCACCAACTACTCCAACCCGCCCACGCACGGCGGCGCGGTGGTGGCGGCCGTGCTGGGCAACCCCGAGCTGCGCGCCCTGTGGGAGAAGGAGCTGGGCGAGATGCGCGTGCGCATCAAGGCCATGCGCCAGAAGCTGGTCGATGGCCTGAAGGCCGCTGGCGTGCAGCAGGACATGTCCTTCATCACGCAGCAGATCGGCATGTTCAGCTACTCGGGCCTGTCCAAGGACCAGATGGTGCGCCTGCGCAGCGAGTTCGGCGTCTATGGAACCGACACCGGCCGCATGTGCGTGGCCGCGCTCAACAGCAAGAACATCGACCACGTCTGCCAGTCCATCGCCAAGGTGATCTGATCGGGCACCCCAGGCCTTGCAGCCAAGCTGCAGGCACGGCCTCAAGAAGAAAAACCGCCCTCGGGCGGTTTTTTCATGCCTTATCGGCTGCGCGCACCGGTTTACGAAGGCTTGAAGCTATCAAAAACAGAGCAACCGGCGATCAAGCCGGCTGGCGGTTGGTATAGCTCGCATTGCCCAGGCCGGTGCCCACCGTCAGCACGGCCCAGCGCTCGACGTCCTGCGTGAAGGGCAGCTCCGACAGGCCCTGCACCACCGCGTCGTTGTGCAGGCAGATCTGGGTGCGGCCGCCGTTGATCATGGGCAGGCGCTCGTAGAGGTCGCGCGGCAGGCGGAACCGCGTGCTTTCCCAGTTGCCAGGCAGGTTCTGCGCGCCGCCGGCGATGGAACCGTCCTCGCAGATCAGCCCGGGGCAGGCCACGCCGATGAAGGGCGCCACGCGGATGCCCTTCTTCTCCGCATGGGCCAGCAGCTTTTCCAGCATGCCGGCGATGCCTTCGATCAGTTCCGTGCGCGTGGGCTCGTCGCCCGCGTGGCCCCACTTGTCGCGCTTGACCACTTCGGCGCGCGACATGTCGGGCGTCTTGTGCAGGTGCGTGAGCACGACGCCGCAGCGCACATTGGTGCCGCCGATATCGACCGCCAGGATCGCGTCGTAGCTCTGCAGCAGCGCCGTGGGCGCCAGATGCACCCAGCCGATCAGTCCGCCTTCGTCGGCATGGTGGCGCAGGGTGCGCAGCTCGATGGGCACCTTGGCGGCCTTCAGGAGCGCAGCCGCGCGCCGGATGGCGATCTGCCCGACCTCGCTTTGCTGGAAGCCGCCGCCCACGATCACGCGCTTGACACCCTTCCAGCTCTTTTCCTTCAGGAAGCGCGGCACCACTTCGGCCAGTTGCAGGGCGTAGTCTTCCTGCGCCGCGCGGATGGCCTCGGCGGCGGGGCCGCCCTCTTCCAGCAGCTCGTCCAGTCTGGCCTTGCCGATGTCCAGCGTGGGCTTGGAGCCGAACGGGTCCTTGCCCGCCATGTCGGCGAACAGCACCCGCCAGGCATCGAGCATCTTGCGAAAGGCCGTGCGGCTGGCGGTGTCGCCGATGAAGCCGTCGCCCTCGCGCAGCTCCAGGCTGTAGCCCTCGATGGTGACGGAGGGCAGCTCCATTTCGCCATGCGGCCCCAGTGTGGCCAATTCGCGCTGCGCCTTGAGCTCTCGCTCGCTGGGCTCGCGCACAGCCGGCGCTTCGCCCGAATCCTTGTCTTTGTCTTTGTGCTTGTCGGCCATGCCATCCTCATTGCGGCCCATGCTGGTGCCATGCCCGCATGCTCGCGGCTAAGCGACAGGCCCCGCGTCAGGAAACGGCGCATTCAGCCACCATGCACCCTGTTGGCAAAACACGAATAGCGGGCAAAAAGAAGCCCGCACGAAGCGGGCTTGAATGGAGACCCCCTACTGACAAACCAGGCGTTGATGCGGATCTTTAGCTGCGCGGTGCTCCGAAGAACTGGGCCCTTGCAGCGCAAGCCAGGTCAATGTAGCCGCCATCCCTGCCTCGGCCAAACAAGCAAAACGCGCTTGCTTATGCTCAAAGCGGCCAAGCCGCAGCGGCGAGGCCGGTGGGCGCACGCGCTGCGGAGACGTCAGGCATGGCGGGTAACATCGCATGCAAATCCGTAGCAGGGGGTTTGCGCTCCCCATCACCGCCATGCCTCAGCACGCCGTTTTTCTGTCCGCATTCCTGCCCCGCAACGCCTGGCGCCTGAGCGCCGTGGCCGCCGCCGCCTTGCTCACGGCCTGCGGCAGCACGCCTCTTCCGCCCTGGCCGGCCATGCCTCCCAAGGCCGGCCAGCAGCCCCCTGCCGCAGCCACGGCCACGCGGCCTGTGCCGCCACCGCTGGGCACGCAGCGCGCCGGAGTAGTGGCCACCCCCATCCCGTCCAGCCCGCTGGTGACAGGCATGCCGGAAGCGGCGGTCCAAGCCCCCGCAGCGGATGCCCTGCCCTACAGCGAAGCCGTAGCGGCGCGCTTCCCTGCGCCTGCGGTGCGCTACGACACCCCCGGCTTGGCCGATGGTCGACGCGCCTTCACCACCAATGCCGAGGCGAGCCAGTGGTTGCGCGGCCTGGCCACCTCGGTCAAGGGCAGTACCCGGGCGGAACTGCTGGACATTGGCCGCTCGCAGCGCGGGGTGCCGCTGCAGGCGCTGGTACTGAGCCGCGCGGGGGGCACCGACATCGCATCGCTGGACGCGAGCGGCCGGCCGACCGTGCTGCTGATCGGCCAACAGCACGGCGACGAGCCCGCCGGCGGCGAGGCCCTGCTGGTGATCGCCCGGGAACTGTCCCAGGGCCTGCTGGAACCCCTGCTGGACCGCATCAACGTGATCGTCGTGCCCCGCGCCAATCCAGACGGCGCCGAGGCCGGCACCCGCGTGACGGCCAACGGCATCGACATGAACCGCGACCATCTGCTGCTGAACACACCCGAGGCGCAGGCACTGGCCAAGCTCACGCGCGACTACCGCCCCGTGGCCGTGGTGGATTCACACGAATACACGGTGATCGGGCGCTTCCTGCAGAAGTTCGGCGGCATCCAGCGCTACGACGCGCTGCTGCAGCACGCCACCACGGCCAACATGCCGGAATTCATCAACAAGGCCGCGCTGGAATGGTTCCGCCAGCCCATGGTGAGCGCTCTCACCGCCCAGGGCCTGACCAACGAGTGGTACTACACCACCTCCACCAATCCCGACGACCTGCGCATTTCCATGGGCGGCGTGCAGCCAGACACCGGCCGCAACGTCAACGGGCTGAAGAACACGGTCAGCATGCTGGTGGAAACGCGCGGCGTGGGTATTGGCCGCACCGACATCCAGCGCCGGGTCAATGCCCAGGTCACGGCAGTCACCAGCGCATTGCGCAGTGCGGCGGAGCGCGCTGCCAACCTGGAGGAAGTGCGCTCCTTCGTTGCCCGCGACACCTCGGCACAGGCATGCCGGGGCCAGGTGGTCGTCGAAGCCGCCCAGACACCCACTCAGCGCGACCTGCTGATGCTGGACCCGCAGACAGGCGCCGACCGCGCCACGCGCGTGGACTGGAATTCGTCGCTGGAGCTGCGCACCGTCAAGACGCGCGCCAGGCCCTGCGGCTACTGGCTGGCGGGCACAGCAGCGCCGGCCGTGGACCGCCTGCGGCTGCTGGGCCTGCAGGTGATGCGCGTGGCAGAACAGGGTTCGGTGCTGGCCGATACCTATCAGGAAACGAACCGAGACACCGCCGCACGCCAGGACGTTCGCGGCACGGTGGCCGGCGCGGGCGACGTGGTGAGAGTGCAGACCACACTGAGCCGCAGCGCCATCGACGCACCTGCCGGCAGCTTCTACGTGCCGCTCAACCAGCCGCTGGCCAACCTCGCCGTGGCGGCGCTGGAGCCGGACACGCAGAACAGCTACTTCGCCAACCACCTGATCGGCAGCCTGAGCGAAACGGCCCGCGTGATGGCGCCTCCGTCCCTGGTGTTCGAAGGCGACTGAGCCCGGAACGGTGCCGCCGGCCGGTCCGCCACCGCTCGAGTGGCTGATCGGACTGCCGGGCTGATTTGCTATCGATTCGATAGCAAATAACCAGCCTGCGCCAATGGCGCTGAAGTGAAAAAGGCCCTTCAATCAGGCCCGGTGCCCATGCAGGCCCGCCGCTGGTGCCGCGTCCGCGCCCGCCGGATGGGCCGCTGCAGCATGCCGCTGTTGCGCACTGTCGATCACATGTGCGGTCATGGCGGCCGCCAGGGCTTCTTCGCCCAGGAAGACCTTGCCGACGCCTTCCTGCTCCAGCAGCCGGGCCTCTTCCTCGTTGTGGCTGCGCACCACGGTTTCTATACCCGGATTGAGCATGCGGGCCGTCTCGATGATCTGTCGCACATCCAGGGTGTCTGGCGTGGCGATCACCAGCATGTAGGCCCGCGCGATGTGCGCCTGGATGAGCACCGCCGGGTCCACCGCATCGCCATAGACAGCGGCCACGCCCTGCTTGCGCAGCGCCTCCACCAGCTCACGGTTCTGCTCGGCCACCACGTAGGGAACATCCTGCGCAGCCAAGGCTGCGGCGATGCTCCGCCCCACCCGTCCGTAGCCGACCAGCACCACCTGGAGGGCCAGGAACTTCTCGTCGGTGGTCATGGGCAGTTCCGTCAGCGGATCGTCGCGCTGATCCAGACGGCGCGCCAGTTCGGAACGCGCGCGCAGCCATGCCTGCAGCGGGGCGATGGCGCGGAACAGAACCGGATTCACGGCGATGGAGATCAGCGCGCCGGCCAGCACCAGGCTCGCGCCCTCTGGCGGCAAGAGGCCCAGCGAAGAACCCAGGCCCACCAGAATGAAAGAGAATTCTCCGATCTGCGCCAGGCTGGCCGACACCGTGAGCGCGGTGTTCAGCGGATAGCGGAAGGCCAGCACCAGCGCGGCCGCGGCAAGGGTCTTGCCCAGGATGATGATGGCCACCACGCCCAGCACCTGCAGCGGGCGCTCCACCAGCACCCAGGGGTTGAACAGCATGCCCACCGACACGAAGAACAGCACCGCGAAGGCGTCGCGCAGCGGCAGCGATTCCTGCGCTGCGCGGTGGCTGAATTCGGACTCGCGCATCACCATGCCCGCGAAGAACGCTCCCAGCGCGAACGACACCCCGAAAAGCGCCGCCGAACCGTAGGCGATGCTTACGGCCGCCGCCACCACGCACAGCGTGAACAGCTCGCGCGAGCCGGTGCGCGCGACCTGCCACAGCACCCACGGGAACACCCGCCGGCCAACCACCAGCATCAGCGCGACGAAGGCGCCCACCTGCGCCAGCGTGACGCCGACAGCACGCCAGATATCCACCGCCGGTGCATCGCTAGCGCTGCTGCCGGCGCCCCCCAGCCAGCCGGCCAGCGGGGGCAGCAGCACCAGCACCAGGACCATGGCCAGGTCCTCCACAACCAGCCAGCCTACCGCGATGCGGCCGGTGTACGAATCGAGAATGCCCTGCGTCTCCAGCGCGCGCAGCAGCACCACCGTGCTGGCCACCGACAACGCCAGTCCGAACACCAGCGCACCGCCCAGGCCCCAGCCCCACCAGGTTGCCAGGCCCATGCCCAGCAGGGTCGCCACCACCATCTGCACCACAGCGCCCGGCAGCGCGATGCGCCGCACCGCGAGAAGGTCTCCCAGCGAGAAATGCAGGCCCACGCCGAACATGAGCAGCATCACGCCGATCTCGGCCAGCTGACTCGCCATCTCGCGGTCGGCCACGAAACCCGGCGTGAACGGGCCAATCATCACCCCCGCCAAAAGATAGCCCACCAGCGCCGGCAGCTTCACCCGAGTGGCGACGAAGCCCAGCACCAGGGCCAGGCCCAGACCTGCTGCGATGGTGTTGATGAGCGACAGGCTGTGGTGCATGGAGTAGATGGGAAAAGGAGTGATACCGGCCAGCGGCGATGGGAAAACGCTGCGGGGACATTGGATTGCTTATAACCGCAACCACCGCATCGTCCGTACCCTTGCAAAAACGAGGCCCGGAAGCCGGAACTGCGGCATCGGCACAGGTATCATGCAGGCCCTCGCATTCACTGCGAATCGGGCGTCACCCGGGGCACACTTGCCCATTACCGGCGTGCCGCCTTGCAGCCTGCATCTGCCCGTAGCTCAACTGGATAGAGCAATTGCCTTCTAAGCAATAGGTCGGGGGTTCGAGTCCCTCCGGGCAGGCCAAACACTCCAGGACATCGCAGCGGCCCATGCCTCGCCCAAACCCGGCGCGGCAGCACCCACCATGAGGCGGCCTGGCAGCTCAAGGCCGCATCCGGCCCGCAATGGACTGGGGTTGATCCTCATGCCCTCGCCCCCACTTCAGCGGTACACCTGAGGCATAACACATCAAGGAGACACCGCCATGACCCCTACCCTCTTGATCCTGGGCATCGGCATGTATTTCATGCTTGGCACGACCTTCCTCGCACTGGCTTCTGCAGCCGGCCGGGCAGACCGCGCCGAGGACCTGCAGCACGCCCGCGAGGCGGCCCAGCGGCGGCACCAACGACTTGCCTTGCTGTCGCGCGCCGGCCGCGACTATCACAGTCCACTGGCCCACGGCTGAGGCGGTGGTGCCGGGTTTCCCGGTGCAGGACAACTCTCACCAGTTCGGCGCAGAGCTTGGCGGATGAGGCTTCGCCGGTTTCTGCGCATTTCGGTTTCTGCGCATTTCTTTTGAGGCGGCTGCCGAACCGCAGCGAATCGGTTTTTTTCTGGGCACGGCATCGCAGGCGGTACGGAGTCGTACGACAAGACGTGGCGCTGCCGCCAGCAGGGCTTCTTTAGCTGGTCTTATTCGGCCGCCGTGTCGGAGGCTTCCTCGACCGTCCGGGCGTGCACGGCATTGGCGTGCAGCGCTTCGCTCAGCTGATCGACCGTCAAGGCCCAAGGTGCATCGGCTTTCCACTGCTCCGCCAGAAACTGCCGCTGGGCATCGTTCCAGAATGGCGCTTCCACTAGGCCGACGTCCGTCGGCAGCTGATGGGACTGGATGAAAGCATCGATGGCCTGAGCCTTCTCGTCCAGCCCCAGCTGCAGGAACAGGTTGGTCATCGTGGGTTCAGAGGTCATCATGATCGCTCCCTGGGTGCTTGGGTGATGGAAAAAGATGCCGTCAAGGTAGCTACAAGCGAAGGCAGCCCACGTCGGACAAAACACCCAATCCGCCTCCCCCGCTCTCCCTTGCCTCGCCAGAAATGACAATCCGTATGAAGCCCATGCAGCAGCACGCAGCCGGCTGCCGCCTTTTTCGTCCGCTGAGCGAACCTGGCCACCCGCCGTTGCAGCCATGCATCACGATGCGCGCGGCAGGGTTGTGCGTGCTAGGCTGCACGATCGATTCAGCACCGGGAGTGCCCTCATGGCCAACGCAACCCATAACGCAGACCGCCAAGGCGAATTGCGCGCCGCCTTGCCTCGCATCCAGAGCCTGTTGAAGACCAATCAGGCCGGACAGATCGGAGACGATGTCATCGACGAACTGGTCAAGTGCTTCTGGATGGAATGGGACGGCGGGGCCCTGAAGCTCACCGCCACCGGGCTGAACATCTGCCGTCAATTCACCCTGGAAGTACAGCAGCGCGTGGTCTGACCTCAGCCTCCGCCGGCTCCACGCGCCTGGCTGAAATGTGAAAGGCCCGTCTCTCCGGACAGGGAGGACAGGCCTTTACGGGGCGCAAAGCTTTATTTGTCCCGTCACGCCACCACAACCGAGCTTGGCGGTAGCTTGCGCACCGCTGCGCAAAGGTATGGAGGCGAGCCGGGCCGGACTATGCCGCGGCGATCGATCACTTGGGCAGCAACACCTTGTCAACGACGTGGATCACGCCATTCGACTGGTACACGTCCGGAGTGGTGACAGTCGCAGTGCCGCCCTTTTCATCAGTCAGCATGACCTTGCCACCGCTGGACTTGGCCGTCAGCGTGCCGCCTTCCACCGTCTTGATCGTGGCCGAGCCCTTGCCGTCGGCGATCATCTTGGAGATGGCCGCGGCGTCCCACTTGCCGGGCACCACGTGGTAGGTCAGCACCTTGGTCAGCGTGGCCTTGTTTTCGGGCTTGAGCAGGGTGTCCACCGTGCCGGCAGGCAGCGCGGCGAAGGCTTCGTTGGTCGGAGCGAAGACCGTGAACGGGCCGGGTCCCTTCAGGGTGTCCACCAGGCCCGCGGCCTTCACCGCCGCCACCAGCGTGGTGTGATCCTTCGAATTCACGGCGTTGTCGATGATGTCCTTGGTCGGGTACATCGGAGCACCGCCCACGGTCACCTGTGCCATGGAAGGCATCGCGGCTGCGGAGAGGGCCAGAGTCAGGCCGGCTGCGGCCATGCGTGCGGTCTTGCGGAAGGTCATGCGAGTTCTCCTGAAGTGTTTGACTAACGAAGAGTCGCTGCCCGAAACACCGGGCAGCTGTGAGCTCTTACGCCGGTCATCGCTCCATGGATTGCCTTGATCTGGGCCCATCGTGCAAAAAGATGCAGCTCGGGCCTTCGACCTACAAGGCCGACAAGCCTGCGCCTACGCGGCGGGATGCCCTCAAAAAACCTGCCCCGTATCTTCAAGATGCCCCGCAAAGCTGCTTCACCTGCAGGGGCTGCGCGTAGGCAAGATAGCCGTATGCACTCACGCGCTGACCAACCGCGCCCGGTCTCAAACAGGGATTGCCGATCACGAACAGCATCTGGCGGCCTTTTCCCCCTCTGGCGGCTGGGGTAGCCTTGTCCGCATGCGCTGCACGCCCGGTGTCGTGCATGGCCAGCGCCTCATCGAAGTGGTGCCCTTCTTGCTCGCTGGCCGTACCCCTGTCGCTCTGGCCTTCGCCGTTGTAGAGGGCGCCCACGATGACGGGCCGGTTGATGTCTCCGCCGATGCAGTCCACCAGCACTTCCTGGCCGATGCACGGGGTGCCCACCTGGCCCCAGTTGTCGCCGGCGGCGGCACTTCTTGGCGGTCTGGCCTCCAAAGACTTCTCGGTTTAATCAGCGCTGGCTCGCGTTTCCCGGGCCTCAGCAAGAGCCTCTTCCGTACCCCAATGAGTCAGGAACTCGATCTCGTCTTCCTTGCTGAGCTTGCCTTCCGCCCGATAAACCATGGCGGTCATCACCGCGCCAGTCTGCACAGGCCGGTCCTCCGGCTCCCCCATTCCGCTATCGCTTTGCCATTCCTTGGGAAAGCGCGGCCAGGAGCAGGTCATCTGGCTCAGCATGTGGAAAAAAGCTTCAGTGAAGACAGCGCCTTGCTCCAGCTGGTACTGTTCCATACTGGGTTTTCCACAATACGTCGTGTAGTTCTGAGGCAAATAGCGTGGAACCTTTGCATAGCCGACGGGCGCATTCGGCGGGATGTAATCTACCGTGGGGCCCTCTTCCATATATCGGCGAATGTATTCCCACAGGCCAGGAGCTTCTAGTTCAGTGGATATCAAACTGGGCCCTACAAAAAAGCAGTCCTCACCCTTAGCGTCGGGATCATGAGGATCAAGAGGGGGAGAGTACAACGCTAGCCCTTTAGTCTCCTGTTTCCCATAGGGATGAACACCATCGGGGTCGAACAATGCACAGAGGCGATCCCACTCAAAAATGGCATTTCCTCCACAATAATCGGGGCGCAGCACATAGACCTTACGCTGAATTCGATTGAATCTAATGCGCCCTCTAGCGTAGGTGAAAAATGAAGTCTTAATCCCTGTCGCATTCCACCAAATATGAAACACAAAGATGCTTAAAAGAGAAAGAGGAAAGGCGATCATCCAACCAAAGAGAACAAGAGGGCGCATCTTGTCTTCATATTCAACCGCATACCACGCCCCCCAAAAAACAATCTCCCCAAAAATCATGGGATGAATGGCAAAGCAATACCAAGTCCAAACGATAAAAAGAAAAAATGGGGTCATAAAAAACAACCCAGCAGCCGCGCGCCACTGCAAATCCCATCCAGGATTGCAAAGCTCCAAATACTTATCATTTTGAGCATAAACACATCGCCCAGGGATATTAACCCCCTCGGTTGCACTTGACTCATGGGGAAACCACTGTCGCTGTGAATTCAAATTAATAAGAGCGCGCCCGCCCTCTATGGAGTTGCGAGCCGCTCGGGTATAACTATTTTCTTTTGCAAACATGAATTACTCACAGCCCTGCCCTGGCATTGGCAAGGCTCTGCATGGTTTCCTGAAGATTTTCATGATTTGGGGGGCGTCCCTTTCTTTCCTTGTATAAAGGGATATCCACCAACCAATTTACCCACTCAGGCTCACTGAGAAAAAATATCGCCACTATCGCAGCCACAGCTAGTGCCGCGCCAATAAGGCCGAGAGCTGAAATCAATATAGCACTTCCCCATTCAAAAGCCACAGCTGCAGTAGCATAGGCCATAAATGCAGTACCGATTGCTCCTGACGCTTGCGCAACAGACAAGCCATATTGATCGCGCTTAGCCGAACGAATTGCATCAAAAGAGTCTATAAAAATAGAAATGACAGCTGCAGGCAGTAGAAACCTAACCGCCAAAATTCTCATCCTTCTTAGCTGAAGAGAATTCAGCCGATCCAATGATTCCTGCATAGGCCTGACATTAAATACATCTACACCTCTCACCCCTTTGTATATCGTTTGCTCGTAAGCCTTGGCTCTGTAATCAAGGATGGAACCGGTACCCTGCAACAGATTGCCCAGCATCTCCATGGCGCTACGTGCATCACGCTTGGCATTGAGCTTGAAGCCACCAACCACAGCATTTCCTATATCAAAAATTCCAGCAAAAGCAGCCAATCTAGCCCCTGGAGCCCCATGTACCGCTCTTGCGTTGCTTTGCCTATATGCCGCTCCAACAAACTTCTGCTCGGCGTTTCTTAGCCTATCCTTTTCTGCCTTCACCAGCTTTTGCGCGTGATCGGCGGCAGTTGTTCCGAGAGTACTCAATCCTGTAAGAGCTGCAAACCTTAATATCTTGATTTCAATCTGGCTGGGAGGCAATTTATTGATTCCCTGAACCATTTTCACG
>CAJYHL010000072.1 GCA_913774625.1 uncultured Acidovorax sp.
GCCCAGGGGCGCATCGAGCTGCAGGCCGGGCAGACCTCCATCGTGCTGCAGGGCACGGACATCACGCTGACCATGCCGGGGTTGCTGGATATCAAGGGGGCCGGAAAGGCGTTCGTGGGGCCGGGCAGCAGTCCTGCGGAATTGCCGGCTTTGCCTGTGGGCCGCATAAAGATCGAGCGACCCCAGCCAATCCCTCCTCGCCATCAATTCAATTTCTCGGCTTAAATTCAGCCACTCCCGACCGATGATCATCAGCCCGCCCTTCCTGCCGAGACCTGAGATCGCCGTCTACGACGAGCCCTATATCCGCAAGCTGATGCCAGCAGGCACGGTGGGGAAAGGGGCCTTTCCCGTCAGCGAAGGGATGGCCTGGCACGGGGGCCTGCATATCGCTGCGCCCAGCGCCGATGAACCCGTGCGTGCCATCGCCGACGGCGTCGTCATCTTCCGGCGTGACAACGCAACAGCCCGCTACGAAGGCAATGAACACTCCACGGGCTGCATCGTGATCCGGCACACGACCGCCATCGGCGCCCATGGCGCCACGGCCGTCGAGGTGGTTTATTACTCCATCTACCAGCATCTGAGCAAGCTGGACAAGGATGTGCCCGCCCTGAATGGAAAGATCTACCGCAAGGACCCTCTGGGCCTGGCCGGCACGATCCACGGCCTAGCCCAGCGCATCCACCTGGAAATCATCGCGGGCAAGAACGACGCCGAAAAGCTGATCGGCCGCATCACCGGCGAGCTTGCCCTCGACCGGAACGGACGCACCGATACCGTGTACGGCCAGATCTATGTCCTGCTGCCGGCCCAAAGCGCCTGCTACGCCGCCCAGCCAGGGAAAGCGCCCCTGCCTGCGGCCAGCGGAAACAGCGGCACCACCCCTCTGGTCATCGGCATCCGGTACGAGCAAGGCCATGCCACCCTGACGACCTATCAGCTGAACGGGGAAGTGGTGGGCCAAGCCCCGGTGGAAACCGAGGCCGAATACAACCTCTATACCGAGGCAGTCCGTCGCCACTCCGCACTCAGTGCCGCAGAACAAGCCAGCAGCAGCCCCAGCGGCTGGTACGAGTTGCTGCGCTTTGGCCGCAATCTGGGCCCCGACCCGCTGCCCGCCAACGCACCCCACTGGCGCAAGGTCGTTCTGCCCGGTCAACCCCAGGGCGCCTGGGTCAATCTCAATGGCACAGGTACCCACCAATTCAGCGATGCCGATTTCCCGCACTGGATGGGCTGGAAGCTCATCGACGACGACGTCGAAGACAACAACAGCCAGTGCAACTCCGCCGCGATCGACACCCTGCTCTCACCAGCGGCGCAGCCCCGAGCCGCAACACCTCCGGGCCCGCCCAGCCTGACGGGCCCGAGCACGCCCGCACCCCAGCCCCCGGAAACCGCCGCCACCACGCCCGCGCAACGAGCCAACAACCGCCTGCAGAACTTGGGCCAACCCGCCATGCAGGAAAGGCTGGGCAAGACCATTTGCCAATTCCCGACCGAATGGGCCAAAGACGATGTCGCCACGCGCTGGAGTTGGCTCCAGAAGGAAGGCAATCCGTATGTGCCTCATCCGCTCAAACCCAAGGACTTCGACGAGATGGTGACCTTCGCGAAGAAGCTGTGCTTCTGGGAAGACCTGCCGCAGGAAGACCGGGACAGACTGGGCAAGAAGCACTGGCATTTTCAGCCGACGGAGTTCATTGTTCACTTCAGGAAGTGTGGGTGGTTGAGTGAAAGAGAACTAGCTCAACTTATTCCAAAAAATGTAATCCGAAAACCCGGCAGTCACACATCAGAAAAACCTGCGGTCTGGGAAGCACCCAACACTGCCGCGGCGCAACGTTTTGTTACCAACCACCACATCTCACTTAATTTCTCCTTGCGAAAATTCTCAATCAACACGCCACTGAGACTGGCTTGTTTTTTTGGCAATGCAACACAAGAAACTCAATGGTTTAGCTCCCTTCGGGAGGGCAATGGGAGAAACAATGAACTGCACAAAGGGTGGTACGGACGCGGATTTCTTCAGCTGACAAATCCAGATGGAGAGATAAACAACGGATCAAACAATTATTACAAATATTTTAAATTTTTAGGAAGAAATCCAATTAACCCGCCAGGATCACAAGAGGTCCATTGGCGCGATGAGGTTGGAACCGATACTTATCATGCCGCGCACAGTGCTGGTGCCTACTGGGTTTGGGACAACAAATCCTCTCCGACAAAGATGCGCCCCAACATACCGCAAGTTGACAATGCAAACAGGTACGCAGACTTATCAGCAAAGAATCAAAGAAGAAAAATATCAACCGTAGCCCATGGCAGCAAAACCTGGTATTACAACCAATCTTTCACGAACTGTGCTGCTGCAGTTAATTACCCATCGTCCACAGGTCAAAACCCTCCAAACATGAATGGATTAGTCGATCGATCGACCTCATTTACCAATGCATTGATGGTCCTTGCAGAAAGTCCGAACTTTGAGGGCCCTCGAGGTGTCGATTCCTCATATCCAGAGAATTTCGAGCACCAAAGGTTATGAGCAAAACAATCTTTGCGATTCTTTTCGCAATTTCCCTACCAGCCTTCAGTGAGGTTCCTGCCGGAGAAGACATGAATCTCCTACGGGATTTCAAAAAAGAATGCAATTATTATTTTGACGATGGCATCATAAACTCAATTGTCTCGCAGGATGTTGGCATTCTTTCGTTTGAAAAAAAGCAATACAAAGTATTTAAATTTCGCATAAAAATAAAATTGGAGAAAAAGTTAACCGAAGCAAAACTGGAAACGACTTGCCCATCAGCATCCACAGATTCGCCCGCCAAAACTCCGAGACAAATTATCAAAGAAGAAGATGCAGGGGGACGTTACTTTAGGCACATTGCCTGGGAAAGGGAAATTTCCGGAAAAAACTGGGCGGGACTTGTTGCTTATTCGGATTATTTGTTTGGCGACTCAGAAAAGAGCACTACGTATGACTATCTGATTTGCAGCAAAAATTCACAATGCTTTAGCTATAGCATAAATACAAAACCGCGTCTCACGGCGAAAGAACGGGATGCAGCCCTTGATATATTCAAGAGCATCAATTACTTAAAATAAACATTCCAAAATTCAGGCCACCAACATGCCCTGGAAAGCGGCGCAGCAGGCATGCACATACGTCGCCAAGCGGCCCGGCGGGCGGTCAAGCTCGATCCCGACGGGCCGCTGTGGCCGCTGGTTGCGCGCATGCTGGGCTGGTGTTGGTCGCCACAGCAGATCGCGCGGACACTCAAGCGCATGTGGCCCCAAGACAGCGAACTACACGTCTCGCACGAGACGATCTACAACACCATCTACGCGCACCCCAAGGGCGAACTGCGCAAGGCTCTGCTGGCATGCCTGCGCCAAGGCCGCAGCACCCGCCGGCCGCGCTCTGCGGGGCAGGACCGACGCGGCCAGATTCCCGAGATGGTCAGCATCCACGTGCGCCCGCCCGAGGTCGCAGACCGGCTCATGCCTGGCCACTGGGAGTGGTGACCTGATCAAGGGTGCGAGCAAAAAGTCATCCGTAGGCTTGCTGGTGGAGCGCACGACGCCTTTGGTGTTGCTGGCGCGCATGCCGGACGCAACCGCCGAGTCAGCCCTGGCCGGCCTCGCCGCCAAGTTGCACCAGATCGCTGCACCAGACGCTGACTTACGACCAAGGACATGAGATGGCCCGCCCCCGCGAGCTGGCCCGCAACACCAACATGCGCGTGTACTTCTGCAACCCGTACAGCCCCTGACAACGCGGCAGCTGTGAGAACACCAACGGGTCGCTGCGCCAGTTCCTGCCCAAGGGCACGGACCTGTCGGTTTATAGCCAAGAGGAACTGGACTCCATCGCTGACCTGCTGAACAACCGGCCGAGGGCCACACTTGACTGGCGCAGCCCCATCCAGGCTATGCGTGAACTCGTGCAATGCATGGCCGAGCAGCGCGACGCGACAATCCATTAATCGATCAGCAACAGCCCGGTGTTGCATTTCTGATTTGAGACTGACATTCCGATAAAGAAAATCAGACCAAGTGGGTAGCCATCAACACAATCAAACAACAAGGCACCAAAATTTACTACAGCAACCATGCATTTTGGGGGGCTTCAGCCGCCGTCAATCGACCCTTAGTCATAAGCAAGCATTATCACTCAAGCCTCAACGGATTTGACTCTAGATGCTGCGCTTATGGTTGCGCATGGGCAATACCCAACGAAGGAAAACTACCTGACGCGAAGGGAGCGTTGGACATTAATTTCCCCGAGGAATACACCAAAAGGACTCCTTGATGAAAAAAATTTTTATCCTGGCAATTCTCCTCCACCACTTTATCGCAGCGGCCCAGAGCGAGAAATTTAACGCGCACTTTCTCAAAACAGAGGCCTTTGATACGAAAATCGCCAACCTCGGCCCCGGATGCAGAATAAGAATTAGCACCCCCAAAAGAGCAGAGCTAGGCCAAGGATATCAAAGCAACCAATACAGAGGAGCCGCCGGTTTTGCAATCGATATTGCAGCCAATTTCTCCAACAACGGGGAATGGGGACTTGGATTCCGTTGCTACCGCACTGACGAAAAAGAATTTCAGACGTTCTGGACAAACAGATCACCTAAAAACGAAGAAATTTTCCAATTGAATTCTGGAAGGAAAACGTTCAAAGACGATGAAGGAGGTACATTCACCCAAATCAAATCAATCAACGCATATGGCTGGGCCGTTACCTTCGATGATACGGCGGGAGATGAAAGATTTAGAACAAGACATCTCAGATACTGCACAAGAAACAAGACGAATGCTATTTGCGGGAGTGGCGATGTCGGTTACATCAACTACCTAGAAGACAAAAGAAATATAAACATAGAATTCCTAACTTTTAAGGTCTTAGAAAGCATTGAATTCCTAGAGGACGCACCACCGAATCAATAAATGACGGCGTCGTCACCCTCCGGCTTGACGACGTTACGGCCCGGTACGACGGCAATGAACACGCCAAAAGGCTGTATCGTGACCCGGCATGCGACGGCCGTCGGCCAATTACTGTATTTATCAGCACCCGAGCAAGCTGAACAAGGATGTGCCGGCGCTGAATGGAAAGATCCACCGCAATGACCCTGTGGGCCTGGCGGGCACGATTCACGGTCAAGCCTCGCGATCCATCTGGAAATCATCGCCGGCAAGAACGACGCCGAAATCCAGATGCTGTGCTTACGGTTGCGCCTGGGCAATAGTCAAAGGTGGAAGGATATGGAAAAGGTGCCCATGATGAAAAAAATCTTCCTCGCCCTCTTATTCTTCCAGATGACCTTCACTGCGCAGAGCGGAAATTCGAATGAATTATCCTCAAAGAAATGGGAATTCAACGAAAATATCGCCAACCTAGGGCCTGGCTGCAGAATAAAAATAACAACCCCGAAGCAGGCCAAGCCGATTCAAGGATACCAAAGCGCCCAATATAGAGGCAGGGCGAACTTTCTAATCGAGATGCCGCCCAACTTCTCCAATGATGGATTGTGGTGGTTTAAATTCAATTGCTTCCAGACAAAGGAAGAGGAATTCAAGAAATTCTGGACTGATGTCTCACCCCAAGATGGCGCGAAATTTAACATCAAGCCCAATAGAAAGTCATTCACAAACAAAGAAGGAGAAATTTTCACATCGCTTCGAGCGGTCAATGCGTTGGGCTGGGCCTTCACTTTTGATGACACAACAGGCGACGAAAACTTTCGCACCAGGCATCTTTCATACTGCATAAGAAATGAGACCAATGCCATTTGTGGCAACAGCGATATTGGCTACATCGAATATCTAGAGAACAAAAGAAACATCGACACTCAATCTGCCGCCATCAGGATGCTCGAAAGCATCGAATTTCTAGAAGATGCTGCGCCAAGCCGATAACTTCTGTCTTTCCATAAGGAAGGTCTGCAAAACCTTCCGGCCGCGTAGCGGGCAAGCTCTCGATGAGCGAGGATCGGGGGCCATGGGCCACGTCAATCTCGGCCTCGATCTGTTGCCCAAGAAGACCCGCAAGGAAGTCTTCCTAGAAGAGATGAACTAGGTCGCGCCCTGGGCAACGCTGGTGGTGCTCGTCGCGCCCTTTGCTCGCGGGGCCCACTAGGCACTGGATGGGCGGCCTCCGTTTCCCATTGAAACCATGCTGCGCATCCACTGCCTGCAACTGTGGTGGAACTTGAGTGGACCCAGCCATGGAAAAAGAACTGCACGAGCACCCGCTGTACCGTCGCTTCGCCGGCCTCTATGGCGCAGCACGCATGTCCGTTGAGACAACCATCCTGCGCTTTCGCCATCTGCTGGAGAAGAACATACTGGCCTCCCAGGTCCTGGCCGCCATCAACACGTGCTCGCCCAGCAGAGCCTAATGCTCAGGACCGGCACCATCGTGGATGTCACCATCATTTCCGCGCCCAGTTCGACCAAGGATCAGGAAGGTGAGCGCCCCCCGAGATGCACCAGACCAAGAAAGGAGCCCGTGGCACTTCGGTATGAAGGCGCACACTGACGTGGAGCCGACTCCGGGCTTGTGCATACCGTCGTTGGCACAGCGGCCAAAGTAAACGATGTGACGCAGGCGGCAGCGCTGCTGCACGGCGGCGAGCAAGATGCGTGGGGCGATGCTGGCTACCAGGGAGTGGACAAACGCCAGGAGATGCAAGGCAGCCAAGTCAAGTGGCACGTCGACATGCGCCCGGGCAAACGCAGGGCACTCGATCCCCGGCGGAAACTGCACGAGTTGCTGGACAAGGCCGAGCGGCTCAAGGCCAGCGTGCAGGCAAAGGTTAGGCACCCGTTCCGGGTGATCAAGCAGCAGTTCGGCTACGCCAAGGTGCGCTACCGGGGCGCTGGAGAAAAACACGGTGCGGCTGACGATGCTGTTCGCACCGGGCAATCTGTGGATAGCCCGCAAGCGCGTCATGGTGCTGCAGGGATAGGTACGCCTGCGGAGGAAAAAGTGGACAGTGGCGAGGCACAAACAGGCCTGCCGTTATCGCAAGACGGGTGCCAATAGGCAGAGAGCCCGGGCACCACGCGATGTGTATGTTCACTGTTGCATCGCGCTGGTCTGGCGAATGGGGTTTTGCAGACCTTCCCTAGATGCTGCGCTTATGCCTACGCCTGGAAAATACTCACCGAAGGTAAATTACCCGATATGAAAGGAGGACTCACAATAGATTTTTCCGAAGGCTATACCAAAAGAGTTTTATAATGAAAATATTCATTGCATTTATATTTACTCTCTATCACACAATCGCTGCAGCCGAAGGCAATTTGCTGCACGAGCACGCACTCAGAACAGGACTATTCGAATCAGAAGTCGCCAACCTGGGACCAGGCTGCAGAATAAAGGTTGACATCCCCAAATGGTCGAAACTGAACCAGAGATACCAAACCAAAGAGCGCAGAGGGGCGGCTGGCCTTTCATTTGAAATGCCGCCTCACTTTTCCAATAATGGAAGATGGGGGATAGATTTTTCTTGCTTTCAAACCAAGGATGAAGAGTTCAAAAAATTCTGGGCCGATCGCTCTGCCAAAGAAGGCGTGAACTTCAAAATCAAATCTGGCAAAAAAACATTCACGGACGAAGAAGGGAGCAAATTCACCTCGATTCAAGCAATCAATGCAAAGGGCTGGGCAGTCACTTTTGACGACACAGCCGGAGACGAACGCTATCGCACTAGGCACCTGTGGTACTGCTTGAAAACCAGCACGAACGCCATTTGCGGCAACAGCGACATTGGATACATAGATTATCTAGAAAACAATAAAAATATCGACATGCAGTCCGTCGCTCTCAAGATTTTGGAAAGCATCGAATTCTTAGAGGATGCACCATCAAATCAATAACTGGCAGCCTCGCCATCTTCAACAGCCCGCGACGAAGGCAATGAACCCTCCACGGATTGCATCGTGATCCGGCACACGACGGCCATCGGTGCCCATGGCGCCACGGCCGCCGAGGTGGTTTATTACTCCATCTACCGGCATCTGAGGCAGCTGGACAAGGATGTTCACGCCCGGAATGGAAAGATCTACCGCAAGGACCCTCTGGGCCTGGCCGGCACGATTCACGGCCAAACCCAGCGCATCCACTTGGAAATCATCGCGGGCATGAACGATGCCGAAGTCCAGATGCTGGGCTTACGGTTGCGCCTGGGCAATACCCGACGAGAGAAGGATATGAAAGAAAGGAGACCCTAATGAGAAATATCCTCCTATGCATCTTGCTCTTCTCATATCACCTGATCACAATCGCTCAAAGTGGATCATTAAATGAAAAAATCATCAGAAGAGGGATTTTTGAATCAACGATCGCCAACTTGGGGCCAGGCTGCAGAATAAAGGTCAGCATCCCAAAATTGACAAATTTAGCCCAAGGATATCAAAGCGAACAGGATCGAGGAGCAGCAGGTTTTTCGATAAAAATGCCGTCACACCCCTATTTCTCCAACGGAGGCGAATGGGGTTTTACGTTTAATTGCTATCAAACCAAAGAAGAACAATTCCAAAGAATCTGGAACGAAATCTCGCCCAAAGATGGTGTGAAATTTACTATCAGGTCCCACAGAAAGACATTCATAGCCGAAGATGGAGGAAATTTCACATCCCTTCAAGCGGTCAATGCAGTTGGCTGGGCCGTCACTTATGACGACACCGCTGGAGACGAACGCTTTCGCTCAAGGCACCTTTCATATTGCATAAGAAATGAGTCCAACGCCATTTGCGGAAACAGCGATATTGGATACATCGAATATCTAGAGAACAAGAAAAACATTGACATTCAATCTGCCGCCATCAGGATCCTCGAGAGCATCGAATTTCTAGAAGATGGCGCGCCGAGCCGATAACTTCCGTCTTTCCATAGCTGTTTATGAGATCGTGGTCCCAGCCAGCCCCCCGTACTGCCACGGACAACATGGGCTCCGCAAACACGAGGAAGTGCAGCCCGCCTAGGACTTCGGCCCGTTGCTTGCGGTCCTGCGCCGCCTCGGGAACAGCGTCACCCCCGTAGCCCTGGTCAGTTGCACCGGGCGTGGCCCGTGGCCTGCTCCACGCCCTCGGACAGGCGCCAGCCACTGTCCGCCGGCCGGTATGAATGCGCCGTCAGCAGGTGGCCGAGGGTCTCCACGGCCAGTAGGCCTTGCGGCACTTGCCCCGCTTGCGCAGATAGCCGTATCGCCTGCACGCGGCCGCTTTCGCAGCTCAACTGCAATGTGCGCCCGACCACCATCTGCCGGGCATGACTTGCCGGGCCTCCCCAGGCTTTGCACTCACCGAGCAAGGTGCAAACAAGCCCCGGCCACAAAAAAGCCGCCAGGCCCGGGTAGGGCGCTGGCGGCGGTTTCCGGTCGTGCGGGCTTGTTGGGCCCGCGCGACCGGGGTTCGCTGTCGGGTTCTCCGACGTCAGGGCATCAGGGATAGAGGCCGCGCATTTCGCGGGCGCTCAGGATGCGTTGGCAGGCCACGATGAAGGTGGCGGTGCGCAGCGTGACCTTGTGTTCCTGGGCCACGTGCCAGATGCCGGCGAAGGCCTCCTGCATGATGCGGACCAGGCGGGCGTTGATCTCGTCCTCGCTCCAGAAGAAACTGGAGAAGTCCTGCACCCACTCGAAGTAGCTGACCGTCACGCCGCCGGCGTTGGCGATCACGTCGGGCAGCACCAGCACGCCCTTGTCGGCCAGGATGTCGTCGGCCTCGGTGGTGGTGGGGCCGTTGGCGCCTTCGATCACCAGCTTGGCCTTGATCTTGCCGGCGTTGTCCTTGGTGATCTGGTTCTCCAGCGCGGCGGGGATCAGGATCTCACATTGAACGCCCCAGAAGTCTTCAGGGGCCATGGCCTCGGCGCCGGCAAAGCCGCCCACGCCGCCGGTATGGCGGACGTGCGCCAGCAGGGCGGGCACGGCGAGGCCGTCCTTGTTGAAGACGGTGCCGGTGTGGTCCTGCACGGCGACAACCTTGGCGCCCGCTTCGGCGAAGAGCTTGCCGGCGATGCCGCCCACGTTGCCGAAGCCCTGCACGGCCACGCGCGCGCCTTCGATGGGCAGGCCGGTGAGCTTGGCGGCTTCGACGCCCACGGTGAACACGCCGCGGCCGGTGGCCTCGACGCGGCCCAGGGAGCCGCCCAGATCGACCGGCTTGCCGGTGACCACGCCGGTGGCGGTGGCGCCCACGTTCATGGAGTACGTGTCCATCATCCAGGCCATGACCTGGCCGTTGGTGTTCACGTCAGGCGCGGGGATGTCCTTGGACGGGCCGATCAGCAGGCCGATCTCGCTGGTGTAGCGGCGCGTCAGGCGTTCGAGTTCGCCGCGCGAGAGCTTCTTGGGATCGACGCGGATGCCGCCCTTGGCGCCGCCGTAGGGCACGTTGACGGCCGCGTTCTTCACCGACATCCAGGCCGACAGGGCCATCACTTCGGACAGCGTCACGTCCTGGTGGAAGCGCACGCCGCCCTTGCCGGGGCCGCGGCTCAGGTTGTGCTGCACGCGGTAGCCCTCGAAGTGGGCGATGGTGCCGTTGTCCAGCTCGATGGGCACGTCAACGACGAGGATGCGCTTGGGACGCTTGAGGGTTTCGACCCAGCGCGCGAGGCCGCCGAGGTACGGCGTGACGCGATCCACCTGCTGCAGGTAGTTGCCCCAGGGGCCGAGGTGGTCGGCCTGCAGGTAGGAGGGCAGGGCGTGCTGGACGAGGTTGTCGGGGGTGTTCGACATGCGAAGTTCCTTGAAGGAAGTCAGTTCAGGCGGATGACTGTATGCCTGCCCCCGGTGGCTGTCCAAGGCCGGAGTGTTTCGGGGTTATGCACCGGATGCATAACCCTGCAGTACCTCGGCACAGGCCAGGGAACTATCCAAATCCATAGCAGCCTGCGCAGGCCCCGTGCAGGCTGCAGGCCGAATCGGTCAGAAACCCAGGCCCTTGAGCAGCTGCGTTCCGGTGCCGATCGGATCCTGGCGCATGCGGGTTTCCTCGCGTCCCACATAGGTGAAGATGCCGTCGGCGGTCTTGCCGGCCACGTAGTCCGAGAGGCGCGCCTCGTCGAAGCCCAGGGCCGACAGCTGGGCCGTCTGCCGCAGCACGCCGCTGGCCTGCAGGGCGTTGCGCACCAGGGGCTTGAGCTGGGTGGTCACCTGCGCGCCCGTGCTCTTGCGCAGGTAGTCGGTGGCGCCGGTGCTACCGCCGCGGGCGATGTCGATGGCGTCGTTCAGCGTGGCGCGGTCGATGGCGGCGCGGAAGATGGGCTTGGCCTGCGCCGCGGCCTGTTCGGCGGCGCGGTTCAGGGCCGCGTCCAGGTTGGCCGTCAGGCCCGACTGCTGGGCCAGGTCCAGCAGCTTGCCCACACCGCCGCCGCCGTGGCCCGTGCCCGGCAGGGCGATGCGGATGGCCGCATCGGACGAGAAGGCGCCGGGCTGCGAGAGCTTGTCCAGCGCAGCGTCGCTGGCCTGGGCCAGCAGCGGCTTGATGCCGAAGGAGGGTGCCTGCGCGGCGGCAGGCTGGCTGGCCGCGGCCGCGCAGGCCAGGGCGGCGGTGGCGCCCAGGGCGCGCCAGAAAGAGAAGCGGGTGGTCATGGGAGCGTTCTTTCTACGGAGCAGGAACAGGCAGGAACATGCGCGCCATTGTGCTGCCGGGACCGCCACCGCCCCTCCCGCCTCCCGCCGTCCGTCACTCCACCTTGAACTTGGCCAGCGCCGGATCGCCCTCGGGGTAGCGCAGGTCGAGCTTGGCCAGCACCTCGCGCAGCACGGTGGCGATCATCAGGTTGCGGTGGGTCTTGGAATTGGCCGGCACGATGGTCCACGGCGCCCAGGGCGTGTGGGTGGCGGCCAGCAGGGTGGCGTAGGCGCGCTGGTAGTCGTCCCACTGCTTGCGCGCGTCGATGTCGCCCATCTCGAATTTCCAGTGCTTGGCCGGGTCGTCCAGCCGGGCCTGCAGGCGCTCGCGCTGTTCGTCCTTGCCGATGTGCAGCATGAACTTGACGATCACCGTGCCGGTCTCGGCCAGCATGCGTTCGAAGTCGTTGATGTGCGCCAGGCGCTGGGCGTGCTGTTCGGGCGTGATCCATTGCTGCACCACGGGCACCAGCACGTCTTCGTAGTGGCTGCGGTTGAAGACCACGGTCTCGCCGGCCCCCGGCACCTGGGCGTGGATGCGCCAGAGGTAGTCGTGCGCGCGCTCGGTCTCGGTCGGGGCCTTCCAGCCCACGGCGCGCACGCCCAGGGCGCTCATGCGGCCGAACACGCCGCGGATGGTTCCGTCCTTGCCCGAGGTGTCGGTGCCCTGCAGCAGCACCAGCAGCTTGTAGCGCCGGTCGGCATAGAGCAGGTTCTGCAGGCCGTCCAGCTCTTCTGCCAGGGCCTCGACGCGGGCCTTGTCCTGGGCTTTGTCGCCCGACGAGAAGGGCTTGGCGCCGGGGTCGAAGCGCTCCAGCGGCAGAGGGTCGGGCAGGTCCTTGCGGTGGGCGGGCAGGCTGGCGAAGTCCTTGGGCTGCCAGTCGGCGCATTGCCGGGCCAGTTCGGGATCGATACGGGAAAAGGGTGCGAAGTCCATCGGCGCGTCTCGTCTCTGCTTCTTGAAGGAGGAGGAAACACTGTAGCCGCGCCCAGGACATTCGCCTGTGGGCCGAAGGCTAAGCCTGCGCCACATGCACCCCGGGCCGGCGGCCATCGTTCCAGCGCCCGCCCAGCGCCCGCTCGATCTGCGCGGCCAGCTGCAGCAGCAGGCCGTCGTGGCCCTGCCGGGCCTGGGCGTGGATGCCGAAGGGCAGGCCGTGGTCCTGCGCGCCCATGGGCAGGGAGATGGCCGGAATGCCGCAGAGGTTGGACAGCGGCGTATAGGCGAAGAACTGCCAGAGCTTGTCGAACCAGTCCAGCACGTCGGGGTTGGCGCTGGTGGTCAGGTATTCGGTCGTGCCCACGGGCGGCGTGGGCCGCGCGGTGATGGGCGTGAGGATGATGTCCCATTCCTCGAAGAAGGCGCCGAAGCCGCGCGCCGTGGTGTTGAACACGGTCTGCATGCGGTGGCGCTCGGCGTAGGGCAGGCCGCGGCCCGCTTCCCAGATGCGGATGTTGACGGGCTCGATCAGGCCGGCGGGCGGGCGCTCCAGGCCGCGGCGCTCCAGCAGGCCGTTGATGACCTGGGCGAAGTTGCTGATGTAGCAGGTGGTCTGGGCGCGGAAGGCGGCGCGCAGGTCCACCTGCGGCAGCGCCCATTCGACATGGTGGCCCAAGCCTTCGAGGAAGCGGCCTGCCTTTTCCAGCTCGGCCACGATGGCGGGCGTGGCGCGGTAGTCGCCCCATTCGTGCGAGAGCGCGATGCGCAGGCGGGCCGGGTCGCGGCGGATCAGTTCCGTGTAGGGCTCGGGCGCGGTCCAGTAGGGCATGAATTCGCCCGGCGCGCCGCCGCGGCAGGCATCGACGAAGGCCGCCGTGTCGCGCACCGTGCGGCTGTGGCAGCCCTGGGTGGAGACGTAGCCGGTAATGTCCGAGGCCTGCGGCGCGATGGAGAACACGCCGCGCGAGGGCTTCAGGCCGATGTTGCCGTTGAAGCCCGCCGGGATGCGGATGGAGCCGCCCCCGTCGGTGGCATGGGACATGGGCACCACGCCCGCCGCCACGATGGCCGCCGTGCCGGCGGACGAGCCGCAGGTGGTGTAGCCGGTGTTCCAGGGGTTGCGCGTGACATAGACGGCAGGGTTCTCGGCCGAGCTGCACACGCCGAATTCCGGCGTGGTGGTGCGGCCCATGAGGTTCAGGCCCGCGCGGCGCATCCGCTGCGTGAGCCAGGCATCTTCGGTGGGGCGGTTGCCGCGCATGAAGAGCGATCCCTGCTCCTGCAGCCGTCCGGCCAGGGTGGGGCCCAGGTCCTTCATGAAGAAGGGCACGCCGGCCAGCGGGCCGCCGGGCTGCATGCCGGCCTGCTGCGGATCGGCCACGGCGTCGGCGAAGACCTCGACCACCGCGCTCAGGGCGGGGTTGACCTTCGCCACGCCGGCCGCCGCCTGCGCGGCCAGTTCGGCGGGGGTCACCTCGCCCCGGCGCACCTTCTCGGCCAGACCGACCGCGTCGTGGGCGGCCCATTCGTCCCAACTCATTGCCAAGCTCATGTCGTACCTTGCGTTCGTTCGTGTGGGTGTTCGTCGTGTGGTCCTGCCGCGCTCAGGCCCAGCCCAGCCCCAGGCGCAGCACCAGCAGCGTCGCCGTGCCGGCCAGTATGGTGCCCGTCACGTCGCCGCGCCGCGCAACCTGGTAGATCAGGGCCACGGCCACGGCGGCCAGGCGCGCATCGTGCCAGTCCGCCGGCAGGCGGCCCTGGCTCAGGAAGATCTCAGGCACCACCATGGCCAGCAGCGCGGCCACGGGCGCATGGCGCAGGCCCTGGCGCAGCCAGCCGGGCAGGCGCGGCTCGCCGTGCGGCAGCAGGAAGAAGCTGCGCGTGAGCACGGTGACCAGCACCAGGGCCAGCACGGCCAGCCAGGCGTGGAAGTCGGTGGCGGCCGGCATCAGCGGATGTTCCAGCGGCGGTCGGCCCAGAGGCCCGCCGCGAAGGCGGTGCCGATGGCCATGACCACGTTCAGCCCCATGGGCCAGGAGGCGGTCGCCAGCGCCACCACGGCGGCGGCGGCTGCCGAGCAGCGCACGGCGCGGTCGGCCAGCATGGGCAGGGCCAGCGCCAGCAGGGCCAGCACGCCCACGAAGCGCAGGCCCCAGGCGGTGGGAATGGCGTCGGCCAGGAAGATGCCGGCCAACGACGCCGCCTGCCAGGCCGCCCAGTTGGTCAGCGCCAGGCCCAGGAAGTAACCCTGCTGCTCGGACGTGGAGCGCCCGCCCGGCGCGGGCTGCGGAAAGCGCTGCACGAAGCGCGCGTAGATCGGGTCGCCCGCCAGATAGGCCAACAGCATGCGCCGCCAGCGTCCGTGGCCGCCGAAGTAGCGCCGCCAATGCACGCTGAAGACCACGAAGCGCAGGTTCAGCACCCAGGCGGTGGCGGCGATGACCCAGAGCGGCGCACCCACGGCGATCAGCGGCAGGCAGGCCAGCTGGGAGGCGCTGGCGAACACCAGCAGCGACATGGCGAGGACCAGCTCCAGCCCCAGGCCGCTGTTGCGCATGGCCACGCCCGTCACCAGGCCCATGGCGACCGTGCCCAGCGCGGCGCCGGCAATATCGCGCCCGCCGTGCAGGAAGGCGCGGCGCCAGGCCGCATCGGCGGGCAGCAGGCGGCGCCGTGACAAGGAAAGGGATGGCATCAGGCGGCCGCAGCGAAGGGAAGCGGTTCGGCGCCGGCATCGGCGTCTACATCGGCTGCGGCACCAGCCAGCTCGGCGCGGGGCGCTGCGGCCAGCAGGCGGCGGGTGTAGTCGTGCGCGGGCGCGCCGAACACGGCGGCGGTAGCGCCTTCCTCGACGATGCGGCCCTGGCTCATCACGATCACGCGGTCGCACAGCTGCGCGGCCACGCGCAGGTCGTGGGTGATGAAGAGGATGCCCAGGCCCAGGTCACGCTGCAGCTCGCGCAGCAGGTCCAGGATCTGCGCCTGCACCGACACGTCGAGCGCCGACACGGCCTCGTCGGCCACCAGCACCTGGGGCTGGCAGGCGATGGCGCGGGCGATGGCCAGGCGCTGGCGCTGGCCGCCCGAGAACTGGTGCGGATAGCGCTGCAGCGCGGTGCGCGGCAGCTGGATGCGGTCCATCAGCTCCTCGGCCGTGCGCTGGGCCTGGCGCCGGTCCATGCCGAAGTTCATGGCGCCCTCGATCATCGAGGAACCCACCGTGCGGCGCGGGTTGAGCGAGCGGTTCGGGTCCTGGAACACCACCTGCACGCGCGAGCGCAGCGGGCGCAGGCGGCCTTCGGACAGGGCCTGCACCTCGCGTTCGCCCCAGGCGATGCGGCCTTCGCTGGGGTCGATCAGGCGGATCATGCAGCGCGCGAAAGTGGACTTGCCCGAGCCCGATTCGCCCACCACGCCCACGGTCTCGCCGCGGTGCACGGCCACGCTCGCATCCTGCAGCGCGGTGTTGTGGCGGGCGCGGCCCAGCCAGTCGCGGCGGGTGTAGGTCTTGCCCACGCCCTGGCCCTGCAGCAGCGGCTTGCCGCCGGGCAGCTCGCGCGGGGGCGGCGGCGTCATGCCGGGCACTGCGGCCAGCAGCATGCGGGTGTAGGCCTCGCGCGGGTGGCGCAATACCTGCTCGCAGGGGCCGTGCTCCACCAGCGCGCCGCGGTGCATCACCATCACCTCGTCGGCGATCTCGGCCACCACGCCCATGTCGTGCGTGATGAACAGCACGGCGCTGCCCTGCTCGGCCTGCAGCTCGGCGATGAGCTGCAGGATCTCGGCCTGCGTGGTCACGTCCAGCGCGGTGGTGGGCTCGTCGCAGATCAGCAGGCGCGGCTTCAGGATGATGGCCATGGCGATCACGATGCGCTGGCGCTGGCCGCCCGAGAGCTGGTGCGGATAGCTGCCGAAGATGCGCTCGGGGTCGGGCAGGCGCACGCGCTCGAACACCTGCAGGATGCGGCGCTTGCGCTCGGCCGCGCCCTCGGCCGTGTGGGTGCGCAGCAGCTCGTCGATCTGCTCGCCGCAGGCCAGCACGGGGTTGAGCGCGGTCATGGGCTCCTGGAACACCATGCCCATGGCGCGGCCGCGCAGCGCGCGCAGGCGCCTTTCGGGCACGTAGCGGCCGGCCTGCAGCAGCGGCTCGCCGCCCAGGTGGATGTCGCCCGCGGTGATCGCGAGGCCCTTGGCCAGCAGGCCCATCACGGTGGTGGCGAGCACCGACTTGCCGGAGCCCGATTCGCCCACGATGCACAGCGTGCGGCCGGCCTCGATGCGCACGTCCAGATGGGCGATGGCGTGGGGCCGGTCGGCGTCGGCGGGCAGGGCGACCTGCAGGCCGCGCACTTCGAGCACGGGGGAGGAACCGGGAGTTGCGCAGGCCAGCACTTCGCCGAGCGCGCGTTGTTGGGGATGGGGTTTCATGGCGTGGGCCCTTCTTTTTCTCTTCAGGCGCGGCGGGAGAACTTGGGATCGAGCACGTCGCGCAGGCCGTCGCCCAGCAGGTTGATGGCCAGCACCGTGGGCACCAGGAAGAGCGCGGGCCACAGCACGTTGCCCGGCGCCTGCGAGAACAGCACCCGGCCTTCGGCCATGATGTTGCCCCAGGTGGGCACGTCGGACGGCAGGCCCAGCCCCAGGAAGCTCAGGATGGCTTCGGTCAGCACGGCCGAGGCCGCGATGAAGGTGCCCTGCACGATCAGCGGCGCCAGCGCGTTGGGCAGGATGTCGCGCCACAGGATGGTGGCGTTGGGCGTGGCCAGGGCGCGGGCGGCCTCCACGAAGGGCTCGTCGCGCAGGCCGATCACCAGCGCCCGCACCAGGCGCGTGACGCGCGGCACCTCGGGCACGGCGATGGCCAGGATCACGGTGGGCAGCGTGGCGCCCAGCATGGCCACCAGGGTGATGGCCAGCAGCACGGCGGGAATCGCCATGAGCCCGTCCATCACGCGCATCAGCACCGCATCGGCCGCGCGGAAATAGCCCGCCAGCATGCCCAGCGTGCAGCCCAGCACCACCGCCAGCGCGGCGGTGAAGCAGCCCACCATCAGCGAGATGCGGGTGCCGTAGAGCACGCGGCTCCAGATGTCGCGGCCCACGCTGTCGCTGCCCATCCAGAAGGTGTGCTGCACCTGCGCGCCGTCGGGCAGGGTGACGGCGCCCGATGCGCCGGCCGCCACGTTGATGAAGGAAGGGTCCATCGCCGCCGGGTCGATGGTGCCCAGCCAGGGCGCCAGCAGGCCCAGCAGCGCGAGCGCGGCCAGCACGATGGCGCCGCCGCGCACGGCGCCGTGGCGCAGCAGGCGGGTCCAGGAAGTGGTGGGGTTCATGGGGAGGCTCCAGGTCTTGGGCGGGGGCGGGGCAGGGCGTTTGTTTTTTCTTCGCGGTCAGTAGCGGATGCGCGGGTCGAGGGCCAGATAGCTCAGATCGACCAGCAGGTTCACCGCGACGTAGATCAGCGCGAAGAACAGCACCACGCCCTGCAGCACGGGGAAGTCGCGGTTGAGCACCGCATCCACCGTGAGCTGGCCCAGGCCGGGAATGGCATAGACCGTCTCGGTCACCACCACGCCGCCCAGCAGCAGGGCTGCGCTCACGCCGATCACGGTGACTACCGGCACGGCGGCGTTGCGCAGCGCGTGGTGGCTGAGCACGGCGCGCTCGCTGATGCCCTTGGCGCGGGCGGTGCGGATGTAGTCCTCGGTCAGCGCCTCGCTCACCGCCGCGCGCGTCACCCGCGCCAGCAGGGCCACGTAGGTCACGGCCAGCGTCAGGCAGGGCAGCACCAGCTGCCGCGCCCAGGGGCCCAGGCCGTCGGCCATGCGCCGGTAGCCCTGCACGGGAAACCACTGCAGCTTCATCGCCAGCAGGTAGATCAGCAGGTAGCCGATGACGAACACCGGCACCGAGAAGCCGGCCACCGAAAAGGCCATCACCGCCTTGTCGAGCCAGCTGCCCATGCGCCAGGCGGCCAGCGTGCCCAGCGGCAGCGCGATGGCCACGGCCAGCACCAGGGTGCCCACGGCCAGCGACAGGGTGGGCTCCACGCGCTGGGCGATCAGCTCCACCACCGGCTTGTTCAGGAAGAAGGAGAAGCCCAGGTCGCCCTGCAGCACCTTGCCGGCCCACAGCAGGAACTGCGTCCACAGCGGCTGGGCGAGGCCCAGCTGCACGCGGATGCGGTCCAGGTCTTCGCTGGTGGCGCTGTTGCCGCCGATGATGGCCGCCGGATCGCCCGGCGTGAGCCGCACGATCATGAAGACGGTGACGGCCACCACCAGCACGACGGGCAGCGTGGAAAGAAGGCGTTTGCCGAGAAAGGCCAGCATGGTCGCGCTCCCCGGTTCACTGCTTGCGGATGTTCCAGTACACCTGGGCGCCGGCCGGCACCAGGCCGGTGACGCCCTTGCGCACCGCCGCCGGCTGGCTGAACTGGCCCAGGGGCACGTGGGTCACGGTTTCGAAGGCGCGCAGCTGGGCGGCCTCGGCGAACTTCTTCTTGTCGGCGTCGGTGGTGGCGGTGGCGAACTGCTTCTTGATGGCTTCGAGCGTGGGGTCGTCCTGCCAGCCGAACCAGCCCTTGTCGCCCGTGGCGTTCATCATCGACATGGTGATGGGGTTCAGGATGTCCGAAGCCGTCCAGGCGGTGAGGAAGGCGCTCCAGCCGCCGGCCGTGGGCGCGTCCTTGCGGGCGCGGCGGCTCACCAGGGTCTGCCAGTCCATGTTCTGCAGATCGACCTTGAAGCCGGCCTGCTCCAGCTGCTGCTTGGCCACCAGCGGCAGCTTGCCGATGGTGCCGTTCTCGGCCGGGCGCATCAGCACCACGGGCTCGCCCTTGTAGCCGGCCTCGGCCAGCAGGGCGCGGGCCTTCTGCGGGTTGGCGATGCCGGTGTATTCGCCCGTCTTGTCCGACTCGAACGGCGTGCCGCAGGGGAACATGCTCTTGCAGAAGCGCGTGAGGCCGGGCGCGCCCACCTGGGTGCGCAGGAAGGCCTCCTGCCCCAGCGCCAGCATGGCGGCGCGGCGGATCTTCTCGTTGTTGAACGGCGCGTGCAGGAAGTTGAAGCGCAGGATGAACTGGTTGCCCGCGGGCTGCGCATCGACCAGCGCGATCTGCGGGTTGGCGCGCAGCACGGCGTACTGCTCGAACGCAGGCTGCTCCAGGATGTCGGCCTCGCCGTTGAGCAGCGCGTTGAGCTGCGTCTGCGCATCGCGGATGAAGAGCCATTCGACGCGATCGACGTACACGTTCTTGCCGCCGGCCGTGCCCGAAGGCGGCTCGGCGCGCGGCTTGTATTTCGTGTTCTTCACGAACACGGCCTTCTCGCCGGGCCGGAATTCGTCGGCCTTGAAGAGGTAGGGGCCGGAGCCTATGGTTTCCTTGACCTGCACGTCGCCGGGCGTTTCCGCCACGCGCCTGGGCATGATGAAGGGCACGTTGGACGAGGGCTTGCCCAGCGCCTCGGTCACCAGGCCGAAGGGGCTCTTCAGGCGCAGCACGAAAGTCCTGGCGTCGGGCGTCTCGTATTGGCCGATGGCCTTGGCGAGCTGGTCGCCGAAGGTGTCGCGGCTGGCCCAGCGCTTGAGCGAGGCCACCACGTCCTCGCTGGTGACGGGCTTGCCGTCGCTGAACTCCAGCCCGTCGCGCAGCGTGAAGCTCCAGACCTTGCCGTCCGGCGACACCTTCCACTGGCTCACCATCTGCGGCTGGATCTTGCCCTGCGCGTCGGTGCCGAACAGCGTGTCGTAGATCATGTAGCCGAAGTTGCGCGAGATGTAGGCGGTGGTCCAGATCGGGTCCAGCACCGTCATGTTCGACGCGGGAATGATGCGCAGCGTGCTGCCGCTGCCGCTGCTCGCGGCGTCGGCGCCGGTCTGCGCCGACGCGCCGGCCGGCAGGCTGCAGGCCAGCGCGGCCGTGACGAGGGCGCAGGCCCAGCGCGCGGCGCGCGCTGCGGCGCGGCGGCGGGCCGGCAGGGCGGGGGAGGACGGTTGGGTGTGCATACGGGGCTTCCTGGGTGGCGGTTTCGGGCCGGATCGAAGGCGGCTGCCTGGACGCTATTGAGGCATCGAAAGCGCGAAATGTGTATGTACAGTTGGCAAGGCCTGTTGTAGAACAGTTGCCGCTGCGCCCTGTTTTGGGGCCCAGCCGCGCACAGCTTGCGTGCATCGCCTGGCCTCACGCCCCCGCCTACCGTTCAAGCCCGCCATGTTCCCCATCGACCCCCAAAGCTCCCAGCCGCTGGTGCGGCAGGTGTACGACGCCCTGCTGGCCGACATCGCCACCGGCCGCCGGCCCGCCGGCGAGCGCCTGCCCTCGGTGCGCAAGCTGGCGCAGGCCTGCGGCATCAGCACCATGACCGCCACCAACGCCTACCAGCGGCTGGTGGCCGAAGGCCATGTGGAGGCGCGCCCGGCCAGCGGCTACTACGTGGCCGCGCTGCCGGTGGACCGGGCGCAGCTCCGCCGCCCGTTCCAGGGGCGCACCTCGGTGGATTCGCTCTGGCTGCTCAAGCACGTGTACGAGGACGACCGCGCGCTGCGCAACGCCGGCTGCGGCTGGATTCCGCCCGAATGGCTCTATGCCGACGGCATGCGGCGGGCCATGGCGGCGCTGGCGCGCAAGGCGCCCACGGGCCTGGCCCGCTACGGCACGCCCTACGGCTACCTGCCGCTGCGCCAGCAGATCCAGACCCTGCTGGGCCAGCGCGGCATCGAGGCCGCGCCGCACCAGATCGTGATGACGCACGGCGCATCGCAGGCGCTGCTGCTGGTCGCCAAATGCCTGCTGCAGCCCGGCGACGTGGTGCTGGTGGACGAGCCCGGCTCCACCAACCTCTTCGCCATGCTGCGCTCCATGGGCCTGAAGCTGGTGGGCGTGGAGCGCACGCTGCAGGGCCCCAGCCTGGCGGCCCTGCAGTCGCTGCAGCAGCGCCACCGGGCCAAGGCCTTCTTCACCACCTCCAACCTGCACAACCCCACGGGCAGCCAGATCAGCCCCGCCGTGGCCTACCAGCTGCTGCGCCTGGCCGAGCAGATGGACTTCACCCTGGTGGACAACGAAGCCATGGCCGGGCTGGAGCCGCCCGGCTCCACCTGCCTGGCGCGGCTGGACCAGCTGCGCCGCGTGATCCACGTGGGCAGCTTCTCCAAGACCGTCTCGCCCAGCCTGCGCGTGGGCTTCGTGGCCTGCAGCGAGGAGATGGGCGAGAAGATCATCTTCCAGAAGATGGTCAGCAGCCTGACCACGTCGGAGCTGAACGAGAAGCTGCTGCTGGCCGTGCTGGTGGACGGCCACTACCGCACCCACCTGCAGCGCCTGGCCGAGCGGCTGCAGCAGGCGCAGCAGGCCGTCTGCCGGGGCCTGCAGGCCGCGGGCATGCAGCTCTTCATGGAGCCGGCGGGCGGCCCCTTCCTGTGGGCCCGCTTCGGGCAGGGCGACGTGGACATGCGCGCCCTGGCGCAGCGCGCCATCGCCCACGGCTTCCTGCTGGCGCCGGGCGACCTCTTTCGCAGCGACCTGCGGCCCGCGCCCTGGCTGCGCTTCAACGTCGGCTATGCCGACGACGCGCAGCTCTACCGCTTCCTGGAGCGCGAGGCGCGGGCGCTGCGGGTGCAGGCATGAGCCCGGGTGGTGCTATTCAATAAATAGCGCCATACCCTTATGGGGAAATGGTTACAGGCCGGAATGCCTGGAATTCCTGCAGCCCGGCGCGCACCTTCAGCGCATCGGCACCGGCATCAGAAGCTGTGCTGCAGCCCCGCCACCACCTGCCGGCCCAGGCCGGGAACAACCGCAATGGCGTTCCACGAGGCGGCGGCATAGTGTTTGTCGAAGAGGTTGTGCACGTCCAGCGTCAGGCGCGTGCGCGGATCGAGTTGCCAGTAGGCCGTCACGCGTGCCGTGGTGTAGCCGGGCAGGCGGTAGGTGTCGTTGGCCGTGGCGGTGCGCTCGCCCACGTACACCAGGCCGCCGCCCACGCCATAGCGCCCGCCCGAGGCCAGGCGGTCTTCGCGGATGGCGAAGAGGCCGCCGCTCACGCGCGGGATGCCCAGCAGGCGCTTGCCCAGCAGAGTCTTGTCGTTGTCGCGCAGCACTTCGGTGTCGGTATACGCGGCGTTGGCCGTCAGGCGCCAGTGGGCATCAAGCTTGCCGGACATGTCGGCCTCGATGCCGCGGCTGCGCACCTCGCCCGCCGCCACGCTGAAGTTGGCGTTGTTCGGGTTCGGGTCCCGCGTGAGCACGTTGGTCTTGCGGATGTCGAATACGGCCATGGAGGCGATCAGGCGCTGGTCGGGCGACTGCCACTTGGCACCGGCTTCCCAGGCCTTGCCCTCCTGCGGATCAAAGGACTTGCCCGACGCATCGACGCCGGCGTTAGGACGGAAAGAGCGGCCGTAGGAGACATAGACCGAGCTGTCCGGCGTGAGCATGTAGCTCAGACCGACGCGCGGGGTCGTGGACGAATGCTGCTGGTTCTGGCGCGTATTCGTCATCCAGTTGACGAAGTCCTCGTGGAAGCGGTCGAAGCGCAAACCGGCCAGCAGCTTCCAGCGAGCCGTAAGGTCGATCTGGTCCTGCAGAAAGAGGCCCGTGGCGCGCAGGCGGTCATCCTGCAGATAGCCCTGCCCTAGCGGGGTGTGCGGCACGTTGCCATAGACGGGGTTGTAGATGTCGATGGGGTACTTTCCAGCCGAATAGCGGATGTCCTGGCCCATGTAGAGACGCCACGACTCCAGACCCGCCAACACCGTATGGCGCAAGCCCCCCGTACTGAACTTGCCCTCCAACTCGGCTTGCAGCGATGCATCCCGCGACGGCAGGCTACGCCAGCTGTCGGTACGCGACAGCGTGCGCCCGTCGGCGCCCAGCAAACCGATCTGTCCCGTGCCGAAGTCCACGGCATTGCCGTACAGCTCGGTTTCACGGTAAGAAGCGCCTACGCGCGTGCGCCAGCCGCTGCCCAGGTCGTGGTCCAGCGTGAGCTGATGCGTGTCGCCATTGACGTGCAGATTGCCACGGTCGGGCTCCTGCAGGAAGCGGTCCGCCGGCAGGGCCAGCGCGTTGCCGTTCACCTGGACGGTGCCCCGGTCCAGCGGCGTGCGGATGCGGATGAACTCGGCCTCGTACTGCAGCACCGTGCTGTCGCCCAGCGTCCAGGCGAAGGCCGGGGCGACCACGTACTTGTGGTTGTCCACCAGGCTGGTGCGGCTGGCGCCGTCCTCGGCCGCCACGTTCAGGCGGTAGGCGAGGTTCTGCGAAATGGGGCCGGTCGTGTCCAGCGTGGCGCGGCGCATGCCCAGCGTGCCCACTTCCAGGCCGGCCTTGTGCGATGCGGTGAACTGCGGCTTCTTGGTGACGATGTTGAGCGTGCCGCCGGGCTCGCTGCTGCCGTAGAGCGCGGCGGCCGGGCCCTTGAGGAACTCCACCCGCTCCACCGTCGCCATGTCGCGCATGGGGCCATAGCCCCGGCCGGAGGCGAAGCCGTTGAGCAGCGAGCCGCCGTCGGTGTTGCTGAAGCCGCGGATGGCGTAGTTGTCCCAGGTGCCGCCGAAGTCATTGAGGCGCGTGACGCCGCTCACGAAGTCCACCGTATCCGCCAGGCGCGTGGCGCCCAGGTCTTCGATCAGCTGCTGGGGCACCACGCGCACCGCCTGCGGGGTTTCGATCAAGGGCGTGTCGGTACGGGTGGCGGCCGTGTTGCGCTGCGCGCCCTGGTAGCCGGTGGAGGCATCGGCGGCGTCCTGCACGCGCACTTCGTTCAGCGTGGCGGTGGGGGCGGCGGCGTCGGCAGCGGCCTCCGCCGCGTGGGCCGCGCCCTGCGCGGCCAGCAGGGCCGTGAGCGCCAGCACGGCCTGCGCCAGCGGGGCGCGGCGGGGAGCGAACGAAAACGGGGAAGACGGCGAGAAAGCAGGCATGGGAGGAAGGCGAAAGCAACAGGCCGGGTGGCTCCGGCCCGGGTGGGCAGAGGAAAGAGATGGCGGAAGCCGCGTTCAGCGCGGATCGGTGCGAAGACGGCAGGCACTCCACCGATGCGTGAAGCGGCCGAACTGTAACACCATGTTGAGAACCAGTCTCATTCTCTGTCGCATTCCTGCTACGTGATGCGGGGTTGACGCACTCTTGTCTTTCATCCCTCTTAGGTCAACGCTAGCTCTTTGACTCTGCGACGAAATGTGGTGACGGCGGTGGCCACGAAGATGGTCGTGACGGCAACATGAGGTCTTATCAACTCAATGAGGCCAAATATGTCCAACGTCCTTTCAGAGGATGACCTCCGCCACAAGCTCATCAACTTGCTCAAGGAAGATGAGCGTACTCATAACAGTCTCGCGGAGTGCCATAGCTGTCTGTGGTTCGACAAGCATCCCCACGTCATTTCTGGCCCTAACTGGGCGATCGCCAGATCTGAGCAGCTCGAGCGGCTTCCCGTAGAGGTGCAAGCCGCAATGAGGGACGCGGAACTCGCAATGCAAGCGGAACATCAGTTGGGACTCATGCCACTTGGGCTATCAACTACCAGCTAGTTCCCAGCCTGACACGCAGCAAGCAATACACATCGATCACTCATTCCTGTGCCTTCTCGCTCCCCCGCTGCAGCCATTCCACGAAGCGCCGTGCCCCCAGCCCCAGCGGCCTTTCCTTGGACCAGACCACGTCCACCCACAGCTTCACGCCATTGCTCAGGTTGTCGAAGGGCATCTCCACCAGGGTGCCGGCGTGAATGCGCGGGTCCACCAGTTCGCGCGGCTGCCAGCCCCAGCCCAGGCCGGCTTCGATCAGGCTCAGGGCGGCCAGGTGGTTGTCGGTGCGCCAGTGGTGGCGGGCGAAGACGAAGCGCGGATCGGTCTGCGCCAGGTCGCGGCCGGCCACGACGATCTGGCGCGTGGTGGTGAGGTGGACCTCGCTGAGCGGCGCGCCGGCGGCGGCCTGCATCACCGGGTGCTGGGGCGCGATGACGGCCACCAGGGTTTCGCTGCCCACTTCCTGGAAGCCCTCGCGTCCGTCGATGCTGGGGCGTTCGAACACCAGCGCGAGCTGGGCGCGGCCGGCGTGCAGCAGGGCCATGGCGTCGGCCTGCGGGGCGGCCAGCACCTCGACCTGCAGCAGGGGGTAGTCGGCGGTGAGGGCGGCCAGCGCCTCGGTCCAGGGGCCGGCCAGCAGCTCGGGCGCGATGGCGATGGTCAGGCGCTCCTCCAGCCCCTGGGTGAGCGCCAGGGCCTGGGCGTTGAGCTGGCGCAGCTGCGCGCCCAGCAGCCGGGCCTGCGGCTCCAGCGCCCGGGCGGCAGCGGTGGGCCTGGGCTCGCGCCCGCTGCGGTCGAAGAGCTGCACGGCAAGCTCTGCCTCCAGGTGGGCGATGGTCATGCTCACGGCCGAGGGCACGCGCGACAGGGCCCGGGCGGCGGAGGAGAAGGAGCCGTGGTCCAGCACGGCCAGGAAGACGTTGACGCTGTCCGATGTGAAAGCCATGGCGGGCTTTCTATCAGAAAAACTGAAACAAGCTGACTTTATCCATCAGCAAGACGCACATACAGTGCGGCCCATGACGTTCTCCACCTCCACCCCTTCGACTTCGTCCTCGTCCGTATCCGCCGCCCCTGGCGTGCAGGCGCAGCGCCCGGCCACCGGACTGCAGGGCCCCTGGCGCCGGGTGGTCTATGTGGCGCTCTACGAGCTGATCGCCATCGGCTTCGCCACCTTCGGCATGGCGGCAGCCACCGGGCAGGGCGTGGGCAGCTCCGGCGCCGTGGCGGTGGCCTGCTCGGTGGTGGCCGTCTTCTGGAACATGCTCTTCAACGGGCTCTTCGAGCGCTGGGAGGCCCGCCAGCCCACCCGCGGCCGCAGCCTGGGCCGCCGCTTGGCGCATGCGCTGGGCTTCGAAGGCGGGCTGGCGCTGATCCTGGTGCCGCTGATCGCATGGATGCTGGACGTGAGCCTGTGGCAAGCCCTGGTGATGGACATGGGCCTGCTGCTCTTCTTCCTGGTCTATACCTTCGTCTTCAACTGGAGCTTCGACCGGGTGTTCGGGCTGCCGGCCTCGGCTCGGGGCTGAGGCACGGCCCCGTCGCCGGCCTACCGCTTGGGAAAAGGCGGCACGGCAGGGGCGGGTCTGGCACTGGGCACCGCCTGCTGCGTGGTCACCAGCCAGATGCCCCAGCACACCAGCACCAGCGCGGCGGCGTTGCGCCATTCCAGGATGCTTTCGCCCAGGAACAGGGCCGAGAGCAGCGCGCCGAACACCGGAATCATGAAATTGAAGGCAGTGATGAGGCTCACCCGGTTGTGCTTGAGCAGCAGGCTCCAGATCGAAATCGCCAGCGCCGACAGCAGCGCCATGTAGCCCAGCAGCGCCGACGAGGCCGGCGTGACGCGCCCCAGCGAGCCGCCCAGCGCATAGCCCGCCGCCAGCAGCACGGCGCCACCCACCACCAGCTGCCAGCCGGTCATGGCGACCGGGTCCATGTGCTGCGAGATGCGCTTGCCGTAGATGCCGCCCACGGCCAGCACCAGCGCGGCGATGACCACGAAGCCTTCGCCCAGCAGCGTGAATTCCACGCCCGCCAGCCCCCCGCCCAGGCCGCCCAGGTTGACCACCATCACGCCCACGAAGCCCGCGCCGCAGCCCAGCGACTTGCGCCAGGTGAGCCGGTCGTTGTGATAGAGCCAGTGCGCCAGCAGCACGCTGAAGAAGGTGCTGGTGGCGTTCATGATCGAGGCCTTCACGCCCGTGGTGTGCGCCAGGCCGATGTAGAAGAACACGTACTGCACGCTGGTCTGCAGCAGGCCCAGCACCACCAGCTGGCGCCACACTGCGGGCGGCCAGCCGCCCAGGCGCCGGCCGGTGGCCGCGCCCCAGGCCAGCAGCAGCGCGCCCGCCGCCAGGAAGCGCCATCCGGCGAACACCAGCTTGGACGGGATGTCGTCGCCCGCGATGCCCAGCAGCGCATAGCCCGACTTGATGGCCGGGAACGAGCTGCCCCAGAGCAGGCAGCACAGCAGCGCCAGCGCGAACACGGTGCCGCGCCGGGTGAAGGCAGAGGCGCTTGCGGAAGAAGGGGCAGAAGAAACGGCGGAGGACACGGCAGGCGCTTTCAAGCGGGGTACACAGGCCCCGGGGTGGAGGCATTCTAGGCAGTGGTACGACGACTGCCTGTCGCCAGCAGGCGGACGGCGTCCCCCGCGTCCTGGGTGCCGATCATCTCGAATGCTACGTTTCCGATAGCATCACGCCCCGATGGAAAGGGGGCTGCATGCCGCATGCGTACCAGCCCCCCGAAGCCCCCCGGCCGCCCCAGCCCTGTGGCACCATGCGCGCGCCGCATCCCCCACCCCGACAGGAACTGGCCGCCATGCACAGCCCTCCGCCCCCCGCCCGCGCAGCAGATGCCGATGCATCCACCGCCGCTGCTGCCGCCGCCGCGCCTTCGCTGCCCCCGCTGTCGCAGGCCTGGCGCTTCTGGCTCAAGCTCGGCTGCATCAGCTTCGGCGGGCCGGCCGGGCAGATCGCGCTGATGCACGAGGAGCTGGTGGAGCGGCGGCGCTGGATCTCGGAGCGGCGCTTCCTGCATGCGCTCAACTACTGCATGCTGCTGCCCGGCCCCGAGGCGCAGCAGCTCGCCACCTACATCGGCTGGCTGCTGCACCGCACCCGGGGCGGCATCGTGGCCGGGGCGCTGTTCGTGCTGCCGTCGCTGGCGCTGCTCATCGGTCTGTCGTGGCTGTACATGGCGCATGGCGACGTGCCGCTCATCGCGGGCGTGTTCTACGGCATCAAGCCCGCCGTCACCGCGCTGGTGGTGCAGGCCGCATGGCGCGTGGGCGGACGCACGCTGAAGAACGGCTGGCTCTGGGCCATCGCGGTGGCCGCCTTCGTGGCCCTCTTCGCGCTGCAGCTGCCGTTCCCGCTCATCGTGCTGGGCGCAGCGCTGGCCGGGCACCTGGGCGGGCGCCTCGCGCCGCAGTCCTTCCTGGCAGGCACCCGCGGCGGCGCACACGGCGGTGCGGGGCAAAGCGCCGCCAAGGCGCCGCCCGCCCTCATCGACGACGACACGCCCACGCCGCCCCACGCGCGCTTCGGCTGGCCCCGCTTTCGCGCCGTGCTGCTGGCCGGCTGCGGCCTGTGGCTTGGGGCCATGGGCGCGCTGGTGGCGCTGCAGGGCTGGCAGAGCGCGCTGGCCCAGATGGGCTGGTTCTTCACCAAGGCCGCGCTGCTGACTTTCGGCGGCGCCTACGCCGTGCTGCCCTACGTCTACCAGGGCGCGGTGGAGCACTTCCACTGGCTCACGGCCACGCAGATGATGGACGGGCTGGCGCTGGGCGAGAGCACGCCCGGCCCGCTCATCATGGTGGTGGCCTTCGTGGCCTACGTGGGCGGCTGGACGCAAGCGCCCTTCGGCCCCGGTGCGCTGCCGCTGGCCGGCGCCGTGGCCGCCATGGTGGTGACCTTCTTCACCTTCCTGCCCTCGTTCGTGTTCATCCTGCTGGGCGGGCCCTTCATCGAATCCACGCACGGCCAGCTGCGCTTCACTGCGCCGCTCACCGCCATCACCGCCGCCGTGGTGGGCGTGATCGTCAACCTGGCCGTGTTCTTCGCCTGGCACGTGCTCTGGCCCCAGGGCCTGGCCGGGCGCTTCGACGCGGCCAGTGCCGTCATCGGCGTGCTGGCCGGCGTGGCGCTGATGCGGCTGAAGTGGGGCGTGCTGCCGGTGCTGGCGCTGGCGGGGCTGGCTGGCGCGGGCTGGCGGATGCTGCTGCCGGCGGCGGGGGGCTGACGGCCCCGGCGGCGGCGGCACCCGCCGCCGGCCGCAGCCGTGCCACGAATTCCCGCGCAGCCGCGCTGCGCGACGCGCCCCGGCGCCACAGCACGCCCGCGCGGCGCACGGTGGCCGGGTCCGTCAGCGCGATGGCGCGCATGCCCGGGCCGGCCTGGCCGGCGGCGCGCTCAGCCGCGATGGTGGCCAGCGGGCCGCTGCGGCAGGCATGCAGCAGCGCGTCCACCGACTCCATCTCCACCCGCACCGTGGGCGCGATGCCGGCCTGCGCGAACGCCGCGTCGATCATGCGGCGCGTGGCAAAGCTCTGCGGCAGCAGCGCCAGCGGAACGCCGGCCAGCTCGCGCAGGCGCAGGCTGCGGCGGCGCGCCAGCGGGTGGGCAGCATGCACCACCAGCTGCAGGCGCTCGTCGAAGAGCGGCTCGGCCTCGATCTCTTCCCGCTGCGCGGGGTGGAAGGAAATACCCACGTCCAGCCGGCCGGCGATCAGCTGCTCTTCGATGGGGCCGCCGCGCAGGTCGCGCACCACCACCTGCACGCCGGGGTAATCCGCGCTGAAGGCGGCCACCGCATCGGGCACCAGGTGCGTGAGGAAGGTGGGGATCACGCCCACGGTGAGCGTGCCCGCCTGCAGCCCCGCCATGTCGGCCAGCGCCATGCGGCCGGCCTCCAGCTCCTGCAGCGCACGCGCAGCGTGGCTGCGGAACGCGATGCCTGCCTGCGAGAGCTTGAGCCCGCGCCCCAGCCGGTCGAAGAGCGGCAGGCCCAGTTCGGCCTCCAGCTGCCGCAGGCCGTGCGACAGCGTGGACTGGGTGACGAAAAGCGCGTCGGCCGACTGCGTGAGGTGCTCGGTCTCGGCCACGCTCAGGAAATAGCGCAGCTGGCGCAGTTCCATGGAAGCTCCCTGGCGATGGTGGTGGGTGGATCAACATTCGATGCCATCGAACGATGCATGCCATATATATCATTGGATGGCAGACGGCCCCGGGGATAAGGTCGCCCGCCATGACCACCCCGCTCCCCGCCGGCCTGCGCATCGAACGCATCGAGGCGCGCATCCTCGACATTCCCACCATCCGGCCGCACAAGTTCTCGTTCGGCGCCATCCACCGCCAGAGCCCGGTGGTGGTGCAGCTGTGGCTGGCGGGCGGCGCCTGCGGCTTCGGCGAGGCGGCCACCATCGGCGGCCCCTCGTGGAACGAGGAATCGCCCGAGTCCATCCTGCATGCCGTCACCACCTACCTGGGCCCCGCAGTGGCCGGGCAGGACGCGGGCCGCTTCGAGCAATTGCTGGCCCGCATGGACGCCGTCTGCAAGGGCAACCGCTTCGCCAAGAGCGCCGTGGAGATGGCCGCCATCGACGCCGTGGCGCGCACCGTGGGCCTGCCCGCCTGGCAGCTGCTGGGCGGCAAGCAGCGCGAGAGCCTGCCGCTGGCCTGGACGCTCGCCAGCGGCGATTCCGCCCGCGACGTGGAAGAGGCCGAACGCATGCTGGCCGCGCGCCGCCACCGCATCTTCAAGCTCAAGATCGGCGCCCGCGCACCGCAGGACGACGTGGCCCACGTCGCCCGCATCGCGCGCGGCCTGGACGGTCGCGCCGACATGACGGTGGACATCAACCAGGCCTGGGACGGCAATACCGCGCGCCGCTACGTGCCCCAGCTGATCGACGCGGGCGTGAGCCTGATCGAGCAGCCCGTGGCGCAGTGGAACGTGGAAGCCCTGCGCCAGCTCACCGCCGGCCTGCCCGCCGGCGCGCTGTTGATGGCCGACGAAACCGTCTGCACGCCGCAGGACGCCATGCTGCTGGCGCGGCAGGGCGCCTGCCACGTGTTCTCGCTCAAGGTGGCCAAGCACGGCGGCCTGCTGCGCACCCGCGCCGTGGCGGCCGTGGCCGAGGCCGCGGACATCGGCTGGTACGGCGGCACCATGCTGGAGACTTCGCTGGGCAGCGCGGCATCGGCCCACGTCTTCGCCACCCTGCCCGGCACGCACCACAACTGCGAGCTGTTCGGCCCGCAGCTGCTGGTGAACGACATCGTCGCCACGCCCATGGCCGTGCGCGACTTCGCGCTGCAGCTGCCCGACGGCCCGGGCTTCGGCGTGGAGGTGCTGCCCGAGGCCCTGCGCCGCTTCGACCGCGCCCGCGCGGGCCTGGCGCCCGTGCATGTGGACATGGGACGCGCTGCGGGGGCGGCGCCGGCTCCAGCCGAAGCGGCGCCGCCCGGCTGATCCCGCCCATCCCGATTCGGCCCCAGACAGATCCGCATCCAGATCCCGATCCAGATTGAAAAGAACCCAGGAGACAAAGACCATGGCATCCATCGCCCTTTCACGCCCTTCCCGCAACGCCGCCACCTCCGGCCGCCGCCGTGCCCTGATGGCCCTTGCGGCCGGCGCCACGCTCGCCAGCGTGGCCGGCCTGCTGCCCGCCGGCGCCCATGCACAGCAGCCCGCTGCTGCCGATGCCGCCGCGGTGGCCGCATGGCCTGCCAAGCCCATCCGCTGGGTCGTGCCCTTCCCGCCGGGCGGCGCCATGGACGTGATCGCCCGCACCCTGGGCGAGCGCGCCGGCCGCGCCCTGGGCCAGCCCTTCGTGATCGAGAACCGCCCCGGCGCGGGCGGCAACATCGGCGCCGACGCGGTTGCCAAGTCGCCGGCCGACGGCTACACCATCATGATCACCTCCATCGGCATGGCGACCAACAAGGCGCTCTATGCCAAGCTGAGCTACGACCCGGTGAAGGACTTCGCCCCCGTCAGCCTGCTGGCCGTGGTGCCCAACGTGCTCGTCGTGAACGCCAACAGCCCCGACAAGACGGTGGCCGACGTCATCGCGCACGCCAGGCGCGAGCCCGGCAAGCTCACCTATGCCTCGGCCGGCAACGGCACCTCCATCCACCTGGCGGGCGAGGTGTTCGCTTCCATGGCCCAGCTCAACCTGCTGCATGTGCCCTACAAGGGCAGCGGCCCGGCCATGACCGACATGCTGGGCGGGCAGGTGGACCTGATGTTCGACAGCATCACCTCCGCCGCTCCGCACATCCAGTCCGGCAAGCTGCGCGCCCTGGGCGTCACCAGTGCCAAACGCTCGGCCACGTTGCCGGGCGTGCCCACCATCGCCGAAGCCGGCGTGCCCGGCTACGAGGTCTCGCCCTGGTTCGCCGTCTTCGCCCCGGCCGGCACGCCCGCGCCCATCGTGCAGAAGATCAACGCGGCCCTGCTGGACGCCATGAAGCAGCCTGAGACACAGGCCCGCTTCGCAGCCATCGGCGCCGAGCCCATCGGCAGCACGCCCGCGCAGCTGGCCGCGCACCTGGACAAGGAAATGGCGCGCTGGGGGAAGCTGATCAAGGAACGCAATATCCGGATGGATTGAGCAGCGGGGGAGCCGAGGCCCGGGCCGGGCCGCCCCGTCACGGCAGGCTCAAGTCCATGCCGAGATGCCTGGCCAGGGCGAACGTCAGCCATAACAGCACCACAAGCGCCAACAGGAAGGCGGACCCCAGCTTGGCCGCCGTGATGAGCAGCGCCCGCTTGTCCATCTTTTTCCCGCCCTGGTCGTAATGCCACTTGATGGCGAAGAACATGCACGTGCCGAACACCAGCACCTTGAAGACGATGAAGACGACGGGGACCCAATCGATCATTGCGAGATTTCCGGAACTTGCGAGCTGACGCGGTGCTTGGTGGGACGAGGAGAGGCTGAGGAGAGGCGGCAGCCCGATCCGGGCATAGTAGGGGGAAGCAATATCCATACATCCCGGGCCGCCCCCACCGCCCATCGATTCCATCCATCCATCCATCCAGCCAGCCATGCAAGACGACCACGCGCCCCTCTGGCTGCCCCGGCTGGCGGCGCAGCGCGGGCCGCGCTTCCTGCAGATCGCCGATGCCTTGCAGGCGGCGGTGGCGGACGGGTCGCTGGCCCCGGGCGACCGGCTGCCGCCGCAGCGCCTGCTGGCGGTGCAGCTGGGCGTGGACCTCACGACCATCACGCGCGCCTACGCCGAAGCCCGTCGCCGCCACCTGCTGGAGGGGCGCGGCGCCCGGGGCACCTATGTCGCGGCGCCGAAAGTCGAGTGGAACTCGATGCTCGACCTGAGCATGAACATCCCGCCGCCGCCCGAGGGCGTGGACTTCGGCGACCTGCTGAAGCAGGGCGTGGCGCAGGTCCTGATGCGGGCGGATGCCGAGCTGCTGATGACCTACCACCTGGGCGGCGGCAGCGATGCCGGCCGCGAGGCCGGAGCCCGGTGGCTGGCGCCCATGCTGGGCGATGTGGATGCGCGGCAGGTGGTGGTCTGCCCCGGTGCGCAAGCCGCCATCGCCGCATCGATCCTGGCGCTGACGGAGCCCGGCGATGCCATCCTCGCGGAGCCCATGGCCTATCCCGGCTTGATGGCGGCAGCCGCTCAGTTCGGCCGGCGCATCGTGCCGGTGGAAGCGGACGCGCACGGAATGCTGCCCGACAAGCTGGAGCAGGCATGCCGGCAGCAGCAGGCCAGACTGGTCTATCTCAACCCCACGCTGCAGAACCCGACCGCCATCACCATGCCGGAGCACCGGCGCAAGGCACTGGCCCGCATCGCGCAGCGCTGCCGGCTGCGCATCATCGAGGACGACCCCTACTGGCGGCTCGCCGACGCCCCGCCGCCGCCCATCGCTACGTTCGCTCCGGAACGGGTGACCTACCTCTCGACGCTGTCGAAATGCCTGACGCCCGGGCTGCGCGTCGCCTTCGTCCTGATGCGGGACCCGCAGGAGCGCGAACGTTTCCTGTCCGCGCTGAGGGCCTTCGCGCTGATGGCCACGCCCTTGACGGCCGCACTGGCCACGCAGTGGATCCTCGACGGGTCGGCCGCCGGGTTGATGGAAGGCGTGCGCAAGGAGGCGCGCCTGCGCCACCGGATGGCGGGGAACCTTCTGGCGGGGCGGTACAGCGGGGCCGGGGACGGCCTGCATGTGTGGCTGGAGTTGCCGGGGTATTGGAGCTCTTCGCAGCTCGTGCAGGCTACCCGGAGCGAGGGCATTGCGGTCATGCCGGCGGAGGCGTTCGCTACGGTGGGTGGAACCGTGCATGCCAATGCCATCCGGATCTCGCTGGGCGGCATCAAGGACCGTGGTCGCCTGCAGGCGGGGCTCCGGAAGCTGTCTGATCTGTTGGCGCGGCGGCCCGGGTAGAGCGCTGCTTTCCGCCCGCGCACACCTCCCGCACGCATTCGCGAAGCCATCGGTGCCCCGCGTCCGCATGCATCCGCGGATGCCAGATCAGCGACACGGTGAAGTCCGGCAGATCGAATGGCAGCGTGAATGTCTTCAGCCCCGCGCGCAGCCGGGCCGTGTGCGCCTCGGGCACCGTCGCCACCAGGTCGGTGTCGCGCGCGAGCGCCAGCGCGCCGGTAAAGCTGTCCACTGCCGTCACCACGCGGCGCGAGAGGCCCAGCAGCTCCAGCGCGCCGTCCACGATGCCGTGGCGCCCGGGCCGGCGCTCCACCACGACGTGGCCGGCCCGCGCATAGCGCGCGGGAGTCACGCGTCCGCGCGCAAGTGCATGGCCCGCATGCACCACGCCCACGAAGCGGTCGCGCATCAGCGCCTGCACGCGCATCTCCGGGCCGGTGGACTGGCCGACGACACCGGTCTCGAGATCGACGCTGCCGTCGCGCAGCGGCGCATTGTCCTTGTCGGGCTTGGGTGCGAAGCGCAGACTGACGCCGGGCGCCTCGGCAGCCACACGGGCGATCAGCGCGGCGCCGAAGTTCTCGACGAAGCCATCGCGCGTGCGCAGCGTGAACGTCCGCTCCAGCCGCGCGAGGTCCAGGCTTTCGGCAGGCCGCAGCAGTGCTTCGGCCTCGCGCAGCGCCGGACCCGATCGTTCGCGCAGTTCGATCGCGCGCGGCGTGGGCACCAGGCCACGGCCGGCGCGCACCAGCAGCGGGTCTCCGGTGGTCTCGCGCAGGCGCGCGAGCGAGCGGCTCATGGCCGACGCGCTCAGGCCCAGGCGGCGCGCAGCGCGCGCCACGTTGCCTTCGGCAAGCAGCATATCGAGCGTCACGAGCAGGTTGAGGTCGGGTCGCGTCATGCCGCGATCTTGTCATGGCATGGCGTCGCATGCAGCTATTCAATGCAACTCATGCGTCTTCCGCCAGGATCTGTTCGTCCCTACGCTGCGGGCAACGATTCCGGAAAGACGCCCATGAACGACAACCGACCCGCGCTCGCCGCCCTGTGCCTGACGATGCTGATGCCTTCGCTGGACACCAGCATCGCCAACGCCAGCCTGCCCGTGCTCGCCCACGCCTTCGGCGCATCGTTCGCGCAGGTGCAGTGGGTGGTGCTTGCCTACCTGCTCAGCATCACCGCGCTGATCGTCGGTGCCGGTCGGCTCGGCGACCTGCTCGGGCGCGGGCGACTGCTCGTCGCCAGCGTCGCGCTGTTCACCGTCGCCTCGCTGCTGTGCGGGCTCGCACCGACGCTCGCCACGCTGGCGGCGGCGCGCGTGCTGCAGGGCCTGGGCGCTGCGGCGATGCTGGCGCTAACCGTCGCGCTCGTCGGCGAGACGATGCCGCGCGAACGCACCGGCGCGGCAATGGGCCTGCTCGGCACGATGTCGGCCATCGGCACGACGCTCGGGCCGTCGCTGGGCGGTCTGCTCACCACGGGCCTGGGCTGGCGCGCGATCTTTCTCGTCAACGTGCCGATCGGCCTCGTCAACCTGTGGCTGGCGTGCCGGCACCTGCCGATGGCGCGCCCTGCCGCCGCAGACACCGGACCGCGCTTCGACATTCCCGGCACCGTGCTGCTGGCCGGCACGCTCGCCGCCTACGCGATCGCGACGACGGTCGGCCGCAGCCATGCGCTCGCGTGGATGGCCGCTGCGCTGGCCGGCGGGCTTGCGTTCGTGGCGGTCGAGGCGTGCGCCGCCGCACCGCTGGTGCGGCTCTCGATGTTCCGCGACACGGCGCTGTGCGCGGGCCTCGCGACGACGGCGCTGGTGGCGACCGTGATCGCCACCACGCTCGTGGTCGGCCCGTTCTATCTCGCCCGGGCGCTGGCGTTGCCAGCGGGTATCGTGGGCATCGTACTGTCGTGCGGCCCGATGGTGTCTGCGCTGGCGGGTGCTCCGGCGGGGCGCGTCGTCGATCGCGTCGGCGCATCTCGCATGGCGATCGCCGGCCTCGCTGCGATGGCTGCGGGCGCCCTGCTGCTGGCGCTGCTGCCCTCAAGCCTGGGCGTGACGGGATGGCTTGCCGGCATCGTGGTGACGACGGTGGGCTACGCGAGCTTCCAGGCCGCCAACAACACCGCGCTGATGCATGGCGCCGACCCAGCGCAGCGCGGTCTCGTCTCCGGACTGCTGAGTCTCGCGCGCAACCTCGGCCTCGTCACCGGTGTGGCGGCCCTGGGCGCGGTGTTCGCAGCAGCATCGTCGTCGGCCGATGTCGCGAGCGCGGGCGGGGCTGCCGTCGCGCGGGGCATGCACATCACCTTCGCGGTGGACGCCGGGCTGATGGGCACCGCACTCGCCATCGCGCTGGCCGGAGCGTGGCTGCGCCGGGGTCGCTCCTCTAGCAAGGGCGGAACGGAACGGCGCGATACGTGAGCCATCCGGGCGGCGGAACGGCCGATAGGCAGGGCAGGGCAGGGCAGGGCAGGGCAGGGCGGCTCAAGCTTCTTGCAAATCGCGGATGCCTTGCAGGCGGCGGTGGCAGACGGGTCCCTGGCCCCGGTACCTACAGCAGGCGGGCCAGCAAGGCCATATCGGTCGGCAGCGCCGATAGTAGAGCAGCCACCTCAGCCACCTTCAACACCGAGGGAATGCGCTTGGGCGTGCGCGGGCGCTGCACGCCATCGAGCCATGGCAGGTCCATGCCCAACACCTCGCGGTAGAGAAATAGCAGTGCACTCAACGCTTGGTTGTGTGTGGCAGCCGCCACCTGCCGCTCGTTCGCCAACATGGCTAGAAAACTTTCGATTTCCGGCTGCCCCATGTCTCGCGGATGCCGCAAGCCGTGCCATTTCACGAACATGCGCACCCATTGCACGTAGGCCTGCTCAGTGCGCAGGCTATAGTGTTTGTAACGAATTCGCTCACGGACTTGGTCCAGCAACCGTATAGCGCGCAACACAGGAAGGGAGGCGGGTTTCATGGCTGAATTTGGCACTGTATATTAATACAGCACATGCACCATCAAGCCAGGCTACAAGCCCCTTTCCGCGTTTTTGTCGCACCAATCTAGACCGCAAGCGCCAGATATGGCCTGCGGTTTGGTGCGGTCTACATTACGTTAGACCACATTGGAAATGTCATGGCATTTGATAAATCCGTAAAAGACCAAATCACCCAATATATCGGCGCGCACGTTGCCGATGAAGCTTGGCATGTCTCCTACTTCGACTTCATTGGTGAAGCCAACTTAGCCAAAAGACTCGGGGAAGAGTTCATCTCAACGAGGTACATCTACAAGCTATTGGAAGGCCTAGAAGCCGACGATTGGCTGTTACGAGCGCAAATCAGAAATCAAGTCTTGTCTTACGCTTCGATCTATGAGGCAGTCATTCATCACATCCTGTTCGATGTGCTTTCAACGGAACCGCCAGTGATCAGCCTGACGGAGTTCCCGGCAAAGAAACAAATATCTATACCTCCAGCAAGCATGGCGCTGCTTGAGAAGCATTTGGAACATGACGGGAAGAAAATTATCCCAACCTACGAGGCCATCGGTCGAACAGATGAATCGAAGGTACGCTTCGATAAAAAGGCAGAGTGTGCAACAACTCTCGGCCTAATAGAGCCTTGGCTAAAGGATGAGCTAATTGAATTCTATGAGGCGCGCAATGCAATTCACATTCATGCCGAAATCCGCAAGTCTCTCGACTATCAGCTTGATCTTTCCAAGCGCGCCTACTGGCGCATGCAGCCATTTAAAGAGCAAATCGTGACTGCGTTGACCAATCGTACGCCTGTGGTCTAACTGTAGGTTCAACGCGGACAAAAATGCTCCGCATTTTGCCGGTTAACCTGGGCGTTAGGCCGCGCTAAGTGAACGCTTCTTAGCGAAAAAGTCAAACGAAGATGAGCATTTCCTTACCAGACACAAAGATGCTTTGGGCACGGGCTGGCTCAAAATGCACGTTATGTCGCCAACAACTCATTCGTATTACAGGCCTTGGTAAGCCCGCTCTTCTTGGTGAAGCTGCACACATCATCGCGGAACGTGACGATGGTCCACGCGGCACAAGCATTTTGGATCAAAGCGAACGAGATTCGTACTTCAATCTAATACTACTCTGCCCAACCTGCCACACGGCCATTGACAAATACCCTGGCGCATATCCACCAGAAAAGCTGCATATGCTCAAAGCGCAGCACGAAATTCGCCAAAGCGGCCAAACTGTGATCGAGGACATCACCGAGACCACGCCGATCGCCGCGGAAAGCAAAGACAAGGTAATAAAATTCGCAACCGAGTGGGCAAATTTTTACCCCTTCTACGCTCAGTTCTTCAGCAGGATTCAACTCATACAAATGAAAAATTCTGAAGAAGGCGAGGAATTCTATGCAGAAGCCATGGAGTGGCATAGGCGCAGAGATCGGCTCAAAGAACTACTATTCCTAGCAGGCGAAGAAAACATCAACATTCATCGAATACCAGACTGGGAACGGCTAAAGAGCAAGGACGCTTACATTCGAGATGCCAACTACCTCACACCCTTTTCATTTGTGCTCGACTTTGTCAACCCATTCTTTATGGTAGCCAATCACAGCGACGCACTCTGGGCAGCATTCAATATATCCCATGAGTTCATGGATTATCTTTGCTTCAAATATCCGGAGCTGAAGTCTTGCTGGAAGATTAATCAGTAAAGTAGTCCTGGAAATTCAAAAAGTGCCTAACAGGTCGGTCAAGCGGACGCCAACAAAGCCCATGGCTTCGCCATTTTCATGGGCTTTGTTGGTGCCCTACACTCGCTGCGCTCCTTCCGGCGCCGCTTACCTTGGGCGTTAAGTTAAGCGCCCGCTTTCAGCTGCCACCACCGACTGCTACGGGCCGATCACAGCCCTGATCACGTCGAAGCCACGCACCGCCCTACGCCAAACCCCCAAGCAAAGTCGCTGCATAGCGAATAAAGCGACTCCTCGCCCAGGGTCTGCAAAAGATCATCGCCAGCCCGCCCCACTACGAAAAGCACTGGGATTGGCCCCCGCCCCCCGGAGCATCAGCCGCCGCAAGGCCGTAGCGTCGATATACCCCACCTCCTGCGCGACCTGGTCCACCGGCATCCGGCTGTTCTCGATCAGCAGGCGCGCCCGGTTCAGGCGCACGGCCTGGACCAGGGCCAGCGGGCTCTGGCCGGTGGCAGCGCGCACGTGGCGTGCCAGCGTGCGGGGCGACATGGCGAAGGCCTCCGCCAGTTCTCCGACGCTGGGCGGGTGGGGCAGCGCCGATTCGATCAACGCGGTCAGGCGCCCGATCAGTTCGTTGCCGCCGGCCAGCATGGCCGGCACCATGAACCGCGACTGCGCCTGCCGGCCGTCGATCAGCAGCACCTTGCCCACCGCGTCGGCCAGGGCGGCGGAGAAACGCACGCGGAGGAGGTGCAGCATCAGATCGGTCTGCGCGAAGGCCGCCCCGGCGGTGGTCACCGGGCCGTCGCTGACCACCATGCGGTCTGCGTCCACCATGCAGTCGGGCTGGAGCCGGCGCAACTCCGGCGCCAGCCACCACGACGTGGTGGCGCGGCGTTCGCGCAGCAGGCCTGCGGCCTGCAGCAGGAACACGGCGGAACAGGAGGCCGCCACCGTGCCGCCAGCGGCGACGTGCCGGGCCAGGCGCACGGCGGCCTGGTGGGCGGCCGTGCCGGACAGGCGGGCCGCGACGTCGGCGGGGCTGTCCACGCCCAGCCCCGGCACCACCCAGGTGGACGGATCGGCTGGCGCGCGCACGGGCATGCGCACGGTGGCGATGCCCAGCCCGCCGGAGAGCTGCACGGCCCCGCCACCGGGCGACACGACACGCCAGCGCGGAGGCGGCAGCTTGCAGCGCGGCGCCAGCGCTGCGGCGGCCTGGAGCATGTCCTGCGTGAGCGCGACGCTGGCGGCATAGGCGCCGGGCAGCACGAGAAGGGTGAAGTCGTGCATGGCGAATTTAGCTGGAAAGATGTCCAAATGGACACTCGCAGTCTAGCGGCGGGCGAGGTGCAATGGCGGTGTCTTGCTGATCCAACCCGTTGCTATTGACCACCATGCCCCACATCATCGTTCGCATCCCCAAGGACTCCTACCCCGGCGAGGCGCGCGCTGCGCTCGTGCGCGGCATCAACGAGGCAGCCGCGCTGGCCGAGCAGATTCCGGCAGACCCGCGCAAGCGCATGCTGTGCTGGGTGCTGATCGACGAAGCCGCTTCCGGCGCCTGGACCTGCGGCGGCGCCGACCTCACCGCACAGCTGCTGCCCTGCGTGGCCTGGGTCTATCTGCCGGCAGGCGTGCTGGACGACGCCGCGCGGGCCGTGTACGTGCAGGCGCTGCACCAGGCGTTCCAGCGATCGATGCCGGCACAGGACACGCGCCGGCTCGCCAGTTCGGTGATCCTGCAGGAAGTCGCCGATGGCACCTGGGGTGTCAATGGAGCGATATGGAAGCTGCCGCAGTTCGCCGAGGCGGCCGGCTTCGCCCATCTGCAGGGCCCGCTGAACGGCGGCTGACCTGCACGCTGGCGACGGGCTTCGTTCAGGTCGCTGGTGACCGGGCATCCTCTACGCCGCTCTCACCCCCTCTTCACCGCCCGCGTCGCAATGAACGTCGGGATGACGTTCTCCACCACGAAGCGCGGATGCGGCTGCCAGTCTTCATGGAAACCCGTCAGGATGAAGCCCGCATCCAGCTGCCCGCCGATCTGGTCGGCGAGCGTGTGGCCGAAGACCAGGGCCTCGCCCCGGCCCTGCTTGTCCGCCAGGGCTTCGGGCGGCAGGTGCTCCACATCGGAATAGGGCAGTCGCCACACCGGCTTCACCAGGCCCTGGGCGCGCAGGGCGGGGTCCCGGTCGCCGATGAACACCACCGGGTTCCAGAAGCTCGACAGCAGCGTGCCGCCGGGCACGAGCACGCGTGCGCACTCCCGCCACACGGGCCGCACGTTCGGCACGTAGAGGTTGGAGATGGGGTGGAAGATGAGGTCGAAGCTGGCATCGGCAAACACGCCCAGGTTCCGCATGTCGCCCTGCACGCAGCGCAGGTCCAGCCGCTCCCGCTCGGCCACGGCCCGGTCCTGCGCGAGCTGGCCGGCAGAGGCGTCATACACCGTCACCTCGGCGCCCGCCGCGGCGAGGATGGGGGCCTGCTGGCCCCCTCCGGCGGCGAGGCAGAGGATGCGCAGGCCGGCGACCTGCTCCAGCCATCCCGCGGGCAGCGGGCCCGGCGTGAGGTGGACCTGCCAGCGTCCGGCGCGCGCTTCGGCGATGGCTTCGGGGCCGACCGGGGCGGACCATTCGCAGCCCTGCGCGGCCTGTCGGTCCCAGGCGGCCTGGTTGTGGGCGAGGATGTCGATGGAGTGGTTCATGGTTGGCATAGGGCAGGACAGGAAGCGCTTTCAGGAGATTGTCACGCGCTCGCACCGCTGCCCTGCCGGAATGGTCCTGGTCGAAATTCCATGCGACCGGGCTCAGCGCTGGCCATGTCGGCCTCCACTTGGAACACCCGCGTGAAGTCGCAGCACGACTGCGCCAGCATGATCACCGACCCCACCAGCGCGCTGCGCTGGTCCGCGCGCACCATGGCCACATAGGGCACGGGCGGCAGGGGCGGCTGCACCTCGATCTCGGCCAGCATGCCGGCGGCGACCAGGGGGGCGAGGCAGTGGCGGGGCAGGTAGCTCACGCCCAGGCCGGAGATGGTGAGGCCGGCCAGGGCGATGAGGTTGCTGACCACCAGCGTGTCGGTGGGCTCCACGCCGCGTTCGCGCATCCAGCCGTCGTAGATGCGGCCGGTGCCGGATGCGCTGCCCTGCACCAGCAGGCGGTGGGCGGCCAGGTCGTGCAGGCGCACGGGGCGGCCGGGGGCGGGGGGCTGCACCAGGCCCGGCCGGCACATCCAGGCGCTTTCGACCTGGCCGACGGCCTTGGCGGGCAGGCGGCTGTCGGCGAAGGCGTCGGGCACGATGATCAGGTCCAGCGCGTCGGCCAGCAGCTTGTCGCGCAGGGGCAGGCTGCCGTCCACGTCGGGCTCCAGCGTGACCTTGGGGTAGTGCTCGCGCACCAGCGCCACTAGGCGGGGCAGCCAGGTCATGGCGGTGAGTTCGGTCACACCGATGCGCAGGCGGCGCTCGATCACCTCGGGCCTGCCGAACTGCTCCACCGCCGCGTCGCGTTCGCGCAGCAGCTTGCGCGCCAGCATGAACATCTCTTCGCCCTTCTCGGTCAGGCGCGCGCTGCGCTGGCTGCGGTCGAACAGGGCGGTGTCGAAGATCTGCTCCAGCTCATGCACCCGCTTGGAGATGGCGGACTGCGTGGTGTGCAGCTTGCGGGCGGCGGGCGCGAAGCCGCCCAGCTGGCCGATCCAGTAGAGGGCTTCGAGCTGCTTGAAGGTCATCATGGCGGCGGCTTTTCCAATCGCTTTTCTTCATGCGATTCGAGCACAAAAAATCGCTTTTTGAAACCTGACGCGACTTCCACAATGGGCCGCATCCGCCCCGTGCGCCGGCTTTGGCCGCACGGCTCTCGCCCCCCGGCTTCGCTATTGCCGCTGTCCTTCCAGGAGTCCGTGCCATGACCTCTCGCCGCTTCGTTTCCTCTTCCGTCCTGGCCGCCGCGCTGGGCGCCTGCCTGCTGGTCCATGGCGCCGCCGCCAGCGCGCAGGAGATCGACACGCTGGCGCGCATCAAGCAGACCGGGGTCATCACCATCGGCAGCCGCGACAGCTCGATCCCTTTTTCCTACACCCCCAAGGGCGGCAGCGAGCCGGTGGGCTTTTCCAACGACATCTGCCTGAAGATCGTCGATGCGATCAAGGCCAAGCTGGGCCTGCCCACGCTGCGCGTGCAGTACACGCTACTCAACTCGCTCAACCGCATTCCGCTGATGCAGAACGGCACGGTGGACCTGGACTGCGCGACCACCACCAATTCGGTGGTGCGCCAGCAGCAGGTGGCGTTCGCGCCCAGCCATTTCGTGGCGGGCATCACGGTGGCGGTGAAGAAGGATTCCAGCATCCATTCGCTGGCCGACCTGGCCGGCAAGACGGTGGCCACGGTGTCGGGCAGCACCTCGGTGCAGCTGCTGCGCACCTACAAGCGGGCCGAGGCCATGGAGGTGCGCGAGATCAGCGGCAAGGACACGGCCGACGCCTTCCTGCTGCTGGCCAACGGCCGCGCCGACGCCTATGTGCTGGACGACGTGCAACTGGCCGGCCTGATCGCCACGGCGCCCAACCCCGGCGACTACCGCATGCTGCGCGACGTGGTGCTGCGCCAGGAGCCCTACGGCATCATGTTCCGCAAGAACGACCCGCAGTTCGAGGCGGTGGTGGACGAGGCCGTCACGAAGCTGATGAAGAACGGCGAGATGGAGCGCCTCTACGCCCGCTGGTTCACCCAGCCGATTCCGCCCAACAACGTGAACCTGAACTTCCCCATGACGGACGCCGTGCGCGAGGCCTACCGCAATCCCAGCAAGAAGGGCGTCTGAAGATGATGGCCGGCCATGACGTTCTTTCGGCCCGCTACCCGCAGGGCCTGCTGTTCCCCGAGGCGGTGATGCGCGAGGTGCGCGGCCGCTTCCTGCAGGTGGAGCACGACCACGCGGGCCGCCCGCGCATGTACTTCGACAACGCGGGCGGTTCCTTCCGCCTGAAGGCGGCGGTGGAGCGCTTCGCGGAGATCGACGCCGTGCCCGACAACACCGAGCGCATCCACCCCGTGGCGCGCGAGCTGCAGGCCATCCAGAACGCCGGCACCGACGACCTGCGCATGATGCTCAACGCCCGGGGGGGCAGCGTGCATGCCGCGCTCACCGCATCGGGCGCCATGTTCGAGATGGTGCGCGCCATCGCGCTGAACGTGCCGGGCACCAACATGGTCACGACGGTGCTGGAGCACCCGTCTTCCTACGACGCCATGGAGCGCTACGCGCAGGAAACGGGGCGCGAGCTGCGGGTGGCGCCCAGCAACCCGGCGACGGGCGGGGTGGACGTGGATGCCGTCGTGCGGCTGGTGGACCAGGGCACGGCGCTGCTGAACGTGATCTATGCCTCCAACATCTCGGGCGCCAAGCTGGACCTGGAACGCATCGTGGCCGCGGCGCGTGCCATCAAGCCCGATCTCTACATCGTGGTGGACGCCGTGCAGCATGCGCCGCACGGCCTGATCGACCTGCAGAAGACGCCGGTGGACGGCATCAACATCGCGCCCTACAAGTTCTTCGGCTGCCGGGGCTCGGGCCTGGCCTGGCTGTCGGAGCGCGCCGCCGCGCTGCCGCACCACAAGCTCTCGGCCAAGCCGGAGGGCTTCTGGGACCTGGGCAGCTCCTCGCCCTGGCAGTTCGCCGTGGTGACCGAGATCGCCGACTACGTCTGCTGGCTGGGCCGGCAGGCGCTGCAGGAAATGCCGGAGCTGGCGGCTGCGGTGGGCAGGAGCACGGACGGTGCCGAGCCCACGCGCCGCGCGCTGTTCGCGGCCGGCATCGAGCGCATCATGCTGCACGAGCGCGCCCTGCTGGCGCGGCTGCTGGACGGCGATGGCAATGGCGATGACGACGTCGGCGCCCGCTGCGGCCTGCGCCGCATGCCCGGCGTGCAGGTGTTCCTGGACCATCCGGACCTCACCCTGCGCGACCTGATCATCGCCATCGGCATCGACGGCGTGGACTGCACCCAGGCCGTGCATGAATACGGCCTGCGCGGCGTGACGGTCTATGAGCGCAGCGTGGCGAGCCTGTATTCGCGGCGCATGCTGAAGTCCTTCGGCCTCACGGGCGCGGTGCGCGTATCGCCGCTGCACTGCCATACGGCCGAGGACGTGGACGCCTTCCTGCGGGTGACGGCAGACATCGTGCGGGCGCATGCGGCCCCGGCGGCAGCCATGGCTGCGGCGGCCTGAGCGGTCACGCCGCCCCGCCACCTAGCGCGGCGCGTCCGCGCCCTGGGAGCGCAGGTAGTCCGCCGCCAGCTGCTTGCGGCTGAGCTTGCCGGCCGAGCTCATGGGAATGCGATCGACGAACAGGTACTGGCGCGGGTGCTTGTATTCGGCGATCAGGTCGGTGAGGTGGTCCTTCAAGGCCTGCTCGGGGATGGGGCCGCCGGTCGCGGTGCGCAGCATCGCCACGGCGCGTTCGCCGGTCACCGGGTCGGGAATGCCGAAGACCACCGCCTCGGCCACGGCGGGCAGCTTCAGCAGCGCCTGCTCGACTTCCAGCGGCGAGATCGGGTAGCCGTCGGACTTCAGCTGGTCCTTCTCGCGGCCGTCGATGAGGTAGCAGCCGTCCTCCTGCCGCCGCACCAGGTCGCCCGTGCCGAGCCAGCGGTCCGCCGGCAGCCGGTCGGGCGCCCGGCCGTTCCACAGCCCCAGGGTGTTGGCCGGCGAGCGCGCCAGCAGCTCGCCGGTGCCGGTCTGCTGCACGTCCACCCCGGGCAGCGGCCAGCCGATCGAGGGCTGCACGGTCGCGCCGACATCGGGCTGGCAGAAGATGGGGCCGCCGGACTCGGTCATGCCGTAGGTGGTGCGCAGCGCGCAGCCCCACTGCGCCCGCCAGGCCTGGCCGAGTTCGGGCGGGCACAGGTCGCCGCCGGCCACGCAGAAGGTGTGCGCCAGGGCGGCGTGATCCGGCCCGCCGGCCTGCTGCGCGCAGGCCAGCAGGTTCTTGAAGTGCGAGGGCGTGCCTTTGAGAAAGCTCAGCGGCTGCCGCTGCAGCAGGGCGAGGGTGGTGTCCGCCGACAGCGTGGGCAGCAGGGCGACCGCGCGCCCCAGGCGGTGCGCGGCGAGGATCATCAGGATGCTCCAGGGCACGATGGCGTCCAGCATGGAATGCACGGCGCCCGTGCCCGCCGCGCCCTGCGCCGCAGGCGGCGGCATGGTCGCGAGCATCAGCTCGACCGCCGCGGCCAGCGTGGCCTGCGAATGCACCACGCCCTTGGGCGTGCCGGTGGTGCCGGACGTGTAGAAGATGGAAGCGAGCGCATCGGGCGCAACGCCCGGCGTGGCCGGCCCGGCCGACGCGGGCAACGCGGACCAGGGCTGGAAGATGCCCGACAGCAGCGGGCCGCCATCGACGATCCAGGCGCGCTCGATGGCGGCGTGGCGCCCGATCATCGCGGCATGGCGGGCATGGTTCTCGCGGTCGCCCACGTAGTAGCGCGCGCCGCTGTGGGCCAGCAGATGGTCGATCTCGCCGGAGACGAGCCGCTGGTGCAGCGGCACGATCACGGCGCCGACTCCGAGGCAGGCGTAGTACAGGGCGACCAGTTCCAGGCGGTTGCCCAGATGGATGGCGATGCGGTCGCCGGGCTCCACGCCCGACCGGCGCAGGCCGGCGGCGACTTGGCCGACCCGCTGCGCCAGCTCCCGGTACGGCACGCGGCGTTCGTCTTCCACCACCGCCAACGCGTCCGGGCGTTGCGCGGCCACTTCGAGGAATTCGGTCAGCAAGCTCATCTCAGGTCTCACCTTTCTCTTTTCTTCAAGCCAGCGCGCAGGACGCCAGGGGCAGGCCGCGCTGCGCAGTGCAGCTCGTTGGCGAAAAGAAGGGGAGAAAGAAAGAACGGAGTGGCGGCAGCCGATGCCGACGCGCCCCCACTCGCCGCACGAGCCCGGAGCGCGCCATGGTACTCAGGGAGTGTTCACGCGGCTGACAAAACCAGCGAAGCCGTGCTGGGCTTTGGAGGCGCGCCCATCGAGGACGGAAGGCTTGTGTCGGCGCGCTCAGAAAGTCCAGCCCACCGCCACGCCGAACAGCGTTTCCTTCAAGCGCACGTCGGCATTGCCGCCGCCGAAGCCGGCCGGCGGATTGCCGGGCGGGATGGAGCCGTTGCCGCGCACCGTCTTGCCGAAGGCGTGGGCGGCGTAGCCGGTCACTTCCAGGCCGCTGGCGGTCTTCCAGGTGGCGCCCAGGCTCAGGTGGTCCTGCACCACGCCGGGCGCCAGCACGTTCAGGAAGGTTTCGCTGGACGGCACCGGCTGCGTGGCGTGGCTGATGCCGCCACGCAGCGTGAGCGTGGGCGACACTTGGTAGGCCACGGCCAGCTTGACGACGTTGACGTCGCGCCAGCCGAAGCCCGGGCCGCCGGCAGCGCCCAGCGGCACGCCGCGCAGCAGGGGGGCCAGCGGGTTGCCCACGGCGGCGACCTGGCTGTAGCGGATGCGCTGCAGGTCGGCGCCCAGCGTCCACTCGTCATTGGGGCGCCAGGCGATGCCGACGCCGTAGTTCTCGGGCACGTCGAAGCGGCCGCCGTCGGCGAAGAGGCCGCGGTAGTCGTCGAACTTGCCGCGGATCTTGGAGGCCCAGGTGGCGCCCAGCGTCACGCCCGGCGCCACGGTGCCCGTCCAGCCCAGGCGCAGGCCGGCGCCCAGGCTGCTGTCGGTGCCCTGGTCGCTCACCTGCTGCGGCGCGGACGAGAAGCCCGAGAAGATGCCCACGCCCTTGGCCGAGAAGCGCTGGTAGGCCACATTCAGCCCCAGGCCGAAGCTGTGCTGCGGGTTGGGCTTCCACGCGACCGAGGGCGTGATGAAGAGCTGCTCCAGGTTCACGCCAGCCCGGCCCTGGGCGCCGAAGCGGCCGTAGGGATTGCGTTCGTAGTCGGTGTTCATGCCGCCGTTGCCGTAGGCCGCGATGCCCACGCCCCACTGGTCCGAAAGCTGGCGGGTGATGCCGAATTCGGGCACGAAGAAGGTCTTGCGGCCGTTGCCGTCATAGGTGTCGTCCGGGCCGAAGGCATTGCCCACGATGCTGGCGCTGCGGCGCGGCAGGAACACGCTGGCGCCGGCGTCCACGCGGTTGCCCACCAGGGCGGTGTTGGCCGGGTTGGTGGCCGCCGCCAGCGCGTCCTGCCCCCAGGCGATGCCCACGCCGGCCTGGCCCAGCGCCTTGGCGCCGTAGCCGTGGGAGAAGTAGCCGTTGGTGGCGTGGGCGGCGGTGGACCCGAGCAGGGCGGGGCCGGCGATGGACAGCAGCAGCGCGGCGGACGACGCGGCGCGGTGCAGGCTGCGGGGTGCGGAGGGGCGGGGGTTGGATGCAGTCGGCATGGCGGGCAGGGCAGGTCAGTTCAAAACCTGCATGCTGAAGACGCCGCTGCGCCGCGGCCACGAAAGAAGCCGCATATCGATAGTCGCGCACCGCATTGGACGCGGTACCGCGTTCCTGCAATGGAATCCGCCGACAGCCCGCCTATCGCCTGCGCAGTCCGCTATGGAAAACGCAGCAAACGGCAGATCAGCCGACGCAGTCCACGCCCCAGGCGTCGATGCGCACCACGTCGCAATCCACTTCGGGGGCGATGCGGTCGGCGACCAGCCAGGGGCCGGCCTGCAGCGACAGCAGCGGGTGATGCCACACGCCGGGATGCAGCTGCAGCCCCTGCCGGCCGTCGGTGACGAAGGCGCGCAGGTGCTGCGGGCCCAGCGCGGCGGGCGCGATGGAGGCATCGGCCACCACGGCCACCAGCTGCAGCGCGGCGCCGAAGGGGGCGAAGGATTGCGTTCCCAGCCGGTGCCGCTCCATCAGCGTGAGCCGTGCGGGCAGCGCGGTGGCGTCGGCGTCGAACAGGCTGAAGGCGATGGAGCCGGGCTCGGCCGCGAAGGGCCGGGCCAGGTCGTGGTGGCGCATGCAGCGGCCGTCGTTGATGGCGATCTGCCGCGTGCCGCTGCCGCCCAGCGCGATCACCTGGCCGTAGGGCGCGAAGGCTTCGGCGGTGAGGGGCTGCACGGGCAGCTCCAGCCCCACGCTCATGCTCATTGCACTGCGCCGATGAAGCCGGCCAGCTCGGGCGTGCTCGGATTGGCGAACAGTTCCTTGGCCGGGCCGCATTCGTGTACGCGGCCCTGGTGCATGAACACCAGCTGGTCGCCCACGTCGCGCGCGAAGCGCATCTCGTGCGTGACCATGATGAGCGTCATGCCCTCGGTGGCCAGCTGCTTGACCACGGCCAGCACTTCGTTGACCAGCTCCGGGTCCAGCGCCGAGGTGATCTCGTCGCACAGCAGCACCTTGGGCTGCATGGCGAGGGCCCGGGCGATGGCCACGCGCTGCTGCTGGCCGCCGCTGAGCTGGTCGGGGTAGGCGTCGTACTTCTCGGCCAGGCCCACCTTGGCGAGCATCTCGCGGGCCAGCTGGCGCGCGTCGGCCTTCTTCACGCCCTTGACCACCACGGGCGAGAGCGCCACGTTCTCGCCCGCCGTGAGGTGCGGGAACAGGTTGAACTGCTGGAACACCATGCCCACGTTCAGCCGCAGCGCGCGCAGCTGGGCGGGCGTGGCCTGCGCGCCCTTGAGCACGGCGTCATCGACGACGATCTGGCCGTCGTTGATGGATTCCAGCCCGTTGATGGAGCGCAGCAGCGTGCTCTTGCCCGAGCCGCTGCGGCCGATGATGGCGACGACCTGGCCGCTTTCCACGCGCAGATCGACGCCCTTCAAAACATGGTTGTCGCCGTAGTACTTGTGTACGGCGCAGACGTCAACGAGCGGCATAGAGTTTCTTCTCCAGGTGGGATGCATAGGCGGACAGCGGCCAGCACAGCAGGAAGTAGCCGGCGGCGACGAGCCCGTAGATGAGGAAGGGCTGGAAGGTGGCGTTGGCCAGCATGGAGCCGAGCTTGGTGAGGTCTTCGAAGCCGATGATCGAGGCCACGGCCGTGCCCTTGACGATCTGCACCGAGAAGCCCACGGTGGGCGCGATGGCCAGGCGCACGGCCTGCGGCAGCACCACGTGGCGCATCTGCTGGAAGTAGCCCATGGCGAGGCTGGACGAGGCCTCCCACTGCCCGTTGGGTATGGCCTGCACGCAGCCGCGCCAGACTTCGGCCAGGTAGGCGCTGGTGTAGAGCGTGAGGCCGATGGCGGCGGCCGTCCAGGCCGACACGTCGAAGCCCGCCATCGAAGCGCCGAAGAACACCAGGAACATCTGCATCAGCAGCGGCGTGTTCTGGAAGAGCTGGATGTAGGCGCGGCTCACGCGCTGCAGGCCGGGGTGGCGGCCCACGCGGGCGAACAGCACGGCCAGGCCCGCCGCGCCGCCCAGCGCGAAGGCCATGAGCGAGAGCAGCAGGGTGGCCCAGAGGCCTTCGGCCAGCTTCTGCAGGATGGGCAGCAGGGGGATGTCGGCGATCATGCGGCGTCTCCGGAAGCGGCAGCGGCGGCAGCCGTGGCGGGGCGTGGCGCGGCGGCGGCCGGCGTGCGGCGCGCCACGATGACGTGGCGGCCCACCCAGGCCAGCACCTGGCGCAGCACCAGGGCCAGCGCGAAGTAGAGCGCCGTCACCACGATGTAGGTCTCGAACGCGCGGAAGTTGCGCGACTGGATGAAGTTGGCGGCGAAGGTCAGGTCCTGCGCGGCGATCTGCGACACCACCGAGGTGCCCAGCATCACGATGACGATCTGGCTGCTGAGCGCAGGCCAGACCTTCTGCAGCGCAGGCCGCAGCACCACGTGCCGGAAGCACGCCCAGCGGCTCATGCCGAGGGCGCTGGCGGCCTCCAGCTGGCCGCGCGGCGTTTCCTGGATGCCGGCGCGCACGATCTCGGTGAGATAGGCGCCCAGGTTGACCACGGTGGTCAGCAGGCAGGCCTGCCATTCATTGAGCTGCAGGCCCAGCGAGGGCAGGCCGAAGAACACGAACATCAGCTGCACCAGGAAGGGCGTGTTGCGGATGGCCTCCACGTACAGCTTGAACAGCCAGTTCAGCGGCGCGATGCGCCAGGCGCGGCAGACGCCGCCGGCCACGCCGATCACGCCGCCCAGCAGGGCGCCGGCCGTGGTCAGCCCCAGCGTGAACGCGGCGCCCTGCGCCAGCTGGCCGCTGTAGTCGAAGACGGCGCCGAAGTCGAATGCATATGCCATGGAGGCCTTCTTTTCTTCTTTTTCCGGTCAGCAGGCCCCGCAGGGGGCCTGCGGGGCCTGCCTGCTTACATCTTGGCCGGCAGAGGCATCTTCATCCACTGCTCGGACATCTTGTTCAGCTGGCCGTCGGCCTTGGCCTTGGTGATGATGGCGTCCACCTTCTGCAGCAGCGGCTCTTCGCCCTTGGCGACGCCCACGTAGCAGGGCGTGTCTTCCACGGCGAACTTGGCGTCGAGCTGGCGCAGCTTGGTGCGCTCGTTGACGGCGTTGGCGACGATGTTGCCCAGCGTCACCAGCTGCACCTGGCCGGTCAGGTAGCTCTGCGCCGTGGCGTTGTTGTCTTCGTAGCGCTTGATGGTGGCCGAGGCCGGCGCCAGCTTGGTCAGCGACAGGTCCTCGGTGGAGCCGCGCGTCACGCCGATGGTCTTGCCCGCCAGGTCGGCCGGGCCCTTGATGACGGCTTCCTTGGGGCCATAGACGCTCTTGGGGAAGGGCGCGTAGGCCTGGGTGAAGTCGATCACCTTGGCGCGTTCGGCGTTCTTGCCCAGGCTGGAGATGACCAGGTCGGCCTTGCCGGTGGTCAGGTAGGGAATGCGGTTGGTGCTGGTGACGGGCACCAGTTCGAGCTTCACGCCCAACTCCTTGGCCACCAGGTGCGCCATGTCGATGTCGTAGCCCTGCAGCTTCAGGTCGGTGCCCAGCGAGCCGAAGGGCGGGAAGTCCTGCGGGATGGCGATGCGGACCACGCCGGCCTTCTGGATGTTGGCCAGCACGTCGGCCCGGGCGGACGCCGCGCCGCCCAGGGCTGCGGCCGCGAAGGCAGTGGCGGCCAGCAGGGTGCGCAGGGCGCTGCGGCGGGCGGGCGAAAGGGTGGATGCGGCGGTGGCGATGCGGGTCATGGGGAAAGCTCCTTCAGGCAAGGGGAACGGGGAAGAGGGGAGGGGGAACGAGGCGGAAGGCTGCCGCCGCTGCGCCGCCGGCTTCGGCGGGCGCCGGCGGCGCATCCATGTCCATGTCGATGCCGCCCCGGCGGGCGGCCGACAGCAGGTGGGCGCGCATGGCCTGGGCGCTGGCTTCGGCGTCGCCCGCGGACAGCGCCTGCACGATGGCGTCGTGCTCGCGCGCGGGTTCGTCGTCGGCGCCGGTGCGGGCGAAGGGCAGGCGCAGGCTGTGGCCGATGGCGGGCTCCAGCTGCCGCGCCATGGCGACGAGGCCGGGGTTGCCTGACAGCTGGGCCAGCAGCAGGTGGAAATGCAGGTCGGTCTCGGCTGCGCTCAGCAGGTCGTTGCGCTGCAGCGCTTCGGACTGCAGCTGTTGCAGACGCTGCAGCTGCTGCAGGGCCGCCGCGTCGATGCGGGTGGCGGCGAGGGCCGTCCAGCCGGGTTCGAGCACCAGGCGCAGCTCGATCAGCTGGCGCGGCGAGAGGGTGCCCATCTCGGGTGCGGCGAAGGCGCGATGGGCCCGGTCGGCACCCTGGACATGCGTGCCGCGCACCATCACGCCGCGGCCGGGCTGGATGTCCACCAGCCCCAGCGTCTCCAGCACCGACAGCGCCTCGCGCAGCGAGGCCCGGCTGATGCCCAGGCGCTGCGCCAGCTCGCGCTGCGCGGGGAGCTGGCTGCCGCTGGCGTAGTGGCCGCTCAGGATCTGCTGCTGCAGCGTCTGCGCGATGGAGGAAGGGATGCGGGCGTGCATGGATGCGGTTTGCGTGTGCGGGCGGGCGTGCTGGCTTGCTTGGCTTCGATCGGTCTGACTGGTCCAACCGGTCTGACTGGTCAGACCACTGCAACCCTCAAAGCGATTAGCGTGCCAACTTCAAAAAGAGGAGCATCCAACCCTTGCAGCAGCAGCGCTGCAGCGGCTTTTTGCCATCCATTCGCACCGCAAAAGCGCGCCGCGCCGTGCCCTGACATGCGCCGGCGCTGCCTGCCTTTGGTGCGGTGCAGCACGCCGGCGTGCAGCGGCCCGCCCCTGCTGGCCCGGGCCGCTGCGGGCGCCTGCCCATAATCAGCGCGTGATGCGAACGACGGACACCACCACCCCGCTTGCCCGCCGCTGCCTGCTGGTGCAGGGCGGCGCGCTGGCCGGTGCGGCGCTGCTGCTGGCCGGCTGCAGCGCCCCCGCCCGCACCGACCGGGGCGAGGTGCAGGCCGCCGAACTGCAGTCCACCGAGCTGGCCCAGTCCGACGTGAACCGCATGGCCACGCTGGCCATGCGCGCCAATCTGGACAGCCTGTACCTGCTGATGGACAAGCTCTACCGCCGCAACCCGGCCGAATGGCGCAAGGGCGCCCTGGCGCCGGGCCAGCTGCCGGGCCGCATCCAGGCCGGCCAGCGCGTGCGCGAAGCGGTGGAGCAGCGCCAGCCCTGGGCGCCGCTGCAGGGCCGGCGCGACATCGCTGCGCTGGCCCTGGCGCTCGGCCCCGAGTTCACCGGCGACCGGGTGGCCGCCGTCACCTGGGCCACGGCCGACATGATCATCACCGCCCATGGCGGCAAGACCGAGTTCTTCCTGATCGACGGGCTGGACGCTCAGCACCTCTACAACGCGGCGCGCAACGTGGAGATCGCCGTGTGGCTCATCGCCCAGCGGCGCGACGCCGCCACCGGCCAGCCGCTGCTGCTGGCCGACGAGATCGGCCCCGGCGGCGTGCGCAACCTGAGCTTCGAGCGGGAGTTCGGCAAGATCATCGCGCGGCTGGACCTGCTGGCCGGCGTGGTGGCCGAAAAGTACCGGCGCGCGGCCATCAGCTACGTGCAGAACCTGCTGGGCGGCAGCTTCCTGCAGTTCCTGCCGGTGCGCTGACGGCCGGGCCCCGCCGCCCGTTAAAATTCCCGGCCCCCGAGGAGCGTTGCAGCGCGCGCCGGCTTGTGCCTTTCCATGCAGCCGGCGGCGTCAGGCTCGGGCCGTGCCCTGACTTGCCTTTCCAACGACGCTCACCTGTTGTTCCATCCCCCAACCGATCGCACAGGTGAGCCTGATGTCCGCTGTTTCCCTTCCTCCCATGAAGCTGTCCGGCCTGGAGCCGGTCTCCATCGGCGAGGGCACGCTGTTCGTCAACATCGGCGAGCGCACCAACGTGACGGGCTCCAAGGCCTTCGCGCGCATGATCCTCAACGGCCAGTACGAAGAGGCCCTGGCCGTGGCGCGCCAGCAGGTGGAGAACGGCGCCCAGGTCATCGACATCAACATGGACGAGGCCATGCTCGACAGCAAGGCGGCCATGGTGCGCTTCCTGCAGCTGATCGCCTCCGAGCCCGACATCGCCCGCGTGCCCATCATGGTGGACAGCTCCAAGTGGGACGTGATCGAGGCTGGCCTGCGCTGCATCCAGGGCAAGGGCATCGTCAACTCCATCAGCATGAAAGAGGGCGTGGAGAAGTTCAAGCACGAGGCGCGCCTCGTCAAGCGCTACGGCGCCGCCGCCGTGGTCATGGCCTTCGACGAGGTCGGCCAGGCCGACACCTACGCCCGCAAGATCGAGATCTGCGAGCGCGCCTACCGCGTGCTGGTCGATGAAGTGGGCTTTCCGCCCGAGGACATCATCTTCGACCCCAACATCTTCGCGGTGGCCACGGGCATCGAGGAGCACAACAACTACGCCGTCGATTTCATCGAGGCCACGCGCTGGATCAAGCAGCACCTGCCGGGCGCCAAGGTCTCGGGCGGCGTGTCGAACGTCTCCTTCAGCTTCCGCGGCAACGACCCGGTGCGCGAAGCGATCCACACCGTGTTCCTCTACCACGCCATCGCAGCGGGCATGGACATGGGCATCGTCAACGCCGGCATGGTGGGCGTCTATGACGACCTGGAGCCCACCCTGCGCGAGCGCGTGGAGGACGTGGTGCTCAACCGCCGCCCCGATGCGGGCGAGCGCCTGGTCGAGATCGCCGAAACCGCCAAGAGCGGTGCCAAGGACGAGAGCAAGAAGCTCGAATGGCGCGGCACGCCCGAGCACCCGAAGAGCGTGGGCGAGCGCCTCTCGCATGCGCTGGTACACGGCATCACCGACTTCATCGTGGAAGACACGGAAGAGGCCTACCAGGAGATCCTGGCCAAGGGCGGCCGCCCGCTGCACGTGATCGAAGGCCCGCTCATGGACGGCATGAACGTGGTGGGCGATCTGTTCGGCGCGGGCAAGATGTTCCTGCCCCAGGTGGTCAAGAGCGCGCGCGTGATGAAGTCCGCCGTGGCCCACCTGATCCCCTACATCGAGGAAGAAAAGCGCCAGGACGAACTGGCCGGCCGCGACGTGCGCAGCAAGGGCAAGATCGTCATCGCCACCGTGAAGGGCGACGTGCACGACATCGGCAAGAACATCGTCACCGTGGTCCTGCAGTGCAACAACTTCGAGGTGGTGAACATGGGCGTGATGGTCCCCTGCCACGAGATCCTGGCCCGCGCCAAGGTCGAGGGCGCGGACATCGTGGGCCTGTCGGGCCTCATCACGCCCAGCCTGGAAGAGATGCAGTACGTGGCCGGCGAGATGCAGAAGGACGAGCACTTCCGCGTGAAGAAGATCCCGCTGCTCATCGGCGGCGCCACCACCAGCCGCGTGCATACCGCCGTCAAGATCGCGCCCCACTACGAAGGCCCCGTGGTCTATGTGCCCGATGCGTCCCGCAGCGTGAGCGTGGCGCAGAGCCTGCTGGGCGACGGCGCGCAGAGCTACGTCGATGAGCTGAACGCCGACTACGACAAGGTCCGCACCCAGCACGCCAACAAGAAGCAGACGCCGATGTGGCCGCTGGCCAAGGCCCGCGCCAACCGCACGCCGATCGACTTCGCCACCTACCAGCCCCCGAAGCCCCGCCTGCTGGGCCGGCGCGTGTTCAAGAACTTCGACTTGAACGAACTGGCGAAATACATCGACTGGGGCCCGTTCTTCCAGACCTGGGACCTGGCTGGCCCCTACCCCGCCATCCTCACCGACGAGATCGTGGGCGAGCAGGCGCAGCGCGTGTTCGCCGACGGACAGGCCATGCTGAAGAAGCTGGTCGAAGGCCGCTGGCTCAGCGCGAGCGGCGTGCTGGCGCTCTACCCCGCCAACAGCGTAGGCGACGACATCGAGTTCTACACCGACGAATCGCGCACCGAAGTCGCCATGACCTGGTTCGGCCTGCGCCAGCAGACCGAAAAGCAGGTGATCGACGGCGTGACCCGCCCCAGCCGATGCCTGGCCGACTTCGTGGCACCGAAGGAGAGCGGCATCGCCGACTACGCCGGCCTCTTCGCCGTGACGGCAGGCCTCGGCGTGGAGAAGAAGGAACAGGCCTTCATCGACGCGCTGGACGACTACTCCGCCATCATGCTCAAAAGCCTGGCCGACCGCCTGGCCGAGGCTTTCGCCGAATGCCTGCACCAGCGCGTGCGCACCGACCTCTGGGGCTATGCCGCCGGCGAAGCCCTGAGCAACGAAGAGATGATCGCCGAGAAGTACCAGGGCATCCGCCCCGCGCCCGGCTACCCCGCCTGCCCGGACCACAGCGCCAAGACCGACCTGTTCCGCGTGCTGCAGTGCGAGGAGATCGGCATGGGCCTCACGGAAAGCCTGGCCATGACCCCCGCCGCCAGCGTGAGCGGCTTCTACATCGGCCACCCCGAAAGCGTGTACTTCAACGTCGGCAAGATCGGCGAAGACCAGCTGCACGACATGGCCGAGCGCCGGGGCATGGAAGAGGCTGTGCTGGCGCGGCTGCTGGCGCCGAATCTCTGAGACTGCGAGCCCCGCGCTCGGCTCCGGAAAAGACGAAGGCCCCGCATGCGGGGCCTTCCATTTGGTGCATCTTTCAGCTTGTTAGCGTCCAGAGGAGGCAAGCCTCCTGCTGCCGGAACACCTCCGCACATGGTCAACACGGACGAAAGTATAAATTAATCTCCACCTCCGCAAGCCACCCCACATACAATACGATCTCGCAACTCAGCCTTGCTAAAATCAGGCCCACAATCCCTTCGCCGTGTCATTCAGTTGGCTTGGCTTAGGGCGAAAAGGCCACCGCAAGGTGGCTTTTTCATTGGTGGGTACCGCCTTGACCAGAACGTCCATCTACATCGACGGCTACAACCTCTACTACTCCCGGCTCAAGGGAACACCGTACAAATGGTTGGACATCGCGGCACTGTTCCGTGATCGCATCCTGCTGCCGCAAGACCCGGGCGCAACGGTAGTCGCCATCAAATACTTCACAGCGCCAGTCAAGGCGAACTACGCCCGGCACGCAGAAGCGTCATCCCAGGCGCAAACCCAGTATCTGCGCGCCATACAGTCCCGCGCACCGGGGCTCGTCCAAATCATCAATGGCTTCCATATCTTCGGGGCGGCATCATTGCCTACCTATCGAGAAGGCACCAGCCCTTCCAAGGACGATGTCTCGCGTGTCTGGATGATCGAAGAGAAGCAGACCGATGTGAATATCGCCTTGCACGCCTACCGCGACGCGGTGCGTGGCGCATGTGATCAGTTGGTGATCTGCTCCAACGACAGCGACCTGGAACCCGCACTGAAAATGATCCGCGAGGATGTGCCCACCGCCAGGCTCGGGCTGGTCATGCCCTTGCGTGACAAGGACACGGAGGCCGGCAAGGTGCCCAACAAGCGACTCACGGCGCTGGCGCATTGGGTGCGCCGCCACATCCGGGATGACGAACTGGCGCAGTCGCAGTTGCCGCAACATGTTCCAACCCCAAAGAAACCCGCGAGCAAACCACTGCACTGGTGAGGTATGCCGCATGGCCGCATTCGACGAAAGCCCGGAAAGGCGAAGGCCCCGCATGCGGGGCCTTCCATTTGGTGCATCTTTCAGCTTGTTAGCGTCCAGAGCGCATATCCCAGTGATCTGAGTGTTTGCCAATCTACCTGAATCCGCTACAAACGGCAAACAGCAGAGAGAGGGAAATTCATGCGAAGAGACAACCCCCTGGACTATCGTTTGGCGCTGGATCTGGGCTCCACGTCGCTGGGCTGGGCTATTTTCCGATTGGACGCAGAGGGTGCCCCATCGGCCATCATCAAGGCCGGCGTGCGCATCTTCAGCGATGGCCGCAACCCCAAGGACGGATCGTCGCTCGCCGTCACCCGCCGGGCCGCACGCGCCATGCGGCGTCGGCGCGACCGGCTGCTCAAGCGCAAGGCCCGCATGCTGGCCGCGCTGGAGCGGCATGGGTTCTTTCCGCAGGAAGAGTCGGCACGCAAGGCGCTGGAGAAGCTGAATCCTTTTCAGCTGCGCGCGCAAGGCCTGGAAGTGCCGCTCAAGCCGGAAGAATTCGGCCGGGCCCTGTTCCACCTGAACCAGCGCCGGGGCTTCCAGAGCAACCGCAAGACCGACCGCAAGGACAGCGACAGCGGCGCGCTCAAGCAGGCCATTGGCACGTTACGAGCGCAGATGCACGAATCCGGCTGCCGCACGGTGGGCGAGTGGTTCTGGAAAGTGCCCATGGAGCAAAAGCCCTGGGGCGTGAAAGGCCAGGGCGTACGCGCCCGCTACCGCGAAACGCCGTTCACCACCGACGAGGGCAAGAAGCGCATCGATAAGCGCTACGACCTGTACGTCGATCGCGCCATGGTGGCGCAGGAATTCGATGCGCTGTGGGCCGCGCAGGCGGTATTCAACCCCGCGCTGTTCAACGAAGCGGCTGGCGCCGAACTGCGCGACATCCTGCTGCACCAGCGCAAGCTGCGGCCCGTGCAGCCCGGCCGCTGCACGCTGGTGCCAGAGGAACCCCGCGCTCTGCTGGCGCTGCCGAGCACGCAGCGCTTCCGTATCTACCAGGAAGTGAATCATCTGCGCGTGCTGCATGACGAACTGCGCGAAGAGGCCCTCACCCTGGCGCAGCGGGATCAGATCGTGGCGCTGCTGGAAAAGCAGGCCAAGGTGACTTTCACGGCCATGCGCAAAGCGCTGGGCTTTTCGGCCCTCTTCAACCTGGAAGACGCCAAGCGCGATGGCCTCAAGGGCAACGCCACGGCGGCGGCGCTGGGCAAAAAGGACTTGTTCGGCCCGCTGTGGGCCGGGTTCGACACCGTGCTGCAGGACGAGATCGTCACGCAGCTGATGACCGAGGAAAGCGAGCCGCGCCTGATCGCCTGGCTGCAGGAACACACGGGCGTGGACGAGGCACGGGCGCAGGCCATTGCCAACGCGGGCCTGCCCGAGGGCTACGGAAGCCTGGGGCGCACGGCACTGGCGCGCATCGTTCCGGAGCTGCAGCGCGACGTCATCACTTATGCCGATGCTGTGAAGGCAGCAGATTTTGCACACCACAGCGATCTGGGTTTTAACTTCGAGCCCGACCAGGACGAAGTGGAACGCATCGGCGAGCGCACTATCGCATCCTCCGGAGAAATCAAGCCGGTCTTCGTCTTCAAGCAATTGCCGTACTACGGCAGGGCGCTACAGCGCCACGTGGCCTTCGGAACCGGCAAGCCCGAAGATCCGGAAGAGAGGCGTTACGGCAAGATCGCCAACCCCACCGTCCACATCGGACTGAACCAGGTGCGCGTGGTGGTCAATGCGCTGATGCGCCGCTATGGCCGGCCAGCCGAAGTGGTGATCGAGCTGGCGCGCGACCTCAAGCAAAGCCGCGAACAGAAGCTGGAAGCGCAGCAGCGGCAGGCGGACAACCAGAAGCGCAATGCACGCATCCGCCGCTCCATCGCCGAGGTGCGGGGCATCAGCGAAGAACGCGTGCGCACGCTGGACATCCAGAAATGGATCCTGTGGGAAGAGTTGAGCCACGATGCGGCCGACCGCCGCTGCCCCTATAGCGGCGTGCAGATCAGCGCGAGCATGCTGCTGGGCGAGCGCGTGGAGATCGAGCACATCCTGCCGTTCTCTATGACCCTGGACGACAGCCTGAACAACCGCACGGTGGCGCTGCGCGAAGCCAACCGCATCAAGCGCAACCGCACGCCGTGGGAAGCCCGCGCCGACTTCGAGGCCCAGGGCTGGAGCTACGACGGCATCCTGCAGCGTGCGGAGCGCATGGCGCTGCGCAAGCGCTACCGCTTCGCGCCAGACGGCTACGAACGCTGGCTGGGCGAGGACAAGGACTTCCTGGCCCGCGCGCTCAACGACACGCGCTACCTCTCGCGCGTGGCGGCGGAATACCTGCGGCTGGTGTGCCCCGGCAGCGCCACCCGCGTGATCCCAGGCCAGATGACGGCGCTGCTGCGCGGCAAGTTCGGCCTGAACGACGTGCTGGGCCTGGACGGCGAGAAGAACCGCAACGACCACCGCCATCATGCAGTGGATGCCTGCGTGATCGGCGTGACCGACCAGCGCATGATGCAGCGCTTCGCCCAGGCCAATGCGCAGGCGCGTGAAGATGGTTTGACACGCCTGGTCGAAGACATGCCGCTGCCCTGGCCCAGCTACCGCGCCCATGTGGAACGCGCCGTGCGCCACATCTGGGTCAGCCACAAGCCCGACCACGGCTTCGAAGGCGCCATGATGGAGGAGACCAGCTACGGCATCCTGCGCGACGGCAGCATCAAGCAGCGCCGCAAGGCCGACGGCAGCGCGGGACGCGAGATCAGCAACCTGATCCGCATCGCCGAGCCCGGACAGCCCCAGCGCCATGGCGTAGATGCCGAAGGCCGGCCGCTGCCCTACAAGGGCTATGTGGGGGGCAGCAACTACTGCATCGAGATCACCGTCAACGACAAGGGCAAATGGGAAGGGCAGGTGATCTCCACGTTCGATGCGTATCGCATCGTGCGGGAGGGGGGATTGGGGCAGCTACGGCATCCGACCCAAGGCCAGAATGGGCAGGCATTGGCCATGCGACTGGTGATTGGCGACAGCGTGCGGCTGGAGGTAGGTGAGCAAGAGCGTGTCATGCGCATCGTGAAAATCAACGGCAACAATGGACAGGTATTCATGGCACCAGTACATGAGGCCAATGTGGATGCGCGAAACAGCGACAAAGCGGATGCTTTTGCCTATACCTCCAAATACGCAGGATCATTTCAGAAGGCCAAGGCCCGCCAAGTCACCATCTCCCCCATCGGTGAGCTGCGCGATCCGGGGTTCAAAGGCTGACGCAGCATGGTCGGCCGCATCGTCGAAATCGCGGACGACCGGCGGCACCTCTTCGTGCATCGCGGCTTTCTCGTCGTGCGCGACACCGAGGGCGAGCGCAAGGAACTCGGCCAGATCCCCCTGGACGACATCGCCGCCGTCATCGCCAATGCCCACGGCCTGAGCTACACCAACAACCTGCTGGTGGCCCTGGCCGAACGCGGGGCGCCCTTCGTGCTTTGCGGCGCCAACCACAACGCGGTCGGTATGCTGCTGCCCATCGACGGCCACCATGTGCAGGCCAAGCGCATCGAAGCGCAATTGGCCGCCGGGCTGCCGCTGCTCAAGCGGCTATGGGCGACCGTGGTCAAGGCCAAGCTGGAACAGCAGGCCGCCGCGCTGGAGGCCGCAGGCGCCGCCACGGCCCCGCTGCTGGCTCTGGTGGGCAAAGTGCGCAGCGGCGACCCCGAGAACATCGAAGGGCAGGGCGCCAAGCGCTACTGGAGCCTGCTGTTCGGTGCGGATTTCCGGCGTGACCAGGACGGCGAAGGATTGAATGCGCTGCTCAACTATGGCTACACCGTGCTGCGCTCCGCCACCGCTCGCGCCGTGGTGGCTGCCGGCCTGCACCCCAGCCTGGGCCTGCATCACAGCAACGATGCCAATCCCATGCGGCTGGTGGACGACCTGATGGAGCCCTTCCGGCCGGTGGTGGACCTCAAGGTCTGGCAATTGCACCGGGCGGGCGAAGCCCATGTCACGCCTGAAACCAAGCGTGCCCTGGTGCGCGTGCTGTACGACGACATGCAGACCCTGCAGGGCGTGACGCCCGTCATGGTATGCATGCAGCGCATGGCGACGTCGCTGGCCCAGGTCTATCTGGGTGAACGGCTCCGGCTCGACCTGCCTCTACCCGGCCTGCCGCTGTCGCTCGCAGGCAGCTTCGATCCCGATTGAATGCATGCCAGCGGACAGACAGGCAGGATTGCAACCATGCTGACGGGGTACCGACTCATGTGGATGGTGGTGATGTTCGACTTGCCAGTGATCACCAAGGCCGAGCGCAAGGCCGCCACGGGCTTTCGCAATGCCTTGCTGGACGTGGGCTTTCAAATGAGCCAGTTCAGCGTCTATCTGCGCTTTTGCACCAGTCAGGCCCAGGTGGACACGCTATGCCGGCAGGTGGAGCAGGCCTTGCCGGCGGGCGGCAAAGTGCATATCTTCCAGTTCACCGACAAGCAATACGAGCGAGCCATCTCCTTCCAAGGGCGCAGCCGTCAGCCTGCGCAAAAAGCGCCCGATCAATTCGATCTTTTCTAGCCAAACGCGATGTTTTCCTGGACTGCGAAAGCGAAAAAACTCTTTACGAATCAAAGATTTATCGCGACCACAGTCTAGATCACTGGGATATGCGCACTGGCCGGAACCCATCGTCCGTACCATGGTCGATGCGCTGGAGTCTAGATCACTGGGATATGCGCACTGGCCGGAACCGGGATCTCGTGCCAGCGCACGTCGAGCGGAGTCTAGATCACTGGGATATGCGCACTGGCCGGAACCGAAGCGGCCGGCATGACGCCGGAGCAGTGAGTCTAGATCACTGGGATATGCGCACTGGCCGGAACACCACGCGGTGCTGGGTCAAGGCCTTGCCGCAGTCTAGATCACTGGGATATGCGCACTGGCCGGAACTGCAGCGTCGAAGTAACGCAAAAAAATCTGAGTCTAGATCACTGGGATATGCGCACTGGCCGGAACATCTTCAGGCAGCGCATGACGTGCGCACGGAGTCTAGATCACTGGGATATGCGCACTGGCCGGAACGGGAGCGCAATGGCAACCGCTGGCACGATGAGTCTAGATCACTGGGATATGCGCACTGGCCGGAACTGCAGGTGCTGCCGCAGCTGGACCAAGCCAAGTCTAGATCACTGGGATATGCGCACTGGCCGGAACCGGCACGCCGCGCTCTTGGAGCCAGTGGTAAGTCTAGATCACTGGGATATGCGCACTGGCCGGAACTCAACGACGACGGCGACGCACTGCGGCTGGAGTCTAGATCACTGGGATATGCGCACTGGCCGGAACCTTTGCTACATGGCCGCATGCGTGCAGCACAGTCTAGATCACTGGGATATGCGCACTGGCCGGAACCCGAAGAGCTTGACGAATGATGGAGCCCTGAGTCTAGATCACTGGGATATGCGCACTGGCCGGAACTGCATATTCGCGTGGCAATGCGGCCCAACGAGTCTAGATCACTGGGATATGCGCACTGGCCGGAACGCGCAGCACGCCGCACTTGCCGCCTCGCAGAGTCTAGATCACTGGGATATGCGCACTGGCCGGAACCAGATGCGCCGATCACTGCGGAAGTCAGCGAGTCTAGATCACTGGGATATGCGCACTGGCCGGAACACATCAACGCGGTGCTCGACCGCGTGAAAGAGTCTAGATCACTGGGATATGCGCACTGGCCGGAACGGCGGCATGCCGTCCATCTGCCACCCGCGCAGTCTAGATCACTGGGATATGCGCACTGGCCGGAACAAGGTGAGTAGATGTACCGTTGCTTCGTTAAGTCTAGATCACTGGGATATGCGCACTGGCCGGAACTCGCCGCATGGAACCGGCTCGGGCACGTCAAGTCTAGATCACTGGGATATGCGCACTGGCCGGAACTTGTAGTAGGCGGTCATGGCTCCAGAAGCAAGTCTAGATCACTGGGATATGCGCACTGGCCGGAACCGTGAAAACCTGACGACCGAGCAGGCCTGGAGTCTAGATCACTGGGATATGCGCACTGGCCGGAACTGGGATAAGCGCGCCCTCGAACACCTCGCCAGTCTAGATCACTGGGATATGCGCACTGGCCGGAACCGCAGCGGTTGCGGGCGGCGCGGCGCGGTCAGTCTAGATCACTGGGATATGCGCACTGGCCGGAACCCGAAGATGCGGCACAACCCCGAGGACGACAGTCTAGATCACTGGGATATGCGCACTGGCCGGAACGTTTTTGATCGCATAGTCATGCAGCTTCAGAGTCTAGATCACTGGGATATGCGCACTGGCCGGAACGGGGATGTCGCGCTGCCGGCCGCTCACCGGAGTCTAGATCACTGGGATATGCGCACTGGCC
>CAJYHL010000073.1 GCA_913774625.1 uncultured Acidovorax sp.
TGCGGCGTTGCGGCGCTTGTGAATAGCCGTGCTATTCACTGCGCACCGCGCCTTGCATCCCATCCCGCCCACACCGCTGCGCGACCCCAGGGAGATCGTAAACACGTTCTGAACGCTCACGGGATAGAGACTGGACACAACGACCGGCGGGCAGCCGCAGGAAGGAAGACAGGGCACTTCGGTGCCCTTTTTCATGCCCGCTGCAGAAGGAAAGCGGCGCCGGACTACATGCGCTTAAATTTTCTTACGTTAAATTACAAGTGTAATTTTCCGGAGGCGCGGCCTGCACGCTCCGGACCACCGCACTCTCCTTCGGCCGGCCTGCGCAGACTGCAACGCGCGGCTGCGTCCCTCTCTTTTGAAAGCACAAGATGAATTTGGATAACTGGACCATCCGCACCAAGCTGCTCGCCGGCTTCGCGTCGGTGTTGATCATCGCCTGCATCGTCAGCCTGCTGGGTATTGCCAACCTGGCGAGCATGAACAGCAGTTCGGCCGAGATTTCCAAGAAGGCGCTCCCCAGCGTGGCCGCTGCCGGGGCCATCAGCCGCAATCTGTCGGCGCTGCGCATCGGGCGCCTGGGCCTGATCCTTACCGGCCCCAATTCGCCGATGCCGCAGGCCATCAAGGTCGTGGAAGACGCCAGCGCCGCGCTGACCGCATCGGTCAACGCCGCCGAGCCCCTGTTCGTGAGCCCCGAGGAGCGTGCCCTCTATCAGGAGGTACGCAACCAGGTCATCAACTACGGCTCCACCCTGCCCGAGCAGCTCAACTACGCCCGTGCCAACAACATCGACGCAGTGCGCGCCATCTTCGTGGGCCCGGCCGGCGTGGCCTTCCGCGCCGCCAACAAGGCGCTGGACGATCTGATCACCATCAACAACAAGGGCAGCCAGACGGCCGCCGAGCACGCCACCGCAACCTACGAGCAGGGGCGCATCCAGCTGGTGGTAGGCCTGGTCGCCATGGTGGCGATGAGCGTGGCGATCGCCGTGATGCTGGCGGGCAATCTGTCGCGCCGCGCCCGCCTGTGCGCCGATGCCGCAGGCCGCATGGCCCAGGGCGACCTGAGCCAGTCCACCACCGCCCCCGGCAAGGACGAGCTGGCGCAGATGCTGCAAGCGCTCGAAGCCATGCGTGAACACCTGCGCATGACGGTGGGCAGCGTGCGCCACAACGCCGAAGCCGTGGCCACGGCCAGCGCGGAAATCTCCCAGGGCAACCAGGACCTGAGCGGCCGCACCGAAAGCCAGGCCAGCGCGCTGGAGCAGACCGCCGCCTCCATGGAACAACTGGGTTCGACCGTGCAGCAGAACGCCGACAGCGCCCGCCAGGCCAACCAGCTCGCCAAGAACGCCGCCATGGTCGCGGTGCAGGGCGGCCAGGTGGTGGACCAGGTCGTCACGACCATGAAGGGCATCAACGAAAGCTCGCGCAAGATCAGCGACATCATCTCGGTGATCGACGGCATCGCCTTCCAGACCAACATCCTGGCGCTGAACGCGGCCGTGGAAGCGGCCCGTGCGGGCGAGCAGGGCCGAGGCTTCGCAGTGGTGGCCAGCGAGGTGCGCAGCCTGGCCGGCCGCAGCGCCGAGGCCGCCCGGGAGATCAAGAATCTCATCGGCACCAGCGTCGAGCGCGTCGAACAAGGCACGGCCCTGGTGGACCAGGCCGGCAGCACCATGGCCGAGATCGTGGACGCCATCCAGCGCGTGACGGACATCATGGGCGAGATCAGCGCCGCCAGCGTGGAGCAGGCCTCGGGCGTCACGCAGGTGGGACAGTCCGTCACCCAGATGGACCAGGTCACGCAGCAGAACGCGGCACTGGTGGAAGAGATGGCCGCTGCGGCCGGCAGCCTCAAGAAGCAGGCGGAAGATCTGGTGCGCGGCGTGTCCGCCTTCCGGCTGGGCGCTGACCAGGCCCTGCTGGGCTCGGCCCAGCGCGCCCTGCCCGGCACCGGCGGCGGACTGGGTCTGCTGGCTGCGGCCTGACAGGTTGCCAGCGGTACGAGACGGGCCGCAGGGATCCCCTGTCCTACAGAGGGGCGGGGAACTTCCTCTTTAGCACTCTCTCCAACAGACTGCTAAAGTGAACCCCATGGAAGAAAGGATTTCTGGAATGACGCTTCAATCTGGAACCGCCGCGACTGCTCTGGCGCCGGCCAGTCCGTGGGCCCTCATCCCCCCGCTGGGCAACCTCGACGCCTATATCTCGGCCGTCAACCGCCTGCCCATGCTGACCGCCGACGAGGAGCGCAGCTACGCGCGCCAGCTCAAGGACAACAACGATGTGGAAGCCGCCGGCCGGCTGGTGATGTCGCACCTGCGCCTGGTCGTCTCCATCGCCCGCCAGTACCTGGGCTACGGGCTGCCGCATGGCGACCTGATCCAGGAAGGCAATGTGGGCCTGATGAAGGCCGTCAAGCGCTTCGACCCCGACCAGGGCGTGCGCCTGGTGAGCTACGCCATGCACTGGATCAAGGCCGAGATCCACGAATACGTGCTGAAGAACTGGCGCATGGTGAAGGTGGCCACCACCAAGAGCCAGCGCAAGCTGTTCTTCAATCTGCGGTCGATGAAGCAGGGCTTCAAGGCCGATGCCGCGGCGCAGGATGCCGCGACGCACCGCGACACCCTCTCCGACCAGGAGATCGATGCCGTGGCCGCGCAGCTCAACGTCAAGCGCGAGGAAGTCATCGAGATGGAGACCCGACTGTCCGGCGGCGACGTGCTGCTGGACCCGGCCCCCTCCGATGACGGCGAGCAGGCCTTCGGCCCCATCGCCTACCTCGCCGACGGCGCGCACGAGCCTACCGCCATGATCGAGAACCGCCAGCGCGACGCGATGGCGACCGACGGCATCGCCGCCGCGCTGGAAAGCCTGGACGAGCGCAGCCGCCGCATCGTGGAAGAGCGCTGGCTCAAGGTGAACGACGACGGCTCGGGCGGCATGACGCTGCACGAACTGGCGGCCGTCTACGGCGTGAGCGCCGAGCGCATTCGCCAGATCGAGGTGGCCGCGATGAAGAAGATGAAGAAGGCCCTGGCGGAATACGCCTGATTTCCGGGCCCCGCCCGGTCCCGCCCCTTTCCGCTACGGGGCAGGCCGATAATCCAGCGCGCAGCTCCTGACCGGGCTGCGCGCTTTTTTCATGGCCGCAGGCATGCGCGCGGTTCCTTATCCATACGCATACCGGCGCGCCCGCAGGAGATACCCCCATGCATCCTTCCCGCCGTATCTGGCTGGCAGCGGCCGCCAGCCTCGCCAGCGCCGCCCTGCCCCTGGCCGCCTTCGCTGCCACGGCGCCCGCCGCCAGCGCGGTTCCGGCCACACCGGGCTGGCCCAGCCGGCCGCTGCGCATCATCGTGGGCTTTCCGCCCGGATCGTCGCCCGACCTGACGGCACGCACCTTCGCCGACCCGCTTGCCCAGGCGCTGGGGCAGCCGGTCATCGTGGAGAACAAGGTGGGCGCGGGCGGCAATATCGGAGCAGATGCGGTGGCGAAGGCGACCGATGGGCACACCATCGGCCTTTTCATCAACGGCAACCTGACCATCGCGCGCCTCATCAATCCGCATGTGCCCTATGACCCGCACAAGGACCTGGCGCCGCTCAGCCTGATCGGCGTGTCGCCCCTGGTGCTCACCGCGCCGGTGAGCCAGCCCGGCGTTCCGGCAGGGGCCGATGGCCGAGCCTTCCTCGACGCAGCCCGCAAGGCCGGCGACCGCTGGAGCTATGGCACGCCCGGCGTGGGCACGGTGGGCCATCTGGGCACCGAGCTGCTCAAGGCCCGTGCCGGCATCGCCCCGGTCCATGTGCCCTACCCCGGCTACCCGCAGGTGGCGACGGCCATGCTGGGCGGCCAGCTGCAGATGGCGCTGCTGCCGCCCGCGCTGGCTCTGGCGCAGGAGCGTTCCGGCAAGCTGCGGCTGATCGGTGTGACCTCCAGCGGTCGCAGCTCCCTGGCTCCAGGCGTGCCCAGCATGGCCGAAGTGGGCGTGAAGGACTTCAACCTGGAGATCTGGAATGCCTTCGCCGCGCCCGCCGGAATGCCCGCGCCCGTGCGTGCGCGCCTGTCGGCCACGCTGGCGAACATCGCCCGCATGCCCGACGTGCGCGCCAAGCTCTTCCAGCAGGGCTGGCAGACGGTGGGCTCCTCGGCCGAGGGCCTGGCCAACCGCATCGACGCGGACACAGCCCTGCTGGGCCGCGTGATCCGCGAGGGCGGCATCCGCCAGGAATGAGCTAACGCCCGGCGGAACCGCGCACCGCAGCTTCGCGCCGCGGCCCCTTCGCATGCTTTGATCCATGTCATGCCCCCGTTCCGCAGTCGCCGGCAGACTGCGGTTTTCGATCACGGGAGAGTTCGCATGCCAGGGTTCCGCATCGCCATCATCGGCGCCGGCCAGACCGGAACGCCGCTGCTGCGCCAGCTGCTGAGCGCATCGTTCGTGCAGATCGTCGGCGTGGCCGACCTGGATCTGTCCATGCCGGGCATTGCGCTGGCGCGCGAGCACGGCGTGCCGGTCACTGCGGACTACATGACGCTGCTGCAGGCGGACGGTGCCCCAGTCGATGTGCTGATCGACACGACCGGCGTGCCGGCGGTACGCGACGCCCTGCGCCGCCACATGGTGGCCACCGGCAACTACCACACGCTGATCATGCACGAGCGCATCGCGCTCCTGCTGATGTCGCTCTCGGCCGGGCAGCTGGTCACGAGCCGGCACACCGACCTGGCCTACACCTGAGACGGCATGCAGGACTTCGCAATGCCCTTCACCAGAACAGCAGCCATCGGCAGCGGCCCATCCAACCGCAACGGGTGCCTGGAAGACGACGAGCGACAGCGGTATTTCCCGCAGCCCCAACCCGAGCAGAACCGCGCATGACCCTCCATTCCCTGGACCACAAGGCCTGCGCCGAATGCGCCTCCCGCCCGCACTGCCTGCTGGGCCGCCAGGACAGGGGCGCACGCTCCGCCTGGGAACCGTACATCCGCGAACGGCGCTTTCCCCGGGGCGAGGTGCTGCAGAGCCAGGGGACGGCCCTGCCTGTCGTGCAGGTCGTGAAGATAGGCACGGTGCTGCTGCAGCGCAGCGGCAGCGACGGCGTGGAGCACCCCATCGGCCTGGCCGGCTGCGGCCAGACGCTAGGCACGCCGGGCCTGCTGGAGCAGCCGGCGGACCTGTCCTGCGTGGCCGTGCTGCCCGGCCGGGTGTGCGAGATCGACGTGCAGGCCCTGATCCGCAACGACCTGCTGACCCGCGAGGCCCTGCTCGACCTGGCGCAGGAGCAGCTGCGCGCCTATGCGCTGCTGTCCGACTGGGCACGCATCCTCCGCGTGCGCGGAGCGACCGGCCAGCTGGCGGGCGCGCTGCTGCTGCTGGCCGATCTGCAGCGCAGCACGCTGGTGCGCCTGCCCAGCCATTCGGTGCTGGCCGCCCTGCTGGCCACCACCCGCGAAACCGTGGCCCGCAGCATCACCCAGCTGACCCGGCTGCAGGGCCTGCTGCGCCGCGACCGCTGGCACTGCGAGATCGTGCGGGACAAGCTGCTGGAGCTGGCCCAGGGTCAGCCCGCACCCCGCGCCGCGAAACCGGCCGGGGCCGAGCGGCCCGCCAAGCCGCCGGCGGAAGCGCTGGGACCCGCAGCCCGCGCTCCGGCCAACGAGTCTGCGCGGCTGCCGAGCGTGCGGCCCCTGCCGGCCCGGAACCTGCCCTCCACCGCACCGCGGCCGCGGACTGCCACGGTGCGCGTGGCCTGAAAACGCCATCGAGATCCACCGGGAGGGCCGGCTGCGCGGACGGCGTCCTCCTTCACCCCGCGTCAGCTGGCGCTGGTGGCCGGCTCCTTGAGCAGGAGCTGGACGTCGTGCAGCAGGGCCGGCGCACCACTGCCGTAGCGGTTGTAGATGCGCAGGCGGCCCTGGGGGTCGTACACGTAGCTGCCGGCGGAATGGTCCATGGTGTAGCTGGTGGGCGTCTGGCCGTCCACCTTCTTGTAGTAGACCTTGAAGTCCTTGGCCACGGCAGCGAGCTGCTCGGGCGTGCCGCGCAGCGCGAGGAAGCCGGGATCGAAATTGGCCATGTAGGCGCGCAGCACCTCGGGCGTGTCGCGCTCGGGATCGACGGTGATGAAGATGCCCTGCATGCGCTCGCTGTCCGCGCCCAGCGAGCGCTTGACCTCGGCCAGCTCGACCATGGAGGTGGGGCAGACGTCGGGGCACTGCGTGTAGCCGAAGAACACCACCACGACCTTGCCCGCGAAGTCCTTGAGGCTGCGCATCTGGCCGTTCTGGTCGGGCAGATTGAAGTCGCGGGCGTATTCGGCGCCGGTGATGTCCACGCCCTTGAATTCGCTCACCTTCTCCTTCTTGGAGCAGGCGGCCAGGAGGCCCGCGGCGCCCGTGGCCAGGGCGCCGGCGGCGATCAATCGGAGGGCATTGCGTCGTTGGTTCAGCATCGGTCGGTCAGAGTACGTAGTGGTCCACCAGCAGGGCCGCGAACAGCAGGCTCAGGTGGATCAGGGAAAAACGGAAGGTCTTGCGCGCCAGCTCGTCGGAATAGCTGCGCCACAGCGCGAATCCGTAGCCGCAGAAGCCCAGGCTCAGCACCACGGCAGCGGCCAGGTAGATCCACGAGCTCATGCCATAGACGAAGGGCATCAGGCAGGCGGCGAACAGGATCAGCGTGTAGAGGAAGACCTGCAGACGGGTGAATTCGTTCCCGTGCGTCACCGGCAGCATGGGCAGGCCCGAGCGGCGGTAGTCCTCCACGCGGTAGAGCGCCAGCGCCCAGAAGTGCGGCGGCGTCCAGAGGAAGATGATCAGGAACAGGATCAGCGCCTCCGGCCCCACGTCGCCCGTCATGGCGGCCCAGCCCAGCACCGGCGGCATGGCGCCCGATGCGCCGCCGATCACGATGTTCTGCGGCGTCAGCGGCTTGAGGATCACGGTGTAGATCACCGCATAGCCCACGAAGGTGGCGAAGGTGAGCCACATGGTCAACGGGTTGACGCAGACGTAGAGCAGCGCCGAGCCCGCGGCGCAGAGCGCGGCCGAGAACAGCAGGGTCTGCGCGTTCGACAGCTCGCCCTTGGCCGTCGGCCGCCAGGCGGTGCGCTTCATGCGCGCGTCGATGCCCTGCTCCACGATGCAGTTGAAGGCCGCCGCGGCGCCGGCCACCAGCCAGATGCCGGCCGAGGCCACGGCCATGCGCCCCCACTGCGCCGCATCGGGCAGGCCGGGCACCGCCAGCACCATGCCGATGAAGGCGCAGAAGACGATGAGCTGCACCACGCGCGGCTTGGTCAGCGCATAGAACTGCGACCAGCGCGAGGGCATGGACAAGGGGGGCGCCGAAGGCTGGGGCGCGGGGGCGGGAGCTGCACTCATGCGGAAAATCTCGTGGCGCCCTGCTGCTGCGGCGGCGCCGATGTCGATGGCGGGACGGAAGCCGCCGGGGAGGAAGAGGAAGAGGAGGAGGAGGAGGAGGAGGAAGAAAAAGAGGAGGCCGTGGCGGCGTCGGCCGGCACGGCGGCGCGGCTGGACGTGAGCGCCCAGGTCAGCACCACCACCAGCGCCGCAGCGCCGCCGGTGTGCAGCACGGCCGCCACCAACGGCCAGTCGAGCACCACGTTGGACAGGCCCGTGGCGAACTGCATCAGCGCCAGGCCGGCCAGCCAGCGGGCCTGCGCGGGCAGCGCCCGGGCCCGGCGCAAACGCCAGGCCAGCAGCGCCAGCGCCGCCAGCACCACATAAGCCGCCAGCCGGTGGGCGTAATGGATGGCCGTGAGCCCGGCGAAGCTGATATTGCTGCCGTCCTGCAGCATGCCCAGCGGACGCCAGACCTGGAAACCCTGGGCGAAGGCCATGTCGGGCCACCAGCTGCCGTGGCAAGTCGGGAAGGTGGTGCAGGCCAGCACCGCGTAGTTGGTGCTGACCCAGCCACCCAGCACGATCTGCAGCGCCACCAGCGCAGTCGTGGCCAGCAGCAGGGTGCGCAGCCCGGCGACCAGCGGCTGCCGCACCGTGCCTTGGGCAGCCTGCGTCTGCCGCACGGCCTGCACGCACAGCAGGGCCAGCAGCACGATGCCGCCGATGAGGTGCAGCGTCACGATGGCCGGGAAGAGCTTCATGGTGACGGTGAGCGCGCCGAAGGCGCCCTGCAGGCAGACCCAGGCCAGCGTGGCCGTGGGCCACCAGGGGCTGAGCGCCGGCCGTGCCGATGCGCCGTCTCCGGGTCTGCGCGCGCGGCGCCACTGGCGCCAGGCGATCACCGTGAGCACGATGATGAGCACGCCCACGCTGGTGGCGAGATAGCGGTGGATCATCTCCACCCAGGCCTTGCCGTGGGTGACCGGGCCGGTGGGCATGGCCTGCTGGGCCGCGGAGATCTCGGCATGCGCGCCCACCGGGCTGGCCTTGCCGTAGCAGCCGGGCCAGTCGGGGCAGCCCAGGCCGGAATCGGTGAGCCGCGTGAAGGCGCCGAACATGACCAGGTCGAAGGTGAGGAACAGGGTGAGCACGGTGAGCGCCTGCACGCGGCGCAGCGGCGAGCCGTGCCGGTTGCGCAGCCATACCCAGGCCAGCGGGCCCAGGGCGATCACGGCGCCCACCAGCATCAGGCGCAGCAGCGGCGCCAGGTCGTAGAGCGGTTGTTGCACGTCGTTCATGGCTGTGCGGCGGTGGGGGCCGGCAGGTCGGCCTGCGCACGGCCGGGCTGGTCCCAGGAAGCGGAGGCGCGCAGCAGGCGGTCCAGGTCGCGCTTGGCCTTGGCCGCGCCTTCGCGGTCCAGGCCGGCGGGGAAGCGCATCATCCAGTGGCCCATGGGATCGACCAGATAGAGGTGTTCGGCCAGCGCATGGCCCGGCGCGGGCTGCAGCCACTGCGCGATGGCGGCCGCATCGGCGCGCAGCACGGTGGCGGTCTGCAGGCCGGGCGCGATGTCGGCCGGCACGGGGGCGGCATCGGACACCAGCCAGACCCAGTCCAGCCGGTCCTTTTCCTTGCCCAGGCTCTCGCGCAGCTGGCGCTGCAGGTAGAGGTTGCTGCGGCAGGCCTCGCCGCAGGCGCCGGGCGCCACGCTGACCAGCAGCCACTGGCCGGCGAGCTGGCCCAGCGTGCCGGCCTGCCCCGCCAGGGTGGTGACGGGCAGCTGCGCGGGCAGCGCCGGCTGCGCCGCGATGAGCTCGCCGAAGTTGCGCCGGCCCTCGGGGCGCAGCACGTAGTAGGTGAAATACGAGGCGACCACGGGCGCCGCGCAGACCAGCATCACGGCCAGCATCTTCCAGCGGCCGGCACGGGAGCGCTGGGCCGCGTCGAGCGCCGCCGCATCGGCGCCCGGCAGGCTGTGGACGGTCAGGCCGAGCGGATGCACGCCATCCGCCGCGTCAGGCGGTGGAGGCAGGCTCGCCGCGTGGGCGAAGGAAGCGTCGGATGATTTGGAACCAGACATAGAGGATGAGCACCAGGCCGCAGAGCCCGAACCATTGGAATGCGTAGCCGTAGTGTTTGGCGACGCCGCTGTCGATGGCGGGCCAGCCGCGCCGCAGCCCTTGCGGGCCGGCGTCATCGCTGCCGGTCTGCTGCAGCGACAGGGGCGCCAGCGCTGCCAGGCCGTGCTCGGCGCCATAGGCGGCGAGGTCGAGATTTTGCCGGATGCGGGAAGACCCCTCCGGCGCGGCGGTTCCGCCGGGCTCGTAGAGGTGCGAAGGCGGCGTGGCGATGCGGCCCTCCACCTCGACATCGCCCGCGGGCGTTGGCACCTCGGGCAGCCGCGTGCGATCCTGGAAATCGCGCGGCACCCAGCCGCGCTGCACGGCGACCACCACCGGCGGCTGCGTGGACAGCCTGAGCGGCGTGACCACGAAGAATCCCGGCCGGCCCTGCATCTGCCGGTTGTCGAGGAACACCGTGGCCTGCGGCACCCACTGGCCGCGCAGCCGGGCGCGGCGGTGCAGCAGCGCCTCGGCGGCGTCCCCCTCCTTCGCGTCCAGGGCCGCCGCCAGCTGGGCCGCATCCAGCGGCGGCAGGGCTGCGCGCCGGTCCATGGCGGCCTGCAGGGCTTCCTTCTGCGCCGCCCGCTGCAGCTGCCAGCGGCCCAGGGACGCCGTCGCCAGCACGGCCACGAGCGCGGCCAGGGCGATGCACCAGAAGCGCAGGTCCAGGCGGGTTGGGCCGGGTCGCGGCACAGGGGTGTTCACGGGATAATGCCTCGCATGCGATACGTAGTGGCGCTGGCTTTCCTGGGCATTCTTGCCAGCCTGGGATCGGCCCTTTTCTTCATGATGCGCAACGGCCGCGACAACCGCGCCCGCAGCGGCCACATGCTGCGTGCGCTGGCGCTGCGCGTGGCCCTGTCGATTGTGCTCTTCCTCGGCCTGCTGGCGGCCTGGAAGCTGGGCTACATCCAGCCCACGGGCCTGCCGGCCGGCAAATAGCCCGAGCCCTCGCAGCCCGGGACCTCGCCGCCAAAGAAAAAGCGCCCTCAGGCGCTTTTTCTTTTTGCACGGCCACGTGAGCCGGTCAGAACCAATAGACCAGCACGTAGAGGCCCAGCCACACCACGTCCACGAAGTGCCAATACCAGGCCGCGCCCTCGAAGCCGAAATGCCGCTCGGCCGTGAAGTGGCCCTTCATGAGCCGCAGCGTGATGAAAAGCAGCATCAGCATGCCGACGAACACATGGAAGCCGTGGAAGCCCGTGAGCATGAAAAAGGTGGAGCCGAACACGCCCGAGCTGAGCTTGAGGTTCAGGTCGTTGTAGAGGTGGTGGTACTCGTAGCCCTGCACGCACAGGAAGACGAAGCCCAGCAGCACCGTGGCCCACATGAAGCCGATGGCACGCGCGCGGTGGCTTTCGCGCAGCGCGTGGTGGGCGATGGTGAGCGTCACGCCCGAAGTGAGCAGCAGCGCCGTGTTGATGGTGGGCAGCCAGAACGGGCCCACGGTCTGGAACGGCTCCACGATCTCCGCCGGGGAGGCCGTCACGCCTGCGGCCATGCTGGGCCAGACGGCCTTGAAGTCGGGCCAGAGCAGCGCGTTGTCCAGGCTGCCCAGGGCCGGCACGGAATGCGATCGCGCCCACCACAGGGCGGTGAAGAAGGCGCCGAAGAACATCACCTCGGAGAAGATGAACCAGCTCATGCTCCAGCGGTACGACAGGTCGATCTTGTGGCCGTAGAGCCCGCCCTCGCTCTCGCGCACCGCGTCGCCGAACCACTGGTAGAGCACGAACAGCCACCAGGCCAGCCCGAAGGCCAGCGAATACTTGCCCCAGTCGTGGCCGTTGATCCACTGGGCCGCGCCCAGGATCACGAAGAAGAGGCCGGCCGCCGCCATCACCGGGTGGCGCGATTCGGCGGGCACGTAGTAGTAGGGCGTGGTGCCGTGGGTGGATGCGCTCATGTCTCAGCTCCTCAGTCTCGGTATTTTTGTGTCGTCGGTCGTTCGGTCCGGTCCGTCAGGCATGCACCACCCAGTTCACGGCCGCGATCAGCAGCGCCACGAAGACGAACGCCGCCACCAGGCCGATCACGATGATGTGCAGAGGCTGGATGTTCTCCAGGTCCTTGCGGTATTCGGCCCCCTTGCGCACGCCCAGGAAGGACCAGGCCACCGCGCGCACGGTGCGCAGCAGCGACACCTTGCGGGCCTGAGGGGAGTCGCCGGGGCTCTGGCCGTTCATGTGCCCGCCTGGCTGGTGGGCGCCGGCGCGGCGGCCGTGGCCGCGGGCGGGGTGGCAGGGGCGGCCGGCATCTTGCCGCCGACCTCGAAGAAGGTATAGGACAGGGTGATGGTGGTCACGTCCCTGGACAGCTTGGGATCGATCACGAAGGCCACCGGCCACTGCTTCTTCTCGCCCGGCTCCAGCGTGTACTGGTTGAAGCAGAAGCATTCGAGCTTGTTGAAGTGCGCGGCGGCCTGGCGTGGCGCATAGCTGGGAATGGCCTGGGCTGCCATGCGGCGGTTCTGCACGTTCTGGAATTCGTACATCACCGTGGTCAGCTCGCCGGGATGGACCTTGACCGAGCGCTGCGCCGGCTTGAAGTCCCAAGGACCGCGCGCATTGGCGTCGAATTCGACCGTGATGGTGCGGCTCAGGTCCACCTGGGTATTGGCCGGCAGCTTCACGTCGCGGCCGGCCACGCCGTTGCCGGGCACCTGGCGTTCGGACAGCGACAGGATGTTGATGCCCGTGACCTCGCAGATGTGCTTGTAGATGGGAATGAGCACATAGCCGAAGGCGAACATGCCGGCCGAGATCACGGCCAGCTTGCCCACCATCTTGAAGTTCTCGCGGCGCAGGCTCATGGCGGGGCGCTCAGTGCAGCCAGGTCATCTTGACCATGAAACCGATGAAGAAGGCGATGGCGATGGACGCAAGGACCAGGGCCATGCGCAGGTTGGCTTTCTTCTGCTCGGGTGTCGCCATCATGTGCCTGCCTTTCCTGCGGGGTCAGCCCACCACGCGGGTGGCGGAGGAATCGAGCTTCGGAGGCGTCTCGAAGGTGTGGAAGGGCGCGGGCGACGGCACTTCCCACTCCAGGCCTTCGGCCGCTTCCCAGGGGCGCTGGGGGGCGGGCTGGCCCTTGCCGCGCATGGCGGGCAGCACGATGGCGAAGAAGAAATACACCTGCATCAGCCCGAAGCCGAAGGCGCCGATGGAGGCCACCATGTTGAAGTCGGCGAACTGCATGGGATAGTCGGCATAGCGGCGCGGCATGCCGGCCAGGCCCAGGAAGTGCATCGGGAAGAAGGTGATGTTGAAGGTGATGAGCGAGCCCCAGAAATGGATCTGGCCGCGCCGCTCCGGATACATCACGCCGGTCCACTTGGGCGACCAGTAGTAGTAGGCCGCGAACATGGAGAACAGCGAGCCGGCCACCAGCACGTAGTGGAAGTGGGCCACGACGTAGTAGGTGTCCTGCAGCTGGATGTCGATGGGCGCCATCGAGAGGATGAGCCCGGTGAAGCCGCCCATGGTGAAGACGAAGATGAAGCCCACGGCGAACAGCATGGGCGTCTCGAAGGTCATGGAGCCGCGCCACATGGTGGCGACCCAGTTGAAGATCTTCACGGCCGTGGGCACCGAGATCAGCATGGTGGCGTACATGAAGAACAGCTGGCCCGTGACCGGCATGCCCGTGGTGAACATGTGGTGCGCCCACACGATGAACGACAGGATGGCGATGGACGAGGTGGCATACACCATGGAGGCGTAGCCGAAGAGCTTCTTGCGGCTGAAGGCCGGCACGATCTGGCTGATGATGCCGAAGGCCGGCAGGATCATGATGTACACCTCGGGGTGGCCGAAGAACCAGAAGATGTGCTGGTACATCACCGGGTCGCCGCCGCCGGCGGGGTTGAAGAAGCTGGTGCCGAAGTGGCGGTCGGTCAGCGTCATGGTGATGGCGCCGGCCAGCACGGGCATCACGGCGATCAGCAGGTAGGCGGTGATGAGCCAGGTCCAGCAGAACATGGGCATCTTCATGAGCGTCATGCCCGGCGCGCGCATGTTCAGGATGGTCACGATGATGTTGATCGAGCCCATGATGGACGAGGCGCCCAGGATGTGCATGGCGAAGATGCCGGCGTCCATCGACGGGCCCATCTGCAGCGTGAGCGGCGCGTAGAGCGTCCAGCCCGCGGCGGGCGCGCCGCCGGGCATGAAGAACGAGCTGACCAGCATCAGCGCGGCCGGGATCATCAGCCAGAAGCTGAAGTTGTTCATGCGCGCGAAGGCCATATCGGATGCGCCGATCTGCAGCGGGATCATCCAGTTCGCGAAGCCCACGAAGGCCGGCATGATGGCGCCGAACACCATGATGAGGCCGTGCATGGTGGTGAGCTGGTTGAAGAGCTCGGGGTTCACGATCTGCAGGCCGGGCTGGAACAGCTCGGCGCGGATCAGCAGGGCCAGCACGCCGCCGATCATCAGCATGGTGAAGGAGAACAGCAGGTAGAGCGTGCCGATGTCCTTGTGGTTGGTGGCGAACACCCAGCGGCGCCAGCCCGTGGGGCCGTGGTGATGGGCATGGTCGTCGTGGTGGCCGGCGGCGTGTCCGTGGTGGTCGAGAACTGCGCTCATCTTGGATTCCTCAATGCGTGGGGACGGCTGCCGGGATTCACTTGCCGCGCTGGGCCAGCACTTCCGAAGGCTGCACCAGCTGGCCCGTCTTGTTGGACCAGGCGTTCTTCGTATAGGTGATGACGGCGGCGAGATCGGTGTCGCTCAGCTGGGCCCAGGACGGCATGGCGCCGCCGGCCGCGCCCTTGAGCACGATCTGGATCTGCCTGGCATGGTCTTCGTCCTTGACGATGGCCGAGCCATCCAGCGGCTTGATGGGGCCCGCGCCCTTGCCGTTGGGCTGGTGGCAGGCCGCGCAGTTGGCGGCATAGACCTTCTCGCCGCGCGGCAGGATGGCCTCCAGGGTCCAGACCTTGTTCGGGTCGTCGGCCTTGGCAGCGGCCTTCTTCTTCTCGGCGGCCACCCACTGGGTGTAGTCCTCGGCGGAGACGACCTTCACGTGGATGGGCATGTAGGCGTGCTCCTTGCCGCAGAGCTCGGCGCACTGGCCGTAGTAGTCGCCCACCTGCTCGGCGCGGAACCAGGTGTCGCGCACGAAGCCGGGGATGGCGTCCTGCTTGATGCCGAAGGCCGGCACCGCGAAGGAGTGGATCACGTCGTTGGCCGTGGTGATGACGCGCACCTTGCGGCCCACCGGCACGACCAGCGGGTTGTCCACCCGCAGCAGGTAGTCGGCCGGGGCGTTGGCCACGTTGCCGCTGTCGGACATCTGGCGCTGGCCCACGTCCAGCGTGGAGATGTAGGCCAGGCCTTCGCCCTCGCCGCTCAGGTAGTCGTAGCCCCACTTCCACTGGTAGCCGGTGACCTTGATGGTCAGGTCGGCGTTGGTGGTGTCCTTCTGGGCCACCAGCACCTTGGTGGCGGGCAGCGCCATCAGGATCACGATGATGAAGGGCACGACCGTCCAGGCGACCTCGACGGCGACCGATTCGTGGAAGTTCGCCGGCTTGGCGCCGCGCGACTTGCGGTGCTTCCAGATGGAATAGAACATCACCGCGAACACGCCCACGAAGATCACGGAGCAGATGATGAGCATCATCCAGTGCAGGTAGTGCTGCTCCTGCGCGATGCGGGTGACGGGCGGCGCCAGGTTCAGCTGGCGCACGGCCGGGCCGCCGGGCAGGTCCTGCGTCGCATGAGCGGCGGTTCCCAGCCATGCGCCGGACCACAGCAGCACGGAAGCCAGCGTATTGGAAATGCTCTTCATAGTTCTCACTTAACTTCCTGCCTCGTTGTCTGGACCCCGCCCTGGCGGCGCCTGCGTGGGGTCAGGCGGCCGGCAAGGCCCTGCAAAAGTCTCGTGCCAGATGCCGGTGCGCCGCCACCGGCCGCATCACCGGCACAGCCTGGCGGCCCATGGGCCCGGCTTGTCTCCATCCATCCGCGGGCAAGCATGCCCACGCCCGCTGGTGAATGCAATACGCAATAGCCCGGGGCAGTGGCACGGCGGCGACGCGGGAAAAACCCGGGACATGGCACGGGCCGGACATGGGGAGAGGACCGCAAGGGTGTGGCCTCCTGCCGGCAGGCCGGCACAGGGGGCGCCGCAAGCGGCTGCACGGACGGGTGGCGATTCAAAGCCGCGCCGGAACTTGCGCGCACGTTGGCAGGCGTTGGGCGCGCAAAGCACGAAATTGTAGCTGCCCGGGCGCAGCTGGCCGGGTCAGCCCGGCGATGGCCCACGCCCGCTGTGGAGCATGGCGCGCATGTCCTGCAGCGACACGGCGCTGCTCTCGCTCAGCCGCACGCGGGGCGCCGGCTTGAACGCGTGGCCGTAGATGATCTCGAAGGTCAGCGCCAGCTGGCCGTCGGCGCTGGCACTGCCCAGCCGCTCTGCCAGTGCCTCTTCCAGCCGGGCCCGCCAGGCGCGGCCGCGCAGGCCGGGAAAGCGCTGCGGATGCAGGTTGCAGCCCAACTCGCGCAACTCCTGCAGCAGCCGCCCGGGTGTGGCGAAGGTCAGGGTGATGCGCTCCATGTCCATCACCGGCTCGGCAAAGCCCGCCTGCACCAGCATGTCGCCCCAGTCGTGCATGTCGGTCATGGCATGGCCTGCGGGCGGCCAGCCCAGCGCGGCGTAGACGGCGTGCAGTTCGCGCACCGTATCCGGTCCCAGGCAGGAGAACATCAGATAGCCGTCCACCGCCAGCGCGCGGTGCCAGCGGGCGATCAGGGCCTGCGGGTCGGCCGCCATGTGCAGCGCCATGTTGGACCACAGCAGCTGCACGCCGCCGTCGGCCGGAATGCCGAAGCGCGGCGCGCCACCTGTCCAGCGGGACGGGCTCCACCAGGAGGGGGCGAAATGCGCCTGGGCCAGCGCCTGGCCGGCGGGCGACGAGGTTTCGGCGATATGGCGCTGGGCCTGCGGGTAGCGCTTGCGCACCAGCTCGTGGCCCTGCAGTCCGCCGCGCAGCGGATCCCAGTCGCACCAGGCGGCCGGAGCCTGGCGGATCCACTGCAGGCGGTCGTCCATGCGGCGCGCGATCTCTTCATGCAGCCACGGCGACGCGGCCGGGGCGGTGGCATGCCAGCGCGCGGCGGCGGCCGGATCGATGGTGGGCGGCAGGGAGTGGGACATGCGGGGACGACAGGGGAAAAGGCGCTGCCAGGCAGACAGGCGTGCGGGCGGACAAGGGCCGCGAGTATATTGAGCCCATGCTCCCGACGCAGCCCCAAGGGATATCGCCCACCTGGCGCAGCCGGCTGGCCGCCGCGCTGGCGCGGGGCGTGCCCAGCCAGTGCGCGGTCTGCCATGCCTGGCCGGCCGAGCGCATCTGCGGCGCCTGCGCGGACCGCTTCACGCAGCCGAAGCCGCGCTGCCGCACCTGCGCCCTGCCCGTGCCCCAGGGCGTCGATCAATGCGGCCACTGCCTGCGCCATCCGCCGGCCCTGGATGCCTGCTTCGCCGCCGTGGACTACGGCTACCCCTGGGCCGGCCTGCTGGCCGAATTCAAGTTCCAGGGCGACCCCGGCTGGGCGGCGCCGCTGGCCGGGCGGATGCGCGCCGCCCCGGGCGTGGAGCAGGCCCTGGCCGCGGCCGACTGGCTGCTGCCCGTGCCGCTCTCGGACCAGCGGCTGAAGGAGCGCGGCTTCAACCAGGCCCTGCTGCTGGCCCGGCAGCTCGATGCGCGCCGCACCCGGGCCGGCTGGCTGCTGCGCCTGCGCGCCACCGAGGCCCAGAGCAGCCTGGACCGCGGGCAGCGCCTGCGCAACCTGCGCGGCGCCTTCGCGGTGGAGCCGCTGGCCGCCGCGCAGATCGCCGGCCGCCGCGTGCTGCTGGTGGACGACGTGATGACCACCGGCGCCACGCTGCAGGCCGCCGCAGCGGCGCTGCGCGAGGCGGGCGCCACGCACATCGCGGCCGTGGTGCTGGCCCGCACGGCCTAAGCATCTTCCTGGACCCCGGCAGGCCCTGCCATCCCGCAGGACAATGGCGGCATGTTCCATATCGTCCTCGTCGAACCCGAAATCCCGCCCAACACCGGCAACGTCATCCGCCTGGCGGCGAACACCGGCTGCACCCTGCACCTGGTGGAGCCGCTGGGCTTTTCGATGGAGGACCGCCTGATGCGGCGCGCGGGGCTGGACTACCACGAATACGCCGACGTGCGCCGCCATGCCGGCTGGACGGCGCTGCTGCGCGACGAGCAGCCCGACGCCGCGCGCATGTTCGCCATGACCACGCACGGCTCGCAGCCGGTCCATGGCACGGCCTTCCAGCCCGGCGACTGGCTGGTGTTCGGCGCCGAGACGCGCGGCCTGCCGCCCGAGCTGCGCGAGACCTTCCCGCCAGCGCAGCGCCTGCGGCTGCCCATGGTGCCGGGCCAGCGCAGCCTGAACCTGTCGAACGCGGTGGCCGTGACGGTGTTCGAGGCTTGGCGGCAGAACGGCTTCCAGCTTCCGCCCATTTAGAACATCGCTTGGAACGTGTTGACGATCTCGCAGAAGATCGTCGACACGTTCTTCGGCCGCGAACGGCCATCTGAACCATGCGGAGCGGGCCGCTCGGCCCGCCTTTGCGTCCGTAGCCGGCCCTGTCTGCGGCCCTCCCTGCATCCCATCGCCTCTCGTTCTTCGCTGCACGGCCGGCACGCCCCGCCGCGTGCTGGAACGCCCCGGTGACATCCACCCAAAAAATATTTGGCACATTTATCGAATAGATATAAATTTGCAAAATAAATAAACGGCAAAGGCGGCTGATCCATGAAGCTTTATCACGAAGTGCGAGGATGTTCCCTCGCCGTGGACATCGTGGCGCGAGAGCTCGGCCTGCCGCTCGAGCTGGAGTGGGTCGACATGAAGACCAAGCGGCTGCAGGACGGCAGCGACTATCTGCGCATCAACTCCAAGGGCACGGTGCCCACGCTGGAGCTGCCCGATGGCCAGCACCTCAGCGAAGGCAGCGTCATCACGCAGTACCTGGCGGACCGGTGCCCCGGCAATACGCTGCTGCCGGCCACGGGGCTGGGGCGCTACCGGGTGCTCGAATGGATGAGCTTCGTCGCGGCCGACCTGCACAAGGGCGGATTCATGCCGCTCTTCAAGGCCGCCACGCCGCCCGAATACAAGGCCGTCGCACGCGCCTACCTGCAAGGCCGGCTGGGCTGGCTGGACAGCCAGCTGCAGGGCCGCGAATTCCTCTGCGGCAGCGGCTTCACCATCGCCGACGCGCACTGCTACACCATCGCCATGTGGACGCGGGCCCATGCCATCGACACCGGGGGCTGGCCGCATCTCGAAGCCTATCTGGCCCGTTGCGGAGCGCGCCCCAGCATCCGCGCGGCCGAGGCCGCCGCCGCGGCGCAGGGCGAACGCGAGCGCGCAGCTGCGGCCGGCCGCTGACCGCCGCCCACTTCCGGGAGCCGCCATGCACGTGAACGTTCTAAGACGCCAGCTGCTCGCGGCCATGGCCGCGCTCCCGGCCGCACTTCCCGCACTCGCCCTGGCCGGCGCCTATCCCGACACCAGCATCCGCCTGGTGGTGGCCTTTCCGCCCGGCGGCGGCACCGATGGCGCGGCACGCCTGGTGGGCGAGAGGCTAGCGGCCGAGATCGGCCAGGCCGTGGTGGTCGAGAACCGGGCCGGTGCCGGCGGCGTGATCGGCGCGCAGTCGGTGGCCCGCGCGCGGCCGGAAGGCTACACCCTGCTCTTCGGCACGGGCGCCGAACTGCTGGTCAATCCGGCGACGCGCAAGTCGGCGCCCTACGATCCGCTGCGCGACTTCGTGCCGGTCGCCGAAGTGGGCAGCGTCGCCTTCGCCCTGGTCGTTCCGGCGGCCTCCCCGCTGCGCAGCCTGCCCGACCTGGTCGCGGCGGCGAAGGCGCGGCCCGGCTCGCTCAACTACGCCTCCTTCGGCGTCGGCTCCACCAACCACCTGATCGGCGAGCTGTTCCTGCACGCAGCCGGCGTGGCGGCCACGCATGTTCCCTTCCAGGGCAGCCAGCAGGCCATGGCATCGCTGCTGGCGGGCGATGTGGACTTCGCCTTCGACACGGCCGCCGTGGTGCTGCCGCAGATCCGCGCCGGCAAGCTGCGCGCGCTGGCGACGCCCTCGCCCCGGCGCCTGGCCGCGCTGCCGGACGTGCCCACCCTGCAGGAGCTGGGCTACGCCGGCCTGGCCATCGAAGGCTGGATGGGCGTGTTCGCCCCTGCGGGCACGCCTGCCGAGGCCGTGAAGACCCTGGCCGCAGCGCTGGACAAGGTGCTGCGCGTACCCGAGCTGCAGGCCCGGCTGGACGGGCGCGGCGTGGCGGTGAGCGCTGCCGACGGCGCGCAGTTCGCCCGCAAGCTGCAGGCGGAATTCACCACCTGGCAGCGCGTGGCCCGCCAGGCCAAGATATCGCTGGACTGAACGGAGCCCCCCATGCGCACAGCCTCCCCCCTGCTCTCCCGCCGCGAGGCGATCGCCGTCTTGTCGGCCCTGGCGGCTGCGCCGGCCGGTGCTGCAAGCGCTGCCGCCTGGCCGGAGCGCTCCGTCAGCCTCGTCGTGCCCTTCGCCGCCGGCGGCGGCACCGACACCCTGGCCCGGCTGATGGCGCAAAGGCTGCAGGCGCCGCTGGGCGTCCCCGTGGTCGTCGACAACCGGCCGGGCGCCAACGGCTTGATCGCCGCGCGCAGCGTGCTGCAGCAGCCTGCGGACGGCTGCACGCTGATGTTCGGCAGCAACTCCACCCACGTGATCGCCCCGCTGGCGTCCCGGCAGGCGGTGGCGCCGGGCAAGACCCTGCAGGACGCCTTCTCCATCGCCAGCGTGGTGGCCAATGCGCCTCTGGTGCTGGCCGTGCGCGCAGCCAGCCCCGTGCAGGACCTGCCCTCCTTCCTGCGCCAGGCCAGGGAGAAGACGCTGAGCTACGGCAGCTTCGGCCCGGGCTCTTCGGCCCACGTGATGGGCGAGACCCTGGCGGAATCGGCCGGCGTGGAGCTGCTGCACATCCCCTACAAGGGCTCCGCCCCGGCCCTGACCGACCTGCTGGGCGGCCAGGTGGATGCGGTGTTCCTCACCATCGCCGCCGTCGAGGGCATGGTGGCCTCGGGCGCGGTGCGTCCGCTGGCCATCACCGGCGAGCGGCGCATGGCCTCGATGCCTTCGGTGCCCACCTTCGCGGAACTGGGCGTGCGCGACATGGGCAATGCAGGCTGGTTCGCGGTGTTCGCCCCCGCCGGCACGCCGGCCCCGGCGATCGCCCGGCTATCGCAGGCCCTGCGCGACATCGCCGCCGATACGCAGGTGCAGTCCCGCATGGTGGCGCTGGGGCTGGAGCCGGTGCTGAGCACGCCGGAGCAGGCCCAGGCCATCTGGCGCCGCTCGCTGTCGCTGGCCGCACCCATCGTCCGGCGCGCGCACATCGTGCTCTGAGCCTCTGCCGGCGAGCTCGCAGGAGATCGCCCAGGGGCGCTGAACGCGCAGGGGCTAAGGCGCAGCGCCGTAGCTGCGCGTGAGCGATTCGGCGACGCACACCGGCTTGTCCCCGCCTTCGCGCTCCAGCGTGGCCAGCCAGGTCATCTGCACGCCGCCGGGCTCGGCGGGCTCCAGCGCCTGCAGCGTGAGCCGCGCCCGCACCCGGCTGCCGGCCGGCACGGGGGCGGTGAAGCGCACGCGGTTGAGGCCGTAGTTCACGCCCATCTGTGCGCCCACGATGGTGAAGGCCTCTTCGAAGAAGCGCGGCAGCAGCGAGAGGGTGAGGAAGCCGTGCGCGATGGTGGTGCCGAAGGGGCCCTTGGCAGCCCGCTCCGGGTCCACGTGGATCCACTGGTGGTCGCCCGTGGCCCGGGCGAACAGGTCGATCTGTTCCTGCGTGACGGTGATCCAGTCGGTCACGGCCACTTCCTGGCCGACGCAGTCGGCCAGCTCGGCATAGCGGTGGAAGGTTTTCATGCGGGCACTCTAGCCGCGCGCCGGCGCGTGGGACTGTCGGGCGGGCGACAGGAGCGAGTGCGTGGCGGATGGGCGATGGGTCAGGCCGCGTCCAGCCAGTCGCACAGCGGCTTCCACTGCTCCAGGTCGCGCGCCACGCGGCCGGGCGCCACGTCGAACAGCGTGAGGCCCTGGGCCGCCAGGTGGATGTAGTTCTGCGTGTCGCGCACATAGCCCAGCACGGGCAGGTCCAGGCCCTGCACGAATTCCTGCAGGCGCTCGGCCGCCACGGTGCGCGCATCCACGCGCATGCCGACGAGGCCGATCTGCACGCGCCCGGCATGCCGGCTGCTGGCCAGGTCGTCGAGGAATTCGCGCGTGGCGAAGATGTCGAACACGCTGGGCTGCAGCGGCACGATGACCTTGTCGGCCTGCTTGAGCACATCCTTCAGGCGCCAGCCGTGCAGGCCGGCGGGCGTGTCCAGCACCGCATGCGTGGCGCTCTGCGGCGGACGGGTGATGAGGTCGGAGGCCAGGTCCCACACGCCGATGGGCCGCGCCTGCGGCGGCCGCTGGCCCAGCCAGAGGTGGGCCGAACGCTGGCGGTCGAGATCGCCCAGCACCACGCTGTGGCCCTGGCTGGCGAAATAGCCGGCGATGTTGGTGGACAGCGTGGACTTGCCCACGCCGCCCTTGGGATTGGCGACTACGACCACTGGCATGCAGGACTCCTTGGGGTTGCAGAGCTTGGAAAGGATGGCAGCGGCGATGGTAGCGCGGGCGCGGGCCGGCGCTGCGGGGTGGAATCCAAGCCGCAGGCCGGCCCTGGCGCCGTCCCGCAGACGCGAATCCGCTCTTTCAGCCGTGCTGGCCCGCGCGCTTGACGAAGAACAGCCCCGTGCCCACCGCCATCAGCAGGCCGCCGAAGACGCGGTTCTGCGTGCGCGCGGCCCGCGGGCTGCGCATGAGCCGGCGCAGCGCGCTGGCGCCGGCGGCGTAGCCGTGCATCACGACCAGATCGACCGCCACGGTGGTGGCAGCCATGGCCAGCAGCTGCGTCCAGAGCGGTCGCGCATCGGTCATGAACTGCGGCAGCACGGCGACCATGAAGATGATGCCCTTGGGATTGGTGGCGTTGGTGAAGAAGCCGGTCAGCACGCGGCGCTGCCAGGGGCCGGCCGATGCCGGGGCGGCCTGGGCCGCGTCCTGCGGCAGCGCGGCGCCCGCCGCCCGCCACTGGCTGAAGCCCAGGTAGATGAGATAGCAGGCGCCCGCCACCTTGACCACGCTGAAGGCCGTCTCCGACGCGATCAGCAGCGAACCCACGCCCGCGCCGGCCACCACCAGGATCAGCACCAGCCCCAGCTGCAGCCCGGCGATGGTGGCGCTGGTCTTGCGCACGCCGTAGGAGAGGCCGTGGCTCATCGACAGCACGGCGCCCGAGCCCGGGGAGATGGCGATGAGGCAGGAGGCGGCGAAGAAGGCCATCCAGGTATGCAGGTCCATGATGCGAAGCCGGGCGAGGGAAGGAAAAAAAGAAACGGGGAGGAAGGCAGCCGGGCGCGTTCCGCAAGGACGCGGACCCAGCCCGCCGATTCTAGGAGCCACCCCGCACCCCGCCTGCGGATTCCATGCAAAATGAAGCGAAAGCGCTTGATCCGCCTGCGCTACACGCTACATATTGCATAGCATCCGCCGCCTGCAGCGGCGCACGGCCCACCTTCCCAGCCCACGCCCCATGGAACACGCACCCACCTGGCTCACCTACGGATTCCTCTACCTGGCCGCCGCCGTGGTGGCCGTGCCCATCGCCCGCGCGCTGGGCCTGGGGGCCATCATCGGCTACCTGGCGGCGGGCATCGCCATCGGGCCCTGGGGGCTGGGCGCGGTCAGCAACGTGCAGGACATCCTGCATTTCGCGGAATTCGGCGTGGTGCTGATGCTGTTCCTGGTGGGGCTGGAGCTGCAGCCCAGCCGCCTCTGGAGCCTGCGCCGGCCCATCTTCGGCCTGGGCACGGCCCAGGTGCTGGCCTGCACGGCGCTGCTGTGGCTGGCCGCCTGGGCCTGCGGCGTGCCGTGGATCACCGCGCTGGTGGCGGCGCTGGGGCTGGCGCTCTCGTCCACCGCCATCGCGCTGCAGACCCTCGCCGAACGCAACCTGATGCGCACCGACAGCGGGCAGAAGGCGTTTTCCATCCTGCTCTTCCAGGACGTGGCCGCCATCCCCATCCTGGCGCTGCTGCCGCTGCTGGGCGCCGCGGCGCTGGGCGCGGGGGCCGCCCACCATGCGCCGGCCGACATGGCGCTGGAGGCGGCCAAGATCGTCGGCGTGGTGGCCGGCATCGTGCTGGGCGGGCGGCTGGCGCTCCGGCCGCTGCTGCGCTGGATCGCGCGCAGCAACACGCCCGAGATATTCACCGCCGCTTCGCTGCTGCTGGTGGTGGGCATCGCCTACCTGATGGTGCTGGTGGGCCTGTCGATGGCGCTGGGCGCCTTCCTCGCCGGCGTGCTGCTGGCCGACAGCGAGTACCGGCGCGAGCTGGAGGCCGACATCGAGCCGTTCAAGGGCCTGCTGCTGGGCCTCTTCTTCATGGCCGTGGGCATGTCCATCGACTTCGGCGTGCTGCTGCGCTCGCCGGGGCTGATGGCGCTGGTGCTGGTCGCCTTCCTGGCCATCAAGGCCGTGGTCATCTACCTGCTGGCCCGTGTCACCGGCACGCCCTACCAGGAGCGGCCGGTGTTCACGCTGCTGTTGGCGCAGGGCGGCGAATTCGCCTTCGTCGTGTTCCAGGCCGCCGCCACGGCCGGCGCGCTGCCCGGCGAGACGGCCTCGCTGCTGATCGGCGCGGTGGCGCTGTCCATGCTGCTGTCGCCCCTGCTGCTGGTGCTGATGGACCGGGTGCTGCTGCGCCGCTACGCCACGCTCAGGACCGAGGTGCCGGCCGATGCCGAGATCTCCGAGCCGCAGCAGGCGCCGGTCATCATCGCGGGCTTCGGCCGCTACGGGCAGATCGTGGCGCGCACCATGCTCACGCAGGACATCCCCACCACCGTGCTGGACCACAGCGTGGAGATGCTGGAGGTGGCACACACCTTCGGCTACCGCGTCTTCTACGGCGACGCCACGCGGCTGGAGCTGCTGCGCATCGCCGGCGCCGCGCAGGCGCGCATCCTGGTGGTGGCGGTGGACGACGTCGAGCAGTCCGTCAAGATCGCCGCGCTGGCGCGTTCGCATTTCCCGCAGCTGCAGGTGGTGGCCCGGGCGCGCAACCTGGCGCACTGGAACGCGCTGCGCGACCTGGGCGTGGAGCATGTCGAGCGCGAGGTGTTCGAGTCCAGCCTGAAGACCGCGCGCACCGTGCTGGAGCTGATGGGCATGCCCGCCGAGGAGGCCCTCTACGTGGCCGACCGCTTCCGCCAGCACAACGTCGATCTGGCCAACCGCATGTACCCGCACCACAAGAACCGCGAGAAGTTCATCGCCGTGGCGCGCCAGGGCCGGCAGCAGCTGGTCGAGCAGATGGCCAAGGAGCGGGCCGACGCCAAGGCCCGGGCGGCCCAGGCGCAGGCAGAAGCAGAGGCAGGAGCGCCGCAGCAGGCGCACGACGCAGAGAAACAACAATAATGAAAATAATTCTCAATAGAATTCACGCCGTGCCACGTCCGTCCACGTAGCCGCTCATGCACGCATGCCTGGCTGCGTGCGGGCCCCGGGGACGGATGGCGCTCCCGCCTCCATCGCACGTTCCCATCCATGCCCCCTCTCGCTTCGCATCCGCTTTCCCCCTCTCTTGCAGCCCCCGCGCTGCGCCCGCGCCTGCAATCCCCTCGCACCTCTCACCGCCGCCCCGGCCGCGCGCTGTGGGCGCTGAGCCCGCTGGCGCTGTGCCTGTCGCAGGCCGCGCTGGCGCAGCCGGCTTCGGACGGCGCCAACGCCGCCGCCGCGCAGCTCCAGGAAGTGCGCATCAACGCCAGCACCGAAAAGGACGTGGGCTTCGCCCCGGCCGAAGCCCAGACCGCCGGCAAGGCGCCCATGCGCCGCCTGGAGACGCCGCAGTCCGTCAGCGTGGTGACGCGCGAGCAGATGGAATCGCGCCAGATCACCAACCTGCAGCAGGCGCTGCAGACCGTGGCGGGCGTGAGCCCGGTCAACTACGGCCGGCGCGGCTTCGACGACATCAACATCCGGGGCTTCCGCTCCACCGAATCCATCCTCATCGACGGCCTGGTGCAGAGCGGCGGCATGTGGACCCGCCTGAACCCCTACGGCTACGAGCGCTTCGAGGTGCTCAAGGGCGCCGCCTCGGTGCTCTACGGCCAGGTGCAGCCCGGCGGCATCGTCAACGCCATCAGCAAGCGGCCCAAGCGCGACGCCCTGAGCGAAGTCGGCGTGGAAGTGGGCAGCTACGGCCTGCGCACCCTGCAGGCCGACCTGAACCGGCCGCTGAACGAATCCGGCAAGGCAGCGTTCCGCATCAACGCCCAGGTCTCCAACAGCCACGACCCCACCGACTTCGTCTATCGCCGCGACCGCTGGATCGCGCCCTCTCTGTCGCTGGACCTGGGCCCGCAGACCGACCTGGTGCTGTTCGCCACCTACAGCCAGAGCAACTGGCTGCGCCAGCAGGGCGTGACGCCCTACGGCACGCTGCTGCCCAACCGCAACGGCCCGGTCCGGCCCACGCTCTACACGGGCGACCCCGGCTTCGGCGGCTACGACATCGAGACCAAATCGCTGGGCTACGCGCTGGAGCACCGCTTCTCGCCCGCGCTCACGCTGCGCCAGAACGTGCGCTACGAAACCGAGAGCGGCACCGGCAACCTGGTCGCCAACGGCACGCTGCAGGCCAACCAGCGGCTGCAGAACCGCACCGCCACCCGCCAGTACATGGACGACGACATGCTGGCGACCGACACCTCGCTGCTGGCGCAGTTCGCCGCGCTGGGCGTGCAGCACCGGCTGGTCACGGGCCTGGACGCGCGTACCGGCAAGACCTGGCTGGGCCGGCGCAACTGCCGCATCGGCGCGCTCGACCTGTTCAACCCGGTCTATGGCATGCCGGCCACCTGCCCCACGGGCTATTCGGTCGATGCGCCGGAACGCCTGAGCGTGGCGGGGCTCTACGCGCAGGACCAGATCAAGTTCGGCCCTCGGTGGACGGCCCTGCTGGGCCTGCGCCGCGACTGGTCCCGCAACCGCATCGACGACCACGTCGCTGCGCAGCGGACGGTGCAAAGGGATGCCGCCACCACGCTCTCGGCCGGCCTGGTGCATGAATTCGTGCCCGGCTGGGCAGCCTACGTCAGCTACGGCGAATCCTTCCTGCCCGTGGCCGGCACCAACGCCAGCGGATCGCCCTTCGTGCCCGAAACCGGCAAGCAATGGGAAACGGGCCTGAAGTACGAGGCGCCGGACCGTGGCATGACCGGCTCGCTGGCCCTTTTCGACCTCAAGCGCCGCAACGTCGCGGTCACGGACCCGGCGAACAACGGATTCAAGGTGCAGGTGGGCGAGCAGCGCTCGCGCGGGCTGGAGCTGGAAGTGGGCGCAGAGCTGCAGCGCAACCTGAAGCTGACGGGCTCCTACACCTATCTCGACACCCAGGTCACGCAGGACACCGACCGCACGCTGGTGGGCCGCCCGGCCCTGCCCACGCCGCGCCACGCCCTGGCGCTCTGGACCACCTACAAGCTGCCGCAGCTGCCCCAGGTCACGTTGGGCGCGGGCGCGCGCTACGTGAGCGAGCAGCTCACCAGCTACCCCTTCAACCTGCCGGCCTACACGGTGGTGGACCTCTCGGTGGGCTATACCGGCCCCAGCTACCGCATCACGGCGGGCGTGAAGAACGTGTTCGACCGCAGCTACTACGACGGCGCGATCAACGCCAACGTGGTCTCTCCCTCCATGCCGCGCAACTTCAGCCTGGGCCTGACCTACTTCTTCTGACCGGCGGGGCCGCGCACCACCGGGCCCTGGCACGGCCCGGCAAGCTGTCAATGGCGCGGTGGCACACTTGCGGGCTCCGGCGACGGGCGGCGCATCTCCGCGCCCGCCGCCGCCACAGGAGCCTTCCCATGGACGACAACAACACTCCCGCCAAATACTCGGCCGCGCTGCGCACGCTGCACTGGGCCATGTTCGCGCTGGTCGCGCTGGCCTATGCCAGCATCAACCTGCGCAGCGCCTTCGAGCGCGGCAGCGCCCCGCGCCTGCTGATGGTCGAGTCGCACTTCCTGCTGGGCATGCTGGTGCTCCTGCTGGTGGCGCCGCGGCTGCTGGCGCGCTGGCGCTCGGCGCAGCCGCCCATCGTGCCGCCGCTGTCCGCGCCGCTGCGCCTGGCCTCGCACCTGGGCCACGGCCTGCTCTACGCCTTCCTCGTCGTGCAGCCCCTGCTGGGCATGGCCTGCCGCCTGCTGGGCGGGCGCGGCATCGGCCTGCCCTTCACCGATGCCGTCATCCCCTGGCCCGCCATGTGGGTGAACAAGGAATGGTCCGGCATGCTGGAAGAAGCCCACGAATGGCTGGGCACTGCCTTCTACTGGGTGATCGGACTGCACATCGCGGCGGCGCTCTGGCACGCCTGGGTGCGCCGCGACAACGCGCTGCGGCGCATGTGGTGACCTTGCGTGAACGCCGTCAGTCCACGCTGGCGCCGGACTCCTTCACCACCCGTCCCCACTTCACGCTCTCCTTCTGGATGAAGGCGGCGAACTGCTCGGGCGTATCGCCTACGGCTTCGGCGCCCTGCTCGGCCAGCTTCTTCCTGACGTCGGGCTGGGCCAGCACCTTGACGATGGTGGCATTGAGCTTGGCGACGACCGGCGCGGGCGTGCCGGCCGGCGCGAACATGCCGAACCACGAGGTGGCCTCGTAGCCGGGCACGCCGGCTTCGGCGATGGTCGGCACGTCGGGCAGCTCGGGCGAGCGCCTTGCGGTGGTGACGGCGATGGCGCGCAGCTTGCCCGAGCGCACGTGGGGGATGACCGAGGGCATGTTGTCGAACATGATGGCGATCTGGTTGCCCAGCAGGTCGGTCACGGCCGGCGCGCTGCCCTTGTAGGGCACGTGCTGCATGTCCACCTTGGCCATGCTCTTGAAGAGCTCGCCCGACAGGTGGACGGAGCTGCCGCTGCCCGAGGAGCCGAAGTTGATCTTGCCCGGGTTGGCCTTGGCGTAGGCGATCAGCTCCTGCACCGTCTTGAAGGGCTGGGCGGGGTTGGCGACCAGCAGGTTGGGCACGTTGGCTACGCGCGTGAGCGGGGCGAAGTCCTTGATCGGGTCGAAAGGCATCTTCCTGTAGAGCGCGGCGTTGATCGCGTGCGTGCCCACCGTGCCCATGAAGAGCGTGTAGCCGTCGGCCGGCGCACGCGCGGCCAGCTGGCCGCCGATGTTGCCGCCCGCGCCGGCGCGGTTGTCCACCACCACCGGCTGGCCCAGCTCCGCACCCATGCCCTGGGCGACGATGCGCGCCAGGATGTCGGTGGTGCCGCCGGCCGCGAAGGGCACGATGATGGTGATGGTCTTGCTCGGGAACGCCTGGGCGGCGGCGAGGCCGGGCAGCAGAGCGCAGGCGGCCGCAGCGGCGAGCAGGCCGCGGCGGAAGGTCTGGTGGTGGGCGATGGTCATGGCTTGTCTCCTCGGATCGCTGGATGGTTAGAGCGGCTCACACGGCCCTTCTGGCGTCGTTGCGGCACCTTGTCGTAAGACTTGTACAGCCTGCTGCGATACGGCGCCTGGACAGAACCGCTTCGCTAGATCGTGTCCGCCGCTCTTTGGGGGTACGGGAGGCGGCGCGGCCGCGTCACTCCTGCACGATGGACGACGGATGGTTGGCCAGCGGCGTTACCTTGATCTCCATGTACGGGAACAGCGGCAGCCCGCTCAGGATCGCGTGCAGTTCGTCGTTGCCGGACACATCGAAGATGCTCACGTTGGCGTATTCGCCGACGACGCGCCACAGGTGGCGCCATTTGCCGTCGCGCTGCAGCTGCTGCGAATACTCCTTTTCCTTGCGCTTGATCTCGTCGGCCACTTCGGGGGCCAGCGTGGACGGGATGCGGACGGTCATTTCGGCCATGAACAGCATGGTTTGCTCCTTGAGAAAAAGGGAAGAGGCGAAAACAAAAGACGGGGAAGCGATCAGAGATGCGGCCAGACCAGCATGGTCACGGCATAGATAGCGCCCACCAGCAGCATGGAGAGCACGGTGTAGCCCATGATGTCTTTCAGCCTGAGCTTGGACAGCGCCAGCGCCGGCAGGATCCAGAAGGGCTGGACCAGGTCGTTCCAGCCGTTGCCCAGCATCACCGACATGGCGGTCTGCGCCTGCGATGCGCCCAGCGCGCGGGCCGCATCGATCATGAAGGGGCCCTGCAGCACCCAGTGGCCGCCGCCCGAGGGGGCGAAGAAGTTGATGACGAAGGAGCTGACGAAGCCCCAGAGCGGCAACGTGGCCGCGGTGGAGATGTTCACGAACACGTGGGCGATGGACTCCACCAGGCCCGAGCCGTGCATGATGGCCATGATGCCGGCGTAGAACGGGAACTGCAGCACGATGCCGCCGATGGTCTTGACGCCTTCGTTGACCTTCTCCACGTACTTCATCGGCGTGCCCAGCAGCAGCACCCCGAGGAACAGGATGAAGAAGTTGATCATGTTCAGGTCGAGGCTGCCGCCCTTGATGAAGTGCATCGCCACATAGGCCATGCCGCACAGGCCGATCAGCAGGCTCAAGACCCGGCTGTTGTTCAGGCGGCCGGCCAGCGTCTTCTCGTCGCCCAGCAGGCCGTGGGCGCTGGCCGCCGGCCTGGCCTCCGCCACGGTGGCCGGGTCCAGCTCTACAACGGGCTCGCCGCGCTTGGGGTGCATGGCGGCATTGAGCAGCGGCAGCGTGACGAGCACGGCCAGGCTGGCGAGCAGGATGGGTGCCGACAAAATGGTCTGCGTGAGCGGGATCAGCCCCATGCTGCCCTCGAAGGCATGGCCCTTGGTGGAGATCAGCACCGGAATGGTGGCCGAGAAGCCCAGGCTGTACATGGTGAAGCCGGTATAGGCCGAGGCGATGATGAGGGGGTAATGCACGCCCCTCACCTTCAGGGCCAGCTTGCGCGCCATGATGCCGCCGATCACCAGGCCGAAGCCCCAGTTGAGATAGCTGCCCACGCCGCCCACTATGGTTGCGACGATGATGGCCTGGCGCGGCGTGTCCACGCGCGCGGCGATGCGGTCCAGAAAGCGGTCCACCACGGGCGCGGTGGCCAGCACGTAGCCCATCACCAGGATCACCACCATCTGCGTGGTGAAGGCCAGCAGGCTCCAGAAGCCCTTGCCCCAGTCCTGCACCACGGCATCGATGGGGCGGCTCTCCACGCCGAAGGCCAGGGCCATGGTCAGCAGCGTGAGCAGGATCGCGAAGACGAACGGATCGGGCAGGTAGCGCCGCATCAGTTCGGTGAAGAAGGCGGTGATTTTCGACATGGAGTTGTCTCTTGTTATGGATAAAGAACCGAAGAAAAACCCGCGGCGTCAGACGCTGGCAAGACCCACGGTCATGCCGCCGCACACGTACAGCACCTGCCCCGTGACGAAGCCGCTGCGGGCATCGAGCAGGTACGACACGGCATGCGCCACATCCTGGGGCGTGCCCACGCGCTTGACCGGCACCGCATCGATGATGGCCTGCGTGCGCGGCGCATCGGGCGGGTTGGCGCGGTCGAAGAGCTCGGTGCGGATGGGCCCGGGGCCGATGGCGTTGGCCGTGATGCCGTGGCGGCCCAGCTCCAGCGCCCAGACGCGCGTCATGCCGATCAGGCCGGCCTTGGTGGCCGCATAGGCGGTGCGCAGTTCATTGCCCAGGGCGGCACGCGAAGACATGTTCACGATGCGGCCGAAGCCCGCGGCCTGCATGCCCGGCAGCAGCGCCTGCATGCACTGCAGGCTGCAGCGCAGGTTCAGCGCCACGGCCAGGTCGAACTGTTCCAGCGTCTGCTCGTCCGCCGCGGCCGGCACCACGATGCCCACGTTGTTGACCAGGCGCGTGATGGGGCCGCCGGCCAGCGCCTGCTGCAGCGCGCGCGCCGTCTCGGCGGGGTCGGACAGATCGGCCTGGATGCCGCCGGGCACATGGTCCACGCTGCGGTCGATGACCACCGGCTCGTAGCCGTCGGCAAGGCAGCGCCGGGCCGTGGCCGCGCCGATGCCGGCGCCGCCGCCGGTGATGAGCACGCGCTCGCGTGCGGCAATGGAAGAAGAGCCCATGGAAGTCTTTCGGGAGTCAGGGTGTGCGGCGGAGCCGGGCTACAGGTAGCACTGCCCGTCCACATAGGCCTTGCGCCAACGGGTGAGCGCCACGCGCTCGAAAAGCCCTGCCGCATGGAAGGGGTCGGACTCGATGAAGCGCTGCGCCTCCTCGCGCGAATCCAGCGCCACCACGTAGAGGCCGCCGCCCAGGTCTTTGCCGTCGTCGCCCAGCTTGGCGCCGCAGGCCAGCAGCAGGGCCTTGTGGCGGTCCAGGAACTCCAGGTGCGCGGCGCGCGTGGCCTGGCGCAGATGCTGGTGGCCGGGCTTGTCGAAGGTTTCGATGATGAAAGGCATGTCGGGTCCTTCAGGAACGCAAGGCAAAGAAAGCCAGGCGCAGCAGGCCTGCGGCCGGGCGTGGTGCCGGGCCGGCCAGGCGCTGCGGCGCCGTAGAAAAAAGAACTCAGACCGTGGCGACGGGCGTCACGGGCGAGCCCACGGCGCCGGGCAGGTTCAGCGGCGGCGCCGTCAGCAGGAAGCGGTAGCGGCCGTGCTCGCGCAGCCAGCGCGCCAGCGGCGTGAGATGCCAGAGCTCGCCCAGATGGACGCCCAGCTTGAACAGGCAGTGCTCGTGCAGCGGCAGCGCCGCGCAGCAGGCCGGGCCCGGACGGGCGGGCAAGCCTTCGACGGCGTAGTTGTCGGCGGCGATGGCGGCGACCTGGCTGTCGGTGATCCACTGCAGCAGCTTCCCGTCGCGGCCGTCGAGCACCGCGCAGGCGCCCTGCAGCACGGCCGGGTCGGGGTGGCGGCGCATGCCCAGCACCACGTCGGCGAAGCCGGTGTGCAGGCAGACGATGTCGCCCGGCTCCACCGCCACGCCGTCGGCGTCCAGCACGCGCATCAGCGTGTCGTAGCCGACCAGCGTGCGCGCGTCGCCCAGGTGGGCGCGCAGGTCGATCATCACGCCCCGGCCCTGAACGCCCGTGCGGGCCATGTTCTCTATGCCCAGCGCATGCGCGGCCGAGGTGCTGGCGGCGGCGCCTGCGGTGGCGGGCACGCCGGTGTCGTCCAGGTGCTGCGGGCCCACGATGTGGCGGCCGGCCGCATAGCCGTTGTAGTAGAGCGCCTCGGGCAGGCCGTCGCCATTGGCGTCGAACATGGAGCCGGCATGCGCCAGGCTGTCCCATTGCGTGGAGTACTGCAGGTACAGGATGGCCAGGTCGTCGGACATCACGTCGGTGCGGCCCGGCTCCAGCTCGGCCAGCAGACAGTTGAAGTTGACCAGCCCACGGCGCACCGACGGGCGCAGCACCGGCGGGTGGCGGGCCGGGTTGAGCGCGCTGCCGCCGGGGTAGTCCAGCGGCAGGCTGAGCGCGAAGGCCAGGCCCTCGCGCACCTCGGCCACGCCCTGGAGCCGCTTCTCGGGCGTCAGCAGGTTCAGCCGCCCCAGCTGGTCGTCGGGCCCGAAGTCGCCCCAGGTGGAGCCGGGCGGGCGCTGCTTCCAGCGGGGGTTGTCGGCGGGCGGGGACAGGTCCATGGCACCGGCCTCAAGCGGCCTGCAGGAAGGCAGCCAGCGCGGCGTCGAAGGCCTGCGCCGCTTCCAGGTTCGACAGGTGCGAGGCCGGCAGTTCCACCCGCTGCGAGCCGGCGATGGCGGCCTGCATGGCCTCGGCATCGGCCACGGTGGTGACCGGATCGGCGGCACCGGCGATGAGCAGCGTGGGCACCGCGATGCCGCCGATCGCGCCGCGCAGGTCGGCCTGCCCCAGCGCTTCGCAGCAGGCGGCGTAGCCCTCGGGCGGGGTGCCGGCAAGCCAGCCCTGGGCGCGGCGCACCACGTCCGGACAGGCGGCGGCGAAGGCCTCGGTGAACCAGCGTCCGGGCGCGGAGGCCGCGAGTTCGGCCATGCCGGCGGTGCCCTGGGCGCGCACCAGCGCGGCCCGGGCCGCCCAGCCTTCGGCCGTGCCGATCCTGGCGGCGCTGTTGGCCACCACGATGCGGTCGAAGCGCTGCGGCGCATGCACGCCCAGCCAGAGGCCGGTCAGTCCACCCATGGAGATGCCGCAGAAGCTGGCCTTTCCGATGCCCAGCGCATCGAGCAGCGCCAGCACGTCGCCGCCCAACTGGTCGAAGCTGTAGGGCCCGGGCGACACCACGCTGGCGCCGTGGCCGCGTGTGTCGTAGCGCAGCACGCGGTGGCTGCGGGCGAAGCGCTCGGCCTGCGCGTCCCACATCTCCAGCGTGGTGCCCAGAGAGTTGGACAGCACCAGCACGGGCGCGCCTTCCGGGCCGTCCAGGCGCACGCGGAAGCTGCCCGCTGCGGTCTTCACGATGTCGTTCATGGTCATGCCGCTCCCGCTCACACGCGTTCCAGGATCACCGCGATGCCCTGGCCCACGCCGATGCACATGGTGCAGAGCGCGTAGCGCCCGCCCGTGGCATGCAGTCGGTTGACGGCCGTGGTCGCCAGGCGCGCGCCGCTGGCGCCCAGCGGGTGGCCCAGGGCGATGGCGCCGCCCCAGGCGTTCACGCGCTCGTCGTCGTCCGCCAGGCCCAGCATGCGCAGCACGGCCAGGCCTTGGGCGGCGAAGGCCTCGTTGAGTTCGATGACGTCGAGCTGGTCCAGCGTGAGGCCGGTCTGCGCCAGCACCTTCTGGGTGGCGGGCGCGGGACCGATGCCCATCACGCGCGGAGCCACGCCGGCCGTGGCCATGCCGACCACGCGGGCCTTCGGGGTGAGGCCGTGCTTCGCGGCGGAGGCTTCATCGGCCAGCAGCAGCGCGCAGGCGCCGTCGTTCACGCCGCTGGCGTTGCCGGCCGTCACCGTGCCGCCTTCGCGCACCACGCCCTTGAGCCTGGCGAGCGCCTCCAGGCTGGTTTCGCGCGGGTGCTCGTCCTGGTCCACCACCACCGCGTCGCCCTTCTTCTGGGGAATGGTCACGGCGGTGATCTCGCGCGCCAGGTGGCCGGCCTTCTGCGCAGCCACGGCCTTGAGCTGGCTGGCGAGAGCCATGCGGTCCTGCGCCTCGCGCTCGATCCTGTAGTCGTCCGCGACGTTCTCGGCCGTCTCGGGCATGGAGTCCACGCCGTACTGCGCCTTCATGAGCTTGTTGACGAAGCGCCAGCCGATGGTCGTGTCATAGACCGCATTGGCACGGCTGAAGGCGGTTTCGGCTTTGGGCATGACGAAGGGCGCGCGGCTCATGCTTTCCACACCGCCCGCGATCATCAGGCCGGCCTCGCCCGCCTTGATGGCACGCGCCGCCGTGCCCACCGCGTCCAGGCCGGAGCCGCACAGGCGGTTGATGGTGGCGCCGGGAACGTCCGTGGGCAGGCCGGCCAGCAGGGCCGCCATGCGGGCCACGTTGCGGTTGTCCTCGCCGGCCTGGTTGGCGCAGCCGTAGAGCACGTCGGTGACGGCCGCCCAGTCCACCTGGGGGTTGCGCGCCATCAGCGCCTTGAGCGGCACGGCGCCCAGGTCGTCGGTGCGCACGCTGGAGAGCGCGCCGCCGTAGCGGCCGAAGGGCGTGCGGATGGCGTCGCAGATGAAGGCTTGGGTGTGCGAAGAGGTCATGTCTTGTCTCCTGGGAAAGTGGGGCGCGGGCGTTTCAGGCAGCGCGGATGGGCAGGCCGACGAGGCGTTCGAGCTCGGCATGCTCCAGACCGGGCACCGCGTCGATCAGCTCCAGCCCGGACGGCGTGCAGGCCAGCGTGGCGAGGTCGGTGTAGATGCGCTTGACGCAGGCGATGCCCGTGAGCGGATAGCTGCACTGCGCCACCACCTTGGACTGGCCCTGCCGGGTCAGCAGATCCATCATCACCCAGGTCTGCTTCGCGCCGATGGCGAGGTCCATGGCGCCGCCCACGGCCGGAATGGCGCCGGGCTCGCCGGTGCTCCAGTTGGCCAGATCGCCCGTGGCGCTGACCTGGAAGGCGCCCAGCACGCAGATGTCCAGGTGTCCGCCGCGCATCATGGCGAAGCTGTCGGCATGGTGGAAATAGGCGCCGCCCGGCAGCAGCGTGACGGGCTGCTTGCCGGCGTTGATCAGGTCGTAGTCTTCCTGCCCCTCGGCCGGCGCCGGGCCCATGCCCAGGATGCCGTTCTCGCTCTGCAGGATCACTTCGCGGTCGGCCGGGATGTGGTTGGCCACCAGGGTGGGCTGGCCTATGCCCAGGTTCACGTAGGCACCTTCGTGGATGTCCTGCGCCACGCACCGGGCGACTTCGTCTTTGCTTCTTCTTTGATAGCTGCTCACATGGATTCCTTCTGCGCTGGTGGCCGGTTCGGCTGCTGTTCCTCGGCCGGATTCAGGCGGACTTCTTGAAGCCCGCGCCCTGGGTGGCAGTGCGCGCTATGCGCACGATGCGGCTCACGAAGATGCCGGGAGTGACGATGGCCTCGGGGTCCAGGGCGCCCAGCTCGTCGATCTCGTGCACCGTGGCGATGGTCTGCCGGGCGGCCGTCGCCATCACCGGGCCGAAGTTGCGCGCCGACATGCGGTAGGTCAGGTTGCCCCAGCGGTCGCCGCGCTCGGCCTTGATGAGGGCCACGTCGCCGTGGATGGGATATTCCAGAACGTAGTGCCGGCCGTTGATCTCGCGCGTCTCCTTGCCCTTCGCCAGTTCCGTGCCGTAGCCGGTCGGGCAGAAGAAGGCGCCGATGCCGGCACCGGCCGCGCGCAGGCGCTCGGCCAGATTGCCCTGGGGCACCAGCTCCAGCTCCAGCTGGCCGGAGCGGTAGAGGCCGTCGAACACCTGGCTGTCCACCTGGCGCGGGAAGCTGCAGATGATCTTGCGCACGCGGCCCGTCTTGAGCAGCGCAGCCAGGCCCGTCTCGCCGTTGCCGGCGTTGTTGTTGACCACGGTGAGGTCGCGCGCGCCCTGCTCGATCAGGCCGTCGATCAGCTCGCCCGGAATGCCGGCGGTGCCGAAGCCGCCGATCAGCACCGTGGCGCCGTCCTGGATGCCCGAAAGAGCCTGGGCCACGGAGTCCGCAATCTTGTTGATCATGTCGTGTAGGAAGGTGGAATACGGAGAAAGGGACGGGAGAGCCTGCCCAGTTGCCTCGCAGGCCCGGATATTTGTTCGTCTATCGAACACTTGTTCGTATAATGAATTCTAGGAGCGATCGCGTATGAATGACACCCCCTCTTCGATTAGTGATAACCCTAGGCCGGGCGACAGCTATGTGCAGTCGTTCGCCCGCGGACTGGAAGTCATCCGCTCTTTCAGCGCCGCCGCGCCACAGCAGACGCTGAGCGAGGTGGCCGCCGCCACCGGCCTCACGCGCGCCGGGGCGCGGCGTATCCTGCTGACGCTGCAGACGCTGGGCTACGTGGAGAGCGATGGGCGCCTGTTCAGCCTCACGCCGCGCATCCTCGATCTGGGGTTCGCCTATCTCTCGTCCATGCCGATCTGGGACCTGGCCGAGCCCACCATGGAAGCGCTGGTGGACCAGGTGCACGAATCGTGTTCGGCCGCCGTGCTGGACGGCCGCGACGTGGTCTATGTGCTGCGCGTGCACACCCACAAGATCATGAGCACCAACCTGGGCGTGGGCTCGCGCCTGCCGGCGTTTTGGACCTCGATGGGCCGCATGCTGCTGGCCGGCCAGACCGACGACCAGGTGATGGCGCTATTGGACGGCCTGCCGCGCCGCGCCCTCACGCCCCACACGCGCACCAGCGACGCGGACCTGCTGGCCGCCGTGCGCCAGGCGCGCGCCCAGGGCTGGTGCCTGATCAACCAGGAACTGGAAGAAGGCCTGATCTCCATCGCCGCGCCGCTGCGCAACCGCGCCGGGCAGACGGTGGCGGCACTCAACATCAGCGGGCAGGCCAACCGCACCAGCGCGGAAATGATGCAGACCCGGCTGCTGCCCCCCCTGCTGGCCGCCGCTGAGACCATTTCGCGCCTGCTGGGCACCCGTCGCCGATAAATTCCCACAGACGGAAAGTTTCAATTTTCCACACCCAAATAACCACGAAAGTGGTGCATGGATCGCACACGTTCAGGGGATTTAACAAAGGAAACAAGCAGGCCGGCGAACAAATGCTCACAATCGCGCCATAACGCCCATTCATCCAGAACATCCAAGCCACCGCCCAGACTCATGAAAAACCTCAAACTCGGCGCACGCCTCGGACTGGGCTTCGCCCTCGTCCTTCTTCTCATGGCGCTGGTCACGGCGCTGAACATCGTTCGCCTGAGCCAGCAGGACCAGGTCTCGCAGACCCTGGCCACCGAGCTCTACCCCAAGGCGAGCGCGAGCCAGCAGCTGTCCTACGCGACGCTGGACATCGCCCGCGTGGTGCGCAACCTGATCATCCTGAGCGATGCAGCGCAGATGGCGACCAACAAGGCCGTCATGGACAAGTCCATCGCGCAGACCGCCGACAACATCGCGACCCTCGAACGCCTGGCCGAGACTCCGGAAGAGCGCGCGCTGATCCAGGAGATCAAGACCAACAGCGAGGCCTATCTGGCCTTCAGCAGGGACGTGGCAGCGCTCGGCCTGCAGAACAAGAACCTCGAAGGCCAGCAGCTGCTGTTCAGCCCCCGCTACGCCACCCAGGGCGCCTACCTGGCCAGCCTGAAGAAGATGGTGGATCTGCAGGAAAAGAACATGAAGGAAGGCGGCGCCGCCGCCCACGAGGCCTACCTGCAGGCACGCGCCATGGTGCTGGTCGCCTCCGTCATCGCCGCGCTGGTGGCCGTGGGCTGCGCCGTCGTCATCACCCGTTCCATCACCGCGCCTATCCAGGACGCGGTCGATGCCGCCGACCGCGTGGCGGACGGCAACCTGAGCCAGCCCATCCACACCGACGCCCGCGACGAAACCGGCGACCTGCTGCGCGCCCTGCAGCGCATGCAGGAGAACCTGGTGCGCACCGTGAGCACCGTGCGCGGCAACGCCGAAAGCGTGGCCACCGCCAGCGCCGAGATCGCCCAGGGCAATGAAGACCTGAGCCGCCGCACCGAGCAGCAGGCATCGGCCCTCGAAGAGACCGCCGCTTCCATGGAGCAGCTGGGCGGCACCGTGCGCCAGAACGCCGACAACGCCCGCCAGGCCAGCCAGCTGGCCCAGGAAGCCAGCGACGTGGCGGTCAAGGGCGGCGACGTGGTGAACCAGGTGGTGGACACCATGAAGGGCATCAACGAAAGCTCGCGCAAGATCAGCGACATCATCTCGGTGATCGACGGCATCGCCTTCCAGACCAACATCCTGGCGCTGAACGCGGCCGTGGAAGCGGCCCGCGCGGGCGAGCAGGGCCGGGGCTTCGCCGTGGTGGCCAGCGAGGTGCGCAGCCTGGCCGGCCGCTCGGCCGATGCCGCCAAGGAGATCAAGCAGCTCATCAGCACCAGCGTCGAACGCGTCGATCAGGGCACGGCCCTGGTGGACCAGGCCGGCCACACCATGGAAGAAGTGGTGTCCTCGATCCGCCGGGTGACCGCCATCGTGGGCGAGATCAGCGCCGCCAGCCGCGAGCAGAGCGAAGGCGTGGCGCAGGTCGGCGAGGCCGTGACGCAGATGGACCAGGCCACCCAGCAGAACGCCGCTCTGGTGGAAGAAAGCGCCGCCGCCGCGTCCGGCCTGCGCGTGCAGGCCGACCAGCTGGTGCAGGCCGTGGCCGTGTTCCAGCTGGCGCAAGGCGCCGCCGGCATCCACTACACCGCCCATGCGCCGGCAGCCCCGGCTGCCGCGACCGCTGCTGCCGTGCCTCACAAGGCCGCCAAGCCGCTGGCCGCAGCGCCCGCGAAGTCCGCCAAGCGCGCTGCAGCGCGCCTGACGGCTACCGCCGGCAAGGCCTCCGCCCCTGCAGCCCCAGCCACCGCGCCCGCAGCGCCATCGCCGGCCCCGGCCGCGCCGGCGCAGCCCCGCCCCGCCCTGGCGCCGGCCGCCGCCAAGCCTGCGGCCTCCGCGCCCAAGAAGCACTCCGAGGACGACTGGGAAACCTTCTGATCGCGGCGGCGCCTGTGCCCGTGCCGGCAGCCGCCGGCACGGGCGCCGGGCGCGTGCTACGCTGCCCGCCATGTTCAATCCCTCCCAAGCCGACGTACGCCGCTTCTTCTGCAGCGTGTACGCCAAGGGCCAGGCCGGCCAGCCCATGGAAGCGATCGAGACCCTCGCCAGCCTCTGGATCGCCGAGCACCCCGAATACCATGCCGAACTGGCCGACGTCGATGCCGCCCTGGCACGCAACTACGACGAGACGCCGGACCGCACCAACCCCTTCCTGCACCTGTCCATGCACCTGTCGATCAGCGAGCAGTGCAGCATCGACCAGCCCCGGGGCATCCGCCAGGCGGTCGAGCTGCTCGCCGCCCGGCTGGACTCGCTGCAGGACGCCCATCATGCCGCCATGGAATGCCTGGGCCAGATGCTGTGGGAGAGCCAGCGCTCCGGCCGCCCTCCCGACGGCCATGCCTACGTCGCCTGCGTGCAACGGCGTGCCACGCGCGACTGAGATCGCCGGGTCAGGTGACCCGAAATTGACGCGATTCGCTCATCATTCCATAGCAAAATAGCGTCATTGCGAAAGCGCTGTCGGCCCTGCCCATGACCCATCAGGACACCTCATCCACCGCCTTGGCACGGCATGGCCTTGCCGCCGTGAAGTCCTGATGCCTCAGCGCCGCTGGCAGCCGTCGCTGCGTCTGGCCATCGCCCTGCCGATGGCACTGCTCTTCGCCTTCACGGTGGGGCTGATGGCGGTCAGCCAGCACCAGCAGGTGCAGAACCTGATCGACCAGGAAAGCGTGCGGCTGCTCAGCGCCGTCACCTCCACGGCGAACAGCCGGCTGGCCAGCTACCTCGAAGCCCCCTTCCAGGTCCAGCGCACCCTGGCCGACACCATCTCCCGCGAAGGCCTGTACCACCCGGGCAACATGCGTCCCATCGGCGATTACCTGCTCGAAACCTTCGCCCAGCGCTACGCCCAGGAATACGGACAGATCGGCCTGCTGGGTTTCGGCGGACGCGACGGCAGCTACGTCGCCGTGCGGCGCGACAACGGCGCGCGGCTCATCCTGCAGGACCGCTCCACCGGAGGCCGGCTCCACATCCACCAGGGCCCCGATACCCGGCAACTGACCAAGTCCATCGAAGGCTTCGACCCCACCCGCCGGCCCTGGTACGTGGCCGCAACGCTGGCCGGCAAGTCCGTGTGGTCGCCGGTCTACACCACCGTCAGCGAGCGGGGCGACGTGATCCTGTCCGCCACCACTCCCGTGCGGATGAACGGCGAGACGGTGGGCGTGGTCGGCGCCGACATCCGCCTCGATGCGCTGCACGAATTCCTGCGCGACGAGCCGCTGCGCGGCAACGGCGTCATCTTCATCACCGAGCCCGACGGCCTGCTGGTGGCGCAGAGCGACCCCGGCCCGGTCACGGGCGAGCGTCTCGCCAACTCGCCGATGTCGCCGCGCAGCCGGTCCGCAGCGGCCAGCAGCGCCAACCCGCTGATCCAGGCAGCCGCCCCGCAGCTGGCAGCCGCCAAGCGCGGCGATGCCAGCTTCCGCATCAAGCACGACGGCGAGGTCTATTTCGGCCGCGTCACCCGCTTCACGGGCGCGCCGGGCCTGGACTGGCGCATGGTGGTGCTGCTGCCCGAATCCGACCTGCTGGGCAACACGCGCACCCAGCTGCGCTATCGCACGGTCGCCGCCGTGCTGGGCGCGGTGCTGGCGCTGCTGATGGCGCTCTGGGCGGTGCAGCGCGTGTCCCGCCCCATCCTGCAGACCGCAGAGGCGGCCAACCGGCTGGCGCAGGGCGACTGGACGGCCGCACTGGTGCAGCGCGACTGGCTGCGGGAAACGGCCACGCTGTCGCAGGCCTTCAACCGCATGGCCTCGCAGCTGCAGCAGTCCTTCGCCCAGATGCGCGAGCAGTTGCTGAGCGACCAGCTCACGGGCCTGCTGACCCGCCGCGGCCTGCTGGAGCGCGCCGACTGGCACGGCGACCGCCCCGTGGCGCTCACCCTGCTGGGGCTGGACGCCTTCCGTGCGCTGAACGACAGCGTGGGCTTCGCCACCGCTGACCGCCTGCTGCGGGCTGTGGCCGACCGCCTGCGCCACCGCCTGCCCGAACCGCTGCTGATCGCGCGCACGGCAGGCGACGAATTCGCGGTGCTGCACCTGGGCGTGGAAGGCCTCTCGGAACAGGCCATCGGCAAGGCCGTGCTGAACCTCTTCGCCATGCCGTTCACGGCCGGCGACGACGAACTGCAGGTCACCGCATCGGTCGGCGTGGTGGGCGGACAGCTGCGCAGCGCCGATCTGGCCGAATGGCTGCGCCATGCCAGCATCGCACTGGGCGAGGCCAAGCGCGGCGGAGGCAACCGCTGCGTGGTGTTCGAGGCGCCCATGATGGAGCGCTCGCTGGAGCGCACGCGGCTGCTGTCCGAGCTGCGCCAGGGGCTGGACAAGGAACAGTTCGTGGTGCATTACCAGCCGCTCATCGACCTGCCCACCGGCGAGGTCACCGGCGCGGAAGCCCTGGTGCGCTGGAACCATCCCACGCGCGGCCTGGTGCCGCCCAACGTGTTCATTCCGCTGGCCGAAGAGTCCGGGCTGATCCTGCCGCTGGGCGAATGGGTGCTGCGCAACGCCACGCGCACCATCGCCGAGCGCCTGGACGAATTGCCGCCCGACTTCAACCTGCACGTGAACGTGTCGGCCCGGCAGCTGATCCAGTCGGACTTCACCGCCCGGCTCAAGCAGGTGCTGCGCTCCAGCGGCCTGCCGCCGGACCAGCTCACGCTGGAGCTGACCGAGTCGCTGAGCCTGGGCGACAACGACACCGGCACGCGCGCGCGGCTGGCGGCCATCCGCGCCATGGGCGTGAAGATCGCCATCGACGACTTCGGCACCGGCTATTCGTCGCTGGCCTACCTGAACGACCTGCCGCTCGACTGCCTGAAGATCGACCAGCGCTTCGTACGCACGCTGCTGCAGTCGCCGCAGGATGCCGCCATCGTGGCCTCGGTGCTCAGCCTGGCGCGCGGGCTGGGCGTGCCGGTGGTGGCCGAGGGCGTGGAAACCGAGGCGCAGGCCGAGAGCCTGCGCAACATGGGCTGCGATTCGGCCCAGGGCTACTGGCTGGGCCGGCCCGTGCCGGTGGACGCGCTCAACCTGGTGTCGCGCATCATCGAGTCGCGGGACCTGGACGAGCCCGCGCCCCGCCCGGCCTGACCGGCACAGGGACTGCCGCGCAGCCCCCCGATGAACGGCGAAGGCCCGGAACATCCGGGCCTTCTTGCATTGATCGGGGAAAGAGCGGCGCGGCTCGGAGGGCCGCTGCGCATCGATTCAGGCGTGCGGCCTCAGCGGAAGCGCGGCTGCGGCACCACCTTCAGGTCGCCGTCCAGCGATGCGATGTAGCCGGCCAGGGCCTTGAGCTCGGCATTGGTGAACTGCTTGGCGACGCCGGCCATGATGGCGTTGGAGCGGCCCACGCGCGGGTTCTTGTCGGTCTTGTAGGCCTTCAGCGCCACGTAGAGGTAGTCGGCATGCTGGCCGGCGAGCTTGGGATAGGACGGGTCGATGGGCTGGGCGAAGTTGGCGCCGTGGCAGGACACGCAGGCGCCCTTTTGCAGCAGTGCCGCCACCTGGGCGCTGGGCTCGCGCACGGGCTTGGCGGGCAGCGCGGCCTGGCCTGCGCCCTGGGCGGCATAGTAGGCCGCCACGTCGGCGATGTCCTGGTCGGAGAGCGAATCGGCGATGCCGCGCATGGTGGGATGGCGGCGGTCGCCCTTGCGGTAGGCATCCAGCGCGGACGCGATGTAGCGCTCGCCCTGGCCGGAAATCATGGGGACCTTGTAGACCTCGGGAAAGCTCGCCTGGTAGCCCGGAATGCCATGGCAGCCGATGCACATGGCGATCTTCCGGCCGCCGGCCTGCGCGTCGCCCTTGGCTTCCTCGGCGAGCGAGACGCCCGTCGCACAAGCGACAACCAAGCCGAATACCGTGGTCCGTATCTTGTTCATTTTGCGCGCACAATTCCGTGGTGGTTGTCTCTTGTGGGAGCCGCTGCCAAGGCCCGGCCCAGCCGCTGGAGCGTTGCCAGCCGCCCTCTTGCGAAGAATTATAGGAGGGGGTCCCTGGCCCCTTTTATCAACGATTACCCTATTCACGGCCCATGAAATTCCAAGGCTCCGAGAGTTACGTCGCCACCCAGGACCTGAAGCTGGCGGTCAATGCCGCCATCACGCTGCAGCGCCCGCTGCTGGTCAAGGGCGAGCCCGGCACGGGCAAGACCATGCTGGCCGAAGAGGTCGCGCGCGAGCTGGGCCTGCCCCTCTTGCAGTGGCACGTCAAGTCCACCACCAAGGCCCAGCAGGGCCTCTACGAATACGATGCGGTGAGCCGCCTGCGCGACAGCCAGTTGGGCGACGCGGACAGCAGCGAGCGCGTGAAGGACATCCGCAACTACATCGTGCAGGGCGTGCTGTGGCAGGCCTTCACGGCCGACCAGCCGGTGGCCCTCCTGATCGACGAGATCGACAAGGCCGACATCGAATTCCCGAACGATCTGCTGCGCGAGATCGACCGCATGGAGTTCTACTGCTACGAGACGCGCGAACTGATCCGCGCCAAGCACCGGCCGCTGGTGTTCATCACCTCCAACAACGAAAAGGAGCTGCCCGACGCCTTCCTGCGCCGCTGCTTCTTCCACTACATCAAGTTCCCCGACGCGGACACCATGCGCAAGATCGTGGCCGTGCATTTCCCCACGCTCAAGGGCGAGCTGCTGGCCGTCGCCATGAAGACCTTCTACGACGTGCGCGGCCTGCCGGGGCTCAAGAAGAAGCCCTCCACCAGCGAACTGATCGACTGGCTCAAGCTGCTGGTGGCCGAGGACATCCCGCTCGAAGCGCTGCAGAGCGCAGACCAGAAGGTGGCCGTGCCGCCGCTGGTGGGCGCGCTGCTCAAGAACGAGCAGGACGTGAGCCTCTTCGAGAAGCTGGTCTTCATGAACCAGCGCAACCGCTGAAGAAAACAAGACAGAAAGAAAGAAAGAAAAGCCCGCGCCATGGCCCAGCCCTTCGTCGAACCCGTCACTCTGAGCGACCGCGGCCTGCGGCTGGAGCCGCTGGCCCTCGCGCACGAGGCGGGTCTGGCCGCTGCCGCCGCCGACGGCGAACTCTGGCAGCTGCGCATCACCTCGGTGCCCGAGCCCGAGAAAACTCGCGCCTATATCGAAACGGCGCTGCAGGGCCGCGCCGATGGCCACCGCTTCGCCTTCGCGGTACTGGACGATGCCACCGGCCGCGTGCTGGGCACCACCAGCTACCACGACATCGTGCCGGCCATCAGGCGCGTGGAGATCGGCTGGACCTGGTATGCCAAGAGCGTGCAGCGCACCCACGTCAACACCACCGCCAAGCTGCTGCTGATGACGCATGCCTTCGACACGCTGGGCTGCCATGTGGTGGGCTGGCGCACCGACAACTTCAACTTCGCCTCGCAGCGCGCCATCGAGCGGCTGGGCGCGAAGAAGGACGGCGTGCTGCGCGGCCACGCGCAGCGCCGCGACGGCACCATCCGCGACACGGTGATGTACAGCATGCGCAGCGGCGAATGGCCCGAGGCGCGCGCGCAGCTGCTCTACCTGCTGCAGCGCCATGCGCAGGCCTGAAGCCAACGCGCCAGCGCTCCTCCCGACCTTCAGCTCCAGAAAGGCCCCGGCATGCTGATCGACTTCTTCTACACCCTGCGCGCAGGCCAGTTGCCGGTGTCGGTGAAGGAGTACCTGACGCTGCTCGAAGCCCTGCAGGCGGGCGTGGTCGGCCCGCGCTCGGAAGACGGCTGGAGCATCGACGACTTCTACCACCTGGCCCGCACCGTGCTGGTCAAGGACGAGAAGCACTTCGACAAGTTCGACCGGGCTTTCGGCGCCTACTTCAAGGGCGTGGAGATGGTGGCCGACTTCCGCAAGGAGATCCCGGCCGACTGGCTGCGCCAGGTGCTGGAGCGCGAGCTGACGCCCGAGCAGAAGGCCGCCATCGAGAAGATGGACTGGGACGAGCTGATGGAGACGCTGAAGAAGCGCCTCGAAGAGCAGAAGGAACGCCACGAAGGCGGCAGCAAGTGGATCGGCACGGGCGGCACCAGCCCCTTCGGCCACGGCGGCCACAACCCGCAGGGCGTGCGCATCGGCGGCCCCGGCCGCAACAAGAGCGCGGTCAAGGTCTGGGACCAGCGCGCCTACCGCGACTACGACGACACGCAGGAGCTGGGCACGCGCAACATCAAGATGGCGCTGCGCCGCCTGCGCCGCTTCGCGCGCGAGGGCAATGCGCTGGAGCTGGACCTGGACGACACCATCCGCAGCACGGCCGCCAATGCGGGCTACCTGGACATCAAGATGATCCCGGAGCGCCACAACAACGTGAAGCTGCTGCTGCTCATGGACGTGGGCGGCACCATGGACGAACACGTGCAGCGCGTGGAAGAGCTCTTTTCGGCCGTCAAGAGCGAGTTCAAGCACCTGGAGTTCTACTACTTCCACAACTGCGTCTATGACTTCATGTGGAAGAACAACCGCCGCCGCTTCGCGGAGAAATTCCCGACCTGGGACATCATCCGCAAGTACAACAAGGACTACAAGCTGGTCTTCGTGGGCGACGCCACCATGAGCCCCTACGAGATCCTGCAGCCCGGCGGCAGCGTCGAATACAGCAACGAGGAAGCGGGCGCCGAATGGCTTTCGCGCCTGCTGCACGCCTTCCCGCGCCATGCCTGGATCAACCCCGAGCCGCAGGGCGTGTGGCAGTACCGTCAGAGCATCGCCATCATCCAGCAGATCGTGGGCCAGCGCATGTTCCCGCTGACGCTCAAAGGCCTGGAAGAGGCCATGCGGCTGTTGTCGAAATAGTCCTACGGCGGGGCTGGAAGCCTGAGGGCGCGGCACGGCACGGTAAGCTGACACCATGCGCCACCACTCTTCGGGCCCCGTTTCTTGAAAGCACACCTCCCCACCGCCTTCCGACTGCCCCCACCCGCCCGCTGGCCCTCGCTGCTGTTGCTGTGCGGGGTGCTGGCGCTGCAGGGCTGCAGCCTGCTGCCGGGCGGCAAGAAGGACGACGCCCAGGACGATGCGAACGCCACGCAGACCCTGGGCGACCCCAACGCGCCCGACGCCTTCCAGCTCGACGTGCAGGCCCCCAAGGACATCCGCGAATACCTCACGCGCTACCTGGAGCTGCAGCGCTACCGCAAGCTGCCCGGCCTGCAGGCCAGCGAGCTTTCCCGCCTGCTGGGCGCGGCCGACGAGAACGCGCGCGACCTGCTGGGCACGATGGGCTACTTCAGCCCCGCCATCACCATCGAGATGCGCGAGAACACCGCGCCCGACGCAGCGGCGCCGCGCACCATCACCCTGACGGTCCAGCCCGGCCCGCGCACCGTGGTGCAGAGCGCCGACATCGGCTTCACCGGCGAAGAGGCCGACAACCCCCGCTTCGCCAACCGGCGCGCCCGTATCCAGAGCAGCTGGTCGCTGCCGCCCGGCCAGCCCTTCACCCAGGAGGCCTGGGACGGCGCCAAGTCGCAGGGCCTGCGCCAGCTGCAGGCGCGGCGCTATCCCACGGCGCGCATCGACGCGAGCCGCGCCGAGATCGATGCGGACAAGAGCGAGGCCAAGCTCTCCGTCACCTACGCGCCCGGCCCCGCCTACCGCTTCGGACCGCTGCGCGTGTCGGGCAGCGAGCGCTACGACCCCGACGGCGCGCGGCGCATCGCCCGGCTGCCCGAAGGCGCCGACTACAGCGAAACCGCCCTGCTGGACGCGCAGCAGCGCCTGGCCAGCAGCGGCTACTACGACGCGGTGTTCCTGTCGCTGGACACCAACGGCCCCGACCCGCAGGCCGCGCCCGTGGTCGCGCAGGTGCGCGAAGCGCCGCTGCAGAAGGTGGTGTTCGGCGTGGGCGTGTCCACCGACAGCGGCCCGCGCCTGAGCCTGGACCACGTCCACAACCGCATGCCCGGCCTGGGCTGGCGCGCCGTGAGCAAGCTCCTGGTGGACCGCAAGAACAAGCTCGCCTCCACCGAATGGACGGCCCTGCCCGAGGAGTCCGGCTGGCGCTGGTTCACCGGTGCGCAGGTGCAGCGCGAGACCACCGGCAGCTACGAGGTCAACAGCGGCCGCGTGCGCGGCGGGCGCACCAAGAGCACCGATCACATCGACCGCAGCTACTTCCTGCAGTACGACACCGCCAAGAGCCAGGGCGACAGCCCGCCGCCCTCCAGCTCGGCCATCACCGCCAACTACGCCTGGACGGGCCGCTACTTCAACAACAACACCGCCCCCACGCGCGGCTGGGGCCTGGGCGCCGAACTGGGCGTGGGCACCACGCTGCGGCCCGAGCGCGACCCCTTCGTGCGGGCCCTGCTGCGCTGGCAGGGCTATGTGCCTCTGGGCACGGTGGACATGGGTGAAGGCATCCGGCGCGGCAGCCGGCTGTCGCTGCGTGCCGAAGGCGGCGCCGTGCTGGCGCGCCAGGGCGCCGACATCCCCGTCACCCAGCTGTTCCTGACCGGCGGCGACACCACCGTGCGCGGCTACGGCTACCGCAAGATCGGCGCGCGCACCGACAACGACACGCTCTACGGCGGCCGCTACCTGACCGTGGGCAGCGTCGAATGGCAGCGCCCCATCGAGCTGCGCGGCAACCGCACCGACTTCGAGAGCGCCGTGTTCATCGACGCCGGCGCCGTGGCCGACCGGGTGGGCGACCTGCAGCCGCGCGTGGGCGTGGGTGCCGGCCTGCGCTGGCGCAGCCCGGTGGGACCGCTGCAGGCCGACGTGGCCTACGGCGTGAAGACGCAGGAGGTGCGGCTGCACCTGCGGCTGGGCTTCAGTTTCTGAAAAACAAACCTCTTCCTATTCCGGACAAGGCGTGCGCGCCGAACCCCGCATGGCCACACACCAGACCCCTCACAATCCCTACGCCGCCGCGGTGGCGCCCAAGCCACCGCCGCGCAAGCGCCGCGGCTGGCGCATCGCCGGCTGGACCCTCGCCGCCCTGTTCGCGCTGCTGGCCGCCGTGCTGGGCGCTGCGTGGTGGTGGGCGGGCAGCGACTCGTCGCTGGCCACGGCCCTGTACCGCGCTGCCCGCTACCTGCCCGCCGGCCAGACGCTGGAAAGCCGCGACGTCACCGGCTCGCTGCGCGGCGGCGGCCGCATCGGCTGGCTGCGCTGGAGCAGCCCGGGCATGGCGGTCGAGGTCGAGGACGCGCGCATCGGCTGGCGCCTGGCGCCGCTGGTGCTCGACCGCCGCGTGCAGCTGGGCGAGGTCCATGCTGCCCGCGTGCTGATCACCCCCCGCCCCACCGACAAGCCCGCCGAGCCCCTGCAGCCGCTGCAGAGCCTGCCGCTGCCGGTGCAGGTGGACCTGCCCTTCCGCATCGACCAGCTGGTGTGGGCGCCGCCCGCCTCCGAACCGCTGGCCATCGCACAGCTGTCCGGCCGCTACGACTACGACGGCAGCCGCCACCAGTTGGTGCTGGAGAACATCGACATCGCCCAGGGCAGCTACTTCGGCCGGGCCACGCTGGGCGCCCAGGCGCCCATGCCGCTGGACGTGCAGCTGGACGGCAAGGTCCGCACCGCAACGCCCGGCGGCGGCGCCGAGCTGCAGGCCACCGCCCATGCGACGGTGAAGGGCACGCTGGCCACCGAGGCCGCACGCCTGCAGGTGGCCGCCCAGCTGCGCTCGTCGCTGGACGATGCCGAGCCGGCCCAGCCGGCGGCGGCTGCTGCATCCACTGCATCCACTGCATCCGCTGCCCCCGCCAAGGAGCGGACGGCACGCAAGAAGGGCGCGGCTCCAGCGCCCTCGGCCCCTCCGCCGCCAGCCGAACCCATGCAGGCCGACCTGCAGGCACAGATCGCCCCCTGGGCGCCGCAGCCGCTGGTGCAGGCCAGCGCCGCGCTGCGCGCGCTGGACCTGGCCGCGCTCTGGCCCAAGGCGCCCCTCACCCGACTGAGCGGCGAGTTGCGCGCGGAGCCCACCGCGACAGGCCCGGCGACGGTACCAGGCACGTCGGGCACGGCGCCCACCGCCACCGGCTGGAACATCTCCGCCCAGCTGAAGAACGCCCTGCCCGGCCCCTGGGACCGGCAGCGCCTGCCGGCCGGCGCCGTCGAGGCCCGCGCCGCCTACGACGGCACGCAGTGGACCGTGCCCCAGGCCACGGTCACCATCGGCGAAGACCAGGGCCGCATCGAAGCCCAGGGCAGCTACACCCCCGCCACCCGCGCCCTGCAGGGCCGCCTGCAGCTGCGCGAGCTGCGCCCGGACGCCATCTACAGCACGCTGGACCGCGCCCCGCTGTCAGGCACGGCCAGCGCGCGCGGCGAAGACGACGGCCTCGTCCGCTTCAGCGCGGACGTGCGCAGCGCGGCATCTTCCGCAGCGCGCGGCGGCAAGCCCGGCAGCGCCGCGCCGCTGCGCATCGACCGCCTGGCCGCCGAAGGCAGCTGGCGCGAAGGCCGGGTGGACCTGGCACGTCTGCAACTCGACGCGCTGCAGGCCCAGGTCAGCGCCCGGCAGGTGCAGATCGACACGGCGGGTCTCGCCGGCCGGGGCCAGCTGCAGGCCACGGCGCCCGGCATCAGCCTGCAGATGGACGGCCAGATGGCACCGCGTTCCGGTACCGGCACGCTGGACGTGCGCGTGGCCGACGCCCAGCGCCTGCAGCGCTGGATCGACACCCTGCCCGGCGGCGCCGGCGCGCTGCAGGGCGCCGTGCTGGACGGCAGCGCCACCCTGGCCGCGCGCTGGAACGGCGGCTGGCAGACACTGCAGCGCCAGTTGCACGCCGCCGGCCTGCTGCGCGGCACGGCACCAGAAGGCGGCAGCGGCGGCTTCACGCTGCAGGCCCGGCTCGATGTCCCGCGCCTGAAGGCCGACCTGCCGCCCCGGCCGGGCAGCAACGCCGGTCCGCAGACCCTGCAGCTGACCGACGCTCAAGGAACGCTCTCCGGCTCGCTGCAGCAGCTCACGCTGGCCTGGGACGGCCAGCTGCGCCAGGGCGAGCAGCGCGCCGCGCTGCGCCTGCGCGCCAGCGGCGGGCAGGCCGGCGCGCCCGGCAACTGGCGCGCGCAGATCGGCGAACTGCGCGTGGTCGCGTCGATGGACAAGCAGCCCGGCCCGTGGACGCTGCAGCTGGCGCAGCCCCTCGCCGTCACCGTCCGCCAGCACCCCACGCTGCTGGTCGAGACCTCGGCCGGCGCGGCCAGCATCACCGGCCCGCGGCCCGGCGAAGCCCGGCTGGACTGGCAGCCCGTGCGCTTCGCGCAGACCGCGCAGGGCGGCATGCAGCTGCGCACGCAAGGCACGCTGCAGGGCCTGCCCACCGCCTGGGCCGACGCCTTCGCCGGCAACGACGGCCCCTGGCTGCAGCGCCTGGGCCTGGCCAGCAGCCTGGTGCTGGGCGGCGACTGGAACATCGACCTGGGCGACACCTTGCGCGCCAGCGCCACGGTCCGCCGCGCCAGCGGCGACCTGCGCATCCTGACCGGCGACACCGGCAGCGTACCGGCCACCATCGTGGTGCGCAGCAGCGGCCAGGGCACGGGCGCCGGCGTGGCGCAGATGGGCGACGGCGCGGGCACGCTGGCCGGCATCCGCCAGGCCGAAGTCCGCATCGATGCCGAAGGCGACACCGTGCGCGCCCGCGTGCTGTGGGACAGCGAACGCGCCGGCCAGCTGCAGGCCGAAGGCAGCACGCGGCTGGCGCGCGGCAAGGACGGCGGCTGGCTGTGGCCCGCCGACGCGCCGCTGGCCGCCACCGTCAAGGCCCAGCTGCCCGATGTGGGCGTGTGGTCGGCCCTGGCGCCGCCGGGCTGGCGCGTCAAGGGCACGCTGCAGGCCGACGCCGCACTGTCGGGCACGCGCACCGCGCCGCGCTGGAGCGGCACGCTGGGCGCCGACCAGATGGCGGTGCGCTCGCTGCTCGACGGCGTCGATCTGCAGGACGGCCGGCTGCGCGCCGTGCTGCGCGGCGACCGGCTGGAGATCACCGAATTCCGCGTGAACGGCGGCCAGGGCAGCAACGCCCGCATCCCGGGCTTCAGCGGCAACCTCACGCCCCCGCCGAAGAGCGGCGGCACGCTGACCGGCACCGGCTTCGTTTCCTGGGCCGACGCGCTGAACGGCAAGGGCGGCGCGGGTTCCGGCATCGCCATGGACTTCAGCGCCGAGGCGCGCGCCCTGCAGGTGCTGGTGCGCGCCGACCGGCAGGTCAGCATCTCGGGCAACGTGCAGGCGCGGCTGCAGAACGGCCAGCTCTCGCTGCGCGGCAAGCTCACCACCGACCGCGCCACCATCATCCTGCCCGAAGCCGGCGCGCCCACGCTGGGCTCGGACGTGGTGGTGCGCTCGGCCGCCAAGGACCGAGAAGCCCTGGCGCAGGCCCAGAAGACCGCCCAGGCCGAGGCCCGCGTCGAGGCCGCGCGCCCGCCCGACATCGCCCTCACGCTCAACCTGGGCGACGACTTCGCGCTGCAGGGCTTCGGCATCACCACGCGCCTCGCGGGCGAGCTGGAGATCCGCAGCGCGGCCACGGCCGGCGCACCGCCACGGGTGACGGGCGAGATCCGTACCGTGCAGGGCCGCTACCGCGCCTGGGGCCAGTCGCTGGACGTGGAGAACGGCCTCATCCGCTTCAACGGCCCCTACGACAACCCCGCGCTGGACGTGCTGGCCATCCGCCCCAACATCAGCGTGCGCGCCGGCGTGCAGGTCACCGGCACGGCCAAGGCGCCGCGCGTGCGCCTCTACTCCGACCCCGACCTGCCCGACGCCGAAAAGCTCTCCTGGGTGGTGCTGGGCCGCAGCGCCGCTGCAGGCGGTGCCGAGGCCGCGCTGCTGCAGCAGGCCGCGCTGGCGCTGCTCAGCGGCAACGGCGACGGCGGCTCGGGCAACTTCGCGCGCCGCCTGGGCCTGGACGAGATCGGCTTCCGCGGCCCCGGCGGCAGCGGCGACGACGCCAGCGGCGCAGCGCTCACCTTCGGCAAGCGCCTGTCCAAAGACCTGTACGTGACCTACGAGCGCAGCCTGTCCGGCGCACTGGGCACGCTCTACATCTTCTACGACCTGTCGCGCCGCCTCACCCTGCGCGCCCAGACCGGCGCCCAGAGCGCGGTGGATCTGATCTACACCCTGCGCTACAACTGAAGCCACCCACAGCCCGCACGGAATCTACGCAAAACGCTATTCAAAACATAGCAAATCAACTGCATTGCAGATGCAGCGGTTCCGGCCCGTGAAGGCCCTGGGCCGCTGTTTACAATGGCGGGCTGTCTCCTCATAGTTCAATGGATAGAACGAGTGCCTCCTAAGCGCTAGATGCAGGTTCGATTCCTGCTGAGGGGACCACGCTCATCGCCGCTCCATGTCGGCGCGCCTGTCAGACAAGGCCGCGTCCTGCGCCGCAGGCGCACCACAGCGCGGAACCTTGTCATGCCGCCCCGCCACAATGGGGTATGCGTTCTCCGGCCTCCCCTCCGTCACCATCCCGCCACCGCGCTGCCAGCGCCCCAGCCCCCCGGTCCGCCGACGGGCCCGCAGCCACTGCCGACCGCGCGCTGGTGCTGCAGGGCGGCGGCGCGCTGGGGGCCTACCAGGCCGGGGTCTATGAGGCCCTGGCGGAAACCTCCGCCCGGCTCGACTGGGTGGCCGGGGTGTCCATCGGCGCCATCAACGCGGCACTGATCGTCGGCAACGCCCCCGGGCAACGCGTGGCACGGCTGCGCGAATTCTGGAACCTGGTGTCCTCGGGCTGGGGCCAGCAGATACCGGCCACGTCCTTCGGCGACCGCTCGCTGCTCAACCAACTGAGCGCGACCACGGCCGTGATGTTCGGCATTCCGGGCTTCTTCCAGCCGCGCAGCGAGGCGTCCCTGGCGCTGCTGAGCGGCAACGTGCCCGTCACCAGCTTCTACGACACCAGCCCGCTCAAGAGCACGCTGGAGCGGCTGATCGACTTCGACCGCATCAACCACCGCCAGACGCGCCTGAGCGTGGGCGCGGTCAACGTGCGCACCGGCAATTCGGTGTACTTCGACAACCTGCAGCACACCATCCGCGCCGAGCACATCATGGCCAGCGGCGCGCTGCCGCCGGGCTTTCCCGCCGTCCACATCGACGGCGAGGACTACTGGGACGGCGGCGTGGTGTCGAACACGCCGCTGCAGTACGTGCTGGACATGCATCCGCGCAGCCGGCCGCTGCAGGTGCTGCAGGTGGACCTGTTCAGCGCACGGGGCGCCATGCCGCAGACCATGTCGGAAGTGGCGCAGCGGCAGAAGGACATCATGTATTCCAGCCGCACCCGGCTCAACACCGACACGCTGTCGGCCAACGTCAACCTGCAGCAGGCCATGGCCGAACTGATGTCCAAGCTGCCCGAGCAACTGCGCGGCGACCCCAGCGTGAGCGCGCTGTGCGCCCAGCTCCGGCACGAGCCGATCGAGATCGTCCACCTCATCTACCGTCACCGTCCCTACGAGCTCGACTCCAAGGACTACGAGTTCTCGCGCGCCACGGTGCTCGACCACTGGGAAGCCGGCCTGCGCGACCTGCGCCACACGCTGTCGCACCCCGAGTGGCTGGAGCGCGAGACGCGCCACGGCGTCACCACTTTCGACCTGAGCGAAGGCGGCTCCAATGTCGTGCGCCGGCCGGTGCCCGACCTCACGCCCGACTCGGCGGCGGGCCCGGGCAGGCGCTGATCCGCGCCACGCGCGCAGCGAATGCCTTCCTCGCTCTTGAATGAATTAAGCCAGCGCTAAGTGCCGGGCTCCACACTGTTTCCCACCATCCCAAGGAATGCAGCCATGAAGATCGAAGACGTCCGCCGCCAGGCTTTCGCGATGCCGCTGACCAGCCCGGCCTTCCCTCCCGGCCCCTACCGCTTCATGCGGCGCGAGTTCATGGTCATCACCTACCGCACCGACATGGACGCGCTGCGCGCCGTGGTGCCGGAGCCGCTGGAAGTGACCGAACCGGTCGTGAAGTACGAATTCATCCGCATGCCCGACTCCACCGGCTTCGGCGACTACACCGAGTCGGGCCAGGTGATCCCGGTGCAGCTGCGCACCGAGCGCGGCGTGGAGCAAGGCGCCTACGTGCATTCGATGTACCTCAACGACCACCCCCCGATCGCCGGCGGCCGCGAGCTGTGGGGCTTTCCCAAGAAGCTCGCCCAGCCTTCTTTCAGCTACGAGACCGACGTGGTGGTGGGCACGCTCGACTACGGCCGCGTGCGCGTGGCCAGCGCCACCATGGGCTTCAAGCACCGCCAGCTCGACCCCGGCCCGGTGCTGGCCGGCATCGCGCAGCCCAACTTCCTGCTGAAGATCATTCCGCACGTCGATGGCACGCCGCGCATCTGCGAACTGGTGCGCTACCACATGGTCGATGTGGAACTCCACGGCGCCTGGACGGCGCCCGCATCGCTGGAGCTGCACCCGCACGCGCTGGCGCCGGTGGCCGACCTGCCGGTGCTCAAGGTGGAATCCGCAGTGCATTACATCGCCGACATGACGCTGGCGCTGGGCACGGTCGAGCACGACTACCTGGCCTGATACCGGCAGGTACTGTCCTCGCCTCGCCTATCCTCTTTCTTCGTCACCATTCAACCTCAGGAGAACCCATGCAACTCAAGGACAAGGTCGCTTTCATCACCGGCTCGGCCAGCGGCATCGGCAAGGAAATCGCCACCGTCTTCGCCAAGGAAGGCGCCAAGGTCGTGATCGCCGACCTGAACAAGGACGCGGCCAGCGCCACGGCCGAGGAGCTGAAGTCGAAAGGCGGCCAGGCCATGGGCGTGGCCGTCGATGTGACCGACGAAGCCCAGGTGGATGCCGCCGTCGAAGAGGCCGCCAAGGCCTTCGGCGGCATAGACATCCTGGTGAGCAACGCCGGCATCCAGATCGTGCATCCGGTCGAGGAATTCAGCTTCGCCGACTGGAAGAAGATGCTGGCCATCCACCTGGACGGCGCCTTCCTCACCACCCGCGCCTGCCTGAAGCACATGTACGCGCAGGGCCGCGGCGGCAGCGTGATCTACATGGGCTCGGTGCATTCCAAGGAAGCCTCCAAGCTCAAGGCCCCCTACGTGACGGCCAAGCACGGCCTGATCGGCCTGTGCAAGACGGTGGCCAAGGAAGGCGCGGCGCACGGCGTGCGCGCCAACGTGATCTGCCCCGGCTTCGTGCGCACGCCGCTGGTGGAAAAGCAGATTCCCGAACAGGCCAAGACCCTGGGCATCACCGAAGAGGAAGTGGTGAAGAACGTGATGCTCAAGGAAACGGTGGACGGCGAATTCACCACCACCAACGACGTGGCCCTGGCCGCGCTGATGTTCGCGGGCTTCCCGACCAACGCGCTGACCGGCCAGTCGCTGGTGGTGAGCCACGGCTGGTTCATGCAGTAAGCCGCAGGCCGCCAGCCGCAGGGGGCCTCTTTGCTCCCTGCGCTGCCGACTTCCCTCTCCTATCCGCCGGGCATGCCCTCCGGCGCATCAGCATCAGCATCAGCATCGTCATCTGCTCCGTCCGCATGCTGCTGCCCCTGCGCCACCTGGGCGATGGCCCGCAGCAGCGCGGCCTGGGCCACGGGCTTGAACAGGATGGGCACGCCTGAAGCCCGCGCGCTCAAGAGCCGCTCGGGCGAAGTCTCTCCGGTGATGAGCAACAGCGCCTGCGGTGTGAGAAAACGCTCTGCCAGGCGCTGGCCGGCCTGCAGGCCGTCGGCCCCGTCCGCCAGCCGGTAGTCGCAGATCAGCATCGCGAAAGGGCGCTGGCCCGGCGCCGCGCCAACGGCCAGCGCCTCGGCCGCTTCGGCCTCGCCCGCCACGGCCAGGGCCTCGATGCCGTAGCTGTCCAGCAGCTCCGTCATGGCATCGCGGATGTCGGCTTCGTCGTCGATCAGCAGCACCCTGCCGGGCAGCGCCCGGGCCCGTTCGCGCAGCGCGTGCAGCGGATCGGACTCCGCGCCCTCTTCCTGCGCCTCAAGCGCCAGCGGCTCTTCCTCATACCCATGCGGCGGCTGCTGCGCCGCCTGGGCCAGCGGCAGCTGGATGCGAAAGCGCGTGCCACGGCCGGGGCGCGAACGCAGGCTCACCGGATGCCGCAGCAGCTGGGCCAGCCGCCGCACGATGGACAGGCCTATGCCCAGGCCCCGCGCGCGGTCGCGGCCGGGGTTGTCGATCTGGTAAAACTCCTCGAAGATCCGCTCGCGCTGCCCATCGGCGATGCCGATGCCGGTGTCGGTCACGTCGATCAGCACGCTCTGCCCCACGGCGCGTGCGGTGACGCTGACACCGCCGCTCTGCGTGTACTTCAGGCCGTTGTCGATCAGGTTCAGCAGCATGCGGTAGAGCAACTGCAGGTCGCTGCGCACCCAGAGCCCGCTGGAGCGCAGCCGCAGCTGCAGCCCGCGTTCCTGCGCCACGCCGGCGAAGGTCTGGTTCAGCGCCAGGAACAGCCCGTCCAGCTCCACCGGGCGCTCTTCGACCACCACCACGCCGGCATCGAGGCGCGAGATATCGAGCATGGCGTCCAGCGAGGCACTCAGCGCATTGACCGAGGTCATCATGCGATCGACGTTCTCGCGCGCCGGGTGGCCGGCCAGCGCGCCCTGCAAGGTGGCACCGAACAGCGACACCGCATGCATGGGCTGGCGCAGGTCGTGGCTGGCGGTGGCCAGAAAGCGCGTCTTCTCGGCGCTCGCGCGTTCGCTGATGGCGATCTGCTCGCGCAGGCCGGTGGCGAGCGCCTCGTTCTCGAAGCGCAGCCGCAGCGATTCGGCGATGCGCCCGTTCTGCTGCACGCCCGCGCGCAGCGTGAGCACCAGGTTGACGGTGATGAAGGCTGCCAGCAGCCAATGCACCAGGCCGCCCTTCAGCACCAGCGCCAGGATCAGCCCGGACATCATGGGAATGCCGTAGCCGAACATCGCGGGCTTGATGGCCCAGCGCGCCTGCACCGCGCGGGTCCAGCTGCCCATCATCACCACGGTCGTCAACGTGGTGATGTTCTGCGAACCCATCGCCATGAGCAGAAAGCCCGCCGGGGCCGTCGCCAGGCTGGTGAGCGTCACCAGCACGGTGTACTTGCGCGCCCAACGGGCGGTTTCCTCGATGGGCGCATCGGGCGTCCAGCGCCGGGCCAGCAGGGCGTAAAGGTCCGCGGCCAGCAGCGTGGCGAACCAGGCCACCAGGGCGGGATGCAGGCCGGGATCGACGCGCGGCCATGAGAACAGCGTCAGCGCCGTCGCGAAGGCCAGATGGGCGCTGACCGCCATGGTGTGGCCCGCATAGACGGTCGCCACCTGCTCGCGCAGCACGCGCAGCTCCAGGCTGGGTTCGGTGCCAGCGCCCGAGCCCGTTCCCGTTACCGCACCTGCGCGCCCGGCCGTGGGGGCTCGGTCATCGGCAGCCGCAGCCGCAGGGCCGGAGGCAGCAGGCGTATCCGCAGGCAGCATCGTCATCGCAGCACGCTGATCAGCTGGGCGCGCGAACGCACGCCGAAACGCAGCAGCAGGGTGGAGACATAGTTCTTGACCGTGCCCTCGCTCAGGTGGATGGCCTCGGCGATCTCGCGGTTGGTCTTGCCCTCCAGCACCAGCTGCAGCACGCGGGCATGGCGCGAAGGCAGCGTGCGCAGCGCCGGATGGCCGCGCGTCGGCGCGGCGGCGGGCCTGGGGCCCTCACCGCCGCGGGACGGGGGCTGCAGGGCTCCGGTCGGCAGCGGTGCCCGCGCGGCATGCCAGCGGGAGGTCTGCTCCAGCAGGCCCGCGAGTTCATCCAGGCAGGCGGTCTTGCGCAGGAAGGCCACCGCACCCAGGGCCAGGACGCAGCGCTCCAGGCCCTCCGGCGTGAACGGCTCCGGGCAGATGCCCGAGATCACCGCGATGCGGGCCGCGGGGTGCCGGGCCATCCATTGCGAGATGCCGGCGATGCCCTGGGAGTCGGGCAGCGCCAGATCCAGCAGCACCAGATCGATGGCCCCTCCCTGAGACTCGTAGATGGCCAGGGCTTCGGCCAGGCTGCCGGCTTCGAGCAGTTCCACCGCCGCTCCTGCGGGCAGCGGCTGCGCCTGCAGCAGGGCGCGCACGCCCAGCCGGATCAGCTCGTGGTCGTCCACGACCAGGATGCACAGGTTCCTGGGGGGTGAAGGAAGAATGGCGGCGTCGTTCATGGCGAAGGATGGAGCGGCAGGAGCAGCGGCCGCCTCCGGCACATCGGCAGACGGGCGGACTGGCTGCTGGCCTACGCCCGTGCGCCCGGCTATTGGAGAACCAGCTCCACGCGCCGGTTCCGGGCACGCCCCGCGTCGTTGGCGTTGCTCGCCACCGGCGCGAGCGAGGCCACGCCCTTGGCCACCATGCGCTGCGCGTCGATCTTCATGCCCGCCAGCGCCTTGGCCACCGCCTCGGCGCGCCGCTGCGAGAGGTCGAGGTTGGCGGCCAGGTTGCCGACGTTGTCGGTATGGCCGACGATATAGACGCGCATCGACGGATTCGCCGCCAGCAGCTTGGCCATCTCGTCCAGGGACGGGCGCGACTCGGGCTTGATGTCGGCCTTGGCCGTGTCGAAGTGGATGCCGTAGATCGCCACGCTGCCGGTGGCGTCGATGCTCTTCTTCAGGTCGGCGGCGGTCAGCACGCTCACCTGCCCCGTGGCCATGGGCTTGGCGTCCACCACCTGCTCGAAGACCAGCGTCCGGTTGTTGGCGCCATCCTCGGCCACCCACAGCAGCACGTGGACATCGCCCTGAGGGTTGCTGCGGCGCGCCACCAGATAGCGGTTCTTCGGATCGAAGCTGGCATTGAACCCCGGAGGCATCACCTTTTCGCTATTGGCGAGATACCCCGACATGTCTCGCCCGCACCGATCGCCGTCGCACTGAAAGACGGTCTGGAATCCGGCACCGGACAGCGCCTGTTCGTAATTGCGCATCACCTCCAGCGCCGACTTGTTGCCGGGCACCGAATAGTCGATGCGGGTGATCCTGCCCTCGGCCGTGGCCAGATCGGTCGCTGCCACCTTGTCCCTGTCTGCGATGGACTTGACCGGCATGACGGCCTCGTCGAAGTCGCGGGTCTGGTAGTGCGTGATGACCGCGCCCTTGAAGCGGGTGAGCAGCGGGTGGTCCTTGGAACCGGGTACGTCGGCCGCCGCTGCGGCAGCGCCGGTACAGACGATCAAGGCGGAAAAAGCGACGCGAGCCGCGACAGCGCGAGCGCGTGGGAACCAGTGCATGGATGGACGAGCCTTTTTGTCGATGAGCGAGCCATGGAAAAAAAGAGGCCGCTGCGGTCGGCCGGGGGCCGGGGAGATGCAGGCTGCCCTGCGCGGACAACCTGAAGCCAAAAAAATTCTAGTGGGCGATATCTCGAATGAGAGTGACTTTCGTCACCAATCCAGTTCTGGTCAAGAGCCGTGAGAAAAGCATGCAGCCTGGCTTCTGGCGCACCGTGGCGCCGGCCTGGAGTGCCCAGCCCGGCATCAGCGCAGAGGCGCATGCCTCGCGCACGCCCACGTAACTAACAGTACGAGACCACGCCGCCCCTGGCGCTAGTCCCACACCCTGGAAGGCAGGCGCGGCCTACATTGCTTTCAGCCCCGGCTCCGGCACCCACCGGGCCGTCGGCTAGCGACCTACCTCTCCCGCACGACCTGGGCGATCGATCCCCTGAGGCGCCCCCTCCTCCTCCTGCTCTTCTTCTTTCTCCACGCCGCAGCGGCACCCGCGCAGGCCCACCAAGGACTCCATTCCATGAACGACCACAACCCCCAAGACCACGGCAAGCCCAACCCCATCCTGGACGCCGTGTCCAACGCGATTGCGGCGCTGCGCGCGGACGACGACCAGCAGGCGCTGTACAAGGCCCATGAGGCGCTGCAGCCCAAGGCCATCGAGAAGCTGGAAGTGGCCGAGGCCCGCCGGCAGCCCACCGTGGCGGACGCCGTGAACCACCTGCTGCGCGAGCAGGGCCGTCCCACCGACCCGGCACAGCTGGTGCCCGGCGTGACCACCCGCGAGATCACGGTGGACGGCGCCGCAGGCCCCCTGCCCGCCACCGCCTATGTGCCCCACGGCGGCGCCGCAGGCCCGCTGCCGGTGGTGCTCTACTTCCACGGCGGCGGCTGGGTCATCGCCGACCGCAAGGTGTATGACGGCGGCGCCCGGGGCCTGGCCCGGCAGGCGCATGCCATCGTGGTGTCGGTGGACTACCGCCAGGCTCCGGAGCATCGCTTTCCCGCGGCCTGGGACGACGCCCTGGCCGCCTACCGCTGGCTGACCACGCATGCCGACACCCTGGGCGGCGACCCGCACCGCCTGGCGCTGGCCGGCGAAAGCGCGGGTGGCAACCTGGCCGTGGCCACGGCGGTCGCCGCACGCGACGCCGGCCTGCCCGCGCCGCGCCATGTGCTGAGCGTCTATCCCGTCGCCCAGACCAGCCTGAACACCGAGTCCTACCTGGAGAACGCCATCGCCAAGCCGCTGAACCGCGCCATGGTGAAGTGGTTCGTGGACCATCTGGTGCGCTCCGAAGACGACCTGGCCGACCCGCGCCTGAGCCTGATCGACGCCGACCTCGCAGGCCTGCCGCCGGTGACCCTCATCAATGCCCGCATCGACCCGCTGCGCAGCGATGGAGCCAAGCTGGAGGATGCTCTGCAAAAGGCGGGGGTGCCGGTGGAGCGCCGGGATTACGAAGGCGTGGCGCACGAGTTCTTCGGTGCGGCGGCGGTGCTGGAGAAGGCGCGCGAGGCGCAGGCTTATGCGGGGGAGAGGCTGCGTGCTGCGTTGCGGGCTTGAGGGGCTGCTGCATTGCGTTAATCGTTTCTGCAACTGCTGAAGCGGTGCTTCCCGGGGCCGGGTCTCGCCCCGGCGGGCGAGGTACTTTTCTTTGCTTCGCCAAAGAAAAGTACCCAAAAGAAAGGCGACCCTGCCGTGCGTGTCCCTTCGCTGCGCTACGGGCAACCTGCGATGCTCG